>JAGWXD010000037.1 GCA_018970085.1 Cyanobacteria bacterium REEB459
CGGGGCACCGTAGCTGACAACCTCATAGCCCTTCTGGCGATTACCCTGCTCGTCGGTCCACTCCACTGGTTTTTGCTGCCAGCCGGTGGGACGGGCGGTGGTACCTACCTGCACTAAAATTTTCTCAGACTGCGGTAGGGGTTGGCCATCCATGGCCACTACCATAACGGTGGCGTAGGGATTACTAGCGGTAATGGTGAGGTCCCTGAGTTTAATCGCACCCCTGGCCTGCAAGAAGCCAGTCGCCCCCTGGGCCTTAGGGCTATTTAGTAGGCAGAGACCCTGACCATAGTCCCAGGTAATTTCCCCCGTTATCGAGGTAAGGGTTTTACGACGGGGATTCAGGTAAGGACTTAGGTCCATGACTTTACTCTGGGTCCTATCCCTACCGTAGCTGACTTGAACCGGACCCACTAAAAAGGCCAGGGGATGGACGCTGGTCTGGGTTAGGCTCTGGCCTTTAGGCAGCTGTTGATCCCGATTCGGGTCAAAACTGCTCTCCTCGCTAATCAAGGGTGCCTGGCGCTGCCACAGAGCCTCCAGGGGACGGTGTTCCTCCACTACCGGCGTGCCAGTTTCGACGTAACCCTGGCGATAGATCAGGGCGGCAGCGGGGAAGTTACCCAGCAGTTCTGGGGTATCGGCAATCCATTTACCCAGGGAAGGCAGATAGCCGTTGGCAGAGTCGGGCGATCGCCACTGGGGTTGATTTAGTTGGAACCAGTAAAAACCGTCTACCCCCGTCAGGGATTGAAATAGGCTGACCAGAAAGGGACCCTCGGACTGGTAGCTGAGGGGAGGCACCCAGGAACTTTCGGTGATGACCATGGGGTAGCCACTCACCTGCTTCAAATTCGTCGGTAGTTGGTTCGGTTGGAACAAGACCGATGGGTCGGTGAAGCGATCGCCCGCCACAATTGCCCAACCGCTATACTGGCCGGTATGGAGGCCACCGTAGTAGCGGTTAACCGCCATCACGTCACCCGGGCTATAGCCATAGCGTTCGGCATCGTTGAGACGAGTCGTGTCGGCAGTTTTCCAATTATTAGCATTAATCAGCGCTTTCACCCCAATTTCCTGGCGCAGAAACTCCACCATGGCACGATGGAAATCCATCATGGTAGTCGTGAGAAACTCCGTTTGGTCCGCCAGTCGTTGGGCTCTGCCGGTATCTTTAGAGTTTTGCCCTAGGGGCAAGCGACTGCGATGGGCCCCGTCCACCGGAGGGGATTGGGTCAGTTCCCAAATATGGGCCAGCCGCAGCCGCCCCTGGCTGGGATTATCTCCTTCGATTGAGCTTTGCTGCCAGGCCGCCAGGATCCTATCCAAAGATCCGTACTTAGTCATTAACCAATCCCAGTACCGGGCCAAGAGCAGATCCAGGTCACGCCCTTTCAGCCGCTCCAGGGTCCAGAATAAAAGGGAATCTTCGTTTTGTAGTTGCAAGAGGGCTACCGCTGGGTCATCCTTTAAGGCCAGTCCCGTGTAGGGATTAACCGGTTCCAGCAAGGCTCGCCACCAGTCTTTATAGGCCGCCTGCACCACCGGATCGAAAAACAGCAATCCCATCATGGTGTCACTATCCCGGGGTACGGGCCACTCCGGTTGAAGGGGCAAACCAGCGGCAAAGTAGGGAGAAAGGGTGGTGTAAATGCCTTGCTGTTTCATGGCCGCCACCAGACGCCAGAGTTGATCGCGGGCCGTGAGGTTAATGGCACTTAAGCCGTCCCCAGGATTGGGGGACGGAATCTGGCCATGCCAGCGCACCATATTGACGCCCCGTTTAGCTAAAAATCTGGCATGATCTGCCATGGCCGTGGGATGACTTTTCCAGACTTCTGTATTCACCGCCCAGAACCGAATCGGCTGCCCAGCCCCGGTGACAAAGTCCTGACCATCGGGCGATCGACGAATAAAACCCGACTGACCAGCGCTCTCCTCATTCAGGTAACGTAGATCCAGCAGAGCCTGGGGACTGAAGCGATCGGGCTGGGGGGTAAAATCCCAGGACTGGGCTGGATCAACCAGATTGGTAAGAGTAACCCCAGGATTAGTTGGGGTACTATTGCTCCAGGGGAGCCAGGCATGGCACGCCACCGCCAGTACCGCCACGCCCAAGCCCAGACCCAGGACCGACCAACCCCGAAGCAGTAATCCTGACCAATAACTTTTTAGGGAATGGATCATGGCTCTTGCTCTGGATACCTGTATTGAGCCTAGCGAATGGGCTGGCTTTTCCCGTCATCCATTCCTGAGCTTGATAGAATTCTTATAGAGCCTTTATAGTTCCCGGCCATGCTACGTGTTTATGGCAACCGCACCCTCAAAACCCTACCTGGACTGGCCATTCGTCCTACTTCCGTGCGAGTTAGGCAGGCTGTATGCAATATCTGGCAAAATCAGATCCAGGGTTGCCGCTGGCTGGATCTGTGCACCGGTACCGGGGCCATGGCAGCAGAGGCCCTCGGTCGGGGGGCCGCAGAGGTCGTAGGCATTGAACTCTCCCCAGAAGCCTATGGGGTAGCCCGGCAAAACTGGCAGAAGATAGCTAAAGCCGATCAGCACATTAGCCTATTTAAGGGAGACGTCCTCAACCAACTATCGCGGCTGAAGGGCCAATCCTTCGATCTAATTTATTTTGATCCACCCTACAGCAGTGGCCTCTATACCCCAGTCCTGAGCAAAATCGTTCAGTTCAACTTACTTAAACCAGAAGCAGAAATCGCGGTAGAACATAGTCCTAAGGGCTGGACGGCAGAGTCCATAGCCGGATTACGCCTGATGCGCGAGAAGCATTACGGCGGTACCTGTATAGCCTTCTATGGGCCGGATTAATCTACAACCCCGTCAAACCTGGGGCTTGCCCTATTCCATCTCTAACCCGTTATGCACCGGCCTCCCCCGCTAATTCTGAAAAAACTGGTCCTGATGGGAGCCCTACAACTCACCATGATCTGGGATCTGATCACTACCCTACTGGGAATTATTTTAATTCTAGAGAGCGTAAATCCCGTAGCCCTTAGCCAGGCCGTTATTGGTTGCCTAATTGTGGTGGCCTTTAGTTTTTCCACCCGATCGCTCTGGCAACAACGTCAGGGCTACCGCATTACCGGATTACCCCTAGCCCTGCTGCGCCTGGTGTGGGGAATGGCCATCTTTGTTGACCTGTGGACCTCCCTAACCTGCAATACCTGGTTCATTGGAGCCCACTCCCCAGAGGACAGTCGCGCCATGGTTGACCTACTCAGTCACCTCAACCTGGGTCAACTAATCATTGTGGTGTTTGTGACTCTGGTCACCGGTGTTAGTCCCATCCTGGTGGGCTACCTCCGGGATCAAGATATTGACGCCTGGCTCAGTTAATCCCCCAGGATGGCTCTGGTACCAGGTAGTCAAGGCGGTATCATAAATTACCTGCCAGGGTAAGTGATGCTGGCGAGCCAGGGCAGCACAGTCTTCGTATTCTGGGTGAACATTGAGTAAGTTCCCGGTTTGGGGATGGTAACCCAGCTTGACCGCCACGACACCGTGGGGAGTAGTCAGTCTTTCAATGTCTCGCCGTAGAATAGTCCGCTGTTGCCGCTGGTGGCGAACTCCCAGGGTCGGGGTTTGCGCCAGTAGGATCTCGGTGCAGCGGGTTTCGGCGGTGATTGGGGCAATAACGGTAATCAAAAGCCCTGGCCGAGACTTCTTCATGGTCAGGGGTTGGGTAAAGACATCCAGGGCTCCAGCCGCAAAAAGTTGTTCGTAGAGGTAGGTAATCACCTGGGGAAGCATATCATCCACCTGGGTTTCCAGTACCGCCACCGTTGTTGCTTCCCCCTCCCCAGTAAAGCTTTGGGTAGCAGGCTGAGGACTCAGGGAATCGGTCAAGGGGATAGCTCTACGGGCAGGAGCTGGCCCCAAGGGCTGGGGGACGGGGCGATCGCCAGGGGTACCTAGCCACAGGCGCACCATATTGGGAATCGGTAAATCCTGCCGACCAGCACCGAGACCTACCCGTTCCAGGGTCATGGCCGGGGGCGGCCCAAACCCCTCCGCCAGGGCCGCCACAATAGCAGCGCCAGTGGGGGTTACCAGTTCCCCCTGACACCCGTTGCTGTAGATCGGCATAGAACGCTGCTGCATCAGCTTCAGTACGGCTGGAGCCGGTACGGGCAGCCAACCATGGGCCGCCTTGACCCGACCCTGCCCCGTGGGCAGGGCAGAACAGTAAAGCTGATCGATACCCAAATAGTGGAACCCCAGGCAGGTCCCCACCACATCAACAATGGCGTCGATCGCCCCCACCTCATGGAAGTGAACCTGATCCACCGCGATACCATGGACCGCCGCTTCCGCTTCCGCCAGGTGTTGAAAAACCCATAAACTCCACTGTCGGGCCCGACCGGGCAGATCGGCCCGCTGCAACAGTTGCTGAATCGCCGGTAGGTTGCGAAATCCCTGGTGGGTACCGTGGTGGTGATGGTCAGCCGGTTGAGGGACCGGATTGGTCAGGGTCACCTCCACCTGAAGAGCCCGCTGACCCTGCCGTTGGGTGGGTGCCACCGTCAGGCAGAACTCCCCCTCCAGGCCCAAACCCTGAAGCTGGGTCTGGAGATAGGAGAGGGGCACACCGGCATCAATCACCGCTGCCAGGCACATATCCCCAGAAATTCCCGAGGGACAGTCAAGGTAAGCTATTGTTTTCATACTGGTAACAGTATCTGGCACCATGGCTACCCTATATCGTCTCCATCCAGCTAATCCTGAGTCCCGCAAAATTAGCGCCATTGTTGAGGCGCTGCGCGGCGGATCTATAGCGCTCTATCCTACAGACACAGTCTACGCCATTGGTTGTGACCTGAATCATCGGGGTGCCGTACAGCGGGTGCGGCAGTTAAAGCAACTGGCCAACGACAAACCGCTGACCTTTTTATGCCATTCCCTTTCCAACATTGCCGACTATGCCGTCGTCAGCGATAGTGCCTACCGGTTGATCCGGCGATTGATTCCCGGTCCCTTTACCTTTCTGCTCCCAGCCACCAAGCTAGTCCCCCGCCTGGTGATGAACCCTAAGCGGCATACCACGGGAATCCGGGTACCCAACCATGGTATCTGTCTGGCCCTCATGGAGGCCCTGGGTAATCCGATTATCTCAACCTCAGCCCTGAGCCTGGTTGCCCCTGCCACGACCGCTGCGACCATGGATAAAGCCCAACTTTTCGACGCCCTGGAAAATCTGGTGGATATTATTGTCGATGACGACCAACCCCTGAGTTACCAGGTATCCACCATCCTGGATATGGTCCAGGATCAGCCCCTGATCCTGCGTCAGGGTCGCAACTGGCAGCTGGCCCAGGAGTGGGGAGCTGACCTGGCCCCCTAGCCCCACCCAACCACTTCGAGAACTGTCACAGCGGCGCAGGAATCCTGCCAATGAATCTGTGGTTAAGGGTGGGTGACTCTTTGTCGTTGCTAGGATTGGGTACCTATGAAACCTGCATCTACCGCTGTTGTTATGACCTCCTTACCCGGAAGTAATCCCTCCTTTTCCAGTCTCCCGTCGTCCTTAGGCGATCCTGACCCTAATCTGGCCGCCCTGGCGAAGCAGATTGAGCACTTAGTAGAAGCCCATCTGCAGCGCCATCCGGGGGGGCTGAGTGGGGTTGCCCACCGCATTGCGGCTGAAGTCGAACGCATGTGTCGGCGCAGCGATCGCATTCAAGCCTCTGGCAATCTAGCCCACTGGCGATCGACCTTAATCGAGCAGCGGGTCAATAAGTGCCTGGCCTATTACCAGCTGGGCTCAACCCGAGGGCGCATTGATTTGCATAGCACCTTGAGCGCTATTGCCTACCGCCATATCGCCCCAGCAGAAAGGTCCCTAAGCTTTCAGGGTCGCCGTGAATTGCTAGAGGATTTTATGCAGACCTTTTATATCGAGGCTTTGAATAATTTTCGTCGAGCCCATCATCTGCTATCTACCTATACCCCCTCTACCCGGTTAGAGTTGGCGGAATACATGGCCTTTAGTGAGCAGTATGGTAAACGTTTCATTGCCCTCGGTAAAGGCCATAGTCAGCAATTAATTGTGCTGAGGGCCCAGGCCTTCAACCACAGTCAACCGAATCACACCCTGATCGACCCTAGCCTGGTGGATTCCCCCCGGCTGGAGGACAGAGAAGGCGGTCCATCCCTGGCCATTTTGAATCAAATTCGAGAAAAAATCGCCCTGGCTCCCAGCGTTGACTCAGAGGAAGCAGCCATGCGGGACCGGGTGATTAAGGCCCTGATGCAGTATTTCAGCCAGCAAAACCAGCCTGAATGCCTCGATTACCTGGTGCTGAAACTAAAGGACGCAACCAACACTGAAATTGAAGGCATTTTAGCCATCTCGGCGCGCCAGCGCGACTACCTGCAACAGCGCTTTAAATATCATGTGGAAAAGTTTTCCCAGGACTACCAGTGGGAATTGGTGCATCAATGGTTGGGTGCCAATCTGGAAAATAGCCTGGGCATGACCCCGGACCAGTGGCAGCAGTTCTTAGCGGTGCTGGAGCCCCAGCATCGCCGTTTAATTGCTCTGAAACAGTCTCCGGCAGGAGCCGCCCGCTTAGATGATAGGGCGATCGCCAGTCGCCTGGGCTGCACTCCTAAACAGGTTAAGCGCGCCTGGACCGCCATTCTGCGGCAGGCCTGGCAATACCGCAACCAGGGCCTTACCCCCCCAGCCTAGGCAGGCTCTGTGGTCGTCATACCCGAAGGCGGCTCAAACTTGTAACCCACCCCCCGAACCGTCTGGATCAAGGCCGGCTCATTAGTATCTTTTTCAATTTTTTTACGAATCTGACCCACATGCACGTCTACAACCCGTTGATCACCGACGTACTCGTAATCCCAAACCTTTTGAATTAGCTCCGCCCGCCGCCACACCCGACCAGGATGGCTAGCCAGAAAATGTAAAAGATCAAACTCCAGCGCTGTCAGGGGTACCAGTTCATCGTGCAGCATGACCTCTCGCCGCACTGGATCAATAGCCAAACTATTAAAGGTCAAACATTGCTGTTGGGGAGCTGTCACCGGTCGTTGGCGCTTGAGAATGGCACCGACTCGTACCTCCAGCTCTACCAGACTAAAGGGCTTAGTCAGATAATCATCGGCACCCTCGTTAAAACCCCGAATTTTATCGGACTCATCGGTGCGACTGGTGAGCATCAGCACAAACACACCAGTGCGGGCTTGCATTTCCTTACATAGGGCATAGCCATTGGTATCTGGAAGATTAACGTCTAAAATCACCAGATCGGGGACAAAGCTTTCAAATAGGGCCAGAGCTTTCTTACCATCCTCTGCCGATTCCATCTCGTAATCCTGCTTGGCCAAGAAACGATAGATCAAATTGCGGATTGCGGGGTCGTCATCAACAACCAGTATTTTGGCTTCCGCCATAGTCATACCCTTGGTTTAAATAACTTAACTGCGATGCTGAGGAACCAACAGCTCTGGCTGATAGGCCTGGACTAGGCTGGAACGGTGAGGCCCTGACGGGGGGGCAACCGGGCGATTACCTTACCCGCAGACCAGGCTATAGGGTGCCTGGCAACCCTGAAGAAAAGACCAGTCCCGAGCAATTTAAGAAAAAGGCATAGATTAAAAATTTAAAATAAATAATATCTTCATAGTTTACTAAAGAATCTCAGAAAGAAACTACCCCTTGTCTGGGGTTTATCTATTTTTCCCACCTCCATAGCCGCCACGAAACTGGACGGGAATCCGACCCATGGTTTACCATAGCCGGCCCCGAACAGGGCCTCAGTCAGCAGGCTCAGGGCTGCTGGCCCGACCGAGAAGGGGTACCCCCGGGAGTCATTCCCCGACCGGGTCGGGGAATGATGATATCCTGACTACCATCCTGATTAGGGCCAACCGAAGATGACCCCGGCAACAGGGATGGGGCGGCTGGTAAACCAGAATCCCTGGGCATGCCGTGGGGTAAGCGGTTAGCGGGCGATTGACTGCGATTATCCTGGGTCTGCTGGGGCAGAGTCGCCAGGGCCACTCGATCGCCCCCTACCGAGCGTAAAACATCCAGCACTGTCACCACATCTTGATAGCGGGTATCCCGAGCGGCATAGAGCACGATTAAGCCGGTGGGGTTAAGCTGCTTAAACTGCTGCAGCACATCGTAGAGAACATCCAGACCGACGGGTTGGCGGTCAAGGTAAATCTGACCCAGGCTATCAATACTGACGTAGAGGCGACTACCAGGGCCGGCTGGAGTGGTCTGAGCGGGTAGGGATTGACCGGTTTTGGCCGCCGGCAGGTCAAGACTGATGGCCTGTTGGCGGGTCAGCCCCACCGCCGCCAGAATAAAAAAGGTCAGAATACAGAAGATCACATCAATCAGCGGAATGATTTCCATCCGCGCGTCTTCCCTGGGGGTATCTAGCAAATCTACTTTCATGGCGTAGAGACCTCAGGGGTAGAGGAGGGCGTGGCCGGGGCAGGCTTCTGACCTTGGGCCCAGCTCTGCCGATAGAGGAGCTCTAGTTCACTGCCGGCCCGACGAAACATCTTTGCCTGCCCAAAAATAAAGCCTTGAAACAATCGATAAAAGGCCAGGGTGGAAATAGCAATAATCAACCCGGTGGCAGTACTGATAAGGGCTTCACTAATGCCCAGGGAAGCACTACCGGCGGCATCGCCACTACCGAGATCGCTGAGGCGCAGAGACCCCAGGGAATGAATCAACCCCAGTACGGTTCCCAGCAGACCCAGCAGGGGCGAGAGGCCAATTACCGCTTCTAAAACCTTGTCGCCCTTACCCATTACCGTTAGCTCTTCGTTGGCAGCGTTCTCCAGAGCCAGACGAAAAACCTCCGGGTCTGGGGACTGGAGTACCAGGGGAGCGGTTAAAAATCGACCCATGGGTAGCTGCTGCGATCGCTGGGCAATTTCGCCCGCGGCCAGCCAATCACGTCGGGCCGCCTCCAGCACCCGGCCTGAGACTTCCCGTTCACGGGTTAAGATCCGCGACCAGAACCAGATGCGCTCAAAAATAGTGCCCAAAGCCAGAATCGACAATAGCAATAAGGGCCACATGGCCGGGCCGCCGCGGGCAAACAGATCGGATATATTCACAGGTTTAGGTGTCTCCTTATCAGGGCAATTATAGCTGTAGCGATGGCTAACGGGGGACTGCTCCAGACCGCTAGATAAACAGCCTAAAGAGCCGCTTGGCTCTCCCGTGACCAAGCAATAGGCAGGCCACGGCATGGCCCCAGCCTGGTCTTCCCTACAATCGCCAGAAAGCATACCAATTGTAGTGAGTTTAGGAACACTTGCAGCCGATTGATTCAGCTTTTGGCCAGGGGTTGGGGAAAAGGCCGCCGCTCTCAGCCGGGTGGATTAACTCTGGGGGGAACTGAGGACTTGATTGTCTTGACGCAAATAGGCCTGAATAAAGGTTTCCAGCTCTCCTGCCATGACATCCTCAATGGCGGTGGTTTCTACGCCGGTACGTAGGTCCTTAACCATCTGGTAGGGATGGAAAACATAATTGCGAATCTGGGTGCCCCAGGCGGCTTCTACCATGTCGCCACGAATTTCGGCGATCGCTTGAGCATGCTGTTCCTGTGCAATAATCAGCAGCTTGGCCTTAAGGATGACCATGGCCTTTTCCCGGTTTTGCAACTGCGATCGCTCCTGGGTACAGCGGACAGAAATACCGGTAGGCAAGTGAGTGATACGTACCGCCGTTTCTACCTTGTTGACGTTCTGGCCACCCGCCCCACCGGATCGGGAGGTTTTAATTTCCAGGTCCTTTTCAGGAATATCTAAGGCCACGGTTTGATCGAGGATGGGCATCACCTCCACCCCCGCAAAGCTGGTCTGGCGCTTACCATTGGCATTAAAGGGAGAAATTCGGACAAGGCGATGGGTACCCTTCTCTGCCTTCAGGTAACCAAAGGCATAGCGACCCGTAATCTCTAAGGTGACCGATTTTAACCCTGCCTCTTCTCCCTCCGAAAGTTCCACCAGATGGACGCCATAGCCCTGCCGCTCGGCCCAACGGGTGTACATGCGTAAAAGCATCTCGGCCCAATCCTGGGCATCGGTGCCACCAGCCCCGGCGTTGATGGTCAGCACCGCTCCTTTGCGATCGTAGGGACCGGATAGGAGTTGCTGTAATTCCCATTGATCGAGTTCATGACTGAGACGGCTAGCACTGTCCTGGGCTTCTTGCAGTAAGAGGTCATCCTCATCCTCCTGAAGCAATTCCAAAATCGCCCTGGCATCTCCCAGACTGGACTGCCACCGGCTCAGCTGACTCAGGTGGGACTTATAGTCACTCAGTTCCTGCAGGCTTTCCTGGGCCTTGTCCTGATCGTTCCAGAAATCGGGTTGGGAGGCTACCTGCTCCAGGTCTTGGATCTTAGCTTCCAGAGCAGGCAAGTCAAAGATAGTCCTGGGTTTTACCCAGGCGGTCGGTGAGCTGGTCGAGGCAACGTTTCAGATCAACGGTGTCAAGCATGGCGGAGAGTTTAAGGGTAATTAGGGCGTAGGAACCTACGCCCTGAGGCTAAACCACTTTTAAGGTGTCATTAGTCTCGGTTGATGGCAATCAACAGGCGCAGAATAAAGACAAACAGGTTGATGTAGGTAAGATACATCGACAAAGCAGCGGAGAGATACTGATCATCTTCATAGGTGCGGGGCAAGATAAAGAAGTCTACGACGGCGGCACCGACGAAAATCAGCACCCCAAAGGCAGAAATGGCCAAATCCAGGAACTGAGGAATGGGACCGCCAAAGAGGGTAAAGACAAACTGCCCGACTACCGCCAGTAAAATACCAATGACGCCCAAACCAACGGTGCGGGAAAGGGCAAACCCGTCGGTTTCAGAAAGATTAGAACCAATCTGGCGACCTACCATAAAGACTGCTCCACAGGCTAGGGCAGCGGCGGCGATGCCGGTAATCCCTACCCCAGCCATCCCCAGGGCTACATAGATGAGGCCACTCAGTGTGTATCCCGTCAGCAGGCTATAGGTGGCTAGCAGGGGCAGGGCCGTACTGTTGTTGCCTTTGGCGGCAATATTGCTGGCGACAAAAAATAACGCCACTTGGGCAATCAACGCGACCCAGAAGGTGGGCATAAACAGAGCTGGGTTATTCGTCATCATCCCCAGCCCGCCCAAGGATCCTAGAGCGGTAATAACCAGACCACCCCCCACAAAAGGTAGGGCTTTGTTGATCACATTAGGTCCAACTAAAGCCTGGCCCTGGGCCTTGCGAATGGCTTCACGAAAATTACTGGTATTGCTCACAGTTCTATCCTCTCTAAAACAATGATATCTATCCTCAGCATTCTGGCCAAAGCTATGGCTGATCAGCCTATTGCTAGATTTTCCTGTCTCTAGATTCTAATGAACTTTTGTAATTCGAGCCGGGCTCGGGAGGTACGGCCATCCAGACTGGCCTTACCCTGGCCAGTTCATATTTCCCATCCACCAGGTTTGCATAGATTCCAGATGGCGAGCGGCGATCGCCCCGGCTAAAAAACCTGAGCTATGGCCCACCCACGACTTACCCCGTTGTAGAGGCAATAGACCCCACAGGCAGCCCCCGTACAGGATGGCCACCAACCCTGCCAGAGCGATCGCTGGTAGGCTTTGGGTAAAGTAACCCCGCAGCAAAATAAAGCCCAGATAGCCAAATATCACCCCACTGATACCCAGATGACGGCTACCGGGTCGTCCCAGTAGCCAGCTCAGAAAACCACTAAACAACCAGCAGAAGCCTGTGACCAGGGCCAATATCGACAAGCCCTGGAATAAGATCAGGCTACCCAGAATCACAAAGGGAGCCGAGTTGGCCGCTAGGTGCTTGAGGTCCTGATGGAACAGAGGCGCCACCACAATGCCTGGTAGCCCCATCCAAGAGCGGGGATGGATACTCAGGGGAGTAGAGAGTCGTCGCCCCAGCAAGCAGTCGATCACCCATAAGACCCACAGCAGCAGCAGCAGGTAGGCCAGCAGGGAAATACCTGGGCGAAAACCGTCAGGGAGGGGGGGCAGCGCCATAGGACAGAATTAGCGGAGATAGGTGGCTAGGGTAGGGGACAGGGCAGCCGCCAGATGGGCACCATCTACCCCCAGCACCGTATTGGAGCGGACTAGATACTGGGCTGCCTGGGCATGCCACCAGGTAGCGGCTAGGGCCGCATCTAGCGATGGCTCTAGGGTATCTGAGGGAGGGCTAATTTGACCAGCCAGGCCAGGCTGCAGTTGGCTGGCTCGGGCTTGAGCCAGTAGCCCTGCGATCAAACCCGTCAGCACATCGCCACTGCCGCCCCGGGCTAGGGCTGGAGTGCTATCGGTGTTAAACCAGAGGCGACCGTCAGGATGGGCGATCGCCGTACAGGCCCCCTTCAGCAGCATCACGATCCCACTTTGGGCCGCCGCCAGTTGGGCCGCCTGACCCGGATCGGAGGCGGTTTCCAGTAGGCCGGGAAAGAGACGGCGAAATTCCCCGGGATGGGGGGTAATCAGGCTGGGGGCGGACCGCTGCCCCAGGCGGGGGAGTAATCCCAGGTCGGCCAGGAGGTTAAGGCCGTCGGCATCGCTAACCAGGGGTACGGAGCTCTGGAGCAGGGGTTCAACCACGGCCACCGCCCCAGCCGACAGCCCTGACCCCCAGCCAATCGCCTGGTAACGACTCAGATCAAGGTGATCGGGGAGAGCGGCGATCGCCCCCGTTGCGGTTTCGGCACAGCCCACCACAAGAGCCTCCGGTAGGTGCCCCAACACGAGCAGGCGCAGGGACTCGGGCACAGCTAGGGTGAGCATCCCCACCCCACTGGCCCGTGCGCCTAGCCCAGCCAGGAGGGCAGCCCCACCGTACTGCCGCGATCCGACCACCAGTAACAGGTGACCAAGCTGGTACTTATGGGTAGCCGCTGGACGATGCAGAGGCAGGCGGGCCAGGGCTGAAGCTGGGGTCAGGCAACGTACCCGGGGAACGGCCCCCAGTCCGGCTTGAATAGCCCCAGGAGGAATGGGGAAATCAATTAGATGGCGTTCCCCCAGGTAAGGGAGGGCGGTATCCTGACAGAAGGCCCGCTTCCATAGCCCCAGACAGAGGCTATGGGTAGCCCGCACCGCCGTTCCCAGCACCACTCCCGTATCGGTGTGGAGACCGGAGGGGATATCAATACTGACCACCGGTTCGGTCTGGCTATTCAGGCGGGTAATCAGCTCGGCGATTTTACCCTCGATGGGGCGGTCCAGGCCAAAGCCAAACAGCCCATCGATCCAGAGTTGGGGAGCAGCGGGCAAATCAGCACTAACGGGAATGGCCAGGCTCTGAAGGAAGCGTAAATGGCTAGCGGTTAGATCCTTTTGGCGATCGCAGGGGCAACAGACCTCTACCTGGTAGCCCCGCCACCACAGTTCCCGGGCCACCACCAGGGCATCGCCGCCATTGTGACCCGGCCCCACCAACACTGCGATGCGGCTAAAGCTCTGGAGGCCAAAGCGATCGCTAATCCAGGCGGCAATTAACCCCCCGACCTTTTCCATCAGGGCCGCCACGGGCATGCCGGCGGCAAAGATGCTGGCTTCGATCGCCTGCATTTGGGCCGTGGTGACCACCAGATCGGGACTCAAAGCGACCTTCCTCCTGGATTGGCAGACAATGGGGCAGGAACTGGCCACCGGGCCAGTCCTCCAGGTAGTCCCTAGGGCTGGAAATATACCCGGGCATTGGTCAGTCCGGAATCCCGGTAAAAACTATTCCAGCGATTGGCGAGACCAAGGTCAGCAAAGGGACCCACGGCAACATGGGGTCCCCGCGGAGCGGTGCGCTCTTGCACCCGGTCGGCAGGGGTACCCAGTTGAATCACCTGGGCAGTGAGGCTAGGGAGATTGGCTTCACCGGTGGGAATCACCACGTAGTAGGGGGCGTTAATGGGGGCGGCATTACTGCCTGGGGTTGAGGCCGGTAGAACAGCGGTGGTGGGAGGCGCAACATTCATCGGGTAGGCGTTGGCACTGGCCGGAGCCGCGTAGGTGAGTTGCTGGCCAAACTCTACATTGGGAGCAGGTGGCGGCAAAGCTGGCAGCGTATTAGAGGACTGGGGTAAGGCCGGTAAGGGAGGGAGGGCTCCACTGCTGGCATAGACATTGGCAGGAGCCGCCGCCTGGGGATAGAAGGGCTGGGCCGCCGGGGCTGTCGCCACTTCTGCCGTAATTCCCTGGGCCATCAAGGCCGTCACTCGCTGTTGAGCGTTATCCGCCAGATTAAACCGCCCGGCCTGAATCACCGATCGCCCCTGGAAGTTAGTAGCAAAGGCGGTGGGTTCCACCAGGCGCACCTGATTGAGAACCTGATCATTGGTGCCGTTGACTAACACGACGTACTGCTGGCCAGAGACGGGGGTGGGGGTGGGGGGTAGGGCATTGGCCGGTAGGGGCATGGCACCGGTCGGCAAAACCGGCACCAAGTCGTAGCCCTGGGCTAGTACGGGCCCAGGCAACCCAGCGATCGCCGCGCCTAGCACGATACCGGCAATCCCCTGGGGAAACCTGGGCTGATTGCCTGTTAACCAGATGGAGTAACCCTGCATTTTCCTACGACTCCTGAATCGAAAATCAGCAACTTAACCGAAGATATTAATCGCCAGATGGCACCAATTGGAGCCCTCGGATCAAGGCCACGGCCCTGGCTGTGCCCCCAGGCACGATTAATCATGTGGATGTTAGCGCAGTTTTTCCAGTTCGCATCATAGAATTCCTGCTTTTCAGGTGACCAGGTGGAAATCGGGATGGGGCGATCCCTGCCTGGACGATCAGCAGCCAGATTCCAGCAGAGTCCGGTAGGATAGGGCTGATCTGGCCTTGGTAACCTTAGGTTGACTATGATTCTTGTGCGGCAGTGGTCTACTCCCCGGATACAGCCAGGGAGGCGCCGCCTGGCTGTTCTGCTCTGGTGTCTAGGATCTGGGCTCCTGGCTGGCCCCGCGATCGCCGGGCTAGCGCCACTCCCATCCCCATCCCTACCCTTAAGGAATCCGGTCATTGATGGGGCCGCCGATCCTCACCTGAGGACCTACGATCTGGGCCTGATCGATGTGACTCAGCGGAACATTGCCCACGCCCCAGAGACCATGCCTGTTTCCCTCACCGGGGTGATTGGCCTGCCCCCAGGCAGGCAAGCCGTTCCCCTGGTGGTAATTCTCCATGGCCGCTATCGGGGCTGCCACTTTGCCCTACCGGAGGTGAGTCAGTGGCCCTGCCCCCCAAACACCGAAACCCGTTTTGATTTAGGTTTTGCCTATCTGGCCCAAAGCCTGATCAATGCAGGCTTCGGCGTCATTATTCCCAACCTCAACGCCGCCTTCTCTGAAACCTATGGGGCGGCGGTCGGCACCCGTAATCAGCTGGCGGATCAACGCAGTCAACAAATCCTCGATGCCCACCTGACTCGCCTAGCGATCGCCGTTGGCTCCGGTAGTAATGCCTTTGGCCTCCCTTTGACCAACCGCATTGATTGGACCAAGCTGGTCCTGGTTGGCCATTCAATGGGGGGTGGGGCGGCCGCCCTCAGTGCCCTGAGCCGTTCCCAGGCTAGCCCCGATGCTATAGCGGGGGGGCGGGGGCCGGTATCAGCCCTGGTGCTGGTCAGTCCTACCCGCAGCTACCCACTCCCCCAGGCTGGGGAGGTTTACCAACTGGCGGATATACCCACCGTAATTCTGTTGGGGAGTTGCGATCGCGATCTGCTCGATTACAGCAGTCTCTACTACTTTGAACGGGCGGATCAGACCCCGACTCGCCAATCACCCCTGGCCACCGTACTCTTGCTGGGGGCTAACCATAATTTTTTTAATGCCGCCGTAGAGCAAGACGATTATTATCGCCGGGCCGACAGCAGCGCCCTATGCAACCCCCAACAGTCTAACCAGCGCCTCTCCCGGGTGGTCCAGGAGCAGTTCCTGCAGAACTATCTAGGGGGATTCCTCAAGCTGGTTTTAGGCCCTACCCATGGGGGAGAGGGTTGGGCCGATCTGGCCATGGCCCCCGATCGGGCCGCCCCTGATCGCCTCTATGGGCTACCCGTCCTCACCAACCTGGCGGTGCCCTCCCACCAACGCTACCGAGTATTTACGGCCGGCCTGGGGGGAGCCACCTACCAGGCCAGCCCCGGTCTGAACCTGGCAATCTGCCCCCAGTTCAGTGCCTGTGGCGGCACCTGGCGACTGCCCCCCTTCCCTGCTGTTCTGCGCCTTACCTGGCAGCACCCGGCCCCAACCCTGGCCTTTTCCCTACCACCTGCGGACTTGAGCCATTTCAGCAGTCTGCAACTGCGCCTGGCCTGGGTAAAGGCGGCCCAGCCCAACCCCAGTGGGGCTCCCCTGGCCATTGTGCTGCGTGATCGGCGGGGAACCGCCCGACGGGTCGATATACCCGCCACGGCTCCAGCCCTACACCAATTACCCACCGATTCACCGGCCAGGGTGCAGCCCTTCACCTATGCCACCGCCCTACGCATTCCCCTCAGTCAGTTTCGAGGCATTGATCTCACCAGCCTCACCAGTCTGGAACTAAGCCTCAACGATGTTCCCCAGGGGGTACTGGATCTGGCGACGATTGAGTTTATCCAGTAAAGCTGAATAGCCATAGAAGGGGATTGGAGAAAGCTTAAAAAAGCCTGAGTAAAACCCCCGGGCTAAACTCCAGGTCAGACCCCTTGAGGCCTTGGCTGGTAATGGTTATAGGTTTATATCCGGGTAGGAATCGCTGATTACAATGAAGTTGCCCTGTGGCCCCCTAACCTGTCCAGGAGAAAACTATGGCCAGCCTTTTAGAGCAACTTCGGCAAATGACGGTGGTAGTTGCCGACACTGGAGATATTCAAGCGATCGAGAAATTCACTCCCCGCGATACCACCACCAATCCTTCCCTGATTACGGCGGCGGCCCAAATGCCCCAGTACCAGGAAATCGTCGATGAAACCCTACTCAAGGCGAGGGCTGACGCGGGATCGGGTGCCTCTGATCAGGCGATCGCCAATTTGGCCTTTAATCGATTAGCGGTATCCTTTGGCCACAAAATTCTGGGTATTGTGCCCGGTCGGGTGTCTACAGAGGTGGATGCCCGCCTGTCCTACAACACCCAGGCCACCATTGCTACCGCCCGTAACCTGATTGAACAGTACGGTGCATTAGGAATTTCTCCAGAACGGGTGCTGATCAAAATTGCCTCCACTTGGGAAGGCATCAAGGCGGCAGAGGTGCTGGAGAAAGAAGGCATCCACTGTAATCTGACCTTGTTGTTTGGTCTCCATCAGGCGATCGCCTGCGCCGAAGCCGGGGTCACCCTGATTTCTCCCTTTGTGGGCCGCATTCTCGATTGGTACAAGCAGCATACTGGCCGCGATGCCTATCTACCCCAGGAGGATCCCGGGGTCCTTTCCGTCACCCAAATCTATAACTACTACAAAAAATTTGGCTACCGGACCGAGGTGATGGGAGCTAGTTTCCGTAACATTGGCGAAATTACAGAACTGGCAGGTTGCGACCTGCTGACCATTTCACCTCAGTTACTCACCCAACTGGAGGAAACCCAGGGGGAATTACCCCGCAAGCTGGACCCTGGCCAGGCCGCTACCCTGGATATGGAGCCCGTGACCATGGACGCAGCTACCTTCCAGGCCCGGCATCGCAGCGATCCAATGGCTTCAGAAAAGCTGGAGGAAGGCATTCAGGGCTTTAGCCAGGCCCTGGAAAAACTGGAGGATTTCCTCGCCAACCGCCTGAGTCAACTGAGCGAGGGGGAGGTGGTGGTATCCCTATCATCACCGGGGGGAGTCAGACCATGGACCGTCAGCGCGGCGACCCCCTAACCATCCATCACCGCCGGCAGGACCTTCGCCCTTTAATCAGGATGGTGGTGAGTTGGGCCGGGTGGCCGGGTGAGCAAAGATCTGGAGCCAATCCCGTTTCATACTGACAACATGCCATCCCCGCTGGTGGGCAGCGGTTAGGCTGGCGTGATCGGGTTCTGCATAGGCAAATTCCCGATCGCTGTCATCGTGGTTAATCAACAACTGCAAGGAGGGATAGGGTGAGCTCTGACTGTAGGTGAGCATAGCCCGGTCTCCCCCCGATCGCACATTGCCACAGGCAAACACCGGTACCTGCCCCGTCGCCCGATCAAGGCCAACGGGTTTACCCTCCCCATCGTTGATATGGTCAATAGTGGGCAATCGCCAGATCACTCCCCGCCCCTGCACCAGGCGATACTCTTTCTGCAGGCAACTGCCAATTACCTGGCGGGGGGTGATGCCATAGAGGGGTTCGCATACCTGGCGCATGAAATCAACATCACCACCGGAGCATAGCCAGGTTTCAAAGCCCTGAGCCCGCAGGTAGGCAAGCAACTCCAGTTGGGGTTGGTAGGTCAACTGACCATAGCTAACCCCATAGTCAGGATGGATGGCCGTTGCCAGAAATTCCTGAACACTGGCCCTAAACTGGGTCTCTAGCTGATTACCCGTAATCCATAGGGAGAGGCGCAGCAGCAGATCGGCAGCACTGGGACCGTCGGTAAAGTCACTCTCCTTGGCCTCCAGTAGAGAGGCGATCAGGGGCTGGGCCGCCAAGGCCGGATTGGCCCCCAGTTGGGCCTGCAGATAGGCCAGGGTAAAAACGCCTTGTACCAGAGGTCGTTCGCACCAGAGGGTGCCGTCATGATCAAAGCTGGCGATGCGATGGTGGGGAGGAATGTAGCGGGCTGAACCAGGGGTAACGGCAGCCGCAACAAAGGCCAAAAGGCTGTCCTTGAGAGGTCCCGGTCGCCAGGTCGGTAGGGGGTCCTCCAGGTTACTATGGCCTGGGTGGGTCTTCTGATTCGCCTGGGAGCCCAGTCCCAGGGCTGGCCAGCTGGACACCAGGCCCCATCCCAGGGCCGAACGGAGAACTTGCGATCGCCTGAATTTCATAGGCTCAGAATCACCCAAACCGGCCTACACCCATGCCGGATAGCCTGTATAAACCCACCCAGGGGAGTTTTACCTGCTGCCAGACATCAGGAAGAAAGGGACTCGGCCCATTCCCGGGCCCAATGTAAATGTTTCTGCACTTCCTCTGGGGTTTGGGCTTCGCTGTAAAGGCGCAGTACCGGTTCGGTGCCACTAAAACGAATCAACAACCAGCTATCATCCGCCAGGGTAAACTTGTAGCCGTCAATCGCCAGACAGTCTTTCACCGCTTTACCGGCTACCTGGCTGGGGGGATGGGTGGCCAGCTGATCCAGCAGTTTAGCCCGCACCTCCATACTGGCCAGGGGTAGATCGATGCGATCGTAGGCAGAAAAATAACCCGTTTTTTCCTGCAGCAGCCGGTAGTAATCACTCAGGTCGAGGCCCGACAGGACTACCGCCTCCAGGACGTAGAGGGCTGACATCAGGGCATCGCGCTCGGGAATGTGGTGACCGTAGCCAATGCCGCCAGACTCTTCCCCCCCCAGAAGAACGGTCGCCTCCTGCATGCGATCGGCAATGTACTTATAGCCAACGGCGGTTTGGTAGAGTTCTAAGCCATGGAGACGGGCCACAGCAGGAATTAAGTTGGAACCGCTGATGGTTTTGACAACTTCCCCTATATATCCTCGCCGGGCCTTGAGATGGTCAATCAAGATCGGGATTAAAATTTGGGAACTGAGAAATTCCCCCTGGCCATCAACGGCGGCAATGCGATCGCTGTCGCCGTCGAACACCAGGCCAACCTTGATCCCCCCCGGGGCGATCGGGTAGTCTTTCACCCTATGCAGGAGCTCTTGCAGATACTGGGGTAGAGGCTCGGGAGGATTGCCGCCAAACAGCGGATCGGCCTGGCGATGGAGTTCGTGGACCGAGCCTTCCCCCAGCAGACGGGGTAGGCCCCCGGCGGCAGAACCATACATAACATCGGCAAATACGGTCAACTGGCCCCTGGCGATGGCGGCCTGAATAGCGTCCACATCCACCTGGGCCTGAAGGGCTGCACAGTAATCGGGCCAGGGGTCAAAACTGGTTAACTGGCCCTTTTCGCCCAGGGGAGCGGGGGGTGAAGCCAACAGCGCTTCTACCTGTTGGGTCACCTCAGGGGCCACCGATCCACCAAAGGCACCCTTGATTTTTAAACCCGAGTACACCGGTGGGTTATGGCTAGCGGTAATCACAATGGCTCCCAATAACCCCTGGTGCTGGGCGGCAAAGCTAAAGGCTGGAGTGGGGGCGTAATCCTCGGATAACAACACATCAAAGCCCTGTTCGGTGATCGCAGCGGCGGCGGTACGGGCAAATTCCGCCGATAAAAAGCGGCGATCGTAACCTACGGCGATCGTCCGGCTACCGGTCTGAGGTCCAAAACACTGCAACAGCACATGGGCAGAAACCGCTGCCACCTGAGCTACCCGCTCAAAGGTAAAATCAGCCGCAATAATACCCCGCCAGCCATCGGTACCAAACTTAATCGGCTTCGGGTGGGCAGGGATGGGGCCAGAGAGGGCTGCCATAGCTTTAATTCCAGGTTTATAGACACAGCTTATAAGAGTTTACCCACTTATTTGGTGTTCTCGATAGGGGATAGTTTAGAACCAGGGCAACCGGACTTTTCAACCATCCGCTTACCGGATCTGTAAAGTTTCCATGGGTATAACCTGGTAATTCCTACCCGATTAAGGCTTCATGGTAGGCTAATACTTAAATATTTATAAGTTATACCTAGTCTCTTATTTTGTGATTTTTATGAGTAATGTTGGCGTCGTTGTCATCGGACGTAACGAAGGTGAGCGCCTAGTCCGTTGTCTAAAATCCTTACTCTGCCAATTGCCAACCGATAATCTGCTGGCTGTGTACGTTGATTCGGGTTCTACCGACAACAGTGTTGAAAACGCCCGCGCCTTGATTAGCCACGTGCTACAGCTTGATATGTCCATTCCCTTCACCATGGCGCGGGGACGTAATGCTGGATTTTCCTACCTGTTAGATATTAATCCTGACCTGGAATTTGTCCAATTTGTTGACGGCGATTGTGAACTGTTACCTGGTTGGTTAGAACAGGGCTTAACCGCTCTACAGCAAAGGGAAAATCGGGCAATTGTCTGTGGCCGACGGCGGGAACGGTTTCCCCATGCCTCTGTCTACAATCGTCTAGCTGATATGGAGTGGAATACCCCGGTGGGTGAGGCGGCCGCCTGCGGGGGTGACTTCATTGCCAGATGTAGGGCGATTCAGCAGGTGAATGGGTTTAACCCCAGTCTGATCTGCGGAGAGGAGCCAGAAATGTGCATTCGTTTGCGGCAGCTGGGCTGGAAAATTCAGCGCATTGACGTCGATATGACCCTGCACGATGCCGCCATTACTCGCTTTAGCCAATGGTGGAAACGCTCTATTCGGGGTGGTTGGTATGTGGCAGAAGGGCGGGCTATGTATGGCAATAGTCCGATCGCATACCAGGTGCGTGAAGAAAAAAGCGGATGGCTGTGGGGTCTGATTGTACCCCTGCTGAGCTTTGGTTTAGCGCTGCCCACCCAGGGACTGAGTGGATTCTTGCTGCTGGGTTATGGGGTCTTAATCTTTAAAATTTATCGTTATCGTCAACGGGTTTACCGCGACAGTCCGGCCGATGCCCGTCTCTATGCCTGCTTTTGCGCCCTATCTAAAGTGCCCCAAATGATCGGGCAAACCCGGTACTACCTGTCCCGCTGGTTTAACCGTCAACCCGCCTTAATTGAATACAAAGCTATCGATCAGCCCGGTAAGCTCAGCTATCCCCACCTATAGGTTGGGGCTGGACCTAGTCGATTGACGGAGAAGACCGATTAAGAGGGCTGGGATTTCTTCACAATCCTGGCCGGAATTCCCACAACGGTAACGGCTGCTGGAACATCGTCCAGGACTACCGCGTTGGCTCCAATATTGACATCATCGCCAATCTGAATCTTGCCAAACAGCTTAGCTCCCGCTCCTACATTAACCCGATCGCCCAGACGGGGAGCATCCGCCAGGCGATCCAGGTGCCGTAATCCCAGGGTTACCCCCTGACGAATAATACAGTCGTTACCAATCACACAATCGCCATGGATAACAATGTCGCCCTGGTGTTCGAAGATTACCCGTCGGCCCATTTTCACGGTATAAGGCAGTTCAATACCGTAAGTATTACGGACTTTATGAAATAGCATTTGATACAAAATGCTGAGGGGAGCTCGCAGCAGTTTAGGCTCCACAGTCATACGCCACACCCCAAAGCGATGGATGGCAACGGCCCGAAATCCCGGTTTAGTCCAATCCCGTCCATGGGCAATCCAGTCTTCTTTGATTTGTTGCCAAAGACTCAATCCATCCCCTGGTTGATTCCCTAAGGGATGACTGGGAGTGGGCTGGTCAAGGGCATCATCCTGGAGGTCAGAGGGAAGAGACATGGCTAAAGCGGGTAACAAACTATCAAAACTATACTAATGGGTGAATATTAGAGAATATTCTGGCAATATTCGGCATCTCAAGCAGCCTAAGGAGAGTCATTAGAGAGATGCTCAGATTTTTAAGCCCTAGTCTTCTAACCCAAGCCTCTCTGGTCAGTGACGGGACATCCAATTGATCCATCAACTCTGTCCTTAGCCTTGTGGCCAAACCGATCATACCCTCTGGTCAGTCATGCTCACCCTTGATCGCAAGCTTTACCGCGACCTAGGCACCCTTAAGGGCCAGGTGATCGCCATTGCCCTGATTGTTGCCTGTGGCATCACCAGCCTGGTAACCATGACCAGCACCTACCAATCCCTGCTGTTCTCCCAGCAGCACTACTACACTCAGTACCGCTTTACCGACCTGTTTGTTTCCCTGAAACGGGCACCAGAAAGCCTGATGCAGGAGATTACGGCGATTCCGGGGGTGAGTCAGGGGCGATCGCGGGTGGTGGAAAATGTCACCCTTGATGTACCGGGTCTGGCGGATCCGGCCATGGGACGGTTGATTTCCATTCCCAACCAACCCCAACCCCTGCTCAATGACCTTGTGTTGAGATCGGGGCGGTATATTCAACCTGGTCAATCCAGTGAAGTGATTGCTAGCGAAATATTTGTAAAAGCCAACCATCTGGCCCTAGGAGACCATATTAACGCGATTATCAACGGCCACTGGCAGCCCCTCAGGATTGTGGGTACGGCCCTCTCCCCGGAGTATATCTATGAAATTAGCGGCACAGAAATACTGCCAGATAACCGGCGCTTCGGGGTGCTCTGGATGGATCGCCAGGCCCTAGCCACCGCCTTTAACCTGCAGTCAGCCTTTAACGATGTGGTACTGACCCTAACCCCAGGGGCCAACTCTAGAGCTGTCATTTTTCGCCTGGATAAACTTCTGGAACCCTACGGCGGTCTGGGAGCCTACGGACGGGACCAGCAACTTTCCCACCGCTTCCTCAGCGATGACCTGACCGGTCTACAGGTGATGGCCCTGATTTTACCCCTGATTTTTCTCTCCATCGCCGCCTTTCTAGTCAACATGGTGCTGGCCCGGCTGATCACGACCCAACGGGACCAGATCGCTGTGATGAAGGCCTTTGGTTACAGCCACCAGGAGGTGGGTCTGCACTTCTTCAAGTTGGTCGTAGTGGTGGTCAGTCTGGGTATGGGGCTGGGCCTGGCTCTAGGCTACTGGCTGGGGGGGGCCTTTACCCAGTTCTACGGTCGCTACTACCATTTTCCCACTATGGAGTACCACACCAGCCTGACCGTGATCATAGGAGCGATCGCCCTCAGTCTGGTAGCCGCCCTGGCGGGGGCAATGCGAGCGATCGCTGGGGTCGTCAGCCTACCGCCAGCCCAGGCTATGCAGCCAGAACCACCGGCTAGTTTTAAGCCCACCCTATTGGAGTACCTGGGGCTACAGGGCTGGCTTTCTCCACCGGAACGCATTATTCTGCGCAACCTGGAACGCCGTCCCCTACAGGCCAGCCTATCGGCGGTAGGAATTGCGTTGGCGGTCGCCATGCTCGTGGTGGGCGGCTATTTCAGTGACGGCATCGACCAGCTGATTAATCGCCAATTCCACAGCGTGCAACGGGATGACCTCACCCTTGCCTTTGTCCATCCCCTGGCTGGACGGGTACGCTACGATCTGGCCCACCTACCTGGTGTGATGGGCGTAGAACCCTTTCGAACCGTACCCGTAAGACTACGGTTTGAGCAACGCTCCCGTCTGGCCAGCCTGACCGGCCTAACCAATCCCAGTACCCTACGGCGACTGGCGGGAGCCCACGACCAAACCTTACCCCTCCCCTCCCAGGGGCTGCTAATCACCACCAAACTGGCGGAGTTACTACGCCTGCAGCCAGGCCAAACCCTGACCGTAGAAATCCTGGAGGGAACCCGACCTGTCCGCCAGGTTACCGTAGTCGGCCTGGTAGACGAATTGGTAGGACTGCCTATCTACATGGATAACGACGCACTCCACCGCCTACTGGGGGAAGCCCCCAGCTTTTCAGGCGCCTTTCTCAAGGTCGATCACCAGTGGTTACCCCAGCTCTATCACCAGCTTAAGGAAATGCCGACGGTAGCCAGCGTAGCCCAGCGTCAAAACCTGGTGACCCAGTTTGAGGCGACTATAGCTACCACCTTTGGGGTGATGAATGGGGTGATTATGCTATTTGCCATCATTATTGCCGTAGCGGTTATCTATAACGCCGCCCGGATTGCCCTCTCAGAGCGCCGTCGTGACCTGGCTACCCTGCGTATCATTGGGTTTACCCAGACAGAAATTGCCCTGATTCTGCTGGGGGAACAGGCCCTGATTACCCTGGCAGCCCTACCCTTGGGGGGGCTATTGGGCTACGGCTTAGCCTGGTGGTTGCACCAATCACCGGCTCAAAATACGGAGGTGGTGAGGATTCCCTTTACCATCCAACCCTCTACCTACCTGTTTGCCACCCTGGTAACCCTACTGGCGGCTGGTGCTTCGGGTCTGCTGGTGGCTCGCCAGTTGCATCAGTTAGATTTGATTGCAGTGCTCAAAACGCGGGAGTAACGGTGATGAAATCCCTCCGTGGCGAATCGCACGAGGCCCTACCAGAGACGATCTCACGACGATCGCAGGTATTCTGGCGACGCAGTCTCTACGGCTTACTGGGGGCCCTAGCCGTAGGGTTTATCATCTATGTCCTCCAGCCCCAACCCCTGGTGGTAGACCTGGCCACCGTAGCTCGGGGGGATTTCCAGGTGACCATTAATGCTGAGGGTAAGACCCGAGTGCGCGATCGCTATGGAGTAACCGCACCGGTCACCGGTGACCTGCAACGCCTGAGCCTCCAGGTGGGGGATCGGGTCAGGGCTGGAGATACCATTGCCCAAATTGACCCCCTACCCCTCAATAATCAAGTCAAGGCGGCCCAGGGTCGGCTAAGCAGCGCCCAGGCTGAACTGGCGGGGGTCAACAGCCAACGCCCCAAACCCGCCGCTGTAGCCCAAGCCCAAGCCCGTATTGAGGCGGCCCAGGCGGCCCAGGCCCAAGCCCAGACCCGAGTCGAGGAAGCCGCTGCGGCCCTGACCCAGGCCCAACGAGAGCGCGATCGCCTGACCACCCTTTACGAACAGGGAGGAGTTGCCCGCCAGGAATTAGAAGCCCGCCAGCTGGCGACCACCCAACGTCAGCAGGAACTCACCATGGCTCGCCAGCAGGTCACCGCTACCGCCGCCGAGGTAGAGGCCGCCCGGGCCGCCCGCCGCCTGATTACCGCTGAACAGCGGGATCCCGATTACCTGGTGGGGGTCTATCAGGGCCAAATTGCCGCGATCGAAGCGGAACTGGTCAGTCTAGCCGATGCCGCCCGCCGGACCACCGTTACCGCCCCAGCGGCGGGCCAGATATTAACGGTGATCGAGCCCAACCGCCGCTACGTCACCGCCGGTACACCCCTACTCACTCTGGGGGATCCTAAAAAACTAGAGTTAGTCATTGATATTCTCTCTACCGATGCGGTGCAGGTAAGGCCTGGAGCCCGAGTTATCGTCAATCGCTGGGGGGGCGACCAACCCCTAAAGGCCCAAGTTCGCCTGGTGGAACCCGCTGCCTTTACCCAGATCTCTGCCCTGGGAATAGAGGAACAACGCGTTAACATCATCGCCGATCTACACCAACCTCCCCCGACCCTGGGTGACGGCTTTCGGGTCGAGGCCCAGATTGTCCTGTGGGAGGCCCAGCAGGTTCTGCAGGTACCCATCAGCGCCCTATTCCGCTGCGAGCCGGACTGGTGTGCCTTCGTGGTTGATCAGGGCCGCGCCCAGCGGCGATCGCTAGGGCTGGGACGGCGCAATGATCAAGGAGCGGTGGTAGAATCCGGACTAGCCGTGGGGGACCAGGTCATCCTTTATCCCGGGGACCAGGTAGGGCCGGGTAGACGGGTACGGGGCCGTTAAACTAAAGAAAACAGACCCAAGGAGGAAAGGCCATGAGTCCTGAAACTGTGAGTAGCCGCCATTACCAACAGGTGATTAGTCTGCGATCCGCCGGTAAGGGCCTTTACCCAATTACCCGGGAAATACAGGAGCAGGTGGGTAGATCGGGGATTCAAACCGGATTGTGTACAGTATTTTTACGCCATACCTCCGCCAGCTTAATTATTCAGGAAAACGCTGACCCCGACGTGTTAGCCGATCTGGAGTCCTTTATGGCCCGCCTGGTGCCCGAAGCCTACAGCTATCGTCACTGCAACGAAGGCCCCGATGACATGCCGGCCCACATTCGTACCGCCCTCACCCATAGCTCCGAGACCATTCCGGTGATGGAGGGACGATTGGCCCTGGGCACCTGGCAGGGGCTCTACCTATGGGAGCACCGCAGCCAGCGATCGACTCGAGAGATGGTGGTACACATCAGCGGCATTTAGATAGAATTCCTTGCCCCAGGCTGTAGCCCCGACTCAGGGGGCGAAAGCCAGACCGCAAACCCTGCCTGGGCTTTGCCCTAATGCATCAAGGCTTTTGGCTAAAGCTATCCCCATAAAAAAATCTGCCGATTAGCTCAGGTGCTAACCGGCAGACTCCAGGAATCACAGTGGCGGAAATTTATTTGATAAACAACATTTCCTGGTAGGTAGGTAGGGGCCAGAGGTCGTCGGCTACTTCCCCTTCTAGGGCATCGGCATAGCCCCGAATTTTATCCATCAGAGGGCGCAGGGTATTGGCACAGAATTGCATATGTTCTTCGGGAGTCGAGAAGTGCTTGGTCAGCAAATCACTTAACTCAGCCACAGAGGCCATCATGGATTTAACCAGGTCGGCGACGAGGGTGAGCCCCTCCTTACCCAGGTCAATGCCAATGTCTCCCAGATTACTGACGGCCAGAGAAACCTCGGATAAATGGCGCATAGCGGCGGGATAAATAATGGTTTTAGCCATATTCACCACCAGCTTGGCTTCCACCTCAATCGATTGAATGTACTGCTCAGAATAGGCTTCAAAACGACTATGCAGTTCTACGGGAGTGAGGACCCCTTCCTGGGAAAACAGGTCTTCAATGTACTTTTCCTTCAACACCGGT
>JAGWXD010000038.1 GCA_018970085.1 Cyanobacteria bacterium REEB459
TCGTCGCGTCATCTGCTTAATACTTCGCAACTCAGGTTGACCCTGGGTTTTGAAGCGTGACCAACGAGGTTTCAATGGCTTTAGCAACTGGAAATTACATACACACCTGGAAACCAAAAGCAACCTGCGGAATGTAGGTCATAAGCCAGTGTTTTAAGGTTGATGACGGGGCGATCTCCACTTGTTTGCACCAAGGGGCATAATCGGAAGAAAATCCTGGATGAAGACTGGCTTCCCTGGCAACCGAAATAGTTCTTGGCGTTAACGTTCTGGACATCCCAGGGTGGGTCCTGACCGCCCTGCTAAGTACCCACAAGTTATCAGATGTGTGCATCTAGCAGCCCTGCCCCCTCGAAGGATTCCCTAGTACTAGGGGATGCTCCCAGGGTCATTCACCTGGGGCGGAGGAGCCGGTGCAATGGTTTTCCATCCGGGGCGGACCCCCTTCTCCAGGCTGGCCTGGTATTCCTGGTAGGCGGGATTGGGGGCGGGCCGGCGGGGTTGGCGGGCGGCCCGCTGGAGCCACTGCTGGTAGGCCGAGGCGGATTCCACCACCACGTTGGTTTGCATAGCGGCGAAGTAGGTGCCGCTGTACTGGGAATCGCGGAGGCGGTAGGTGCCTTCCCGGATGGGGGTAAATTGAAAATCAATGGAGCGTCCAGGAATAATATCCTGCTTCAGGCGAAAGGCAGGGATATATAGCCCGTGGAGGACATCTGCGGAGGTCAGGACCAGGTTAATCCGACGATTGTTAGGCAGATGCAGCTCCGTGCTGGTTAATTCGTATTGAGGATAGAAAAACTCCCAAGCCCATTGGCGAGCATGGACCTCAATGGTTTCCGGTGGATCTGGTTCAGGTTGGAGGGAAGCCGCGATCGCCTCACCCATGGCGCTATGGCCGTGCTCCATCGGTCCCAGAATGGCCATCTGGTCGTAAACCCGATAGCTGTAAACAGCGATCCAGAGCACCAGACAGAGGGGAATCAGGGTCCAAACCACCTCCAGGGTGAGGTTGCCCTCGATCGCTGGGCCATCCCCATCATCGTACTTGGCCGCCCGTTGAAACACCACGGAGTACAGCAGGGTGCCGGTCACACCAAGGAAGATAAAGGCCCCCAGAGTGGTTAGAAAACTAAACAGATCGTCCACTAGCAGGGCCTCGGTTGAGGCGGCTACTGGCATCCAGCCGTAGGCCTGCTGGCCAATCCAAAGGCTGATCCCGGCCAAACCCAGGGCCACCAATCCTAACTGCACCACCAGGGAAATTTTCATGGTCGAATCCAGCCTCCCAAAGGGGGCACTATCCAATTCAGCAACGATAGATCTTGAGCAGAACGGAGCAGGCGATCGGCGCTGATATGAACCCCAAACTCCGCCGCTAACTGGGCTCCCAGGGTACCATGGGCAAACATCAGGGCAAAGATGGCTAACCCCGCCATCAGATAGGACCACTGCACCTGGCGGGCCCGGTCTTGCCGCCATCGGTAACGCTGGAAGCCCCTCCAGACCGCCATGCCCACCATCAGGGCAAGCAGGACTACTCCGCCGACTCCATGCCAGATCATGGTGGGCAGACTGGTCAGCCCCCAGGCACTGACCTCATCGCTGGGGGGCTGGGCCAAGAGCATTTCGTAGAATCCGGCCGCCACCGTCGGAAAGGTAACGATGGCGGCCGCCACCATGTTGAACCAGCCCACGTCAAAAAAATTAGAGCTATTGGCGGGAATCGCTAAAAATCGAAACACTCGTTTTTCCAGAGGAAACAAGGCCCCCACCAGATCAAAACCAATGGCGACAATAAACAATCCCAGGGTGAGGTGCACCAGGTTAGGGTGGATGGGGATGGGGTAGGGCAAACCGTTGGCCCCCAAGCTATCCCCCAACTGGTTAATCAAATCAGGACTCATTACAGCACTCCATTGCGCAAGGCTTTCACCACCTCGACGGTGTGGAGACCATAGATCCACACCAGCTTGTCCCCCAAGTAGGTCTGGAAAAACACCAGGCCGGTGAGCAGGGCCCCCGCCCCCAGGTAGGCTAGGGGTAGGGTTTGGCTATCCCGCGATCGCAGTACATAGCGCCAGCCGGTAATGGCCGCGATGATCCCCGAGAGGGACCAGCCCAAAATTGTGTGCAGGTTGAGGGTCGCTTCGGCAGGAGCGCTATAGGGTTCCGCCAGTCCTGCCTCCACCTGGCCAAAGATCACCGCGATAAAAATCGACACGGTGGCGAAGGCCATATTCCACCAACTGACTTCAAAGTAGCGGGGATTTTTGCTCACCATCCCCAGGATGTCGCAGACAAAGGCAAAGAGAGCCATGGCGATGACAAAATGCACCACGATGGGGTGAATCGTATCAGGATAGGGAAGGTTGTGATTATTGAGGGGAGGCAGGTACTCAAGCATAGGGAGCCCAAACTGAAAAACGAAGGCAACCTGATCAAGCCTGACCTGGGAGCCAGGCACCAAAGCCAGGCGTCTATAGAAAATCCAGTATTTTTAGCATAAGCCCTGAAAAAATAGCGGCCGTAGAAATTACCTATTTAAAAAATATTTATCAGGCCCCACGGAGGGATGTAAGGGACATCGGCGGGGAAAAGGGGATGACTTGCTCAAGCCCTGGTTGATACCATACTATCGATAGGAGGCTTTGTGCATTGATCAACCTTCGTTATCGCGGCCAGGTGTACCTAAGGAAATCGCATCGTGACTATGGATCAGCAGCCTGAAACTATCAACTGTGCAGTCGATTGCCAGCAAGGGTGTGTTTTGGGCGATCGCTGCCCCAACCGCGACCATAGCGCCAATGCCGCCCGTTTTATTGCCGACACATCCCTTGAACAAATGCTAGAAATAGCCGATCAGGCAGTCCGGCGAAAAATGCTTGAGCGGGCTTCCCAACCGCCTAAATGGATTCTGCCCGAAGATTAATACCCTAATTCAGGGCCTAGAGGCACGACTACCCCCCGCCCTGGCAATGCCCAAGGATTGCTGGCGAGCCGCCTCACCCCTACTACCTACCTTTAAAGATACCTAGAAAAGGAAAAGACGTAAAACTCCTGTGATATAGTTAAAGGAGGTAGGATAGTAACTGATGACAAGAGCTGGAAAATTTATTTCCGGCAATTTTGTTTTTTTACTGAAAGTTCAAAGTTCCTGCCCAGTTGATGGTTGCATTACCTGCTTAGCTGTTTATTCCCCTGAGCGTTGGTACATCTCCATATAACGTTAGTTTTTTTAATTTCTCCATGGAGATGTAGCTGTGTCTATTTATGTTGGCAACCTGTCCTTCGATGCGACTAAGGAAGATATCATTGCTGTATTTTCTGAATACGGTGAGATTGCTAGGGTTAGCCTGCCCACCGCTCCCGATACCGGTCGGCCCCGCGGTTTTGCCTTCGTTGAAATGAAAGACGAGTCCAAAGAAGAAGCCGCCATTAAGGCTTTAGACGGGGCTGAATGGATGGGGCGGGATTTGAAAGTCAATAAGGCCAAACCCCGCGATGATTCTGGCCCGAGGAATTCCAGGGGATCTTATGGTGGCGGCGACTGGAATAAACCCCGCGATCGCTATTAGGTTTACGGGTTAAGCCGGGTTTTACCCGGTGTAGATGATGCTTCCGGACAATTCTTCCTGTTAACCCTGGTCATGGCTAGCCCTACCAGGCCATCAGGAAGACATTGTCCGGCAGCCTTTCTTGTCTTAATTAGATCAAACCTGTCCCCCTGAGTGGATAGATGGTAATGTATTGAGGAAAGCCCATGGCCCAAGTTGTATTGGGAGAAGACGAGTCAATTGAATCAGCCCTACGACGATTTAAGCGAAAGGTGTCAAGGGCTGGCATTTTCTCTGATATGCGTAAGCATCGTTACTTCGAAACTCCAATTGAAAAGAAAAAGCGCAAGACCCTCAGTCGCCATAAGCAGCGTCGTTGGAGTTCCAAGTCTTAAGAGCGATGGCTGATCTGGTGGCTACCCTGGCCACCATAGCGGTCTACCGCATAGTGATGGGCAGCCAACTCTTCTAGATCGTTGAGCCCAGGCAACCTCAGAGTTGGGTCGTTATACTTACGCCGCAGGGCGAGACCCAGTAGGTAGTCAGCAAAATGGGGATTCTTAGGCAGTAGGGACCCATGCATATAGCTACCAAAGACATTGCGGTAGCGAGCCCCTTCGTAATCGCCGGAGGCATTGTTGCCAAAACCCGCTATGGGCTTGGCCAGGGGCTGTACCCCTGGACCTAACAAGGTTTGCCCCGAGTGGTTTTCAAAACCTACCAGGGTTGGGGGAATGGTTTTGGGGGTGGAGTAGAGACGGACCATCTCTGCGTAAATAGCAGGTTCCAGAGTAGCCACCAGATTGCCAATACAGCGCTGCTGTAGGGCCGAACCGGGGGCCCGGGTGTGGACATTGATAATGCCTAGGCCGGGGGTTTCCTGACCGTTGCCCATTAAAAAGGTGTGGCCCATTAACTGGTACCCTCCACAGACCCCAAGAAACACCACACCAGCCTCGGTGTCAGTGGCTATCGCAGCCGCCTTGAGGGCGTGGAAATCGTCCACCACCGCCACCTGGTCGGTGTCCTGACCGCCGCCCATAAAGTAGAGATCGGTTTCTCCAGGCTGGATTACCTCCCCCATGGTTAGGGATCGCACTGTGCAGTCAATACCCATCCATTGGCAGCGGCGCTTCAGCACGATTAGATTACCACTGTCCCCGTAAAGATTCAGGTGGTCAGGGTAGAGGTGGGTCAGGGTGAGGTGGTAGGTCATAACTTTACACCCTATCCAGGGTTTTACCCAACAACTTACGAAACTCTAGCATGGCGGTGTAGGTGGGCATGACAAAGACCGTATCACCATCCAGAGCCCGGTCAAAGGACAGGTCAATGGTGGCCTGAATCGATTCCAGGGTAGGAACGGGCTGGGCCGGGGGAAAATCGAGGGCATACTTGAGACGTACCGCCATATCCCGAGCCCGCACCCCGGTACAGATAACCCAGTCTAACTGAGCCTGATTGAGGCGCTCTAGCTGGCTATCCCAAAGCCAGGAGACATCTCGACCATCGGCGGTGTTATCGTTAATGGCCAACACCAGCTTCAAGGCGGGAATGGAACGCAGCAGTTCTAGGCTGAGACTGAAGCTAGCCGGATTTTTCACCAGCAATAGGCGGTAGTTAACCCCCTTGGATCCCACCTGGCGCCTCAAGACCTCCCCCCGGCCAAAGGCAGGTTCAAAGGTTTGCAGCCCCTGCAAGGCCATCTGGCCGTCTATCCCTAACAGCACCGCAATGGTCAGGGCAATCAGGGCGTTATAAACATGGAAGAACCCCGGCGAAACGGTACGGACCTGGGGCAGATGGATGGATTGGGATTGGATCGCACCGGCCACGGCAAAATCCGTGGTTAGGTCGGCATTGACAGTAATCTGGGTAGCGACCAATCCTTGCTGCCCAGGTTCCGGCGATCGCCGCTGGCCCTCGTAGGGCAGCAGCCTGGCGTAGGTCTCCGCCAGGGAAACAAAATAGGTGGGGTTGGGTAGCCCCTGGGTAAGGCGGGCGGTGCGGGGGTCATCTCCATTGACTACCACCTGGGCCTGGGGACACTGGGCAATGCCATCGCGAATCAGCTGCTCTGTCCGGTCAATCTCGCCGTAGGCATCGAGCTGGTCGCGGTAGAGGTTCGTGACCGCAATGATCCGGGGCTGCAAGAGGGAAGCTAGACGGGGCAGGGTGGCTTCCTCTACCTCCAGAATGGCGTGGGTAAAGCGTAACCGCCCCCAAGCATCACTCTGTTTCAGGAGTTCCGATAAAATCCCCTGGCGCAGGTTAGCCCCAGCCCGATTACGCAGAATGCGATCGCCAACCCGGGGGCTCAGCATGGCGCTCAGCATGGTTTGGGTGGTGGTCTTACCGTTAGTGCCCGTAATCACGATCACCGTAGGAATTTGCCTGATCAAACTGGCTAGGACAAAGGGAAAATACTTACCCACCAGGTACCCAGGCAATGCCGTCCCAGACCCCCGCCCAGACAGACGCAACCCTAAGGTGAGCAGCTTGGCAAAGGCCACAATCGGAATCAGCAGGAGTTGACGCATGGCAGGCTTAGATGTCCCCTAACCAGGGTAGAAGCAGGTAAACAAGCCAGGCAGAGATCCGGATCGAGACCGCCCCATCGCTGAAAATTGCAACGATAGCTTGGGTCAAACCCCTTAGGGGGTATGCATTAACTGGCTGGCGGTGGTGGTGGAGTGATCTCAGGTTACACCTTTACCGGATAATCCATCCCATACTAAGTAAAAGCCGATAATTTTCCCCGCATCCTATGGCCGCCGAAACCGATTTCATCCTTGACCTGACCCTGGCCCTGGGGGCCTCTGCCCTGGGAGGCTATGGTGCCCATCGCCTGGGGCAACCAGCCCTGCTGGGTTACCTGGCCACCGGCCTGGTGATTGGCCCCTACGGCCTGGGGCTGCTGAAGGAGGTGCAGCAGATTCAATCTCTGGCGGAAATTGGCATTGCCTTTTTACTCTTTGCCCTGGGGGTAGAATTTTCCCTAACTGAGTTAAAGCGGGTGCGCAAAATCGCCCTCCAGGGCAGCCTCTGGCAAATGGGCCTAACCACCCTGCTGGTGTTATTCCTATCCCTCCTGGCGGGGTGGGTCCACTCCCCCCTGGAAGGCCTGTTTCTGGGGCTGGTGCTTTCTCTGTCCTCGACGGCGGTGGTGCTCAAAACCCTGATTGAGCGGGGGGAAACCAGTACGGTTCATGGCCAGGTGATGCTGGCCATACTGATTGCCCAGGATCTTTCCCTAGGAGTCATTCTGGCCATTATGCCAGCCCTCAAACAAACCGATGGATTTGGCCTGAGCCTGGGCATCGCCCTACTGAAGATCGGTCTATTTCTAGGGCTGGCAGTGGGGCTGGGGCGCTGGGTAGTGCCCCGCTTAATTCAACACATGGCGGCAACGGAAAGCAGCGAGCTATTTTTACTCACGGTGGTGGCCCTATGTTTGGGGGTCGCCTGGATCACCTCTAAACTGGGGCTGTCGATTGAAATGGGGGCCTTTGTAGCGGGGTTGATGATTGCCGAAATTGACTACGCCGACCAGGCCCTGGGCAAGATCCTACCCCTACGGGATACCTTTGCCTGTCTGTTTTTTGCCTCCATTGGCATGCTCATTGACCCCACCCTGCTGATTAAAAACCTACCGCTCATTTTGGGCCTGGTGACGGTGATTATGGTGGGCAAGGCGGTTATTATCCTGCCCATTGTGTTGCGTTTTGGCTACTCCCTCAAAACCGCCATCCTCACCAGTTTCGGCCTGAACCAAATTGGCGAGTTTTCCTTTGTATTGGCCCTGGTGGGGTTGCAGATGGGACTGATTTCCGACCAGCGCTATTCCCTGTTGCTGGGGACCATCGCCATTACCCTGATGCTCACCCCCCTGTGGATTCATTGGGCACCCCAGGTCATCCTCAGACTGGATCGGTTATCCCTGGTGCAGCGCTACCTGCATGGACTGCGAGAACCAAAACTGCTGTCGGTGCCAGAGGGTATTCAGAACCATGTGATTGTGGCGGGCTACGGTCGGGTGGGAGAGGTGCTGGTGAATATTCTCCTCAGCCAAGGCTACCCAATTCTGGTGATCGAAAATAGTGAAGTGGCCCTGCAGTCCCTACGGCAGCGGCAGATTCCCTACGTCTTTGGCGATGCCGACAACGAACTAGTGCTGGAGAAAACCTGTCTAGAAACCGCTAAAGCCCTGGCGATCGCCCTGCCCGACCCGACCAGCACGCGCCTGCTACTGCAACGGGCCCTGGCTCGGGCCCCTCACCTGGATATTATTGCCCGGTCCCACACCAATGAGGAAATCGATGTTCTCACCCAATTAGGGGCTCGAGAGGTGGTACAACCTGAGTTTGAAGCCGCCCTGGAATTGGGCTCCCACCTGCTCCATACCCTGGGGCAGCCGGTCTGGCAGATTACCTCGGCCCTGGAAACCATTCGCCAGGACCGCTACCGCAGCATTCGTCCCCACCTTCAGGTGGGAGAACGATAGCCCTGCTATAGCCCTGGCGGCCACCCCTAACCTGAACCCTTCCCCTCCCCAGGGGTTAAGCCTGCCGCCACAGCAGTACCCATGGGGGCATCAGGCTAACAGCAGCCTAGGGATAGCCAGGGCCTTTGTCAGTGAGGCGTTGACCTTTGCAAGCAACACCGGGAGATGCATAGATACACGCCTTAGGTTTGCTAAATAGGCCAGGAGGTTTTCTATAGTCCTAATCTCCTTTGCCGCCAGGGTGGGTAGCTCAAGCCCTACCTACCCCAGCCCTGCAAACACCAGGGCCGATAGCCAGCAAGCATGGCCATGGTTCCCCATGCCGGCTCCAGCCGCGGTAGGGTAGGTAAACCCCAGGTCCCACGGTCTCCGGGCTTGGCAAGGCCTGGCTAGGAATGGGATATTGCCAATATGGACTTGCTGCACAACCCGATCTTTCTGACCCTGGCCGTTCTGACCGTAGCCCTGGTGGCCTTTATGGCAGAGTGGCTACCGGTGGACTTGACGGCGATCGCCGTCACCACCCTATTGATCTTGCTGGGCCTGGTTACCCCCGAGGAGGGCATCGCTGGCTTTGGCAATAGCGCCACCATTACGGTTCTCCTGATGTTTATTCTGAGTGCGGGAATTGCCAAAACCGGGGTTATTCAGGTGCTCCGAGACTGGTTGGTGCAGTGGGGAGGGCACCAACCATCCCGGCAGATCTTGGTGATGGGACTGCTGGTGGGACCGATTACCGCCTTTATTAACAACACGGCGGTGGTGGCGGTTTTTCTACCCATTGTGGAAGATTGGTGTCGAAAGCAGGAGATTTCTCCCTCCAAACTGCTAATTCCCCTCTCCTACACGACGGTGCTGGGGGGCATGATTACCCTGCTTGGGACCTCTACCAATATTCTGGCCAGCGGCCTGGCTAAGGACCTGGGCTATGGCGAATTCAGCCTGTTTGCCTTCACCCCGGTAGGCATCCTTACCTTTGCTGTGGGTTTAGTCTATCTAGCCCTGGCGGCCCCCAGGTTGCTGCCCGATCGCAAATCACCGGCCCTCAGCCTGATGGACTACGATTTGAAGGATTACGTCACCGAGGTCGTGGTTACCCCTGCCTCCAGCCTGATTGGCCAAACCCTTAAAGCCAGTGAAATTCAGCGCAAGTACGATATTGATGTGCTGGAACTGATCAGAGGCCGGACCCGATTTCCCCAACCGCTGGCGGATAAGGTTTTAGAAGCGGGGGATTTGCTGCTGATTAGAAGTGGCCGGGAGGACCTGCTGAAGCTGCGGGACCAGCGGGGTCTGGACATTGTGCCCGAGGTCAAGTTTAGTCAGCCCTGGCAGGATGAGCTCAACACCGGAGAAGAACAGATTGCCGAAGTTCTAATTCTCTCCAATGCCCGTCTGGTGGGGTCTACCCTGAAGGAAATGCGCTTTCGTCAACGCTACAATGCCACGGTGCTAGCCATTCGCCGGGGTGAGGAGTTGGTGCGAGAACGCCTGGGCCAGGTTCCCCTACGGTTTGGCGACCTCCTGCTGGTGCAGGGGCCCCGGGATAGTTTAACCGGGTTAACGACCACCCGAGAGATGCTGGTGATGGAGCCGCGAGAGGTGGAGAGCCTGCGGCTGGATCGGGCCTGGATCGCGATCGCCATTATTCTAGCGGTGATTATGGTGAGCGCCCTGAATCTACTACCGATTCTGGTGGCTGCCCTGGTGGGGGTCCTGGCCATGGTCTTGACCGGCTGCCTGAAGCCCGGAGAAATCTACGGGGCGGTGCGGTGGGATGTGATTTTTCTGCTGGCTGGCTTGCTTCCCCTGGGCACGGCCATGGATCATTCTGGCACCACGGCCTGGCTGGCTAACCACCTGGCCACCTGGAGCAGTGGGTTACCGGGGCTGGTGCTGTTGATCGTTTTCTACCTGGTCACCAATCTGCTCACCGAGGTCCTGTCTAATAATGCCGCCGTGGTTCTGATGCTTCCCATTGCCGCCGGGGTGGCCAAAACCCTGGAGCTGAATCCCATGGCTTTCATGGTTGTCGCCACCTTTGCCGCTTCCAATAGTTACCTGACGCCCATTGGTTACCAGACCAACACCATGGTTTACGGGCCGGGTGGCTATAAATTTTATGATTTCACCCGGATTGGTTTACCCCTCAATGCTATTTTGACCCTGTTGACGCCCCTGCTGATTGCCGGGTTCTACGGTCTTGAGCCCAGGTAGGGGCTAATGTTTACCTGAGGTTATAAAACACGTTGTGAACCCATCTGCCTACGCCTGGATTGATCACTCCCTGGCGGCTCTCCAGCGGGCCCACCGCCATCGCTCTCCCCAGGAGATCGAGGGTAGGGCCGGACCCACCCTGCAGCGGCAGGGTCAGACCCTGGTGAATTTCCTCAGTAATGACTATCTGGGGCTGGCGGGTGATCCTCGCCTGGCGGCGGCGGCGATCGCGGCCATCCATAGCCACGGTACCGGCAGCACTGGCTCCCGCCTGCTGAGCGGCCACCGCCCCCTACACCGCCAACTGGAACAGGCGATCGCGGCCCTCAAGGGCACGGAGGATGCGATCGTCTTTAGCTCTGGCTATCTAGCCAACCTCAGCACCCTGGGGGCCCTGGTGGGTGCACCCGATCTGGTTCTAGCCGACCAGTACAACCACGCCAGTCTAAAGGCCGGAGCCAAGGTCAGTGGGGCAACTAGCCTGGACTATGACCATAACCACATGACCCAGCTGGAGGATTACCTGAAAACCCATCGGCACCATCACCGCCGCTGCCTGATTGCCACCGACAGCGTTTTTAGCATGGATGGCGATCTTTGCCCCCTCCAGGCGATCCTCACCTTGGCGGAGTCCTACGATGCCATGGTGCTGATAGATGAGGCCCATGGCACGGGGGTGTTTGGCCCAACCGGAGCCGGGGTGGTAGAACACCTGGGCCATAGGGGCTATCCCCTGGTGCACATGGGCACCCTGAGTAAGGCCCTGGGTAGCCTGGGGGGATACGTCGCCGGCTCCGCCAGTTTAATCGACTTTCTTCGCAATCGGGCCTCGGGATGGATCTATACCACCGGCCTATCGCCAGCCGACACCGCCGCCGCCCTGGCCGCCCTAGAGATAGTCGCCCAAGAACCCCAGCGCCGCCAGCGGCTCTGGCACCATGTTAGCTACCTAAACCGGGAATTAGATCGAGTCCTGGCAGGATTACCGGTGCAGCGCCTACCCTCGGCGTCGCCCATTATCTGCCTGGGTTATCCCTCTGCCCGGGCAGTACTGGCGGCTCGCCACCACCTGGAAAATCTGGGCTTGGCCGTAGCTGCAATACGTCCCCCCACCGTTCCTAGCAGTCGGCTACGCCTGACCCTGATGGCGACTCACCAGCAAGACCACCTGAACCATTTAGTCCAGGGATTGGCACAGGTCATCGTAGATGGTGCTGAGAGCAATTCGGGATAGCCAGGGGCATGCCAGGCCTAGCCGATCTATCCGGACTGGCGACTGCTATACAAATCTGGAACTGCCAACTCGTTGAACTCGAAAACCCCAGGTTTAGGCTACAATCGCTGGCAGACTATGGCAGGGAAAAAGTGTAATGATCAATCGGTCTGGTGGGCTTATCAATACCGTCAGCATGGCCCAAGGCTACGTTAATCGGGTTGGCAGAGTCATGTGCTCTCTACTTAGCGGTGGTTTCCTGCTGGGGCTGTCAGGGCCGTTGGCCAAGCTCCAGGCCGCCTTTCCCCCTTGCCCACCGCCCCAGACTAATGAGTATTTGCTGTTGGTACGCAGTAATACCGAGACAGAGCGCAGCCGAGTACAGGCCCTGCTACCCTCCAATAGCACCACAATGGTTTGCGACTACCTGAGTGATACGGTAGTCCGGGCAGGAGGGTTCACCAATCTAGAAAACGCCAATGCCTGGGCCCAGTATATGACCGAAGTAGAAGGGTTAAAGGCCTTTGTAGCTCGGCCTGCCGCCAGTGTTCCGGTCCCCCCAACGGCCTCAAATTCAGGGGTGCCGCCAGCCCCAGCACCGGTCACACCGCCGCCCAGGGCTTCCTCGCCCCCAGCTCAAGCCGGTTCCTCTGTCGCCCCCTCTGCCTCGGTAGCCTATGGACCTCAATTCCTGGGCACTGGCTTTGGGGTTTTAGTAGATTATCAGTACCAGCCCGAAGTGGCTAACTCTATTCAACGGCGCACCAAACAAGCGGTGGGCCTAGCAGTATACCGCCAGCGCCCCTATTTATTGATTGCCTACAGCCCTAACGTCGAGGGGGCGGTCTCCACCCTGACGGTGCTAAAGGGCTACGGTATCTCCAGTTTCATTGTGGATAGCCGAGAGGTGGTCATGCTCACCCCTGCGGTTACTGTGCCTAACTAATGGGCTGGCTGATCAGGGTAAACTGAGCCGCCAGATAGGAAACCACTACCCCCAACACTGACCCGGCAATAACCTGAAAGGGGGTATGGCCTAGCAGTTCTTTAAGGCGGTCTTCATTGAACTCTGGCTTTTCTTGAAAGAGCTCATCGATAATCTGGTTCAGTACCTTGGCTTGCTTACCCGCGGCCTGCCGCACACCGGCAGCATCGTACATCACAATAATAGAAAATACTGAGGTCACAGCAAAGGCAGGACTGGACCAACCCAGGGTTCGACCGATACCGCAGGCCAGGGCTGTGACCAGGGCAGAGTGGGCACTGGGCATACCGCCGGTTTCTACCAGCACTCGTAGGTTTAACTTACGATGCCGAATACACTCGATAATCGCCTTAAGCAACTGAGCTGTACCACAGGCCAGTAAGGCTACCAGCAGTACATCGTTATTAACGATATCCATAACGTTTTCCATGGGCTCCTGGGATATGGGCAAGGTCCGAAGACAGAATTCGAGGGTTTAAGGCTCAGAATTTAATGGGTGCGGGCGACGATGTAATCGGCAATAGCCAGGAGGGGCTGGCGTTTTTCGCCAAACTCCTCTAAGGCCTGCTTGGCAGACTCTACCAGCTGGTGGGCCTGCAGGCGAGACTCTTCTAGACCCCACAGGCTGGGATAGGTGGCCTTACAAGCGTTGATGTCCTTACCCACTGACTTACCCAGGGTTTCGGGGGTAGAGGTAATGTCAAGAATATCGTCTACGATCTGAAAAGCAAGTCCTATGTTCTGGGCATATTCCCTCAGCTTTTGAACTTGGTCGGCAGAGGCTCCCGCCAAGATTGCCCCAGCGGTAACGGAGATTTCTAACAGGGCACCGGTTTTGTGGCGATGAATGTAGTTTAGGGTTTCCAGACTGACATCGGGGACACCCTCACTGGCCAGATCGACCACCTGCCCCCCCACCAGCCCCCTGGCTCCCACCGCCTTACCCAAACCCATCAGAACCTGCAGTACCCGATCGGGAGGGGCGGCCTGGGTATAGGTAGCGATATATTCAAAGGCATAGGCCAGGAGAGCATCTCCCGCCAGAATGGCGACGCCTTCACCATAGATCTTATGGTTAGTCAGGCGGCCCCGGCGGTAGTCGTCGTTATCCATGGCGGGTAAATCATCATGGATAAGGGACATGGTGTGAATCATTTCCAGGGCGCAGGCGGTGGGCATAGCGATGGCCCTATCCCCACCCACCAGCTCACAACTGGCCAGGCACAAAATCGGGCGCAATCGTTTGCCCCCCGCCAGCAGGGAATAGCGCATGGCTTCGTAGATGGTCTCTGGATATTGCACCGGTAGGGCCCGATCAAGGGCCGCTTCCACCCACTGGCGACGCTCTGTCAGGTAAGCAGGCAGGTCAAACTCGTTCAGAGTCTTCTGGTTAAGGGAGTTGGCTGACACCATAGGGGTAAAGATATTTTTCCTAGTTTAAAAGAAGGAAGGTCGCGATCGCTCAAGCAAGGCCCTGACTCTGGGTTTTAAATCTGAAGTCGTTGCCGGTAGCTGACCACGGTATTTTCCAGGAGCATGGCCACGGTCATCGGCCCTACCCCACCGGGAACCGGCGTAATTGCCCGACTCACCGGCGCAACGGCGGCAAAGTCCACGTCTCCCACTAACTGAGGGGCACCAGGGACCGACTCCACCCGATTAATCCCCACATCAATGACCACCGCGCCGGGCTTAACCGCCGCCGCCGTGATCATAGCTGGGCGGCCAACCGCCGCCACTAGAATATCAGCTTGTTGGGTCAGCTCAAACAGATTGACCGTCCGAGCGTGGGCAACCGTAACCGTAGCATTAGCTTCGAGCAGCATCAACGCCATGGGTTTACCCACTAAAATGCTACGCCCTACCACTACCGCCCTGGCTCCTTTGGTATCAATCCCATGGGCTACCAGCAGCCGCATTACACCAGCGGGGGTACAGCTGCGCAGGCCAGGTTCACCCCGCACTAACCGCCCCAAATTTAGAGGGTGGAGTCCATCTACATCCTTATCAGGGTGGATGGCCGTTAAGAGCGTGGCCCCATCTAGATGGTCAGGTAGGGGGAGCTGGATCAGAATACCATCGACACCAGGGTCCTGGTTTAATTGCTGAATCAGATTCACCATTTGCTCCTGAGTGGTCTGGAGGGGCAGATGCTGCCCCAGGGAGGCAATTCCTACCCTGGCACAGGCCCGTTCCTTGTTACGGACATAGGCGGCGCTGGCAGGATTATCGCCCACCATGATCACCGCCAGCCCGGGACAACGGTGCCCCTGCTCCCTGAGATGGTGAATAGTCTCGGCTAGCTCGCGTTGCAGCTGAAGAGCCAGGGTTTTACCGTCAAGTAACTGAGTCATGCTACTGCCACTGTGGAAGAAGGCACCCCATCGCCCTGCGACCTCCCTCGGTCGAGAAAACCGAGGTTAGGTTAATATAGCTTTCACCGACGCTGCCGCCGCCTGGTGGAGAGGTCCCTTGAAGGCCCTGTCCCTGATCACGACGGGGCACCTATCTAGCCCCCGGGGAAGGTTGGTTAGAGCCGGCTCGGCTAGCGCTATACAGGCTACCCTGGCCTGGCAGATGGGATTCAACTTGACCATATTACTATCCCCTACCGCTCCACTACTGAAAATGAAGTACCTTGCCTACCCTGGCTTAATTGGTTTAGGGCTCATCGCTCTGGTCAGTTTTGGCACCATGGTCTACCCGGGGCAGGGGTTTCTCTGGCGCGATCGCCTATATCATCTCAGCGGCCTAACCCTCCTTAATCCCCTTGTCCCCATAGCCAATCTCAACCGGCATCAGCAGGCCAGAATTTATTTGCAAGGCCAGGTTAAGCAGCACTTGCCGCTGGTGGGGCAGTGCCTCTACCAGCTAGAAGACAGCACTGGCAAAGTCTGGGTGGTTACAGACCACCCCCCTCCCCCCCTCGGGCAAACCATAACCATCTGGGCTAGCATTCATTACCAATCGGCCCCGGCGGGTAGCCAGGACCTGGGAGATAACTACGCCCAGGAGTTAGCGCGGCTATCGCGATCCTCTCCCTGAGGTGGGGGGCAAGGGTGGATTTCCCCAAGGGTCTAGAGCCCCCGGGGGTATGAGAAAATGATAGGCTCTTAGACATGCTGTATATCAATTTTTTAGGAGAGGACTAGGGGACATGAAACGACTGGTTAGCCTACTGTTGGGGGTTTTAATGAGCCTGGGTGCATGGATGGGCTGGGGGCAGACCCACGGGGCTCTGGCTATGGGTCTAAATGGAGCATCCCCCGCCATCGCTCCCTTGCTGGCAGAAAGACCCCTAAGGAACGCCGTAGATGCCAAGCTGGGGACAGAATACGGGGCCAAACTGGATTTGAACAATACGAATGTTCAGAACTTCAGCAAATTCCCCGGACTTTACCCAACTCTGGCCGGCAAGATTGTTCAAAATGCTCCCTTTGAGCGGGTAGAAGATGTGCTCAAAATGCCAGAATTAACTGAAAAACAGGTGGAAGTGCTGAAGGCCAATCTGGATAACTTTACGGTAACCGCCCCCGATCCAGCCCTGGTGGAAGGGGCCGATCGCTTTAACAATGGCGTTTACAAATAACGCGTCTAGCTTGACAGCCTTTGATGTACTGGTGGTGGGTGGCGGTGCAGCAGGACTGTACGCCGCCCTCTCTATTCCTGAGCAGTGGCGAGTAGGTCTGATTACCAAGGACAATCTGTCCCTATCGGCTAGTGACTGGGCCCAGGGTGGTATCGCCGCCGCCCTGGGCCCTGATGATTCTTTACTGTTACATCAACAAGATACCTTGCGGGCGGGAGCGGGGCTGTGCGAGCCAGCCGCCGTTCATCACCTGGTAACTGAGGCTGCCCGCTGCATTCAGCATCTGCTGGACCTGGGGGTAGCCTTTGATCAAAGCCAGGGAGCCCTGGCCATGACCCTGGAGGCCGCCCATTGCCGGCGTCGGGTGCTCCATGCCGCCGATGCCACCGGGCGAGCAATTGTTTCAATTCTGGCCGAGGCGGTTCTAAAACGGCCTAATATTCAGGTTTACGAGAATGCTTTTGTACTCGACCTGTGGTTAGAACAGCAGCGCTGTCGGGGCGTACTGCTGGCAGTTGATTGCCAGCTGCGCTGGCTGTCAGCCCAGGCCACCGTACTGGCCACCGGGGGGGGTGGCCAGGTCTATGCCCATACCACTAACCCGGCAGCCAGTACAGGGGATGGGGTGGCCATGGCCTGGCGGGCGGGCGGGCAGTTACGGGACTTAGAATTTTTTCAGTTTCATCCCACCGCCCTGGCCCAACCTGGGGCACCGCCTTTTTTGATTAGCGAAGCGGTGCGGGGGGAGGGAGCCCACCTGGTCGATGGCGCAGGTTATCGTTTTGCCCAGGACTATCACCCAGATGGGGAACTAGCTCCCAGGGATGTGGTCAGCCGAGCGATCTTTCAGCATCTGCAGAAAACTGGCGATCGCCAGGTCTGGCTGGACATGCGGGTGATTCCCGAGGAACGTCTATACCATCGTTTCCCCAATATCATTCAAGTCTGTCGGCAGTGGGGCTGCGACCCCCTCACCCAGTTGGTACCGGTAGCCCCCGCCGCCCACTACTGGATGGGGGGAATTACCACCGATCGGCATAGCCAGACCACCATCGCTGGCCTCTATGCCGTGGGGGAAAATGCCAGTACGGGGGTACACGGAGCCAACCGACTGGCTAGCAATTCCCTCTTAGAGTGTCTGGTATATGGCGCAGAACTTGCCCATTTACCCCTGCCAAGCCCCCCTTTGACCAGAACCGAAGTCCCCGACTTACCAGGGGCAGGGAGATCGGATCAGCCCCCAGTCCCTAGGCCCGACTTTGGCGTTCTTGCCCGCCAACGGCAAGAACTCACTAATCTAATGTGGAACAACGCCGGCATTAGCCGTAACCAGCACAGCTTAGATCTGGCTATTGCCACCCTGGCCGACTGGCGTCAGGCCTGGACTTACCAGCCCCTGGTAGCTTACCTGGCCCACCTGACCCCTGGGCATAGCCAACCCCTGCCGCCAGACTTAACGATGCAACAGTTGCGGGCCTGGGGAGAACTGCGCAACCTCTATGACATCGGTTGGTTGGTGCTTACCAGTGCCGCCTTTCGTACCGAAAGTCGGGGAGGCCACTTTCGCAGTGACCATCCCCAACCCGATCGGCACTGGCAGGTGCACACCCTGGTAGTCGACCAGACATGGAAGGCTTCCTCTGAGATCGCAGCCAACCCCAGCCCAGACTAATCCAGGTCCATCACTTTAAGCTTCTTCAGGGGGCCGAGAACCGACAGGGCTCCGGCCTTTGCGTTGGCTAAACGCTAATCCTCTCGCCGCCTCACCAGCAAGACATCAGGAAACAGCTTCATAGAAACTTAATAGAAAACTTACAAACTTCCCGTCAATGTAAATTTTTTGCAAATTACCTAGAAGTTTTCCGTTTTTTTAACTCCTTCTTAACTTACTCTCTAAGTGGTTCTACTTAATATACTTGTCATACAGGAAAGGATTTTAAAGTTATTGCATCTATTGCGTGACTTTTTAACCTTCAGGCAGGTTGATATTAAAAAAAAACTGCTGGAGATTACAGTATTAATTTTTGGGTTAATAGGTCATCACTTAAATGGATGATTTATTGCTAATTGTTTTTTTGAAAACTTTGCTTTGATAAGGTTTTATCTATCAATTAGTCGATAGATTTTTCATGGAATACTTTACTCGTTGAATAAAGTAGGCGAGGCCTTTCAAACGCTAAAACTACATCGTAAACATCTAGGGTTTCAAGAGTCAACCCATGCTTTAATCGTACCTATTCTTAGTAGATAATTATTTGTGACGACTTTATAAGGTTGTGATAAAGTATTATCTGATTTTAATTCAACTTTTCTCAAAGAATTTCTTCACGATTCTTCTTTTTTCTAGCGTTTTTGGAGCGGTCAGGTTATGGCATCTATCGGTAGTCATCTAAAGACCAGGGTTTGGCGGTTTCAGAGTCTAGCAGATTCTTCTGAGTCTTTGAGAGTGTTGATCTTTGCCGATAATGCCTCTATGGAGATGAGTGGTGAAGCCGCTTTGGCTCTGTATTATTTCGACCGTCTCAGAGAACGCAATCATCATGTCTGGCTGGTGTGCCACAGTCGGGTAGAGGCAGAGCTCAACAATCGTTATAGTGAGGATATCCGCCGTCGCATTTGCTTCATTAAGGACTCTCGTCTACAAAAAGCTCTCTATCGTTTCGGTCAATTATTGCCTTTTCAAATTAGAGATAGAATTATTGGTCAGCTTTTGCATTTGATTACCCAATTGAAGGCTCGACCTATCATTAAACAGTTGACCAAGCAAGTGGGGATCGATTTAGTTTTTTCTCCCTCTGTAATTTCTCCTAAGTCCCCCAGTTGCCTATACGATCTGGGGGTTCCCGTTGTGATTGGTCCGATGTGCGGAGGCATTGATTTCCCCCCTTGTTTTCAAGATTTAGAGTCCATTTTGACGCGCCTCTCCGCCTGGGTCGGTCGCTCTGCTGCCTATGGTTTAAACAGGCTATTCCCCGGCAAGTCCAAGGCAGCAGCTCTGCTAGTGGCTAACCAGCAAACGGCTCGAGCCTTACCTACCAGGTGTACCGGTAGACTCTACGAAGTGGTAGAAAGTGGAGTTGATCTATCTATTTGGCAGCCACCAAAAGCGCCTCAAAGGGTTCCTGGGCAGCCGATTAAGTTTGTCTACATGGCTCGATTTGTTGATCAAAAGGGGATTCCCTTCTTAATTGAGGCCTTCAGCCGGGTAGCTAGGGACACCACTGCCACCCTGGACTTGATTGGCAATGGCGAACTGTTCGAAACCATGAAGACCAAGGTCCGGGAACTTAACCTTCAAGACCAGGTGATTTTTCACGGCTGGCTGGCTCTACAGGATGCAGCCGAGGTGATTCAGCATTGTGACGTTTACCTGGTGCCCGCAATTCGTGACTGTGGGGGCTGCGCCTTGCTGGAAGCCATGGCCATGGGGTTACCGGTGATTGCGGCTAATTGGGCCGGTCCCGGAGCCTACATCGATGATAAAAGCGGCATCAGGGTTGATGTGCCTACCCGAGAAGCGTTTATACACGGCCTTTCCGCAGCCATGGTGAAATTAGCGGATTCTCCATCCCTGCGAGAGCAACTGGGTAAGGGCAGCTTGCAGCGGGTGCGGGAAAACTATTTCGACTGGGATGCCAAGGTAGAGCGCATAGTTGACATATTCTACGAGGTTCTACGGAACGCCAGGGATTGTCCTGCGCCTGTTTCACCTCTGTTCAAAACTCGATATGGGCACTTGCCCGCAGCTAGAGCCCTAGTCGCAAGGACTAAAGTTCCATCCTCCTTCTAGAGCTAATTTCGCCGTTAGTCTAGGTGTAACCTGACTCCTTGCTGCTTCCATGCCAGGCAAGTATTTTTGCTATGGATGTTCTCCTGGAATGGAGGCAGCCCCGATAAAAATATAAAGATATTCTTAAGACGTGTTGATTTATGAAAATAAGTTTACATTTGTTTATATTATATTTTTACAGGTTAAAAAAATTTAACCGTGCTCTTCAAGGGTGCTTGGTGTCATCGGTTTAGACTCACAGGTTTCTCGGGTTTTCTATTAGTTGGAGCTAGCCAATTACAATAGTTGCCTGCCTTGGCATTTGATCTGGGCTTCAGAGGGGCTGAGGGTTTCAGCTGTAGCCAGGGTCTGCTGTCTCTGGCCACTGAGGTCATCAGCTGCCACCGGGTTTGGCTAGGTGGGGAGTTTGGCAAAATTGTTCCATTTCTACGGCTTTGTAGTAGTATTTTTGCTCCACAACGGAGTGGGAGCCGGGGTTATTGTTGAGGGAGATGATAGAAGCTATGTCAGGCGATCGCTTAATTCAGTTTCTGCAGGAAGAAATGGCCGTTCCAGGCGCCGCCATTGAATTAGCCTGGCGCAGCTGTAGTCAGATACCCAGTCTGCTGCCGGTAACCCTGTGGCAATATGGTGTGATTGATTTGAATCAATTTGGTCAAGTTTTAGACTGGCAATTAGAGCGATTTGAACAGTGGTCAGATCCTGCCTGAGGGCTATGATCTCCACTTGACCAGAGCTTTAGTGTTTTACACGAGCCACTGCCAATAGGCAAGTTAGAGATCTCAAACCAATAACAGGGTATATGATTATGCTGATTATTCAGCCCTGACCCCCCAGGGGTCGGTTCCCCTACTGGTGGAGGTAGAGACAGCCGATGCTTCAGTCCATACAAGGTGTGCTCATTGCCCTGGCAATGATGCTATTAATCGGGGTTATTATTGGCTTCTATCTCCGCCAGGCCAGCTTTAACCAGCTGACTGCAGCTCTTAAACGCAGCCAACAACGTCAGGATGAACTCCAGGCTGAGCACCAGCAACGGCTTCAAGAGGCAACCCAACAACTACAGCAAGACTATGCGGCCCAGCTAGCTGAGAAAATGGAAGTTTATCAGCAAAAACATGAAGATCAAATTAACCGCCTGGAAACCGAATACCAGTCGCGACAGGCCTTAACCCCTCCGGAGGCAGCAACCGAGCAGGTGTTTAGCCCTGACCCAACTGGATACGGAAACCTGGGAACCCTGGTAGGCACTCCAGGGGAAATCGAAGATCAAATTCGCCAGCAGTATGAAACCCGGCTACGGGAAGTAGCGGCTAAAATGCAAGAGGCTTACGAACAACACCTGCGGGTCAAGTTGGTAGAGGCCCAGAATAGCTACCATCAAGATTACGAAAAGCGACTGGCAGAAAAAATAGAACATTACCAGGACCAACTCACCCATCGTACCCAGGAGTTGGAACGGGAATTTGAAAATCGTTTGGCGTTTCTGCAGCGATCGATCGCGGAGGAAGAGCCCCAGGCGATCCCTGAGTCTGGCCAGAATTTAGAGGATTTAATCAATGCCGTCATTGATGACGCTGATGCAGACCAGAGTCGGCCTCCCCAGGAGACAAACGCTATCCCCGGGGCTGAAGACCAAGCCAATCCCCTCACCTTGCCCCCCCTATGAGCCTTTGGCAATGGTCTGACTGGAACAGCCAGGCCTACCTTACCTGTAGTCTGCTACAACCCTGGGCCCATGGTTTCTTTACCCGCGCATCCTGGCCCCAGCTCCCCGATCGCCTGACGGCGGCCCTTGATCCATCCGCCTCCGTGCAACGGGTTCAGCAGGTGCATGGTAATCGGGTTATGACCCCGACCGATGTCGCCCTGGCCAGTGCTACCGACCAGGAGACTCCTGTGCAGGCCGATGCCCTGGTCAGTGATGGCTTGACCCAGGCCCTATGGGTTTGCTCCGCCGACTGTAATCCGGTCCTGATTGGCGATCGCCGATCAGGTCGGGTGGCCGCCATCCATGCCGGTTGGCGGGGTACAGCCCTGAAAATTGTGCCCCAGACGGTGGCTAGAATGGCCGCCGCAGGTAGCCAAATTGAAGACCTGGTAGTAGCCATTGGCCCGGCCATTGCGGGAGAAGTGTACCAGGTATCCCAGGCGGTGGCGGAGGAGGTGGGCCGCACCCTGGTGGAGGGGACGGATCTAGAGACGGGGGATTTCATCACCCACTTACAAAACCTAGGGCCGCAGCCGATTTTACCTGACCAGGAGCCCGGTAAAGCCCGACTGGATGTGCGTCTGATTAATTTCTGGCAGTTAACCCACCTGGGTTTAGGCCAGCAGCAGATTGCCATCGCACCCCATTGCACCTTTCAAGAACCCGATCGATTCTTCTCCTACCGCCGGAGCGGAGAAAAGCAGGTACAGTGGTCAGGGATTGTTAGCCGCCATGCCGGGAGGGTAGACTCTCCTGGCATGGCCTGGCTGGACTGATGCCTGAGGATTAGGCTGACCAGGGGTCCAGATCAGCCCAATCGTCGGATTTAGCCAACTCTCAACTTTGTTCTTGACGGGACAGCCGGGCCAGTTCCAAATTGAGCACTTCTTCCGGTTCGGGCCGATCCAGGGTAGGAGCGGATACCGGAGCCGCTGTAGTCATGACCTTAGTGCGACTTTGGGACTTCCAGAAGTCATAGCCTAGCAGCGGCAAGGTAGCTACCCGGCGGGTCATGGCCCAGAAAAATAGGTAACTGGCCAGCAGCCTCTGGAGAGAATTAAAACGAGATTCTCGCAGAGTTTCAAGCAAATCGCTGGTCAGGGGGGATTGACCTGATGGCGTCCCCACAGCAGAGGTGAGGCCCGGTAACAGGAGGGCGGTTGCAAATTTCTGATGGGCAATGACGGGATTGGAACCTAGGGTCACAATTTCAGGACCAACCCCCAGGTTACGGATACCGTTGGCCTGGCGAGCCTAGAGTATCACCGCATTCTCTTCACTTTGCTGTTTCTGACTACGACGGCCGTCGGGAACCCCGAGAAACAGCAAGGTACCCCGTACCACTCGATGGGCGAATCCGTGCACCAGCTCATCCTGGGGGTTAGCCCCATGCACCTCCAAGGTGGCGATGCCGTAACTGAGGGAAAAGAGCTTACTAACATAGTTTTCCAGGGTCTTCCTGACCCAGGGCGTATCCCCCAGCACCAGGGTTCGTTTGCCAGTACGGGCCAGGAGGGGACGTTTTTGCAGAAACCGCAGACCCAGGGTCCAGAACCAGGGGCCAAAGATATAGATAATGATATCGTCTATCTGAAAGAAGGTTGCCAGGACCGATGCCAGTCCAGTCTCTGGCGATAGGTTTAAAATCGCTAGCATGCCTTGGTATAGGGTCTGGGCCAGGGGAATGGCATAGCCAAACAGAATCGCCCACCCCACCGTCACCGCTACATAAAGGGCATGGATACCCCAGGCCAGGGGAGTTTCGATAATGTGTAAGGCCCACTTTTGGCCCGCTTCGACAATCTGTCGGTGCAGGCGCGAAGGGCGATCCTGGCCCCGATGGTTCATGCCCAGCATATCCTCCGTAGTCTGGAGCAAAAACTCGTTATCAATATCATCCAGCACAGCTAAACCGTCGGGGGAAATAGTTAAACCCAGGGGTTTCTGGTCGGGAAAGGCGATCTGCAACTGATGACTGAGATATAACAACAGCTCGGTCAGGGTTTGGTGGGTAGCGGCGACCGAGGCGGTCGCCGGCTCCGCCACTCGCCGCCCACTGCCATTGGTAAACAGCCGACGGCTAAAGGGTTCACCGGCAAAGGTAGGGGTCAGCAGGGATGAGCCCAAAAAGCTGGTGGGTTCTCCCGTCAGTACGAAAAACTCCCGCAGCACTCCCTGGCGCACCAACAGGTCACAGGCTTCTAGCACCTGACGAGTTGGAAAGGTCTGTCCTGATTGGGTGATGGCCAACACCAAGGATTGTTTAGCCAGGCCCAGACTAGAGAAATCGTACTGCAACTTTTGCAAGATTTGGTTGGCCGATAGCACCTTGATGGAAAGTAAAGGCAGAAGCCTTTCCAGATCCCTGGCAAATTGTTCCCCCACCCACAGACTGTTCTCTACGCCCGTAATTAAGAGATCCACATGGTTAGATTTAGCCAGAGATGGATCGAGGCCTAGGCTGGTTAGCTGTTCCTGCTTTTGCTGCAGATAGTGGGCCTTGGCGATCAAAAAGTTAGCCAGATATTCTGCACTTTGGCGGTTACCGGAAGCGGGGTTAAGCCAGGTATCTTTGATTTGGCGAAACAGATCAGGGATATCCTGCAAGTCCTGGGCGACGGGATCCGAGGCAGGATAACGACTCTGATGGAGGATGGGGTAGGTCAGCCGTCGTTGAAACAGCTCCGTATCGCGGACCTCACGGTTTTCTGTCATGGAATAGACCGTTACAGCGGTGGCCTTGAGCACCGCTACTTCCCCAGTATTTTGATTAAGATCCAGGCGATAGGCCCCTGGCCTTTTACCCAGCACCCCATCGATGGCAGCCGGTTCAGAGGCATAGACTGCGTAGCCCTGATTGGGATCAAATCCTAGACTAATGGGCTGTCCCAGGCTACTGAGCATGATCTGGTCTGGATTCAGGGTAGATAGCACCACTAATCCAAAGCTTCCCTGAGCTCTTTGCATAAATAGGCGAGTAGCCTCATACAGGTCGTTCCTGAGGAAAACCTCCAGGGTCATCTGAATAAAGGCACCTAGCTGTTCGGTGGGCACCTGACCAAGGCTTTCATCCTGACTGAGGGTTCCCATCAGGGTCTGATGTAACCATTGCTGACCGGGAAGGTTAGGCAACTGTTCGGCGGCGGCCAGGGTTTTAAGATGGGTGACAAAGGCCGCCTCGAACCGATCAGCCCAACGTTGCAGCTGATCAGGGCTGGGGGCGGTGGCGGCAGCGGTTTTAGAGGGGGAATCGCCGCCAAAGGCAGCCCTGAGATCGGTGGCCAGGGTCGTCTGATAGGCCAAACGGACGGAGGGTAACCACATGCCCTGGGTCACCAGCAGGTCGATCATGGCGGCAATTTTGGGAGAATCCCCCACGGTTTGGTTGGGTACATGGAGTACCCGTTCTAACCAAAGCCCCAGACTGACGTAATCCACCAGTTGGCCAAACAACAACCAACCATCAAAGTCCCCATTATGGGTGATGCGATGGTTAACTAACTGACGGCGTACCTGCCAATGCCCCTTGTCTAAAGCCCAAACCGGCTCCAGCCGGGCAGGGCTCCATTCGTGCCAATGGGTTTCCAGGACGGAGGGTGGTCCACTGGTGCCAAACCGATAGTGCCAGGCCCCCACCATGGTTGCAGCCATCGGTCGAAGGCCCGATCGGCGGGCCTCCTGCCGTATGCGGGTAAAGGTGCTGGCCAGGGCAGTGGTCAACTTACCCCGTTTAGCCTTGACTAACTTGTGACCAACAAAGTGGGTGTAACCCAGGAGATCGCGGGCAAACACCAGGCCACCTCCGGCCTGTTCTCCTCGCACTTCGGTCTCCTGCCCCATGATGGCGAACAATTTATTACCATGGTCGGAGATCAAATCCCCAGCCTTGGCCGTTTCTCCCTGGCTGATGAAGCCAAAGTTACCGCAATAGAGGCGATCGCCCTGACCAGTGATGAGGGTCCTCCAATCGGATTGAGAGGTCATCAGCATCAGGCCATTGGCCAGCCCAAAGGCATAACCCAGCATAGCCAAACTGGGAACCTGGCTAGCCCCAACCAGGCCAGGTTGCAGAGGGTTAACGCCAGCACCCAGGTAAAGGCCCAAACCTAACCCCGCCAGGTTCAAAACCAGCCCCCCGGAGGCCTTCAAACGGACTTTCCAGGGGGTGCGATCGCCAACCCCTAACCAGGGCCGCGATGGGGACTGGGGAGAGGACACAAAACAGGTAGCCAGAGGCCATAAAGCCGCAAACACCTGGCGGGGAGAACGGTGTTCCAGCAGGTTAGCCCAAGTGAAGGCAGCGGCTTGCCGGTCTACTAGAGTCCGGCACAGGGTATGACCGAAGCCGTGGAGAAGCATGGCCCCCTGCCAACTCCAGCGCAAAACCAAACCAATCATCAACCCCAACCCAATGGCCTGGACTGGATCGGCATAAAGTGGATCTGTTAGCTGAATCCACAGGAGTAAGGCCAGAAACTCTGGCGCCAATTTTTCACCGAGCCATCCCCAGCTATTACCCTGGGTGATCGGTATCTGCGCCATAACGTCGGAATTTAGTCGTTCTGTAGATGTTGTAGATGCCACCATAAATTTCTATGTTAAAGATTGATTGAGTCTGACCATAACTTCAACCAACGGAAAAATTAGTTGGAATAGGCTAGGAAACCAGACTTAGTCAATAAGTTTTATTGATCAATTTAATGCAACAGCATTAATGAATACAATTAATGCCCATAAGAGCATAACTTATTATCCCCTGAAGTTAAATCAAGAAAAAGTAATGACAAGATTGAATTTAAGTAATAAAAGCCTGTTCTTTAATTAAGGAACTGAGGTTTATAGAATTTTCATATAAATTCCATGCAATCTTCATGCAATCTTCATAGCCAAACCTATTAGTTGGCTTAGTAAAAACGCTAGGAATTCAGTTGATCAGATACTTTATGTTGCATCATCCGAGACCTGTAGGCCAGAAAATACTGAATAACCGGCTCCAAAATACTTCTTGACACTCAATTGAATATTGGCATAAGGTACCTTTTTATTGGAATGGGATTTAACTCTTAACCTATCCTTAAAAAAGATAGGCTGAGGATCTTAACGTAACCGTGAGTTCGACAGCGAAACAGTTTTTTGGGAAAGGACTGATCGGGGTGGTCAGCGGAGGCGAACAGACCAGAACTGGTTAAGCCCAAACCAGCAGGTCCTTTGCTGATGCCATGCCCAATAGTTAGCCAAGATATGGAAAATGACTTTATTCTCAGTAATTTAGAGGCGGCACTGTCCTACTAAAGAGTGAGAGTCTGAAATCTCCTGGATACTAGGATTTCAGAGAGCTTCAAGGGGCGCTGAATGAATCCCATGGCCATGGCTGGCGTAGTCCGTTTCCCCAAACTCCAATGGGGTCGCACCCAATTGTGCATTAGACGCTGG
>JAGWXD010000039.1 GCA_018970085.1 Cyanobacteria bacterium REEB459
ATACGTTGCCGAGGGTCTTGGCCAGGTTTAACAGACCCAATTTGTTCTTCACAATCTTCTCTTGGGTAGTCATGGTGACACTCCTAAGTCAGTACTAGTTTACACAGAGTGTCAGATAAAGTCCTAGCTATTACAGCCAGACTGTGTACAACCAACGCAAACAACCTACCTTATTATTGCTGCCCATCTGGCTAATCATTTGTCAACCTGCAGAATGTAGGCCCAATTACCTTTAGTCCTTCATTTGCTGTGGAAACTTTTGACTAAAAGTATAGAAATCTAGGAATCCTATTATTCCTTCAATAGAATTAATTGAAAGATCGAGGGCTGAAATCCCTCAGTTAATAGGATTTAATGAGGTTGAGGTGTCTGAATACTAACCAATGAAAATACTAAGCATTAAAGCCAACATTTCTACCTTTCTAGCTGCTGCTACCGTTGCATCTGGAACCTTACTGGTTAGCCCCGCATCGATGGCTGACTCCCGCAGTTCAGGGGTGGTTTCGACCAGTCAGTCTACAGTGGTGGTGAATAGAGCCATTACCAAAGAAGAAGTGTTGGCCGCCCAAAGAGCCTGGGGAGACGCCTTGGTGGCTATCTCCACAACCTACGAAACGAAGGGTATAGAGGCAGCTAGGGCGCTGGCTGAAGAGGTCATTGACAAAGCCTATGGGTACCAATTCGGTGCCGTTCTGTTTAAGCCCACGTTGACTTTGCACCCCCAAACCTTTCGCACGACTCGAGCTGGTGCCCTGGCCTACTTTGTGGGCGGTGACCCGGCTTTCCCCGTGGACAAGGGTTTTGCCTTAAAGGGCTGGCGAAAAGTAGAAATCAAGAATACAGGTATCTTCATTGCTGGCGATACAGCCACCACCATGGGTAATGTAATCTTGACTGATAAAGACGGTAAGGTAGTCACCGTAGACAAGACCTGGCAATTTTTGAAGGATGATAACGGTAACTTACGGATTATTCTGCATCACTCCTCCCTACCCTACACCCCCTAGCCTGATTGACTGACAAAATCAGTACTGCCCTCTCCCAGATCAGGAGAGGGCTTGGGGAGCCAGGCTTTTAGCTTAAAGTCCCTTCGCCCACAAGGGGCGAAGGGATTGGGTGAAGGGATTTAGGGATGAGGGTAAAAAAATTGTCAGCCAACCAGCCCCCTAGCTGAGAGCAACGCCAAGCGGGATCGGCCGCCCACCGTCTATCCTGTTCGCGAGGTCCAGGACGGGCGATCGCCCTGGACAAGTAGGGCCGGGGGAAATCGCCATGCCCCCGGTACAGGAAATAACCATTAAGTAGGCAGTCATCGGCAGCCCTTTCTACCGACTCGCTCACCCTTTAGTACGTTTTTTTAGTAGTTTTTTTTATCCAGCAACCTGGGGGCAATAGGTTAGATTGGCTTCAATCAAATAGTCAGGTCCCAAGGACCGACAGGTGAGATCCTCCAGGCGAATTGCTTGGGCCATATGGGTAATTCCTAGATCCCCTAGGGGACCGGGGGCCTGGTTACCCCCAATCAACTTCGGGGCAATAAAGGCCCAGATTCGATCGATGACCCGATCAGCGATCGCCTGGGCCGCCAGGTTGCCGCCGCACTCCCATAACACCGTGGCACAGCCCTGCTGGTAGAGATACTCGGTTGCCTGGGCAGCGGTGAGATCGTCTTGAATTATCACCTCCACCCCTAAATGTCTTAGTCTTTCTACCTGCTGCGGTGCTGCCAGGGCTGTAGTAAACACCAGGGTAGGGGCAATATCGGTGCTCCAGAGGTGGGCTTGATCGGGCAACTCAAGCTGGCGACTCAACACTACTCGCCGGGGATTGTGGCAGCCCTGACCATGGCTGGTGAGTTGGGGATTGTCGCGGCGCACCGTGTTGCCCCCCACCACCACCGCATCGCACCGGGCCCGCAGGCGATGTACTTCAGCTCTGGCCCCGGGGTCTGTAATCCACTGACTGTGGCCAGTGGTGGTGGCAATTTTGCCATCCAGCGTCATGGCGTACTTGAGGATACCCAGGGGACGCTGGCGAGTCACCCGTTGAATAAAGCCCTGGTTCAGTTGCCGACAGGCAGCTTCGGCCACCCCCACTATGACCTCAACGCCGGCCTGCCGTAAACGCTCAATGCCGCGACCTGAGACCCTGGGGTCTGGATCCACCATGCCGGCCACGACCCGATCGATGCCCGCTGCCAGGATGGCGTCTGTGCAAGGCGGGGTGCGGCCAGTATGGTTACAGGGCTCCAGATTAACGTAGAGGGTCGCGCCCCGGGCCCTTTCCCCTGCCTGTTGGAGGGCAAACACCTCCGCATGGGGTAGGCCGACGCCAGGATGAAACCCCTCCCCCACCAGTTCTCCCTGGTTCACCACCACCGCCCCTACCATGGGATTGGGAGCGGTGCGCCCCATCCCCCGCTGGGCCAATATTAAACATTGCCCTAGCCAGTGGGCATGGTCTGGGTGGTCGTGGGTAGGGGTCTGGGTCAAGCAGTACTTCCTGACAAAATGACTAACAATCGAGAACTCGACAGCCAGCCCCTAGGGGGTTAGGCGGCGGGCTCCTGACCCCTGGGGATAAACCCTCTGCAAGGGCGATCGAGGGCTGGCTGAGATCCCCAGGACTGCTAAACTAAGCCTATATTTTAGACGAGTGTGCGCGAGTGACTGTTATTCCTCCCTTTGATGTAACAGAGCAGTTCAAAACCCTGCAAGTGGATGTAAATCAGGCCGTAGCGGCTGTTTTGGCTTCAGGGCAATATATTAATGGCCCCAGCGTAACCGCCTTCGCCCATGCCTTTGGGCAATATGTTGGCACCGACCATTGTGTTGTCTGTAATTCTGGCACCGATGCCCTGTATTTAGCCCTGCGGGCCCTCAATATTGGCCCTGGCGACGAGGTGATTACCCCTGCCTTTACCTTTATCGCCACCGCTGAGGTGATCAGCGCCGTGGGAGCAACCCCGGTCTTTGTCGATATTAGCCTGGATACCTTTACCCTGGACTGCGCCAAGTTAGGGGCCGCCATTGGCGATCGCACCCGCGCCATTATGCCGGTTCACCTATTTGGTCAACCTGCCGACCTGGATCCTCTGTTGGCCCTGGCCCATCGCTATAAGCTGGCGGTGATCGAAGACTGTGCCCAGGCGACCGGCGCCCGCTGGCAAGGACGCCAGGTAGGCAGCATTGGTCAAGTGGGTTGCTTTAGCTTTTACCCCACTAAAAATTTAGGGGGCTGTGGAGATGGCGGTGCCATTACCACAAACGACCCAGACCTGGCGGCTACCATGACTATGCTGCGCGAACACGGCAGTCGGGTGAAATACCACCACGAGGCGATCGGCATCAATAGTCGGTTAGATTCGGTTCAGGCGGCCATTCTTGCGATCAAACTACGCTACCTGGAGGACTGGAATCAACAGCGGGGTCAAATCGCTGCTAATTATCACCACCTGCTCCAATCGGTTGAGGAGATCGCCTGCCCCCAGGGGGTGACCTTTGGCCAGAGTGTTTGGAACCAATACACCCTGAGGCTAACTAGAGCCACCGCCAGCGGTGCGGAGCGAGACCGAGTACAGCAACTACTGCGAGATATGGGAGTGATCACGGCGGTTTACTACCCCCTACCCCTGCATCTGCAGCCAGTCTATCAGTATCTGGGGTATCAACCAGGCGCTCTCCCTGCCTCTGAAACCGCCGCTCATCAGGTGCTCTCCCTACCGATGTTTCCCGAACTGAGGCTAGACCAGCAGGAGCAGGTGGTCGATCGCCTCAAGCAGGCCCTGGTTAAGACCGGTTTGACGGCCGTCAGGGCTGGAGGAGCCGGTTAGGCCAGGGTTCCTACCAGTGGCATCAATGACTCGCCCCGCCGGCTGAGCCTTCAGTAGCCTGGCTTAACGGCTATGTTTTGGCAGGCTGAGAGCGGATTTAGGGATAAAATGAATCAACTTGATTCCAAATTTCTTTGTAGTTTTCTATACTGTAGTTAACAATTCCATGGAATCTATCCCCTCGGCTGGGGGTACCTGTGGAGATGGTCCTTTCGGTCATAGTGTCCTGTAAGCGATGCCAGTAAGAGGTAGTAGTGCGGTGACAGGTGTCGATCCCGGTTCTCTCCAAGCCTATGATCCCCTGGTTATAGGTCGTTACTACCGTTGGCGGGTGTGGACCCTAGCCTGGCGAATCCTGCAAATTTCTTGGTGGCTGGGCACCTTTGTGCTGGGCTTACAAAGCGATCGCTGGTTTGGTCGAGAAGACCGCCACCGACCTCGGCGGGCCAGCCAGCTCCGCCAGGTTTTGACTAACCTGGGGCCTACCTTTATTAAGGTGGGGCAGGCCCTCTCCACTCGCCCCGACCTGGTGCGTAAGGATTTCCTCGACGAGTTGATCAAGCTGCAAGATCAACTCCCTGCCTTTCCTACCCCCCTGGCCCGGGCCATCATTGAAGCAGAGTTGGGCTATAGCCCCGAAGAAATTTTTAGTGTTTTTTCTGCCGCTCCGGTGGCCGCCGCCAGCCTTGGTCAGGTATACCGGGCCCGGTTGTTTTCTGGCGAAGAGGTGGCCGTTAAGGTGCAACGCCCCAACCTGCGCCCCATGATCTGCCGGGATTTGTTTTTGATGCGGTGGGCGGCCAGCTGGTTGGGGCGATTTTTGCCCCTCAACCTGGGTCATGACCTCACCTTGATTGTCGATGAGTTTGGCACCAAACTCTTTGAAGAAATTGATTACCTCAACGAGGGCCGCAACGCGGAACGCTTTGCCGAAAACTTTAAGGCTGATGCCACCGTCAAGGTCCCCCAAATCCACTGGCCCTACAGTACCCATCGGGTGCTGACTCTGGAGTGGATCGAGGGCTGTAAACTGATTGACCTAGAAACCATAGCCGCCGCCAATCTGGATCGCGATCGCCTGATTGAAATTGGGGTTACCTCAGGCCTGCGGCAACTGCTAGAGTTTGGCTTCTTCCATGCCGACCCTCACCCCGGCAACCTGTTTGCCATGGCTGATGGTCGCATGGCCTATATCGACTTTGGCATGATGGATCAGCTCAATCAAGACACCAAAGAAACCCTGGTAGACGCGGTGGTCTGTCTGATTAATCAAGACTTTGAACAGCTTGGTCAGGCCTTTATTAAATTAGGGTTTTTGACCCCAGAAACCGACTTGGGGCCGATTATTCCAGCCTTGCAGCGGGTCTTGGGCGATACCCTGGGGGCCAGGGTGCGAGACTTTAACTTTAAGACCATTACCGATCAGTTTTCTGAGCTGATGTATGACTATCCCTTTCGGGTACCTGCCAAGTTTGCCCTGATTATTCGTTCCCTAGTCACCCAGGAAGGATTAGCCCTAAGCCTCAACCCCGACTTTAAGATTGTTGATGTAGCCTATCCCTACGTGGCTAGGCGCTTGTTACTGGGTGAAACCCCGGCCTTACGGCAACGGCTGCTGGAGGTTTTGTTCAAAGATGGTCAATTACAATGGCAACGGCTGGAAAATATGCTCAGCATCGCCCGTACAGACGTCAACTTTGATGTACTGCCCACCGCTAGATTAGGGCTGGGTTACCTGCTATCAGAGGAAGCAGAACAGTTGCGGCGCATGATTTTACTCGCCCTAACCGAAAACGATCGCCTGCATACCGAAGAGGTCCAGCGGCTGTGGGCTCTGATGAAAGATGACATTACGGTTGATCGGGTGCTTGGTCTGGCCTGGTCTGCCCTCACCGACTATTCTCTCCACCAGGCCCAGCAGTTGGTACCGGCAGTGGGTAATCTGTTACCCCGCTAAGCTGGGGTTCTGTTTTTAGGCTTTTTTTTTTTTAATATCATCCCCTTGGGGGGGATGGTAGCCTGAAAGAGATTTCGTTCTCTCAACGGTCGCTTGTATGGTTACCACCTCCGATCTCCTTCCAGTTTCTCTGCCCCAGTCCCCTTTTCCTGGCGCCAGTCGGGTTGCTGTCTTGCTGATGGGGTATGGCGAAGTAGAAAGCTATGATGACTTTGCTAACTACAACGAGCAGGCTCTGCAATTGCTCACTGCTAAGTTTGCCCCCGTTCCCACCTGGGTGTATCCACCCCTGGCCCGAGTACTGGCTGCCTTTGACCTGCACGAGTGGGGGCATCAGCACGGTAATTTTATTTCTCCCCACAATGCCATTTTCGAAGCTCAGCGAGCCGGCATAGAAACCCACTTGCAGCAGCGCTGGGGAGATCGGGTCAAGGTGTTTAAAGCCTTTAACTTTTGTCAGCCCTTCTTGCCCCATCAGGTGTTGGCCCAGATCAAACAAGAAGGCTTCGATAAGCTGCTGATCTATCCCCTACTGGTGGTAGATTCCATCTTTACCAGTGGTATTGCCGTAGAACAGGTAAATGGAGCCCTGGCCCAGTTGATCGATGGTAACCAGCATTGGGTCACTGGCATGCGCTACATTCCCTCCTTTTTTAACGCCTCTGACTACATAGATCTATTGGTGAACCTGGTAGAAGAGAAGATTCACAGCCATCTGGCGGTGGCCCATCTACCGTCCCAAATCGGCATCGTGCTAATGAACCATGGCTGTCCCTTTGAGGCTAAAGGCTTTACCTCTGGTATTGACGAAAGCCAAAAACTTTACGATCAGGTGCGCGATCGCCTGATCCACAAGTACCCACTGATTTCCGTTGGCTGGCTGAACCATGACACCCCGTTGATTAAGTGGACCCAGCCCAATGCCAGTCTGGCGGCCCGCAACTTGATCGATCTGGGGGCTACAGCTCTGGTATTTATGCCCATTGGCTTTGCCACCGAAAACCATGAAACTCTGCTGGATGTAGAACACATTATCGGTGGGCTGCGCCGCCAGCATCCCCAGGTCACCTATGTGCAAATGCCCTGCGTTAACGATCATCCCAGTTTTCTGGCGATGGCGGCCAACTGGGCTGACCCCTTGATTAGCGATCTGCTGGCAACTACAGCCCTGGCGGTTAATCCAGGTTTGGCTGCCCAGGGTAGGGGGGTGGAGTCTCCCCATCACCATCACCACTCGGACCATGATCACACCCATGGCAACCATGGTCATCACCATCATTGATGGGCAACCCGACTCAGCCCGGGGTCGCCAGCCTAGGGAGTGGGTCGGGGTGGTTAGGGGTTCACCAGAGACCCTCTTAATCCAGGCCTAGCTCTCGCTTGAGGGCGCGAATCGACTTCTCTCCAACATAGCTATCGCAAACGACCAGTTGGGGAGGACGAATTAAGTCTTCCCTGGCTTTAGCGACCGCCTGTTTAACCGCTGGTAGACTGGCGTCGTCCAGCAGGATAGTTTGGGCGCTATGGACCAGGGTATTGAGTTTGTAGCTATCTTCGGTTTGGGCGGTAATGATCAAAATATCGTCACCCCGCAGGCTGTAGCTGATCACCTCCGCCGCCCTGAGAATGCCTGTGCTGAGACTGATAATACCCAGGCAGGCTCCCTTGGGCAGATCCTTCAGCATGGCCAGTTCTTTTTTGTAATCATAGATATCCACCGCAATTACCCGCACCGATTTGGGCGCAGCGATCGCTTCGGCTTCGTGGATAAAATAGCGACTGGTGACCACCGTACCTGAGCGAGTTTGGGATAATATCTCCTCCAGTTCTTCCAGGGGTACCAATTGCAGGGGGATTTCCAGGGCGTTTTCCAGTTCCCGGGCAATCAACTGACCGGCGCCAATATCCTGACGGGGAACGGTCACCAGCACCCGAGCACTACAGCGTAACCGCCAGTCAATTTCCCCCAAAAACAATTCCCTCGCTTGGTGCAGGGAGCAACCCTGGTGAAGTAGTTCATCTAAGGCCGTTTCCACCACTCCCCGAGCTTGGGTGAATTGCTGCCATAGAGCTGACTGGGGACGGGCGCTGTCCATAGTTCCCTGGGCCCGCACATAGATACCCGACCCTGGAATAGCCTCCACCACCCCGGCTTCTTCAAGCTGGCGATAGACCTTGCTGATGGTGTTGCGGTGTAAGCCGGTATAGGTGGCTAACTGGCGCGTACTGGGTAAACGATAACCCGGTGGGTACTGGCGCGAAGCAATGGCAAACCAGATCTGACTGTAGAGCTGGGTTGATGACGGAATTTCACTATCTGGTTGAATATGAAATTGAATCATCCTACCTCCAGAGGAAGATCAGCCGAGCAGGCATTGTTAAGCATTGCTTCTTTATGCAGAGATTATAGCTCTGGGTAGAACCCGTCAACCACCGATGATCGCCCAAGTCAGGCTGGGTTAGGGGCGCTGGCGGAGCCACCAGCGGATCAGCAGGCCCACTTAGGGGTTAAGTTAAAGAAAACCCTTAGCTCCAGTGCAGACCCCCGCCATGTGCTCCTTACCGATTCAAGCCACCACCGTTACCCTGGCCAGTTCAGAGCTAGAGATTCCTGCCTATCTAGCGGCCCCAACCGCACCGGGCCCCTTTCCTGGAGTGGTGGTGATTCAGGAGGTATTTGGGGTTAATGCCCACATCCAATCGGTTTGTCAGCGCCTGGCCGCAGCAGGCTACATCGCCATTGCCCCGCACCTTTACCACCGCCAGGTGGCTAACTTTGAGGTAGGTTACAGCCCGGCCGAACTGGCCCTGGGGCGTCAGTACAAAGCTGCAACTCGATCCGATCAGTTGCTAAGAGATATCCAGGCGGCGATCGCCTACCTCGACCACAGCCCCACGATTCGAGCCGGCGGAGTGGGTTGCTTGGGGTTTTGCTTTGGTGGCCATGTTGCCTATCTAGCCGCTACCTTGCCTGCGATTAAGGCTACCGCCTGCTTTTACGGGGCTGGTATACCGACGATGACCCCTGGGGGAGGCGAGCCCACCCTGAGTTTGACGGCCCACATTCAGGGCCGGGTATACGGTTTTTTTGGCGAGGCCGATCCCCTGATTCCCCAGCAGGAGGTAGACCAGATTGAAAGCGCCCTGACTCAGCATGGCATTCCCCACCGGATCTTGCGTTACCCTGGGGCCGACCATGGTTTTTTTTGCGACCAGCGCTCCAGTTACCAGGCCCTAGCCGCTGAAGATGCCTGGCAGCAGGTTCTCGAGCTGTTTGCCACCACCCTGAACACCTGAACACCAGCGCTAAATCCCTGAGCTGCCTATCCCTATTGTCATAGCCACAGCCCCTGCCCAGACCCCAGACCTTGAACTATACTCAATATCAGTAGAAAATCTATTGATGCATTGGTAAGCACAACTGGTAAACAGAAGATTAAGATACATTCATCCTGGCCTTGGGTTTGCCAATGTTTTTGATTAAAAAATATGCCCTTAAACCACAAACTGAGTAACATCCTCATTGTTGAAGACAGCAAAGGTCGTCGAGAAATTGTTCTAGATGGGTCGGTTTATTCCATCGGTAGAGACCCCAAGTGCGATATTCGCCTGTCTTCTCAGTTTGTTTCCAGACACCATGCCACCCTTGTGCAACTGCCCAAGGATGATGACACCTTTTACTACCGTATTGTCGACGGCAATCTTAAGGGCAAACCCAGTGCCAATGGCATGTTAATTAATGGACGTAAGCTCCTGGCCCATGACTTAAAAAACGAAGATGAAATCGTCTTTGGGCCTCAAGCTAGAGCCATTTATTACCAGCTTAAGCGAGATAGTCAATCAACCTTTCCCCCTGACGAATTCGACATCACCTTAATTAGCCCCAACATGGTAGAAGAGGGCGACACTAATGATCACGATTCCCTGGACTTTCCTGAAACAGCGGAAGCCTAGGCGACGGCAATCTGGGTGACAAGGGCCTGATGGATGGCATCAAACAGCCGTTGACAATGATTATTGAGGGTTAGGGGTAACTGGTCGTTTTTGACAATCAGGTCTAATTGAATCTGAGACCGCAGGGAACTGGGCGGATGAATCAGAACTTCAATGGTTGCCAACTCGGCCAGAGCGATGTGCCCGGGCTTTTCCTTAGCCACCAGGTAATCAAGGGAACTGTAAATAATCGATAAATTACAGGCTTCTAAAACGCTAGATATGGAAGCCTGTAATGTGTTGTCGATCTGATGGAAAGTGGTCTCAGGCAAATCAAGGCAAGCGGTGTAGCGGGCCATGATACATTTGTATTAGTTACCTGGAAAACTTCTTCTTACCCTGATAGTTATATATTAAATACTAAAGTGTCATAGATATTAATTCAAAGATATTAATTCAAAAAGAATCCGCCCTTTAGCGGACCAGGGGAGCCAATCTGGCTACGGGCAGGGGGTGATTAGCCTGCTCCTGGGTCAGCCCGGCGGCTATTGCTCTGGAATTAGGATTTTTGCAGCTGGTTGTAGGAGGCGTAGACCGCTTGAACGGTGTACCAGTTCAAAAATAGACGAGCGACCTCCAGGGCCAATTGGGGTTTATTTTGATTAATCAGCCAGCTTAGCAGGGGAGCCAGGGTGCGTTCATTGAGGCGGCCCCCCAGGGTGAGCAGACCCCACAGGAGACGATGAATCCAGGTCATTTGAATCATCATCTTAACGTCCCAGGTGGGATGCTTCTGATAAAACACCACTCCCATGCGACCCCGTTGGATTTCCTGATCGATCAGGGCGGGCACTTGATCGAGGGAAAAGGGGGGATGCCAGTGGTAGCCAATGGCCAGAGGAGCCTTAACCAAGGATAGGCCCAGATGCTTGAGGCGCACCCCCAGTTCCAGGTCTTCCCAGCCGTAGAGGGTAAACTGGCTGTCAAATAACCCCGCCTGCTCTAGCCAATGTTTGGCGATGGCAACATTACCGGTGGCGAAAAAAGCACGGGAATAATCCGTTAGTTTCAGACCTGCCTCGGTGGGGTTGTCGAAATTAGAGGTATTGATCACCTGACCGTAGGTAAAGTAGCGATCGCTGCCATGGCGCTCCATAGCGGTGGCCAGGGTGGTGGCGTGGATCTGGAGAAAGTCCTCCACTACCACCAGATCGCTATCGATAAAGGCGATGATGTCTCCCTCGGCCACCTGTACTCCCAAATTGCGGGCGATCGCCGGCCCCTGGTGGTTTTGTTCAAACAACCGGACATGGGGAAATTCTGTCTGGGATTGGCGCAGCCAGTCGAGGGTACCATCGGTAGAGCCGTCATCCACCACAATGACTTCATAGCCCTTGACCCGGTCTCCTTGAAAACGCTGCTGCTCCAGAGCCCTCAAGCACTTTGCTAGAATCGGCTTGCGGTTATAGGTAGGAATGACAACACTAAAAAACACAGATAACCTCCAATCTGCTTTCCTATCCTAACCCTATTCCCCTCCATCAGGCAGAGGCCTGGGGTTGCTGTTGGCAAGAGGCCTGGGTAATAATCTGCTTCATATCCATAACCGCCCGTTCTAAACCCACCAGTACGGCCCGACTGATGATGCTATGACCGATGTTTAGTTCTTCCATGCCGGCAATACTGGCAACGGCATGGGTATTCCAATAGGTCAGGCCATGCCCGGCGTTGACCCGCAGACCTAACCCTTGAGCCAGGCTAGTCCCCTGGATCAAGGCTTGTAACTGGCGATCTCGATCATCCGGGCGGCGGGCTTCAGCATAGGCGCCAGTGTGTAGTTCAATGTATGCAGCCTGGGTACGGGCAGCGGCTTCAATTTGCAGGGGGCTGGGGTCAATAAACAAGCTCACAGGGATGTCTGCCCCTTGTAGAGTGGCGACTACCCCCTGGAGCCGATCAACCTGGGCCAGCACATCCAACCCCCCCTCTGTGGTTACCTCCTCGCGCCGTTCCGGCACCAGGGTAACGTAATCAGGCTTGACCGCCAGGGCGATGGCTACCATGTCATCGGTGGCAGCCATTTCTAAATTCAGGTGAGTGCGCAGGGTTTGGCGCAACAGGTGAACATCGCGGTCTTGAATATGGCGGCGGTCTTCCCGCAGGTGCACGGTAATGCCATCGGCTCCGGCCAGTTCCACCAGCGTCGCGGCTGCTACTGGGTCGGGCTCAACGGTACGACGAGCCTGCCGCAGAGTCGCTACATGATCAATGTTAACGCCGAGGGTAGGCAAGGGTTTAACTCCCCAATAGTTAAGGACAACAGTATTTACTTTAGGACAGGATCATCGCTAACGCTCAGGTAAATCAGCACCAGCCCCCCACAGCTAAAAAATTGAAAAGCCGCTGGTTGGACATTCCACTCAGGGGATTGCCACATGGTGAACCATTCTCCCCCCACTACGATAAAACCCACAAACCAGAATAAACAGGACAGGGTGAGCCCGCCAATCGCGATCGCCTTACGCTGGTTAAAGACCGATCCGGGCTGAGCCAGAGCCGCCAGCAAACCGCCGGCCCCCCCCAGACAGAGCAAAGCAGTCAATAACTCCACAGCAATCATAAAGCCGTAAACCAGGCGCTGCCAGAAGGGCGATGCGATCGCCCGCCAGGTTAACTGGCTATCGGCAAACACCGTATCCATGGCCAGGACATGGGAAACATAACGGAAATTGCCGCCATAGTCACTGATGTTGTTAACGGCCATAGACAGCATTAGTAGCCCTACAGCGGCCACCAGAGCAATTTTCGATAGGCGTAGAGCCATCCTTGATCCCCCCTTGACCCCAGTTTGCTTCTATCCTATCGGCTGAGGATAGGGTTTAGATAGCCCTAAGCTGGGGGGTATACATCCGTGGTAGCGGCGGGGTGACTCGCTGCCTTAGGGGACTGCATCGGTAGCTGCACCAGGAACCGCGACCCCCGGCCAACCTCACTGCTAGCGGTAATGTTGCCATCACAGAAGAGTAACAGCTGCTGCACAATTGCCAGTCCCAGCCCCGATCCTTCCATGGTTTCACCGTCACGCTGGCGGCCTCGATAGAAATAATTAAAAATATGGGGCAGATCGCTAGGCAGAATCCCTACCCCCGTATCGACCACCTCTAGCTGTATCGATCTCCCCATCTGCCGGGCGCTCACCCAAATCTTTCCACCCCTGGCAGTGTATTTAATACTGTTATTGAGCAAATGAATCACGATCTGGCGCAACCAGAGGTCAGGACAGGCTACCTGGGGTAAATCATCGGCAATGGTGTAGGTGAGACTAATGCCTTTTTCGGTCGCCAGGGGTTGATAGGTGCTCACCACAGGGGGAATGGTGTCGGCGGGATAGACTCCGTCGGCAGGACTCTCTCGCAGACTGGTTTCCATCTGCAACAGGTTTAAGACGCCATTAATCACAGCGCTCTGGCGATCGCACTCGGTACTAATCATGGCCAGGTAGCGCTGGCGCTGAGCAGGTTTAAGCTGGGGTGAATGCAGCAGGGTAAGGGCGGTCTTAATGGTGGTGAGGGGAGTGCGAAGTTCTTGCCCCATGGCCTTGAGGAACCTATCCTTGAGGCCCAGACTATTGAGCAGCAGTTGGTTTTGATCCGACAGCGTGGTGAGCCCCTGGACCCGCTGTTGGTGAGCCCGCAGCAGGCGGTCTTGACTTGCCAACTGCCAACTCCACCAATGGTCTTGCAGGGTTTGCAAAGCAGTGGGATGGGCGGCTGTGGTTGCTAGCCGCCGCTGCCAGTCGATCAGCGGTACCAGATCCGACTGGGGATCGGCGCAGAGGGGCCGCAGTTGGTCCTGCATGGCTGCCAACAGCTGGCCAAGGCGACCGGGCCCGATCGAACAGACTACTGTCAACCGTTGCTCGGCTACCGCCGCTCCTTTCTCGAGGACGGCCGCCTCCAGGGGACCATGGGCCAGTAGTAAACTGACAAAATTGTCAGCCTGGACCAGAACGAAGTAGTCCTCTGGCCAGAGTTGCCAGGCTGCCAGAGCCAGGTTTACCTCTACTCTAGACGCTGCTTGAAGGCGGAGATCGGCCTGGCCAGGGGGGCTCAATCGGTACCACCCAGGGCTCTCCCCCAGGCTCTGGTGATAGCTTTTCAGGGGGCCATGCCAGCCATCGCCAGCGGGTAACTTAGTCAGCAACCGGGCCTGAATGCGGTGATGGCTTAAAAATTCCGACATTGACTGCAAACTGACCTGAAAAGCTTCAGCAGTCAGCACTGTAGAGGCCAGCCCAGGGGCCTGGGCCTGCCACAGCTGCAATAGGGATAGCTCTGCTTTGATATTAGGGGGCATAGCAGTTGGGGCCCAAACCATCGGGGCGGTTATCCCTAGCCTAGGCGGAAGCCTCAGGGATTGCCGACCCCAGGCTGGGAATATTTACACAACTCTAGTCAAAAAGACTAAACCGCCTCAGAACCATACCGTTCTTTTAAGGAGTGGCGGGCCTGCTCGCGATCGTCAAAGTGAATCTTTGTCGTCCCTAAGATCTGGTAATCTTCGTGGCCCTTACCCGCAATTAAAATGCCATCACCGGGTTGGGCGATGGCGATAGCCCGTTCAATAGCCAGGGCCCGATCACTAATCACCGCCTCTGGCTGGCGATCAGCCGCCATGCCGGCCAAAACGTCCTCTAGGATCTGCTCAGGATCTTCAGTCCGGGGATTATCGGAGGTGACCACGACTAGATCCGCCAGGTCTTGGGCAATGCGGCCCATTAGGGGGCGCTTGCTGCGGTCGCGATCGCCGCCACAGCCAAATACACAGATTAATCGACCGGCTACAAAGGGTCGAGCCGCCTGCAGAGAATTTTTCAGGCTATCGGGGGTATGGGCGTAGTCAACAATCACACTAATATCTTGACTGCCCCCCACCTTAACCGCCTCCATGCGGCCCGGTACGCCACCAAAGTCCGCCAGCGCCTCCACCATGGTCTCCAGCGACAGCCCCAGGTGCAGGCCGGTGGCTACCGCCGCCAGTAGGTTTTCCAGGTTGAATTGCCCCACCAGGGGAGAGCTAAAGGGGATATCGCCCCCTGGGGTCTTGAGGTTACCGGTGACACCCTGGGCCTGGTAGACCAGGTTTTCTGTATAAAAGTTGGCCTGGGGATTGGCGGTGCTGTAAGTCCAGAGCCGATCACTAGGGATACGGGCGGCCAGGGGCTCACCGTAGGGGGTATCAATATTAACTACAGCCCGACCGGCCAGGTAGGGACTGGTAAATAATAGGGCCTTGGCATTGAAGTAATCCTCCATGTCAGCGTGGTAATCCAGGTGGTCCTGGGTGAGGTTGGTAAAAACCGCCACTTCAAAGGGGCACCCCCACACCCGCTTTTGGGCCAGGGCGTGGGAACTCACCTCCAGCACGGCATAGCGGCAACCGGCCCCCTGAGCCGCCGCCAGGTTAGCCTGCAAATCAACGGCAAAGGGGGTAGTATGGAGGGCCGTTTGCTGATGGCCGGGCCAGCGACTATAGAGGGTGCCCAGCAGGGCCGTGGGTTGATGGGCGGCGGACAATAAATGCTCAATCAGGTGGGTGGTGGTGGTTTTACCGTTGGTGCCGGTGACTCCCACCAGGGCCATTTGGCTAGCCGGATATCCATAGAAACAGGCGGCCACCTCAGCACTGGCTAGCGCCATGTCGGTGAGGGGAAGCACACAGTCATTGTCGGTAGGTGGTTGCTGGCTATGGGCCTGGGGTGACACCAGGGCGGCTACGGCCCCAGCCGCCAGGGCACCGGGCCAGAACACTCCCCCATCTACCCGACTACCGGGCATACCCAGAAATAAATCCCCCGGTTGACAGGCCTGGGAGTTGGTACATAACCCCTTGATCTCGAACTGGCTCTGTTGGTCATCCAGGCATGCGCCTGGGGCCATCAGGCGCAGCGGTAGGTTCTGCAATAATTGACCCAGTTTCATCTCAACCCCTCTCCCCTCATCCCTTTGTTTATATAGTCTCAGCTAAATGGTCTCAGCTAACCACCTCTGGATCAACTCTTCCAGCCTGGCCTGGGGCAGGCGGGGAGAAGGCCGGGGCAGGGGAATCTCCTGACTGCCGGCGGCGGTCAGGAGAATCTGGCATAAAACCGGCACTTCGTACTGATAGCGTTGCCACCAATCATCTCGACTGGTAATGTCTCGCACCTCCAGGGCGATCGCCGGCTGAATCGAGCGTAGTTTCGCCTCCAGTCCTTCACAGAGGTGACAACCAGGCTTACTGTAAAGAACAAATGTCATGGCTGTGATTTCATCGGTGTTATCGATCATCAATGCTTCACCCTAGAGGTAACCGCTCAAGGCGCTAGGGCAAGGCTAGGCTGTCCTCTGGTTGCAGGTAGCCAGTTTGAATTAGAAAGGCCCTTAAAGCCTGGGGGTAGGATGGGTAACGCACCTCTGGCGCTTTGCAATTGCCTCTATCGTCGTAACCCGCTTGGCAGGTTGTTAACCCCCAGTCTGACTGGGCATCGTAGGATTTCAGCATTTGCTGCCAGCCCTCCTGGAGTTCTCCCACCAGGGCCTTGGTGGCGACATAACCGGCTAGAAAGCCATTCTTTTCCATCTCTGCCGGTGGGTCTTTAAACCAATCGGCCATCCCCCTGAGCCGTTCTCGATGGAAGTCCAGGAATTGGGGTTGGTGGGTCTGGTCTACAAAGTGGTTGCCCTCTAGTTGCCAAATCTGGGCTGGGGCCGCACTGCCAGCGTAGGATGCAAAGGTATAGAGGAAGCGATCGTCGGCGGTAATGTATTCATAGCGACGATCGAAATCAATATCCTCAGCCGCGCCAGGGGTGCCGTTAAAGGCTCCCATCTCCACTGTTTGCCAGGTGCGGCCAGAGCTATCACTGGTTAACACCCTCACCTGGTTACAGCAGTGGGCTCCCCCCGTAAAGGACGACAGCAGTACCTCTGGATAGGGGTTGGCTGGATCTAATTCCACAATTTGCACCACAGCGTCGGGAAAAGAGGCTGTGGCGCCCTCTAGAGTGCCCACTAACCGATGCTTAAAAAACACCCTAACCGTTGGGGTCCAGGCGGTATTCCCCTGGGAATCCAGGATTATTTTTTGCATCTGACTCAGGGCGCTCAGCTCTCCCCAAGTAATGATGCCATTCACCGTTTGCTCTGAATTCAGAGTCAAAACCTGGGCCTGGATCGGAATGGCCAGACCCAGCCAGATCAAGGCTGTAGGCCACAGGATAGATTTCATGCAAGGGTCTCCCGGCTTAGTAGCTGGCTATTGATGAGTAGAAGCTTGTCTCTCAGTATGCATCAGGTTGGTAGCCTGCGTTCAGCTCTGGCCGGGGCCTGGGGTCTTGGCCAGCCTGGCCACCGTCCCATGGTGGCTCCAACTGCGTTAACATTTTTTAAAGCAGCGCCTGGCAACCACCTGGCTGAGTCACCCCTGGCCTATTTCTAGTTGTTACTATCTTGACCCTGGGCTTGCCCCTTTATGGATTCTTCTCCTTCCCTTAGCTCCCCCCGCCGCTCGGCTGTGCTGTTGATTGCCCCCTTCTTTCTCTGGGGGACCGCCATGGTTGCGATGAAGGGAGCCCTGCCCCATACCGCTCCCCTATTTATGGCTTCGGTGCGGTTGGTGCCGGCGGGAGCTGTGGTTTTACTAGCGAGTCTGTGGTTAAAACGGCCCCAGGCAATTACCGGTTGGGGCTGGGGCTGGCTGGCGTTGTTTGCCCTGGTAGATGGCACTCTATTTCAAGGGTTTTTGGCCCTGGGTCTAGAGCGCACCGGCGCTGGGCTAGGTTCGGTGATGATTGACTCCCAACCCTTGGCGGTGGCGGTGATGGCCCGGGGGTTGTTTGGTGAGCAGATCGGTGCTCTAGGCTGGATTGGCTTACTGTGGGGAATTTTGGGTATTAGTCTGCTGGGTATTCCCGATCAGGTCATTACCTCACTGTTTCAGGGCCAATTTGGTTGGTTGCTTGAGCCTAAACCGATTGCCGACCTCTGGCAGGGGGGAGAGTGGCTGATGATTTTGGCGGCCCTATCTATGGCTATGGGGACGATTTTAATTCGCTATGTCTGTCGTCAGATTGATCCGGTGGTGGCCACGGGTTGGCATATGGTTTGGGGCGGTATTCCACTCTATCTCCTGTCTCTGTGGCGGGAGCCCTACCCCTGGCAGGACCTGGGCTTAATGGACTGGGCAGCGATCGTCTATGCAACGCTGTTTGGCAGTGCCCTGGCCTACGGCATTTTCTTTTCCCTGGCCGCCCAGGGCAACCTGACCAGTCTGAGCGCCCTGACCTTTTTAACTCCCGTATTTGCCCTTTTATTTGGCAATCTGTTTCTAGCCGAACGCTTAACCCCCCTGCAATGGTTGGGCGTTGGGTTTACCCTGGTGAGCATTTACTTAATTAACCAGCGTCAGATGCTGGCTCAGCGCTGGCTGCACTGGCGATCGCTCACAACCGCTGCCCAGGTCAAGGTGAATAATTCTGACTAGGCTAAGATTTCTGCTGATCAGATTAATCAGTAGTTTTGCCAGATTGGGTCACACTGCCAGCCTGGGTCACACTATAGATGTGGTAGCGTTCCTCAATTAATCGATCCATATCAGTTCTGGCCAGCCCTTTCACATAATTTAGTTTCACCTCCTCTAACCAGCTCACCAACAGGCCCTCTAGTTCTTGAATGTTGCCCTTTTCCTGCAACTTAAGTTTGAGACTGTCAGTGAACTTTTCCCCCAGGGCCTGGGCCAGGGGTAGGCCAGAGGGTTGATCTAGACTACCCTTCAAAAGGCCATAGGCATTGCGAGAGACCTGAGCCACTACCTGCTCCGCAATTTGCGCAGGCAGGGTACCCAGGCCCGGAATTTGGCGAAATTCACGGTAACCAGGAGCGTAGGCAAAGGCCTGGGTAACGGTATGGTGCAAAAAGGCATCTATTTCTGGCTTTACCTCAGGCAACACATCTAGAACAGTTAGGCTCAGCAGCCGTTGAACAATCACCTCTAATTCGTTGACCCCATTGATATCGATATAGCGTCGCCCCGGTTGGCTACTGAGCAGAGTCTGGGCCAGAGTCCCGTCACGCAGTAGGGACTGAACCTGATCAATAATGCGCAGCACCACCACCTCGGTAATTTCCACCGCTACCTGACTGAGTAACAGATGGTTGATACGACTTTGAATGGGGTTTAAATCCACCAGATTAGCCTGGTTGAGTCGAATCATCACCGGTATCACCCGGCTCAGAGCTAACCAGCTCAAATGAAGGCCGCTAAAAGGCAGCACCAGCAGCAGGTCATACCAGCGCCAGAGGAGGGCATCCCGGTGGCGAAAGTTTTTGTAACGCCGGCGTAGATAGACACTGCGGGCCAGCAACTCTACCCCAAACAGCAGGTTAAAGGCCATATCCAGCCGCCAGAAGTGGTTCACAAAGCTGCCACTGAGGTCGATATGGCGAAAGTAATTGGTTGCAATCAGGGGCCGAACCTTGCGGCTAAAAAAGTTGATTTCCCGGTTGAATCCAGCCTGGCTGAGATGGGAATAACTCCAGAATTGGGTAAAGGAATCGGTGGCTGAGCCCAGCCCCATATGGTCTCGCAGCCCCATTTTGATGCGCTCCAGAGTACCGGATTTATTGGCCAGAGCAAAGGGATTTTCAGCAACCATAGCTGCACTTTGTCGCTGTAAATCTAGCAGAATAGTCTGGGCTGCAGCTGAGGTTAGACCGGTTTGGGCTACCTGGTTTTGCAACCGATCAACGGTTTCAAGATAATGGCTGGTGGATCGATGGGGTTCGATGCCTTTAAAGGTTTCGCCATACCAGGTGGTCAGCCGAGGGGACATCTTTAAGTAGAGGTCTCGCCAGGGAATATAGCTAAGGTCAAAACCAACCAGAACCAGATTCAACAGGGCCAAAATTGCCATCAGCCGCTCAAATAGAGTGAAGCTGCGATGACGCCCCCTGCGCTGAGACAGGATTGGACGATTAGCTGCCAGGGAAGAGTCAAATGAGTCAGCCATAATACCAGTTCAGGTAGGGTGTAGTTCACTCGCCAGGGAGAACTCTGAGGTCATTATTACCTTAGGGTTGCGATCGCAGGGTGAAGTTGATCAATAATGAAAGAATAATTTTTTTCCAGACCTCCGCCTTACTTTAGGACATTCATTACTATGACCCCCTCTTTAAGCAACTTTTTACTCAGTCTGCTGGCAGGAGCCCTGATTGTCATTGTTCCTGCTACCGTTGGCTTGCTTTTCTTGAGTCAACGGGATAAGATTCAGCGCCAGTAAGCCTGGCCACTGGCTGGGGGCTGTACCGGGCTGATGATTCAAGCTTTGCAGCTCCCTGTTCAAGCCTCTCTGGTTTGGGCTTGTTATACCTGGATTCAATCTAGATCGATATGCCTTGCCCTAATTCACCGCCTAACCGGTTAGCTAAACTCCACCGGTTGGTTAGAATGATGGCAATAACGGGAACAGCTTGAGCTAGCCTGAACACTGTTTCTGGCCCATGTTACCCCCCTAGGAAGGAATCCACTGTGAATTTTGGTACTCCGGTCCCCCTACTACTCGGCATTTTCCTGGTACTCAGTGCAGTTGCCCTATTTTTCTTAGATCGACTGAAGCCGGGCTACGGCCGTGATGCCGATAAAATCTATGCCATTTTGTTTCTGATCTCAGGGATATTTCTCCTGGGCAGTCTCACCATGGAGTTGATTCCAGCCTTCCAGCAAATGATTATGGTGGGCATGCTGATTTCCTTGATGATTCAAAACGTCAATTCCCGCACCCCCAACAGCCTGGGTCGGCCAGGCTCCACCCGGGAATCCAGGGGGGGCTACGAGGGCGATTACCGGCCTAACCGACCAGTCCGCCAGGCTACCTACGGGCGAGAAAATCGCGCTAACCTGCGGGCAGAATTAGACCGGCCTGAGTCGGGCTTTGAAGACCCCTACCCCCGTCCCCGGCCTATGCTGGGTGGGCGAGAAGAACCGGGCTACCCCTACGATCAGCCCCGGTACGACCAACCCCAGTCCCCATCTCCCCCCTATCCCAATTCTCCTAATTCTCCCTATCCCAATAGCTACGATGAAGGTCCAGCTCCCATCGCTGGCACCGAGGGATCAACCTATGCCTCCGGTCCCCCCCGTAGCGATGAGCGTCTGCGCCGACGCCGGCCGAAAACCCGGAGTGATTACAGCGATCGCCATGGCGGTAATCCACCCCGCTCTGACTACCGCCCTGACCGGGAATCTCCGCCAGGGGGATGGTCCTAACCCATGACCGACTGGATTAAAGCCTACTTCTCCCTGCAACCGGGATCGATTGCGGGTATAGCTTTATGGGCTATTACCTTTTACCTGGCCTATTTTGCCCGGGTGCAACGTTATATCGACTGGATTTATCATCGCCTGGGCCAGGCCCCAGGGGCTCTGGGGTCGGGTCTGGTCTCCCTGCTGGGGGTGGCTCCCCTGGTCTGTCTGGGGATTCTAACCCAGGTGGGTCTTACCCTGACCCTGGGGGGGAGTTGGGGGGTGAGTTTAGGGGTAATTGCTAGCATGGCCTGTGCCATCTATCAGCTGGGACGACGAGATGGCGAGGCTTCGGGCTAGGCCGCAGAATTTTTGCCGCTGGTTGGCCACCACTCCCCTGGGCCGTCCTCCCGAGGTCACTGAGGTTGAGCATTCTTCGCTGTTGCGAGGACTGGTACAGGGGTTGGTCAGTGTGGGGATTCTTGCCGTAGTGGTGGCAGCGGCGGGGGTCACTGAGGCTTCGATCTTCAATCTACTGGCCATTCCCCTGAGTGGGGCGGGGGCTTTCTATAGCTGGCGCCAGCGACGCCGGTCCAACGCCTTAGTGAAGGGGTTGATCGCTGGGGCCATGGTGCTAGCCCTGGGGGTTTTCTTTTTTCGCCTGCTGCACCAACCTGGTGATACTCGCATCTTGCTGGCAGAACTGCTGATTCAGTTGCAGGTCTGCCATAGTTTTGACCTACCCCGCCGCAAGGACCTGGGGTATTCCATGGTGATTGGTTTGATTTTAATGGGGGTAGGGGCCACCATTAGCCAGACCCTTAGCTTTGCTCCCCTGTTGGGGGTGTTTCTACTTTTGGCTCTAGCGGTACTGATGCTCGATTACCGGTCTCGCCTGGGCCTGCAGGTGAGGGGCTGGAGGTCGGAGCAATGGGCCATTAAACCTGGCCCACTGGTGGGGTGGGCAGGCCTCACCCTGAGCCTGGGTTTGGTGATCTTTCTTTGCCTGCCCCGGCTGCCGGGCTATCAAATTCAAAACTTTCCCGTTAGCTTCACCCTCCAAACCCCAGCAGGATTCACCGGTCGCCAGATTATCAACCCGGCTTATCGCCAGGGTCGGGCCCGGTCGGGGGAATCACCCTTTAATCAGGCATTGAGTTCTCCCAGGGGGCCCGCTGAGGGCGGTCTCGCCGGTCCTGGCTGGGTGGATAGCACCGCCTACTACGGCTTTAACCAGCAGATGAATCAAAATCTGCGCGGTGTTATGCAGCCCAAGGTGGTAATGCGAATCCGATCCCAGGCCCCTGGTTTCTGGCGAGTCCTGGCCTTTGATCGGTACACGGGCCAGGGGTGGACCCAGGGCCAGCCCGATCGGGTGCAAACCCTGACCCGATCGGAGTTGACCTACCAAACCCTTTTACCCCTGGAGATGGGTCTAGGCCGCTGGCAGGAAGTGGTCCAAACCTACACCCTGGTGAGTAATTTCCCCAATCTGATTCCGACCCTGCACCAGGCTCGGGAACTGTATTTTCCGACCCAGGAGGTGGCTATCGATGACCAGGGTGGTTTGCGATCGCCGATCGGCCTGGAGGCCGGTATGACCTACACCGTGGTGTCCAAGGTGGCTTTTCGCGATCGTAGCCAGCTAGGCCAGGCTCCCCGCAACTACAGTCGATCCCTCCAGCGGCAGTACCTACAGCTACCGGCGGGGGTGGGCGATCGGGTCAGACAACAAACCCAAAGCCTGCTGGCCCTTTCCCCCAAACCCTTAAGGGACCCCTATGAACAGGCGCTCTACCTGGCCCAGGCCCTGAAGCAACGCTACAGCCTCCAGCCCGATCTGCCCTTTCTAGCCCCCCAGGAAGATCTGGTGGAGAGCTTCCTATTTAAAACCAAAGGGGGCTACCCCGATCACTTCTCTACGGTGCTTACGGTGATGCTGCGGTCCATCGGTATTCCAGCCCGCCTAGTGGTGGGATTTGGGGAAGGTCAGTTTAATCCCCTCACAGGCTTCTACGTGGTGCGTAATACCGATGCCTACGCCCTGACGGAGGTGTACTTTCCCCAGTACGGCTGGTTTGCCTTTGATCCAATTCCAGGCCATGAACTCCTGCCGCCAGAGCTACGGGAATCGGACTACTTTAGTATCCTGCGCCGCTTCTGGCACTGGGTAGCAGGTTGGCTGCCCTCGCCCCTGGTGGGTGGTATCAATCAACTGGTGAATTACCTGGGGCAACTCCTCAACCACGGGCTGGCGGGGGTCATGGCCATGGTGCGATGGGGATGGGTGGCCCTGGTGCTGCTGGGCCTTGGCGGTGGGACCCTGGCGGTGGGTTGGCGGTGCTGGCGACTGGCCCATCTACCCCCCACAGAACGGATTTATCAACAAATGTTGACCTGGTTTAAACAGCAGGGGTTACCCAAGCAGAGTAGCGAAACCCCCCTGGAGTATGGGCGACGGATTGAGGCTAAAATTCCTGTAAAACAGGCTGAAGCGATGAAATCTCTGGTGACAGCCTATGTAAGCTGGCGGTATGGCGGAGAAACCCAGAATCTGCCCGATTTAACTCAAAAACTCTACATTATTCGCCACGGTTCTACCTGGCAACTACCGATTTACTGGCCCCGTAATGATCGCTCTGGCCGTCCCTAACCCTTGCGCTGGGCCTCAGGCGAGGAATTGATTTTCCATGGGTTTCGGGTATGCTCGATCTAATCCATTCCTCCATCCCCCTGCAACCCGTGAGCCTCAACACCCTCCTACCCAACTCCCTCGATCTTTCCTCTAACCAGGGTCAGTCCTTTTCTCCCGACCAGTTTGATGCGGTGGTGATGGGTACCTACGGGCGTTTTCCCCTCACCCTCACCCGGGGGCAGGGCTGCTACGTCTGGGATGACCAGGATCGGCGCTATCTCGATTTTGTGGCGGGTATTGCCACCTGTACCCTGGGCCATGCCCACCCCGCCATGGTAGAAGCCGTTACCCAGCAGATTCAAACCCTGCACCATGTCTCTAACCTCTACTATGTGCCAGAGCAGGGAGCCCTGGCCCACTGGCTGGTGCAGCATTCCTGCGGCGATCGGGTGTTTTTCTGTAATTCTGGGGCAGAGGCTAACGAGGCTGCCATTAAACTGGCGCGTAAGTACGCCCACACCCAACGGGGGATTACCTATCCGATTATCCTGACGGCCCGGGCCAGCTTCCATGGCCGCACCCTGGCCACCATCACCGCCACTGGCCAGCCCAAGTACCAGAAAAACTTTGATCCCCTGATGCCGGGCTTTGCCTACGTCACCTATAACGACATAGCCGACCTAGAAGCAACCTTAGCCGACCTGGATCGGGACCAGCCTCAGGTGGCGGCCATTATGCTAGAAGCCCTCCAGGGGGAAGGGGGGGTTTGCCCTGGCGATCGCGCCTACTTCCAGCGGGTCCGCCAACTGTGCGATGAAAAGGGAATTTTACTGATTCTCGATGAGGTTCAGGTGGGTATGGGCCGGACCGGCAGCCTCTGGGGCTACGAAAATCTGGGTATTGAGCCCGATATCTTTACCTCCGCCAAGGGCTTGGGGGGCGGTATTCCCATCGGAGCAATGATCTGTAAGGCCCACTGCGACGTTTTTGCACCAGGGGACCATGCCAGTACCTTTGGCGGCAATCCCTTTGCCTGCAAGGTGGGATTAACGGTGTGCCAAACCCTGGTCTCAGAAAACCTGCTGGCTAACGTTCAGGCCCGGGGAGAACAGCTACGGGCCGGTTTGGAACGGTTGGTGCAGCAATACCCCACCCACCTAACTGAGGTGCGGGGCTGGGGTCTGATCAATGGTCTGGTGTTACGGGCTGAATCCACCCTGAAGGCTGCCGACCTGGTACGCGCCGCCATGGACCAAGGCCTATTGCTGGTGCCCGCTGGCCCTCAGGTGGTGCGCTTTGTACCGCCCCTGACCGTCAGCGCCGATGAAATTCAGCAAGCCCTGCTGGCTATGGAAAAGGCCCTGACTAGCCTGGCCCTAACCTGAAGCAAGGGAACCAATCGGCAATTGGCCCCAGGCAACCTACCCTGACCAGGATTCAGGTAAAGAATTCTCTCGAGGCTGATCTAGATAGGTGGGATCCTGGCGACAATGGGACGAAATAGATGGAGGTAGGCCAGGGTGTTTCGGCAAACTCACACTGACCACTGCCACCAAGGAGATTGACGGTATGAAACTGGCCTACTGGATGTATGCAGGTCCGGCCCACATTGGCACCCTGCGCATTGCCAGTTCCTTTAAAAACGTGCATGCCATCATGCATGCCCCCCTGGGGGACGATTACTTTAACGTCATGCGATCGATGCTAGAGCGGGAGCGGGACTTTACCCCCGTCACCGCCAGTATCGTCGATCGCACCGTCTTAGCCCGGGGCTCCCAGGAAAAGGTGGTGGACAACATTGTTCGCAAGGACGAGGAGGAGCGACCCGATCTGATTGTGCTGACCCCGACCTGTACCTCCAGCATCCTGCAGGAAGACCTGCAAAACTTTGTCCAACGGGCCAGCCTTAGCGCCAAGAGCGATGTCATGCTAGCGGACGTTAACCATTACCGGGTCAACGAACTCCAAGCCGCCGATCGCACCCTTCAGCAAATTGTGCAGTTTTATCTGGAAAAGGCCAGGAAGGATAACACCCTACCCGCCGAAAAAACCGCCGAGCCCTCCGTCAACATCATTGGCCTCACCACCCTGGGTTTCCACAACAACCACGATGCCCGGGAACTGCGTACCCTCATGGCCCAGCTGGGGATCAAGGTGAATCTGGTGATGCCCGATGGCGCTTCGGTGAACCAGATCAAGGAAATGGCGCGGGCCTGGTTTAACCTGGTGCCCTACCGGGAGGTGGGGCTGATGACCGCCCAATACCTGGAAGCCGAACTGGGCATGCCCTATGTGGACATCACCCCCATGGGCATTGTGGAAACGGCCCGCTGCATCCGGGCGATTCAAACCCTGTTACAGCAGCAGGGGGCAGCGGTGGACTACGAACCCCTGATCGACGAGCAAACCCGTTTCGTTTCCCAAGCGGCCTGGTTTTCTCGCTCCATTGACTGTCAGAACTTAACCGGTAAACGGGCAGTTGTGTTTGGAGACAGTACCCATGCCGCCGCTATCACTAAAATTCTGGCCCGGGAGATGGGCATTCGGGTGGTGTTGGCGGGCACCTACTGTAAGTACGACGCTGACTGGTTCACTGCCCAGGTGCAGGACTACTGCGATGAGGTGCTGGTGAGTGACGACAATGGGGCGATCGCCGATCGCATTGCCCAATTGGAACCCGCCGCCATCTTCGGCACCCAGATGGAACGCCATGTGGGTAAACGGCTGAACATTCCCTGTGGAGTGATTGCGGCACCCATTCATATTCAGAACTTTCCGGTGGGTTACCGACCCTTTATGGGCTACGAAGGAGCCAACCAGATTGTGGATCTGGTGTACAACTCCTTTACCCTGGGTATGGAAGACCATCTGCTGGAAATCTTCGGTGGCCATGACACTAAAGAGGTGATCACCTCTACCCTCAGCGCCAGCACCGATCTGGGTTGGAGCAGCGATGGCCTGGCGGAGCTGCAAAAAATTCCTGGCTTTGTCCGGGGCAAGGTCAAGCGGAACACCGAAAAATTCGCCCGTGACCAGGGCATTGGGGAGATTACCGCCGCCGTACTCTATGCCGCCAAAGAAGCGGTCGGTGCTTAGGCGGCTCCCAGGGGTACGGCCATGACCGCCTCTGGGCTCAGCCAGCCCCAGGAGTCGGTGGTGGTGATTGGGGCGGGAGCCGCCGGGGTATTTGCAGCGATCGCCTGCGCCGAGGCCAATCCCACCCTGGCCCTGACCCTGCTGGAAGCGGCTCCG
>JAGWXD010000040.1 GCA_018970085.1 Cyanobacteria bacterium REEB459
CATCCCCAGACCGAGGATTGAGAGGGTCAGCAAGACTAGTAGGGGAGAGATCAGCGCCCAATTAACTTGAATTTGGTGACCGGTAATGCCCTTAGGGGTGACGGAAAAGCCCCGGCCAAAGGGTTGCCGAAGGGTGCGTAAAACCGTTAAGGCCATAGGAAAACAAAGGATAGTTTCATAGACGTCTGCCCAAAGGGCAGAGCGCCGACCCGCCGTTAACCAAGAAAACAACAGGATATTGCAAACATAGTAGGGGGCAAAGAAAACCAGCACCTGGTCAACGGTGGCCCGCAGCGGCGCCAGGTCAAACCACAGATAGGCCAGGGGCATCACTAAAAACACAATGCGGGGGAAACAGAGAAACCAGTAGAGAACACCCAAGGCATGGGAAGCCCGCTGTAGCCAGCTTAACCCTGGTAGGGTAAACACATTCATCGAGCAGAATAGGGTTTGAATGCAGCCCTGTCCCCAGCGCAGCCGCTGGGTAATGTAGGCCCCAATACTTTCAGGGGCCATGCCCGCCGACAGTCCTTCGTTCAGGTACTTGATCCGATAGCTCCGGGCTTGCAGATTGAGGGAGGTGAAAAAGTCCTCCGTGATGCTTTCCGTAGGAATACCACCAATCTCATCCAGGGCCTGCCGGCGAATCACAAAGCAGGTGCCACAACAGACCACCGAGTTAGTCGCATCCCGACTGGGCTGAATGTGGTGAAAGAACAGGGCCTGCTCGTTGGTGAGAATATCTTGAAGCCCAAGGTTGGTGCCGATGGGATCTTCGTTATAAAAACTTTGCGGTGTCTGCAGCAGCGCCACAGTCCTATCTTGAAAAAAGCCCACGGTGCGGGTCAAAAAATTACGGGTGGGAATAAAGTCTGCATCAAAAATAGCAATCAATTCCCCCCGGATCAGGGGTAGGGCATGGTTGAGGTTGCCGGCCTTAGCATGCTGGTTATCCGGTCGGTCTATATAGATGCAACCCAGATCGGCGGCTAGCTGGCGAATGGCGGGGCGGCGCAGATCATCGAGCAAGTAAATCCGTTTATGGGGGTAATCCATGGCCTGGCAGCCGATGATGGTCCGTTCTAAGATGTCTGGAGGTTCGTTGTAGGTGGGAATCAGCACATCCACCCAGGGTAGGTATTGACCCCCCACTACCGCCACCGAGGCTTCGGTGGCCTCCGCACTGCGGTTGGTGGAGGGAATGGTTTGCAATAGGTAACCTACAGAGTTGATAAAGGTGATGAACTCCATCAAAAATAGGAGGCTGCTTAAGAATCCGCTGATCGGATCACTCAGGTTCAAGGTGCTAAAGAATCGCCACAGCTGGTAGCGCGTTCCCAGAGCGATCAAAAGAGCCGACACCAGGGCGCGGGAGAACCAGATAGGGGTAGGGAAAACTTCCTTAAAGGAAAATAGGGCGGCCCCGATCAGAATAGTTGGCAGTAGCAAAACTAGCCAGTTACTATCACCGACCACAAAACTAGCCTGGACACGATACCAGATGGAAAGTAGGATGGCCGGAATATTCAGGGTTCTACCGGCAGGGAATTGCCAAAACCAGAGGAGGGCGATCGCGACCCCTAATAGGACTCCTTTCAACCCAGTTGACCCGCGTAATTTAGTCATGTCTAAAGGTCACGGCTACACTACGGCCAACCCCACAAAACTCATCCGAGGTAAACTCTTCTGGGGTATCCAAAACAACCCGGACAGCCAGATTGCGACGAATTAACTCGGGGGGAGGTACGGCCACCTGGTCCCCAGTCACCACCCGACCAACGCCGGACCGAATAGTTTGAATTCGCCCAGACAGGAGTCTATGTTTTGGGTCGCTGAGTAATCGAACCTTAGCCACCATACCGATGGCCAACTTATCCGCTTGACGTTCTGGTAAAAAGGTATCGATCCACAGCCGCTGACAGTCAATTAAGGTGACCACCGTATCCCCAGTACTGACATAACCACCGGAGATGAACCGGTTTTCTCCAGACCAGACTACGCCGGATTGGGTGATTTTTAAGATGGCTCTTTTCTGTAGTTGCAACTGATCATTGACCCGATTGAGTTCCTGTAAATTTTGCTGAATCCTGGCTTGAATAAAATATTCTTGCTGTTCTAGATCGGCAATTTCCTCATCCAGGGCCTGGGAACGGATAAAGGGATCACTAAAGGTTCTAGACCCCTCTAGTTGCAACCCCTGCTGACTAGCTTCTAATTGGGCTACCGCCTGTTGCTGGAGAGCCCGTTTACTGATAACCACCTGCTGGGCTCTCAAGGCATTAGTTTGCAATCGATCAGCAGCATCTTGGGAAATACCCCCCTTCACCATCAATTCTTGATAGCGCTGTGCCTCCAGGAGGGCAAATTTGGCTTCCTGTTCTGCGTCTTTCAACTCACCCTGGTAGCGTTTAACCTGTTGATCGTTGTAGTTAGATTGCAGAGAAGTCTGTGCCTCTAAATAATGTTGTATTTGACGCTTGATTACCCAGCGATCCCTCAGCTTAGTTTTAATCGAAGTTAATTCAACCTGAGCCAATAGAATTTGCGATGCCAAAGATTGTTGTTGTACTTCTAAAGCCGGATCGCCAGAATTTTCAATCGAACCAATGGTAGTTCCCTCTGCCAGAGAAGTACCCGGCTTTAAATTACGAGAAATTAAATTACCTTTGATTGGCGCTCGCACTGTAATAATTGGGGCATTGACATAGCCTTGATCGCTAATAGCATTATATTTATTTCGCCACAAAGTACCTCCAGCAATGACTAGGATGCTAACCCCAAAACCCAGACGCAGTATGCGAAAGGCTGACTGTCGAGAGCTAGTAGTGGAGGAGTTTTTTATCTCTGGCCGCCAAAGCCTATAGCTAGAAACTAAGGTTTTATAAAAATCTATAAATTTGTTAAATCGCATTAAGATGCCGAAAAGCTAAAATCATCAAACGTTATAGCGGTTTTCGATAAAGTGAGATACACAATTGCTGAGTCCCAACTCCCAGCACTTGGCTGTAGGAGTTTCACGCTGTATCCCCCCTTGTCAAGGGGGAGTGAAGGGGGAGTGTTCATACCACATTTCACCCAAGGGAAATCCGCTATAAACCGGATTGGCTTCAAATCTCCCCGATGTTTGGTGGTAAAAAACCTATCCCTTACTCCCCTTTCTAAGGGAGGTGGAAGGATTCTGACGAGGGACAGCTTTGGCCGTGCCAGCAATTCTCCCACCAGTGAGAACCGCTACGACAAGGACAACTGATCAAGATTACAGATTTCCGCGGAAAGTTTTAGAAGTTTTGGTGGTTTTGCCAGGGTACAGCTAGGCGTTCCCTAAGCTTTACCGGCACTACCCCTAATCGGCTGGCGGATTTGATAGTGCTGATCTCTGGAACCATGTCTTCGATAGTGTTGATCTCTGGAACCATATCGTCATCATCGAAAATGGTCAGCGAAGTGGGTTGGCAACGCTTAATGCAGACCTCCAGACTCTGAACTCCTTCCCCATGCAGATCTTCCAAATATCCAGGTCGCATTGCCTCTGCCTGCTGAGCGTTGTCAAAGGGACCGAAGTAGTAAGTACAGGAGGGTTGGGTCGTGATAACTTCAACCCACCATTTGCCCGTACTGAACTGAGATAGGTTAATAAAAATTTTCTTGATCATGAGTAAAGCTCTTAACAGGTAAACCAAAAAACAAAGGAGAACATAGAACTTTTTAGCAAAAAATAGACTCTTCTCCATAGAACCATTGCAGCGTTTTCCTCAGACAGCCGCCTGAGATATTTTCACCAGTCCAGGCGGCTGAATCAATACTGTCGAGCTTCGAGCTCTAGGAACCTGCCGCAGGGCAACTAATCGCAACAACTCTCAGAGTCAGGATAAAAATAATTTCCTGGGATAAGTAGACTACCAAGATTAAATCTATCGCTCTGAAGCCCTGAAAAATTGTAGAGATTGGACTATTAACTAAAGATGTTTGATCAATTCAAGATAGACAGCCTTGAATTGACAATTTTATTTTCTTCCACCCTTAAACCATAGCATTTCAGCCTGAAGAATAGTTAAAAATGACTCAAACTCAAGTATTTCAAGCATAGGAGGTATTAACAGCTACGGACGTTAATACGCCATTAAGCTTAGATTACTGATTTGTAATTGCCACAATTGAAGAGTCTGAGCGGCCTTTTCAGTTCCCTGTAAGGTGTACCCCGTTGTCTAGACAGTTAGCCTAGGAATGTAAAATAGAGTCGCCGTTTAGTTCGTTTTCCTTGTTCTACATCGCTTTTTTCCGTTGAACTACTCAGACTGTGGGAAGAGTGCTTGGGGGATTGCCTACAAAGAGGTCAAGAAAAGCATCCAAGATATTGAGCCCCTGCTTACGCAGAGTGGCCAGGTAACCCCGAATGGGGCAAAACCGTCTAACGCCATGCTCAGAACGGAAGCAACCCGAAATTTTATGCATGACTTCATCATGTGCAGGTCCCGTTCCGCTTGATTGTTATCAAAGGAGATGATGAAGTCATGCATAAAACTGTAATAGCTATAACCTTATCTGACACTCCGTATAAACTAGCATTGACTTAGGAATGTCGGACAAAGTCCTAGCTATTACAGATTTGTCAACCCGCAGAAGGTATGCCCGGAGCGACGAAAATTAGACTCAACCAGGGCCAGGCGAGCTATGCCGGGCACTAAATCTCTCATTCTCTCATGTTCCCCTGAAGGCTTACACCTTTTTATCCTAGATTTTGCTTCAAATGATCGGCCAGGCGCAGAGACAATGCCAGGATGGTTAAGGTTGGATTGGCATAGCCTCCTGTGGGAAAGACTGAGCTACTTGCTATGTAAAGATTAGGCACAGAGTGTACTCGACAATCTGAGTTCACAACACCTGTTTGTGGAGTAGCACTCATGCGAGTTGTTCCGATGTGGTGGGCCATACCGGCTGGACCCGGCAAATAGGGCTGTCCCTCTCGTCTTGCCGCAGAAAAGTGTCCTAGACCCGTTTTTTCAACGACATCACTGAATAGATCCTGGATACGTCTAGCACTGTCGATGTTTAGCTGTCCCCATCTCCAGTGTAGTTCTGCTCGAGGTATACCCAGGGCATCACGGTCCTGACTAAGTACTACTCGATTGGCTGGATCAGGAGCTTGCTCAGTTTGTAACAATACTTCAAAGCGCTTAAACCGTCCGTGGGTATGGGGCTGTTCTGCCCAGCCACCTCGACCAAAGCCAGGCCACGGGGATTGATCGTAGCGTTTGCCCAGGTAAGCTGCCGTTACAATGTGATCAAGCCCACCGGCCACCTGAAGAAACTTTTTAGCAATCAACGGCCAGTTCTGAGGCAATGGTTTTTTCAAATATCCTTGCTCCACTAAAGCCTTGAAGGCTACCATGGCTTTTGTCTGCCTCAAGTTAGGTCGGGGAAATAGAATAACAGTACTGTTCATTAATTGATTTTGGGCCATGACCTCCTCTTTTAGGGCCAAATGTCCCATCACTGAATAGCCATTAACTTGGCGCTTATCGTAGAAGGCTAATTGAGAAAATAACTCGACACTAGCAGGATAAAGATTTCCAATATCTAAAAGGACATGATCCATGAAAAAACGACCAACCAGATCGTTTTCATTGCCGATCCCAGAGGGATGGGATTGGTTAGAGGCCAGCATTAACTTAGCGGTTTCTATGCCTCCTGTAGCAATAACAAATAACCGGGCTTCAACCCAGTAAGTTTTACCAGTACTATTAGTACATTGAACTCGCTTAATTATCTGACTATTGGGTCGCAACTCTAATTCGACAGCAGTGGCATACAGATAAATATCAACCTTTTGACTGTGGCTTAACTCCTCCAAATAGTCTTGGCAGAAAACCTGGCGAGGACCAAACTGATAAACCTTTGTGGTGAAATTATTGCCGGCCCATTCTATCGGTTTAACCTGCTTATCTGACCAGGCTTGAGCTTCGTAGACAAAAGGCCCAGAATGCGCTAATTGCTGAGCCTTCCCATAGTAGGGTAGGAGATCCTCACGACCAATTGGCCAACCACTATAGGGAACCCAATCGCGCTGTTGAAAGTCAATATCATCTAGAGGAACATAGCGAACCCCCATCTGCCAATGCCGATTTTCTGACCGATCTAGTTTGATCGACCAGACATTAGAGTTGCCGCCAAACTGCCGATTTCTTGTTTCCTTTAATGAAAGGAAATCGTCTCCGACAATCTTTCCTTCACTTAGATCTTGAATAGCAGGATCCTGGAATAAGCCTCCACTTTCAAGCAAAGTAACATGACTTGAACTATTAGCTAGCTCTCGGGCTAGAGTAATTCCAGACGGACCGGAACCAATTATACAAACATCGGTTTTAACTATATGGCCTTCACTTAGATCACGAGAATTTACTAGCATAGTTCCTAATAAAATAAATATAACTATTCGGAGGGCGGCATGAACTAGCTGAGTTTTAGCCGTCTTTAGAACCTCAGGCTGACTAAAATAGGCTCAAGCGTGCTATTCCGAGAGATGAAATGCTGATTCTTCTAACCTTCTGAAGAGTTAAAATATAAAATATCATAGTAATTGTGCATGATGTGCAAAAAGTTACCATTGATTCCGTAGCAATTCTCATTGTGGCAAAAAGCCATCCAACGGCCAGGAATAGGGGTACGGTAACGCCATCTGAAAGACCTAAGAGAGCCAGAGCTGTTGCAAGAACCAGTTGTGTTTAACTGTAATAGATTACCCCTCATCTTACAGATAGGACATGTCAGACACCTAGAAGGGAGTCTGATCGCGGTAGTAACTATACCACCCGTTCGATTGGGCCAGATACCCTGAGGACACTGGCAACCCTCTACCAGAACGTCATCCCCCCCGGCCCGCGGTAGCGCCCCTATGGAGCCAGTCTCCCGGCTACCAGATCAACTACCAACCGGTCTTACCCGGGTTGACGAAAATGACTAGCGGCGCCAATCCGGCGTTGTCTGGTCAAAACCAGTGGTGGTCAGAGATGACTTTGAAGGAGACTACCTTGCCGTATTAGACCGGTCCTACAGCGATGATTTAACCAGTCAGTCTGGCATCATTACCAATTAGAATACCCATCAATTGGCGATTCACCTCTACCGGCAGGATGGCCCCAAACACATATGTTGGGTACATGGATTGGGCAGTGGATCAACTGGCGCTGACAATAGGTCAACAGACCTTCGCACTCCAGGGCAAGAATAATCTTTTCCCCATCCCAGAAGATCTAGCCAGGGTTCTGGCTAGCCAGCCCCAGTCGACCCCTGTGACCAGCTATGCTGACTCCAATGGCAAAGCATTGGTGAGCCGGGAAATCGGACCAGGAACCGTAGCAGCCTGGAAAACCATCTGGAACACCATCTACAGCAACGCCATAACCCCTCGGTGAACAGATCGCTCACCTGACTTTACCCCCGGGTGGTCCGATTAGTTTTCCCAGCCCAGTCTGGCCTACCCCCCAGGGCCTCAATACTGGCGACCCGACTTGCGATGCCAGATAGCCGTCTTACCCTGACTTTCTAGCACCTGCCCCTGCTCCACCGTGCCATAGATCAACCAGCCATCGCCAGCCGGTAACCGTTGCTGCACCGTGCACTCCACATAGGCCAGGGCCTCCGCCAGAATTAAGCAGCCATTGGCCGCTGTCGTGGTAGCAACCTCTGCAAAGGAATTCTTGCTAGGTTCCCTTTGGAAGGAAAAATGCCGACGGATAGTGCGCCCCTCTTTGAGGACATTGAGGACAAAGCGGCTACCGATATCTAAGCCCATATCGGCTTGCCAATCCTGGCTCAGGGCAATCATCAAGCCAGGGGGTGAAAAGCTTGCCTGGGATACCCAGGAAGTCAGGAACCCCTGGTGTTGACCTTGGTGATGGGCGGTCAAAATACAAAGAGACCCAATCAGACGTCCCACCGCTTGCTCTGTGCGATCGATCTGAACCTCGGTTAATCCCTGACGGGGTATGCGTTGTTTTTTGATTCTCTTGAGAGTTTGGATAAAATCTGCCCCCGCTTGCTGGCAGGTTGCCAGGGTAGATTGGTCTGGGGTAAAGCGGACTCGAATCGTTTCAAAACCAAAGGTGTAATTGCCATCCCGTAGTTTTCTTTCGATTAGATCGATCGCCTCTCCACTCCAACCATAGGAACCAAAGACCCCGACTAATTTAGTTTTGGCACCACTGGCTAGAACCGCACCCAAAGCCGTCTGAATTTGCACAGGGGCGTGGCCCCCCAGGGTAGGAGAGCCGATAATAAAACCATCGCAATCGTCAACCAGGCGGGCGATAGCCTCCGGTTCAGACAGTTCACAATTGATTGCCTCGATCGCCGCCCCACTGGCTAACAATCCCTGGGCAATAGCGTGGGCCAGGGTGGCGGTATTGCCGTAGGCTGAAGCGTAGAGCAGGGCCACTTTAAAGTCCTGGTGGTTTTGCTGCTGACACCATTGCCGGTAATCGTGATGTAGCCGACTCAAACTATAGCGAACCACGGGGCCATGGTTAGGAGCGTAGTACTTGGCAGGAAACTCCTGCAATTTTTCTAAAACCCCTTCTACCTGTTTGGACTGGGCCCCATGGAGACAATCAAAATAGTAACGGCGGTCCCGGTCTAGCTGCTTCCAGTCTTCATCAAAGATGAGATCGTCGCAGACATGGGCACCAAACAACTTATCAGTGTAAACAATGCGAGTATGGCCATCGTAGGTGCACAGACCATCTGGCCACCGCGGAGTAGGTATAAACAGAAACTGTAACTGGTGGCCTTGACCTAAATCCAGGGTGTCTCCAGAGCGCACAGGCTGAATCCGATCTTTGCACTCAGGAAAGGCGGCGGCGATCGCATTAGCCCCTGGCTTAGAACACAGAATCGTCATCCGGGGAGCCTGGGCTAAAAGCAACCCCAGGGTGACCATGCGATTAGGATTAACGTGACCGAAAATCACATAGTCTAGCTGGCTCAAATCCAGATGTTGCTGCAATTCTTCAACAAAAATCTGACTAAAGGACTCCCCGGGGGGGTCGATCAGAGCGCTGCGATCAGCAGCAATTAGATAGGAATTAGCCGTTGTTCCCCTAGCCAGGGCATATTCAATTTCAAACTTGAGGCGATCCCAGGTGCGGGAGCGAAAAATAGTTGTAGCCGTTGCTAGTGCAGTCACCTGCACATCGCGGGGGTGGGTGAGGGGAGCAGAAAGAGTTGACAGTGCCATGGGTTGATCATGCCAGTAAGGATAGGTGAAGATAAACCAGGGACCCAAGCTGTAGTCAAGGCGACCCGCTGCAGTCCCCTAAATGTTGTCAATAAAGTATCCGTCACGCCGCCACCAGAGCCGATCAGGGCTCAGGGCTGCTGACCAGCAACGGTGAGCTCTGGCCCTTTAGACTGGGCTAAAAACCGGGGCCAGAGCCATCGATAATGCAGAGACAATTCAGAGACGGGCGAGCTACAGCTCGTAGGTTGACAGGATGTCAGCAACCTCTACAGCACCGCTAGCCTCAGGTTGAACCCGATGGCTGCGGATCCGATGTTGATGGCGCTGCGAGATGGTTTGCTCAGGATCAATGCCTTCAAAGGTGGGCGGTAGCCAGACCCTGAGAGCCATTAAAACCCCCAGAACTAATAGAAAGGCACAGGTGGCTAATACCTGGGTCCATTGAGTTTCTAGAATACCCCTGACAATAATTTCCCTGAGGATCGAAACAATCGCAACCTCAACGGCAACCCCAATAGAAATGCGTTGTTCCTTCAGGTAAATAATTAACAGTCGAAACAGCTCAACCCAAATTAACAACGATAGGATATCTGCCGTAACCACATGGAATTCCAGGGGGGGAAGCAGGGAAAGAACCATGGAACGAACCTGCAATACCATGAAGCAGAATAATCCCAAGCACAGGGAAATAATGATTAAATCCTGTACCAACTCTAAACTTTGAACAATTCGTCCCAGGTTTAACCAGCGCTCTCGCTGAGCGGGGGATGGGGAAATAGATGAATTCATGGGATGTTACCTCCGTATGGTTGACCTGCCTGGGCGGTTTGCCCAAGTCGCTGTGTGATTGAAGTCAGACTACACTTGAAGCCGGGTTAACCCTTAGTAACCCGGTGCAACCCCCGAACCACTCTCTGCCGACCAGAGAGCCCTTAATAATGGTTGCCTACTTTACGATGGTGAACGGCGGTGGAACTATCTACCTTGGCAACTCGCCCCACCTCAACCCGACTGTAAATAACCCAGTGATCGCCGCACTCCATACGGCTGACCACCTGGCATTCAAGATAGGCTAAGGCCTCTGCTAGAATCGGTGAGCCATTGGTTGCCTGGTAGGTTTTAATGCCAGCAAAGCGATCGCTGCCGGGCCCAAAACGTTTTAGAAAATGTTTCATCAATCCCTGGTAATTGTCCTCCTCCAGGATATTGAGCACAAAGCTATGGCCCGGCTGCATCAGGGATTCAATTGCCCGGTCCTGGGCAACGGCGATCGCCACCCCCATCGGTTCCAGACTGGCCTGGGTCACCCAGGAGGCCAGCATGGCTCCCGATAGGTCTCCCCGTTGGGCCGTGATTAAATACAAGCCGGTGCTAATTCGCCCCAGGGCCCGATCAAGATCGCTATCGAGGGATTTCGCCTGCTGAATAGTGCGCTCCCGGGTCAACCACTGACCCAGATCCGTACCCGCTTCCTCCGCCAGTTTTTCCACCAGGGGGGTGGGTTCAGCCTTCAATAAAATGGGTGCAAAGGCTTCAACTACCCCAATTTCTTGAAACTTATTGCGCAGGGGATAGATCGGCTCATCTTCGCCCCCACCCGACTCAAACAAGCCAATGGCCTGTTTCGAGTGGGCAGCAGCCAGAATGGTGTTCACCACCGCCCGTCCGGTAGCATCTGCCTGACCTGGCATGCCAAGCACCAACCCCCTGGCTTGATGAACTAATTCCCTCACCTCATGGGGATGGGTACTGCTCAAATCCACCAGGTCTACGGCCACATGGGTTTTCATGAGTCCCTGGGCGATGGCCCGGGCGATCTGGTCGCTATACCCGTAATCTTGACTGTAGAAAAGAACCGTTAAATTATCGGTTTTAGCCTGTGCCTGACTCCACTGCTGATAGCAGGTTATCCACTCCGGTATATGGTGCTGGAGGAGAGGCCCATGGCCAGTGGCGATGGTGTGAATATCCAGGGCTGCGATGCGCTTCAGGGCCGCTAGCACTGATCGGGCATTAGGTGCCATCAAGCAATCGTAATAGTATTTAAAGTCCTCCCTAAGCAGGTCGGGTTCCTCGTCGTAGATGTAATCATCGCAGTAGTGCATGCCAAATACGTCGCAGGTATAGAGAATGCGGGTTTTGGTGTCGTAGGTCAGAATCGTATCGGGCCAGTGGAGGTTGGGAGCAGCAATGAATTCCAGGCTGTGCCCCTGGCCCAACTCTAAGCGATCGCCACTTTTGACAGTGATTGACCGAAAAGGCTGGTGCAGCATCGTCTCGAGGAATTGAATCGCCACCTTTGCCCCCACCAGGGTGATATTGGGAGCCAGATTAAGAAGCTCTTTAATCAAACCACTGTGATCGGGTTCTGTATGGCTGACAATTAAATAATCCAGGCTCGATAGGTCAACTAATTCCGCCAGACCATTGAGATACAGGGGTTCAAATTTACGATGGCATGTATCGACCAGGGCAATTTTCTCCGCCTTGATCAAAAAGGAATTGTAGGTCGTACCATTGCGTAAACCAAATTCAATATCAAAACGATCGCGGTCCCAATCCAGGCCGCGAAGGGCCGTCGTTTCGGCGGCTATTTCGCAATTTTGCAAGGTCAGACGATGGTCAGGAGCCGTCGTTGCAAAAGGAACTGTGGATACCACCATAACTGCATACCTCTCAATGCATCTGTCTGTTTCTATTACTACTTAGCTTGAGAGGGTTTGTAAAATGTCAATTATTTAAGCCAAGCATAAGTTTAGATTATATATTTTCTTCGTAGAGTTAAGCTAGTCTTATTTTCAGGCTTAAGCCATGGGGATCATTTCAGGGGGTACAGAGGGGGGTAACTAACCGATGGCGGCATTAATTTGCCTGACAAACTCCTCGTGATCTACGACCGGCTTAGAAATGTAGCCATCGGCGCCACTTTCGCTGAGAAAGATTTCCCGATCTCCCTGCATGGCATGGGCTGTCACCAAAATCACTGGCAAATGGGCCGTCTGGGGATCGGCCTTAAGTAGACGGGTAATTTTAATGCCATCCATCGACTGACCCTGGTACATACTGCGAGATAGGGAAACGTCCATCAAGATCACGTCCACCTCACCCCGGCGGGCAATAGCCATTACTTCTTCGACATCTTCGGTATGTTTAACGGCTAGCCCACCCCGTTTTGTCAGGATTTTAGAAAAAACCCGGGCATTTACCAGATCATCTTCCACAATTAAGACGGTTTTGGTTTCCATGGGTCCCTAGCTACCTTTATAACCAGAACATGCAGCCCTTGGCCTAGTAAGCCTATGGTAAAGCCCACTGACTTGAACAATCAACCAATTAGGTATGTCAAAATCGGCAAAAGTCAATAAAAATGAGTATTATTTTTCAGTCTAATTCCCAAAATCACCTTCGGTAAGATAATTTCAAGGCTTAACGGTCGGGCATACTTGCCATAACCCTATTCTTAGCTATAAGTTACAGCATTATTGTTAACACCTATGTATTACTCCAGCCCCCTACCTACCCTACGCAGGACTAACGCCCATGGCTGATCAACTTGACATTTTCGCGGCTGGGCAGATTGTCCCCACCTCCCTGCATACGGAGGTGCAGCGGTCCTACCTGGAATACGCCATGAGCGTAATTGTCGGCCGCGCCCTGCCCGATGTGCGGGATGGCTTGAAGCCGGTCCATCGCCGCATTCTCTATGCCATGCACGAGTTGGGCCTAACCCCCGATCGCCCCTATCGTAAATGCGCCCGGGTGGTGGGAGATGTGCTGGGTAAGTACCATCCCCACGGCGATCAGGCCGTTTACGATGCCCTGGTGCGGATGGTGCAAACCTTTTCCAGTCGCTATCCCCTGCTGGACGGCCATGGTAACTTTGGCTCGGTGGACAACGACCCACCGGCGGCCATGCGCTATACAGAAACCCGCCTCTCTCCCCTTAGCCATGAGGCGATGCTAGCAGATATCAGCGAAGCCCTGGTGGATTTTATCGATAACTTCGATAGTTCCCAACAGGAGCCGGTGGTGCTGCCCACCCAGCTTCCCAATCTTTTACTGAATGGCTGTTCCGGCATTGCGGTGGGCATGGCGACCAATATCCCTCCCCACAACCTGGGGGAGGTGGTAGACGGCCTGATTGCCTTAATCGATCGGCCCGACCTGCCCGATCACGACCTATTTGCCCTGATTCCTGGGCCCGACTTCCCTACGGGGGGAGAAATTATTGGCACCGCCGGTATTTACGAAGCCTACCGGACTGGACGGGGCAGTATCCCGATTCGGGGCGTCAGCCAATTTGAAGAAATTCGCCCGGGGAAGGGGCGACAACGCCGCAACGCTATTGTGGTGACAGAGTTGCCCTACCAGGTCAATAAGGCGGGCTGGATTGAGAAAATTGCCCAGCTGGTGAATGCCGGCAAGCTAGAGGGGATTGCCGATATTCGCGATGAGAGCGATCGCGACGGTATGCGGGTGGTGATTGAACTGAAGCGGGAGGCCTTAGCCCCACGCATATTGCAGGAACTCTACCGGACCACGCCCCTGCAAACCAACTTTGGCGTAATTATGCTCGCCCTCAACCAGGGCCAACCCCGACAGCTCACCCTACGGGAGGTGATGCAAGCCTTTCTAGATTTTCGGGAAACCACCCTGACCCGCCACTACCAGCATCAGTTAGACAAAACTGAAGCCCGGCTCCACATCCTCGAAGGGTTACTAACCGCCCTGGCTAACCTGGATGCAATCATTGCCATACTGCGCCAGGCCGCCGATGGCACCACCGCTAAGCAGCACTTTCAGCAGCAATTTAACCTCAGCGAACGGCAGTCCGATGCTATTTTGGCCATGCCTCTGCGGAAGTTAACCGGTCTGGAACAACAGGGTTTACAGCAGGAATTTACTGAGGTTAGCCAGCGGCGCGACCAATTACAGCGGCTATTGTGCGATCGCAAAGAGTTGCTTAAGGCGATGAAAAAGGAGCTCAAAGCTCTGCGTAAAAAATTTAGCGATCCGCGCCGCACCCGCATTCAAAGTGAGGAGGAACGGGCAGAGGAGTCTCAGCAGGTAGAGGAGAGTATCGCCGAAGGGGTAGAGGAAGAAAACCTGGTGGAGTTTACCCAAAGGGGCTACGTCCGCCGGTTTTCTCGTCGCTCTTACCAGCGTCGCCAGGCCCGGCAAGCGGCCGAAACCGGCACCGGGCTCCAACCCCTGGAAGAAGATGTGGTGCTGCAGCTAGAACCGGCCCTGACTACTCAGGAGGTGTTGACCCTGACCCGCGATGGGCGGGCCTTTACCCTAAAGGTGGCTGATATTCCGGCCAATCCTCGCCAGGGCAAGGGAGTTCCCCTGGTTAATCTGCTCCCAGATACGGTGCCCGCCGAGGCCGGGGTGATCGCCAGCCAACTGGTGATCACCCCAGAGCGATTGGCACAGGACTTAATTGTGGTTACCCGCCTGGGCAAAATTAAACGGGCACCCTTGCAGGAATTTACCAACCTGACGGGCCGGGGCCTGACTGCCATGAAAGTCAAACCAGGGGACGAGGTGTTCTACGGAGGCCTGGCGGAGGCCGGAGACGATCTGGTCCTGGCGACCTCGGGGGGACGATTACTGCGCTTTCCCATTGACGAAGACAACCTACCCCCCATGGGGCGGGCGGCCCAGGGTCCCCAGGGGGTGCGTATGGGTAAACAGGAAACTCTGGTGGGATGTGTCACGGTTAAGTCCCACCAGGATCAACTGGTGCTGGTGTCGGCCGCGGGCTATGCCAAGCGCATGGGGGTAGCTGATCTGCGGGTAGCCCGGCGAGGAGACCTGGGCAGTCAATGTTTTCAATTCAGTCAACGGGGAGACCAGTTGGTGGCCCTCCTTAGCGATCGCCCCCAGGCGGCTCTGACCATCCTCACCAGTGAAGAACGCCTGGCCCTACTACCGGTGGCGTCCCTTCCCTACCTGGGTAGAAGCGGAGATAGCGATCGGGTGGTGAAGCTCCAGCGTGGAGAAACCGTAACCCAGGTCCGCTACGTTAACCCGGATCGCTCCCCAGGGGACCTGGCCGATGATGGGGAAACCCAGGCCTAGCCAGGGCCCGATTAAAGAGCAGACAGTCCGGCTGGTGCAGGCGCGGCTTCCTGGACCAGGGCCTGAGGCCAGACAGATATCTATAGGGTAGGGTTACTATGGTGACAGCGCAATTTTCCGCCAGTGGGCCTGGTGACCCTGGACTCAATCAGCTGCGTCAGCAGGATGCCCCCATTCATCGCTGGTATCGCTTTGTGCTGGCCTTTCCTCCCCATTTGGTGCAAGAGTATATTGCCCGGTTCCAGCTTACCTCCCGGCAGCGGTTACTCGATCCATTTTGTGGCACAGGCACCACCCTGGTTGAGGCTAAAAAGCTGGGCATCCCTGGAGTCGGCATTGAAGCTAATCCGATGGCCTGGTTTGCGGGCACCGTCAAGTTAGATTGGACCCCCGACCCCGGGCAACTGCTTGATTGCGCTGAACACATCAGTCAAGTGGCCAGTCAGCTGATAGACAATCCCCCCAGCCCCCTGCGGACCCTGACTGAAGAGAGTCAGAAGCTGATTCTGAAAAACTCTATCAGTCCCCTGCCTCTCCATAAAACCTTAATTCTGCTGGAGCAAATCAGGTTACATGCCCCGCCGATGGTGGCTAATCACCTGCAGCTGGCCCTGGCTAAAGCGGTTGTTAGCTCCATTAGCAACCTGCGGTTTGGGCCAGAAGTAGGCATCGGTAAAACTAGAGTCGATGCTCCGGTGCTGGCGGACTGGTTGCAAGAAGTCGGCACCATAGCGGCAGATCTGCACCAATTCCAACCCTTCAAGCAGGGGCCAGCCATAGTTCACCGGGGAGACGCCCGCCAGGTTTTAACGGTGATAGCCCCTAACTCAATAGATGCGGTAATCACCTCGCCCCCCTATCCCAACGAAAAAGACTACACTCGAACCACCCGGTTAGAATCGGTCCTGTTGGGCTTTATCCAAACTAAAGATGAATTGCGGCTACTCAAGCAAGGGTTAATTCGTTCTAATACCCGCAATGTTTTTAAGGTAGACCAGGACGATAGGTGGGTGTCTAGTCATAGAGAGATTCAGGCCATTGCCAATTCCATTGAAGAGCGACGCCTGGCCCTGGGCAAAACCAGTGGCTTTGAACGTCTCTACCACCGGGCTGTAAAGCTTTACTTTGGAGGGATGGCAAAGCATTTAGCCGATCTGCGGTTAGTGCTGCGGCCAGGGGCCCAATTAGCCTATGTTGTCGGTGATCAAAAGTCCTACCTGCAGGTTTTGATTCCTACGGGCAGACTACTGGGGGATATTGCCCAGGGTTTGGGGTATCAACTGCTGGGTATTGACCTATTTCGAACTCGTCTGTCATCGATAACAAAGGAGCCAATGCGGGAAGAAGTAGTGCTGCTGAGGTGGTCTGGACGGTTTCCCGATCGCCCCTATCCCTTTATGGATTAATCCCTAGGTGGCTAGCAAGGTCTGGGGCCCACCTGCCAGCAGCGCAGCCCGTCAAGTTTACAAGGTTATAGGCCCTGGAGGGCTTAGGAGATGCGATCGGAACGGTTAATAGCGATCAGGGTTTGGATAAAGGCGATGCCTGCAGCCCCCGCCAGCACCCCTGGCACCACCGCCAGCCAAACCCATTGAGATAGGGCCAAGACCGTGGCTGAGAGGGTAAAGGCACCGGCTAGAATGGCGTAATTATTGGCCATAGTGGCACTACTAATGCGACGCAAGGCCCGGTCGGTTTCTACCGATCGCACCCGCACCCGAATGTCTCCCCGCTCCAGCTTGCCAAGGGCATCCTCAATCCGGCGAGGCAGCCCCAGGGCTGAGGTACTGACCTGAGCTGCCTGGCGACTCAGTTCACCCAGCAGGGTATTGGAACCATCGGGGGAGTTACCTGTATTCATAAGCTTTAAAGCAAACGGCTTGGCCGCCTCCATGAAGTTAAACTCAGGGTCAAGGCCCTTACCCACCCCTTCCAGGGTTGAAAAGGCCCGCATCACAAAGGTAAAGGTAGCAGGAAAACGAAAGGGCTGGTCGTAGGCGACGGCGTATAGGTCATCGCTAATGGTTTCAATGGACTGCTCCTCAAAGGGCTTGTCCATAAAATTATCTAAAATATACTGAATTGATCGCCGTACCGGACCCATGTCATCAATTTCAGCCAGGGCACCCAGCTCAACTAGAGAATTCATGACCTGATCGGCATCCCGCTGGGCGATGCCAATAAAGGTGCCCATCAGCCGCTGACGGGTCATGGGTTGGACCTGACCCATCATGCCAAAGTCATAGAAAATTAAGGCTCCATCGGCATTGACGGCTAAATTGCCCGGGTGAGGATCGGCATGGAAAAAGCCATTGTCAAGCAACTGGTGGAGGTAGGCCTGAGCCCCCAGTTGGGCCAGGCGTTTGCGGTCTAAGCCAGCCGCCTCGAGAGCTTCGTAGTGGCTGATTTTTATCCCCGGCAGGTATTCCAGGGTGAGGATTCGGGAGGAGGTCAGACGCCAAAACACCCTGGGCACGCTCACCCAGTTGATGGTGCGAAAATTGCGGCGAAAGGTGTCGGCATTACGCCCTTCGTTCAAGTAGTCAACTTCTTCCCAGAGAATGCGGCAACATTCCTCGTAAATACCAATCCAATCTCGACCCCTTCCCCAGGAGGGGTGACTTTGAAAGTAGTGGGCAATGCCCTTGAGAATGGAGAGGTCAATGGTGAAGAGCGATCTCAGCCCAGGACGCTGCACCTTCACCACCACCTCTTCGCCGCTATGGAGTTCAGCTCGATGCACCTGCCCCAGACTGGCCGCTGCCAGGGGAACCGGATCAAAGCTGCGGTAGAGACTATGGATCGGCTTACCCAGGTCTGCTTCAAGAATTTCCCTGGCCTGTTCGTAGCTGAAGGCAGGTACTCGGTCTTGAAGTTTAGACAATTCCTCTACAAACTCGATGGGAAAAATATCGGCCCGGGTAGAAAAGAGCTGCCCCACCTTAATAAAAGTGGGGCCCAAATCTAGCAGAGTTTCGCGAATCCACACGGCTAAGCGTCGCCGCCGCTCAGCTTGCTTTTCTGCAGTGATGGTACCGCCGTAGCTCCAGGCCCGATTGTAAGACCAACGTGCCCCTAGCAGCCGCAGGGCAAATCCCCAGATGTCAATGAAGCGCCGCCGCTGAGAATAGCGTCCCTGGTTCCAACGGTAGGAATTAGCACTAAAGGGCAGGGGCGCAGCCGGGGGCTGATGAACTTCTGCGGCAGTTTCTTGATCTTCACCAGGAAATTCTTGATGAGGACTGGGGTCCTGGTTGCCAGTCAGGTCGCCAGACAAAGCCAGAACCGCTTCATCGATCTGGGATGAAACAGGATTAACAGGGACAGAAGAATCAAAGACGGCAGACACTCAAACTCCTAGCTAAATGGAATAACTACATCTGGCGAGGCTGGTATCAGCCAGACTGAGGTTCAGGCAGAACCTAGACATCCCCCGCGGTCCCGGAGCGATACTGTTGGAGGGCCACCCGTACCTGGGCAATTTCTGCCCGCAGGGTATCGATGGTGGCCTGCAGGTCTTCACCATCGGTGCTAGGGGCGGGGCGCTGCACCCCCATCCCTGACTCAGTCTGCTGAGCCCAGGCGATCACCTCTTCGGTAAATTGACGCAGTTGCTCGCGCTGCTCAGCGTCAACCTTGCCTAACCAGCTCAGGGTATCGGTGAGCACATGCTGAGCCCTGTCGTTGAGAGCCTCGGCCAGGGCTCGACCTATAAAGAACGCATGGAGCTCGGGACTACTCATAGTCGAACCTCAACGGAGTTTATCAAAGCAACTTATCAAACTATTTAGAATTATAACGCCCTTATCCCCCCGAGTTGGCGGTAGGGGTGGGTCTATTCCGTAAAACCCCGGGCTTTATAGAGAGCCTCGATAATTTTTAGATTTGCTTTGGGGAACGGATATGACCCCAGGGTTTGCCAGGTAACCCAGCGAATTTCTTCGCTCTCTAGGGGTTGGGGATCGCCGCTGAGGTAAGTGCAGTGGTGAACATAGAGGGTGACTTTGAAGTGAGAATAGGCATGGGTAACGGTGCAGAGGCGATCGCCAACCTCCACTTGAATGCCCAGTTCCTCTAGAATTTCGCGCCGGATACAGCTCTCAATGGTTTCCCCCTGCTCCAATTTGCCTCCTGGAAACTCCCAGAGTCCCCCTAAAAATCCGTCCTGACGACGACGATCAATGAGAATTTGCCCCTGGTGGTTCCAGATGACGCCAACCCCAATCAGTTTATGGGGCAGGGCCGCTTTGGGTTCGCTCATCGGTAAACAGTGCTGTAGGTTTAAATCGTAAGCTCGACAGTCCCCTTGCCAGGGGCAGCAATGGCAGTCGGGGTGATGGCGGGTACACAGGGTTGCCCCCAGGTCCATCAAAGCCTGGTTAAAGGCCCGGGGCTGGTGGCGATCCAGGATTTGTTCAGACAGCTGCCAGAGTTGGGCCAGACCCCGAGCAGGAGGCACCTCGAGGGCGATCAGGCGAGCCAGCACCCGTTTAACATTGCCATCTAATATAGGGTAAGGCAAATTGAAGGCCGCACTGAGAATCCCTCCAGCAGTGGTTCGCCCCACCCCAGGAAGCGCCATCACGGCGGCAAAATCTTGGGGTACCTGGCCGCCGTACTCAGCCACCATCACTTGGGCAGCCCGATGAAGATGGCGGGCCCGGGCATAGTAACCCAGTCCTTCCCATAGCTTCAGCACGGTTTGTAAGTCTGCCCTGGCCAGGACTTCTAGAGTGGGGAAGCGGGCTAGCCAGCGATCGTAGTAGGGCAACACCGTGGCCACCTGAGTCTGTTGGAGCATAATTTCTGAGACCCAGATGGCGTAGGGGTCTTGGGTATGACGCCAGGGCAGGTGCCGACCCTGATGCCCATACCAGCTCAACAGTTTAGCCCTGAAGGGGCCCAAATCAATATCAAGACCGGCCAAGGCGGTGGACTGGTTACCGTAGCCCGGGTCGGTGCTGCCTTGAGGCCTGCCCCCGGCATAGTCGGGGCGATCGCCCCCATCCCTCAGCCGCCCCTGGCCCTCAGGGCTTGCTGGGCTGGTCACTCAATGCCGGTCCCCGACTCAGAGAACAGAATCGAATGCTCCATGGCCATACGCTGCTCGGCCCCCCGCAGAAAATACCCACTCATCATGGCAGAGGCCAGCAAACGCCCCAGATTTTCGCGGTTGGTAGTAATTTCTATATCAAAATGCTGGGATGGCAGCCCCCCTAAGAGCCCCATAATGTTGTTTTCCATCATCTGCTGAACCTCAGCCGAAGCCGGATGAGAAAGCTGGGCCACAGTCTCTGGGCTCATGGCATAGACGTACTGCATCAAAGAACCGGCTTGGTCAGGATTTCTGAAGCCGTTGAAGAGTTCTGGGGGTTTACCGGAAGAGTTGCTCACAGTGTGTACCTCGCTTAACTAGCAATAACAACGGGCTCGATGGTGAAAACCACTAGCCTGACTACAGGCAGGTTGGCTGGGCCAGCCCCAAGAATAGCTATACACAGTTAACTAACCTGTACCCCTAAGGTAACAGGGGGTGTTGACCCCACAGGTGGGTAGAACCGTACTGGCGGTGGAGAGGTTCTGCCCCCGCTCCCACTTAACTACCGGGAACCCGACCAGTTCCGTTACATTAGCTTACACAAACAGAAGTTTTACAAATCTATAGAAATATCGCCTGTGAGGGCCAGCGACCTTGACAAACCCGGGCCTCGATCAGGAAATTTGCCGCCTTCTTTAATTACTTCAGGGGTTGTAGCCGGCTACTGGGGTCAATAGGATTAGTTTGCTATCGTTTTTATTAACATTTTTGAAAAACACAAAATCTTTAATCAGGTTTTTTTAGCGGCCCTAGAGCGTTCTAAAGCTTTTTCAGTCGACAGAGGCTTTCAGGCCCGCCGCTGATCTCTATTTCGGTTAGGGTTATTTCCTTGGCTCCCTTTCCAAGGCCCTGGTGATGGGGCCATAATCCAATCAGCCGAAACACTCTGGCCTGCGTCAGATTACTGGCGTGGGCCCACTCTCTGATTAAGCCCAGATCCAACCTGCCTCTGGCCGGGATGATAGCTAACCTCAGGGACCTATCTGATCTGGATTCGGTTCTATCTACTGCAATTAAGCCCTAGTCACCTCAGGATCGTCACCCCATGGAACATCAACCTCTCAAGCTCGCAGTTTACGGAAAAGGGGGCATTGGTAAATCCACCACCAGCTGCAATATTTCGGTGGCCCTGGCCAGGCGGGGGCGAAAGGTCTTGCAGATTGGTTGCGACCCCAAGCACGACAGCACCTTTACCCTGACTGGCTTTCTGATTCCTACGATTATCGATACTCTGCAGGAGCGCTCCTTTCACTACGAAAATGTGTGGGCAGAGGATGTGATTTACAAAGGTTACGGTGGCGTCCACTGCGTTGAAGCAGGAGGACCGCCGGCAGGGGCCGGGTGTGGCGGCTACGTCGTGGGTGAAACCGTCAAGCTATTGAAGGAGCTAAACGCTTTTGATGAGTTTGATGTGATTCTTTTTGATGTGCTGGGGGATGTGGTTTGTGGAGGCTTTGCCGCCCCGCTCAACTACTCCGACTATTGCATGATTGTCACCGACAATGGCTTCGATGCCCTGTTCGCCGCTAACCGGATTGCCGCTTCTGTGCGAGAAAAATCCCGTACCCATCCCCTGCGCTTAGCCGGCTTAATTGGTAACCGCACTTCTAAGCGGGACTTGATCGATAAGTATGTCGAGCATGTACCTATGCCTGTGCTGGAGATCTTGCCCCTGATTGAAGATATTCGCATTTCTCGAGTCAAGGGCAAAACCGTGTTTGAAATGGCCGAAACCGATCCCAGTCTGGAGCCAGTCTGTCAGTATTACCTGAACATTGCTGACCAGGTGCTGGCTCGTCCCGAAGGGATTGTGCCCCAGGAAACCGCCGATCGCGATTTGTTCAGTCTGCTCTCCGACTTTTACCTCAATCCTCCCGAGGGCGCGCCTAAACAGGAACTGGAGGAACTGGATCTAATGATGGTCTAATTTTCTGGCTCAGAGGCCCAGGGTTCCGCCGCTTCAGGTCATTTTTCTGGTTTAATCAATCTCTGGATATGAGGTTGGCAAACCCCACCCCCGAGGACCTGTGAATAGCAAAGAACTCCGGCGATCGCTCCAGGCTAAGTGGTTAACCTACTACGGCAATAATCGTGAGTGGATCGACAAACTGGGCATCTGGGTAACCGTTGAGGGGCAACGACGGCCATCGGCCAGCTTTATTTTAGGGGTTTTAGCTACCCTTGAGCCTGACCTTACCCGTCTGCTGCCCCTGGTGGTAGAGCTCAGCAATCACCCCGATCGAATTATCGCTGCCCTGGGTCTCAGCACCAATCCAGCCACGGCCCTAGCAGCCCTGGAACAGGAACACAAAATGCTTCCCAGTCCCGATCTGCCCCAGGTCATCCTGGAACCCGTCCAACCCCCAATCTACGACGATGACCGTTGCACTGGCGTTGGCGATCGCGAGAACGATAGACCCAGACCTTAATTTCCTATATCCCTATCTTTGCTATGACCCTTGCCCAACCCCAAACCTCCAACCTGGAATTTGACTGTGATACCGGTAACTATCACACCTTTTGCCCGATCAGCTGTGTGGCCTGGCTTTACCAAAAAATTGAAGACAGCTTTTTTCTGGTCATCGGTACTAAAACCTGTGGCTACTTTCTACAAAATGCCATGGGGGTGATGATCTTTGCCGAACCCCGCTATGCCATGGCAGAACTGGAGGAGGGAGATATTTCTGCCCAGCTCAATGACTACGAAGAACTGAAGCGGTTGTGTGAAAATATTAAGCGAGATCGCAACCCCTCGGTCATCGTCTGGATTGGGACCTGTACCACCGAAATCATCAAAATGGATCTGGAGGGGCTAGCCCCTCGGCTGGAAGCGGAAATCGGCATCCCCATTGTGGTAGCCCGGGCCAACGGTCTGGACTATGCCTTTACCCAGGGAGAAGATACGGTATTGGCGGCCATGGCTCAGCGTTGTCCCACCAGTGAAGAAGTCACCACTATGGCCGAGAAAGAAGAACGTCATAGCCTGCAGAAACTGCTCAGTTTTGGTCGCAAAAAGGAAGAGGTGGAGGCAGAGGCTTCGGGATATCACGATCATCCACCCCTAGTTTTATTTGGATCGGTCCCCGACCCCATCGTCACCCAGATCACTCTGGAACTACAACGGCAAGGTATTAAGGTGGCGGGCTGGTTACCCACTAAACGCTATACCGAACTACCCGTCATCGACGAAGGCTACTACGTAGCTGGTATTAACCCCTTTCTGTCCCGTACCGCCACTACCCTGATGCGGCGCCGTAAGTGCACTTTAATTGGGGCTCCCTTTCCCATTGGGCCCGATGGCACCCGCGCCTGGATAGAAAAGATCTGCTCAGTTTTTGCGATCGAACCCCAGGGCTTAGCAGAACGAGAGGCCAAAATCTGGGAATCCCTGGAGGACTACCTGGAGATCATTCGCGGCAAGTCAGTGTACTTTATGGGGGATAACCTGCTAGAAATCTCCCTGGCCCGCTTTCTGACCCGCTGCGGCATGACCGTACAGGAAATCGGCATTCCCTACATGGATAAGCGCTACCAGGCAGCAGAACTGGCCCTTCTGGAAAAAACCTGTCTAGAAATGGGGACACCCCTACCCAAAATCACCGAGAAACCCGATAACTACAACCAGATCCAGCGCATCCAGAGTCTACAGCCCGACCTGGTAATTACGGGCATGGCCCACGCCAACCCCCTAGAAGCTCGCGGTATTAGCACCAAGTGGTCAGTGGAGTTTACCTTCGCCCAGATTCACGGCTTTAGCAATGCCCGTGATATTTTAGAGCTAGTCACCCGTCCTCTGCGCCGCAACCACAGCCTCAAGGACCTGGGTTGGGAAAAACTGGTCAAGGAAGAAGCCAGGGTCTAGCCCTGATCAGAAACCGGGGTGCCAGCGTAAACCCCGGTTCTACCCTTTGGCTAGCAGCGGCACTAAATAACCTCAGTTTGGGATAAGGAAAGGAGGGGCTCTGTAAGCTGAAATCACCTAAACGATTCAGCAGGCCCCCATTATGGACAGTCTAGAAGAGCTGTTTTGCCCTATTGATGATTTTTACCAGCAGTTCGAGCCGAAATAGCACTCTTTGCTGCTGGGTGAAGGCGTTCAGCACCGTCAGCGCCAGCGATCACTGAGCTTGAGCGAGATCATGACACTCTTGGTGAGCTTCCATCAGCAGCACTATCGAAACCTCAAAGCGTTCTACTGCAAACATGTCTGTGTTCACTGGCGAGAGGCCATTCCTGACTAGGTCAGGAATGGATGCTGTCGGCTCTGCTGCCCTTGTGCGTGTATCTAAAGCACTGTTTTGGCACTTGATTCAACATTGGAAGGCGGCTGTTTTCCATTTTGCTATCCTGTTTCCAGGACGCTTTAATGTCTGAGTAATCCTCGTTTACACAAAAACCTGAACGGTCCCCTATTTTGGATGAGGGATGGGCTGAAAATCCTATTCCGGCACCTTCAGCAGTGAGGTCCAAATCCTGAAGACAACCGCAAGGTTCACCTGCCCTTAATCTGTTGAAGCGGATCCAGAATCACCAAGCTTCGGTGCTAAGCTTTATGCATGACTTTACCATCCCCTTTGGATATAATAACAACTAATCGGAACGCAACCTGCTCATGATGAAGCTCAAGCAGAAAATTTTGAGTTACTTCCATTCTGAGGATAGCGTTAAATAATTTTGCCACATTCGGGGTTACCTGGTCACTCTGCGCAAGCAGTGGCTGCAATATCCCGGATGCGCTTTTTGACATCTTTGTAGGCAAGCCTCAAGTCCTCTTCCCACAGCCTGAGTAGTTACGAAAGATAAAGACTTGACAAATTCTCTAAAAATCTACATTCACAAGTTCAATCATTACCCACAATAGTATTATAATTGTTCTTTACTGTACAGAAATCTTATGTCGTTTGTTCAAAATCGTGCTTTTTCTGATGATTTAAGTCCATTAAAATCGGGAACATCCCAGTTTTCACTAAGCACAAATACTTAGCCTAGGAGAGTGATTCAGATAGGCTGTGGGTAACCTCAGAATTTGAGGAGCATTCTCGGGCTTCCATCGGGCTCCAGTGATTTTAACCCGTTCGCCGATCTGC
>JAGWXD010000041.1 GCA_018970085.1 Cyanobacteria bacterium REEB459
TCGTAACTGGGTGAGTAATTGCCCAGGGCAAGGGCTATTCCAGGTCACCTCCATGAACCGTAGCCCCCCCGCCGCCAAGGCCAGGGCCAGGGGCAAAGCCTGGTCTAGATTCTGGCAGCGCAGCACAGCGATCGCCCGATATTGCTGCAAAAGGGCCAGAAAGGATAGATCATTCGCCATGGATTGGTGAACCAGGGCTCAGACCAGGGATAGAACTTCTTTCGGGCCAGGCACACTGGCGAGGGGTGTGAGTTGGGCCAGCACACTGTTAATGTTGGATCGGGCGTCGCCGAAAAACATCAGGGTATTGTCCCGATAAAACAAAGGATTATCCACCCCAGCATAGCCCACCGATAGACTACGTTTGACGACCACGACGGTTTCTGCCTGCCACACCTGCATCACCGGCATGCCAGCGATGGGGCTGGTGGGATCTTCCTGGGCGCTAGGATTGACCGTATCGTTAGCTCCTACCACCAATACCAGATCGGTCGCGGGGAAATCGTCGTTAATTTCCTCCATTTCCAGCACAATATCGTAGGGTACGTTGGCCTCTGCCAGGAGTACGTTCATGTGACCGGGCATGCGGCCCGCCACGGGATGGATACCAAAGCGTACCTGTTTACCCTGGTCCCTGAGAATCCGGGTGATCTCGGCGATGGCGTGCTGGGCTTGAGCGACCGCCATGCCATAGCCCGGCACAATCACGATACTCTGGGCGGCCCGTAGCCGATCTACCACCTCACTGGCGTTAGTGGGGGTGGCATCGGCGGCAGAACCGGAGCTTTTACTACTGCTGGTTTGGGCTCCTTCGCCAAAGCCCCCCAACAGCACATTCAGAAAAGAGCGGTTCATACCCTTACACATGATGTAACTGAGAATGGCGCCGCTACTACCCACTAAGGCTCCGGTGATAATCAATAAATCGTTGTTGAGCATAAAGCCTGCCGCCGCTGAGGCCAGCCCCGAGTAGCTATTTAATAGGGAAATTACTACCGCCATATCGGCTCCGCCAATGGCCATCACAATGACAACCCCAAATATCCCAGAGATTAAGGTTAAAGCTCCCAGGGGTAGGAGGCCGCTCTGACCTGTGGCGGTCACAAAGGGAACTGCAAAGGCCACCATGGCTATTAGCATGGCCAGGGTAAAGAAGTGCCGAGCTGGCAGCAGCACGGCCCGACTTGGTAACAAAGCCTGAAGCTTGCCCACCGCTACCATCGATCCCGTAAAGGTGACCATACCAATGAATACACCGATATAGATTTCAATGCGGTGGATGGTTTCCTCCAGCCCCACACCGGCACTGCCCGGTTGGAGATACTCGGCAAAGCCCACCAGAACCGCCGCCAGACCGACAAAGCTATTGAGTAAAGCCACCATTTCGGGCATGGCGGTCATGGCAACTCGGGAGGCCGCCAGTACTCCCACCAGAATGCCCAGCCCAATGGACCCTATCTGGATGGGGTAACCTTGGCTGATCAGGGCGGTGGCTAGAAAGGCGATCGCCATACCCAAGACCCCCAGCAGGTTACCGCCTTTAGCGGTTTCCTGAGTGGATAGACCACTAAGGCTGAGAATAAACAGGATGCTGGCGGCAATATAGGCAGTGGTAACAAAGGTGTTGGCCATAGAGTAAAGAAGGGGAATAGGGAATCGAAGCATAGCCGTTTTGTCCTAACCGGACGGGTGACAGCTATGGGGGGCAACTTAACGGCGAAACATATTCAGCATGCGATGGGAAACCATAAAGCCGCCAGCAATATTAACCGTCCCCAGGAACAGGGCCAGGGCCCCTAAAATGGTCATGGGAGAGGTTAAGTCACCAGAGATCTGGAGCATGCCACCGATGATAATGATGCCGCTAATGGCGTTAGTGACACTCATTAAGGGGGTATGGAGGGCGGGAGTGACATCCCAAATGACCTTCCAGCCCAAAAAACTAGCCAGCACAAATACGGTGAAATGGGTCAGAAAGGAGGGGGGAGCCCAGCGACCCATGGCTATAAAGGCAAGACCGATGGCGATCCACCAGACCATCTGCGACCCCAGTCCTGGCCCGGCAGGGGCGGAGCTATCCTTAATTACGGGGGTAGTGCCAGTCGGCTGGGTTGGAGGGAGGGGGGCCGGAGGTTTGGGGGCGGGCCAGATGACCTCACCTCGATGGATAACTGTGACGGACCGCACCACCTCATCCTCCAGGTTGATGGCAAACTGGTCCGACCCGCCCAGGTCTGTGAGGAGATGGTAGAGATTGTTGCCGTAGAGCTGACTGGCCTGGGCCGCCATCCGACTGGGTAGATCGGTCAGACCAATAATGGTCACCCCCTGATAGGTGGTAATCTGACCGGGTTCCGTAACTTCGCAGTTACCCCCTTGCTCTGCGGCCAGATCGACAACTACCGATCCCGGTTTCATGGCTTCCACCATCTCTCGGGTAATTAACTTAGGGGCTGGTTTGCCAGGAATCAGGGCGGTGGTAATAATGATGTCTACCTCCCGGGCCTGCTGGGCAAACAGAGCCATTTCGGCGGCAATAAAGGCCGGACTCATGACCTTGGCATAGCCCCCATCGCCGCTGCCGTCTTCTTGAAAGTGCAGTTCTAAGAACTCAGCCCCCATACTCTGCACCTGCTCTTTCACCGTCGGGCGAGTATCAAAGGCCTTGACCATAGCACCCAAGCTACGGGCGGTGCCAATGGCAGACAGACCGGCGACTCCAGCCCCGATCACCAGGACCCTGGCGGGAGGCATTTTACCGGCGGCGGTAATCTGACCGGTAAAACACCGGCCAAACTGATGAGCCGCCTCAATCACGGCCCGATAGCCGCCAATATTGGCCATGGAGCTGAGGGCATCTAGCTTTTGGGCGCGGGTAATGCGGGGTACGGCATCCATCGCCAGTACGGTAGCCCCCTGGTGGGCCAGTCGCTCCATTAAGTCAGCGTTTTGGGCGGGCCAGATAAAACTAATCAGGGTTTTGTCTGGGCTTAACCAGTCGGCCTCATGACAGGCTAGGGAGGGACACCACTGGGGAGCCCGGACCTTCAAGATAATGTCGGCGGTTGCCCAAAGACCGGGGGCATCTGGTAATACCTCACAGCCCGCTGCCTGGTAGGCCTGATCGGTAAAGCCAGCCGCAATCCCAGCGCCAGTCTCCAGGTATAGCTCAAATCCTAGCTTTTGCAGTTTTTTGGCTGTGTCAGGGGTCATAGCTACCCGCTGCTCACCGCTGAAGATCTCCCTGGGAATACCGACTTTGAGACTCCCAGGGGTGGCTGCAACTAAACCTGGAGCTGGCATGGTAGCGGGGGTGGCAAGGGTCATGGAGGGGGTTAGGGGTAAATAAATTCTGTCTCAGAGATAGTAACGGCGATCGCCCTCGGTGCCGAAAATCTTCAACAAGGTTTTATAGCAGACCCCGGCGATCGCCATCACCGGTCACAGTCTTGACACGCCAATCCCACGGAATTGCCACAGACCGGGCCTAGATTAATGGATGTCAATTGATGTAACTAATAGCGATCTAGAAGCAGCACGCCAGGCCTTAGACCAGCTTCGTTTTGAGCATCTGCTGGCCATCCGGGAGCTGTTGACTCCCGATCAGCGCCAGCAATTCCTGGACCAACGGCAGCAGCGGCGAGACCATCCCCAACCCAGCTAGGATCGACCCCATCGAGTCCGGAAGATTCACCCCAAGGCTGCCGATCTCGGGGGCCAAGATCGGCAGCCTTGGGGAGGTGTTACCGCCCATCTATCCCCAATCGCCCATCTGCCCCTATACTATTGCCGGAGTTTGGACTAGAACTAACAAACTTCTCAACCATCAATTAACCAAGGCTAAACAAACCCATGGGACTTTTTGAACAAATTATCGGGGCCGTTGCCTCCTCAGGCCATCTTGACGATGTTCTCAATACCGTTGAGCAATTTGGTAGCAATGCCGGCATTGATACCTCCGTTCTTCACTCTGTGCTGCCCGTCGTAGAAGAGCAGATACGAGCCGCCTTACAAGATAAGGAAAGTAATGAGGGTAGCGACCTGGTCCAGGGCTTAATTAGCCAGTTTGCCGGCACCAGCCATAGCTCTGAAGCCGTTAATGCCATCTTTACCCCTGAAGTTCAGCAGCAGATTGCCGCAGCGGTTGCCGAGCGGACCGGGCTGGAGGCCGGCATGATTCAGCAGATTCTGCCCCTGGCCGTACCATTGGTGTTAAATTTCTTCAATCGCGGGGGTGACAACGCCCCTTAGGACCAGGGTACCCGCGAGGGCAGCGGAGCCTAAGTTTCTGAAAAAAATCTGATACATTTTCAGAAACTTAGGCGATGATGGTACCAGAGTATTAATAGGTTGTGCTGTGAGTCGTTACCTGATTGGAGTTCTCCTGGCCAGTTTATTTTTAAGCGTGGGCTGGGGCGGGGCCAGCCGGCTATTCGCCGACAGCAGCCAGACTCCAACCAATTCTAACAATCAGAGTAGCGACGGCCTGGGGAGTGCGCCGGTGGAGCAGGCGGGGCGCCTGGTGAAGCGCCAGAGCCAGCCAGGCAGCGCCGGCATACGGGCTGTAGGGGCCAATGCCGGTGGTTCTAAAACTGCTGCCTCGCCTAATTCCAGCCTCACCCCCAAGCCATTTCCACCCAATGTGGTGCCCAGTGTCTCTGCCGTTGCCCCGGTAGCCCCGACCGGAGATATTTCTCCGATTCAGCCCGACCTGGTTAAACCTGAAAATCTTCGACCCCAAAACCAGCCCTTAGATTCGGTTCCGGCCCTGTGGTAAGGGGTCTACGCTGCTTCGCTCTGTTCTGAACTTAGCCCTGAGCTTGATCGGGCTGAGCCGGTTTTCGCCAGTCGCCTGTCTATGTCCCATCCTAGCGCTCCCCAACTACGGCCCTACCAGGTCGAGTTGATTAACGATCTGTATCGCCAACTTAATCAAGGACATCGGCGGGTGGCAATTGTGGCTGGCACAGGAGCCGGTAAGACCGTGATTAGTGGGCAGATCTGCGCCCATGCCGAGGCTGCCGGTAAACGGCTGATGTTTTTGGTGCATCTAGATGTCCTGGTGGGCCAAACCTACGACAAGATGAAGTCCTTCGGCCTCCACTGCGGCTTTATTAAGGCGGGCTGGGAGGAAAACCGCGAGGCTCCGATTCAAATTGCCAGCATTCAAACCATGGCTAAGCGGCGCTGGTGGAAACAGTGGCCCGCCGATGTGGTGTTCTACGATGAGGGCCACATTACCCTGTTTAGCCAGGTCGGTAAGGCGGTGCTAAAAACCTTCCCTGAGGCGGTACATCTGGTGATGACGGCAACCCCCGAACGGCTGGGGAAGGATCAACTGGGGGACTATCTAGAGGTGTTGGTGGCTTCACCGGTGCCGGGGCAGTTGCAGCAAATGGGTTTTCTGGCTCCCATGCGCTACTACAGCATGCCGGTAGATGGCCTGGCAAATTTAAGCGGGGTGAAAACCGTGGGCGGCGACTACGATGAAGTTGGTCTCAAGCAAGCCTGCGATCGCCCCGAGTTGATTGCCAAAATTGTGGGGGAATGGCGGCGGCTTTGCGGGGGTAAACGTACCATCGCCTTCTGCGTCGATCTAGAGCACGCTCGCCATGTGGCCGACGCCTTTCGTAGCGCCGGTATCCCCGCTGATACGGTGGAGGGCAATACGCCAATTAAGGAACGCCAGCGCATGTACGCCGATCTGCGGCAGGAGAGAATTTTAGTCTTGACCTCCTGCAATGTGATCAGCATTGGCTTTGACGAGCCCAGTGTGGAGGTGGGGTTGATGCTGCGGCCAACCCAATCCAGTGCCCTGCACCTGCAGCAAATTGGCCGAGTCATGCGGATCTCGCCCCAAACCGGCAAGGACTACGGCATTATTCTTGACCAAGCCGGCAACCTGGAGCGCCTGGGCTTTCCAGAAGATATTCAGGAGTACGCCCTGCCCACCAGGCAGAGCGGCGGTGGCGGTGGTAAGCCTCCCCCTACCAAGCCCTGCCCCCAGTGTGGCCGGATTCTGTTGTCTTTTATTGTCCGCTGCCCCGACTGTGGGCACCAGTGGATCAGCGATCGCCTCTTGAACCTAGAAGATATGGTGGAGATTTACTCCGCCGAACAAGCCCACCAGATTACCGATCTACCGACCCTAATTGACCTGTTCCATAGTCACCGCCGCCGCGCCTATGCTCGCCAAAACGCCCCGACCTGGGCCGAACGGTCCTTTTGGGAGCACTGCGGACGCTGGCCCCAACCCGACTGGTACCGGGGCTCTCTGCTGGGTGCCCAGCCCACCCCTCAGCAAATGCTGGACTACTGTAGTTACCTGCAGCGCAGTGCCAAACGCCTGGGCAAAAAACAGGATTGGATCTGCCAGGAATTTGAGAAAGAATGTGGACCCGGCAGTTGGCAACAACTGGCGAGGTTCAAGTCAGCTTGACAGACCAGGGTAACCCCCGCACCTCATCTATGCCTGAAAAGCCCGCGATCTAGTTGGGGATTCGAGGGTTAATTAATATTAAGCACCTTCAGAGACTATTAGATGGAAATGATAGATTCTCGACGTGTCCAGACCATTAGTTTCCTTAGGGTTCCTTAGCAAGGATCGGATTCACGTTTTTTCATGCAAGGTTTTCTGATTATGGTGTTCCTTGACTCCTTTGCCCAAATTAATTGGGGCAATCCCTTTCTTGAGCAGCTGGCAACCAGCGCCGGAAAATTTATTCCCAGTTTAATCGGGGCGATCGCTATTTTACTAGTGGGCTGGCTAGTCGCGACCCTGGTGGCCTTTTTGGTAAAAGGCCTACTGCGCCGCCTACAAGTGGACCGCCGGGTCAGTGGCCTGAGCAGTGGCGACAGCACCCAGGCTCCTTTTCCCCTCACCCAGTGGGTCTCAACCCTAGTCTTTTGGGTGATTTTCCTGTTTGCCATTGTGGCCTCCCTAAACGCCCTCAACCTGACGGCGGTGTCCACTCCGCTCAATGCCTTTTTAGATCAGATCTTTGTCTATCTGCCCAAGGTGGGCGGAGCCTTGCTGCTGCTGGGTCTGGGCTGGATTGTGGCGACCGTGGTGCGGTCGGTGGTCAACAGTAGCCTGGGACGGCTCAACCTGGACCAGCGCCTGAGCGACCAAACCGGCATGAACGCAGGAGACAGTCCAGTAGTTTTGCATGAAACCATTGGTAATGTGCTTTTCTGGTTTATTTTGCTGCTGTTTGTGCCCCTGGTACTCAATGCTCTCCAGCTACCTGGTCTGCTGACCCCCATTCAGGGTCTGATTAATACCTTCTTGCAAGCTGTACCCAAAATTATTACCGCCGCCATCATCCTGGCGCTGGGCTGGATTATTGCCCGGATTGTGCGGGGAGTAGTGACCAATCTGCTGGTGGCGGTGGGAGCCGACCAAATTGCCCCCCGCTTAGGATTGCCAGCCTCTAGTAACGGTGGCCTCTCCCTGTCTGGTTTGGCTGGCACCCTGGCCTACGTTTTGGTGCTGATTCCAGCTCTGATCTCGGCCCTCAACGCCCTCAGCATTGAGGCGATTTCCACCCCGGCGATCGCTATGCTGCAGCAGGTGATTACCACCATTCCCCAACTTCTAATGGCTGGGGTGGTGGTGGCCGTGGCCTACTTTATTGGTCAGTTTCTTGCCAACCTGGTCACCGAGTTACTGCGCAGTGCCGGGTTTGACAACATTCTTGGGGTTTTAGGGCTGCCAGAGCTGAGCCTGGGCCAATCTACCCCAGGGGCGGGCGAGTACGGCTCCCCAGAGTCGGCTCCGGTACGTCGGCAAGGCCCCTCTGACATTGCCGGAATCGTCACCCTGGTAGCCATTGTTCTGTTTGGCGCGGTGATTGCCACAGAAATCCTCAACTTTCCGGCCTTAACTGAAATTGTGCGGGCCATTCTCAAAATTGGGGCTCAGGTGCTCAGCGGCCTGGTGGTATTCGCCCTGGGGCTGTACCTGGCCAATCTGGCCTTTCGTCTGGTCAATGCCATGGGCACAGGGCAGTCACGGGTACTGGCCCAGGCCGCCCGCATCGCCATTATCATTTTCTCTGGAGCCATGGCTCTACAGCAAATGGGGGTGGCTACCGACATTGTTAACCTGGCCTTTGGGCTGTTGTTGGGGGCGATCGCTGTGGCCATCGCCGTTGCCTTTGGCCTGGGCGGTCGGGACGTGGCCTCAGAACAACTGCGGGAATGGTTAAGTGCCTTTCGGCAACGCTAGACCTTAAGTCGAGAGTCTTGACCCTTGAGCCAGGGGAATCGGTTGCACCGGTTCCCCTGTTTTTGTGCCTGGGTTTGCTATGGTAATAGCAATTTATTTTTTGGCCCTGCCCCCATGAGACCCCTGCACCTCACCCTGGCTCCCCTGGCACTCACCGCCGTGGTGCTGTGGTCTGGCCCAGCCTTGAGCCAGACCCTTGATCAACTGTTTCAGCAGGGCAATGCGGCTCAAGACAGCGGTCAATACGCCGCAGCAGAGCAGATTTTTCGTCAGGTGATTAGGCGGGACCCCCAAAGTGCCGAGGCCTACAACAACCTGGGCAATGCGCTGGCGGACCAGAACCAGCTGGAGGCGGCGATTAGGGCCTACAACCAGGCCATCGCCCTCGACCCTAACTATGCCGAGGCCTACAACAACCGGGGCTATGCCCTACAACTCCAGGGACAGTTAGAGTTGGAGATCGCCAGCCATCAAACCGCCATTCGCCTTGACCCCAACAACACAAGGGCCCAAGCTGACCTGCGGGAGGCTCAGCGGCTAATGGATCTGCGGAAGAGCTCCCCTACTGGCGGATGAACCCTTGCTGCAGGTGCTGTGCTCTACGGCTGGCATCATTGCCCAGAGACCTCAGGGGGGTACTAGAAGAAATCAACCCCTGCCGGGCGGGGGCATCTTCAAGCTGGCAGTAGGGACGACTATGGCTCAAGGGCAGTTCCAGGGCGTGTCTCTGCAGAAAGCCCTGGTCGTTGAGGACGTGGGTGGTAGGCCCCTGGCGGACGATGCGGCCCTGACTCAACACAATGGTGCGATCACACAGGTCCAGGGCCAGGTCTAGATCGTGGGTGGCGATCACCTGGGTCATGGGCAGGTGCTGTAACAGGTGAATCAGCTGGCGGCGGGAGCGAGGATCAAGCTGACTGGTGGGTTCGTCAAACACCAGCACCTGGGGCTGCATGGCCAGTACCCCCGCGATCGCTACCCGCTGTTTCTCGCCCCCCGACAGGCGATCGGGGCTGCGGTGCAGGTAGTCCACTGGGTTCAGGCCGACCGCATGGAGACAGTGGTGACAGCGGTGCAGCAGTTCCTTGCCCTGCAAACCCTGGTTCATCGGCCCAAAGCTAATATCCTCCTCCACGGTCGGCATAAATAACTGATCATCGGGGTTTTGAAACACCACCCCAACAAAATTACGAATCACCTTCAGGTGATCAGGCTGGAGGGGGTATTCCCCCACCGTAATGCGCCCCGACTGGGGCCAGAGAATGCCATTCAGGTGCAGTAACAGGGTGGACTTACCCGAGCCATTGGCCCCCACCAGGGCTACCCGTTCACCAGCGGCAACCGCCAGATTGATCTGACTGAGGGCGATGGTGCCGTCCTCGTAGGCGTAGCTCAGGTTCTCAATAGTAATGGGGTTATGGTGCATTGCCTTAGCCTAAAAAAACATCTATGCCAGCCAGCAGTGCTGGATCAGTTGGCCGATCCCCAGCCACCCAGCCGTAGCCCCCAGGGCCAGACTATCCAGCCGGGTTAGGGCCGAAGCCGGAGCCGCCGTCAGGGTGCCCTGGTAACCCCGGGCTACCATAGCCTGGTAAACCCGATCGCCGCGATCGTAGGAGCGTAGAAACAACGCCCCCATCATATGGCCAACCACCCGGCGCTGGCCGCGGCGGCGAGCCATCAGGTTACGAGCCAGGGCGGCCCTCCGCATGGCCGCGAATTCCTCCACCAGCACCGCAGTGTAGCGATGCATGGCCGCTAAAATCGCCACCAGTAACGGCGGCATTTTTAGCTGAGTCAGGCCCTGCAATAAAGCCGATACCGGGGTGGTCAACACCAGCAGATTAATCATCCCCAGGCATAGCAGGGTCTTTAAACCGACACTGGCCAGCACCGTCAGACCCACCGTGGTCACCTGCACTATTCCCCAGTGCCACAGCACCGTACCCTCCTGGCGAAACAGGGTACCCACCAGCACCACCCCTACCAAGGCCATCTCCACGGCTACCCGTTGCAGCAAAACCATCAGGCTCACCCGGCTGAGGGCGATCAAGCTCGCCAGCCCCACCCCATAGAGGCCCCACACCCCCCACTGCCCGGGGGGGGTGAGGGCGGTAGCAAAGACAAACATGAGGGCGCAGAGAAGTCGGGTCTGGGGTCCCAGGGCTTGCCAGGGGGTATGACCATAACCATCTTGGTGAAGGCGCATAGCGCCGATATGAAGCAGCATAGGGTAAGGTCCTTGGCCGGGAGCAATCGCTGGTAGCACTGGCTGGAAAGCTTACAGCCCCAGGCCCGATAGCCGGACCAGCCCCAGGGACCAAACAAAAGACAGATTGGATCTGGGGCGACAAGGGCCAGCCGCCTAGGGGGGCGGCTCAGAACCGGGTGCTTCCAGGGCGGCAGGGTCTGGCTTCACCGTGATTTTGCCAACTCCCCAGGCCAGGCTAAAGGTCACCAGGGTGCCGACAATGCCGGCCAGGGGAGTGGCCAGGGGGGTCGGGACGGGCCGCAGGGCATAGCCATCAAACCAATGATAGAAGGGGAGGCGGTGACTGGGGGGATGGACGGCGGCCTGTTGGTCGAAACCGTGGTCGAGAGCAACCCGGTTGAGGCCATCGGGGTGGGAACTGGCAAAGGAAGACAGGCCCCCGGCAATCAGCAGGGAAGAGCCCAGGCCAGTGAGCCAGAAGCGCCAGTACTTAGCAGGGCGAGAGGAGAAGGTCATAGCAAAAAAGACATCCTTAGGAACGGTAAGGAAAATAACGGGGAGCGGCCACCGCAGGAGGGTCAAAAATCAGACCTGGCCGGGTGCGCCAAATATAGCTGACGGCCAACAAACTGATCAAAGCCTCCCCCACCCCAATCATCAGGTGCCAGACCAGCATGGCGGTGAGGGCTACCACCAGGGGCACAGTGCCCGATAGGGCTAACTCCAGGGCACAAAACAGGGCCCCGACTACAACGCTGGTCCAGGCGGTAATAGCGGTGGCGATCGCCATGGCCCGCCAAGACTGAAACCCCAGGGCTGAACGCAGGGCTTTATAGAGATAGTAGCCGCCAAAGGTGCCCACCAGCCCCATGTTAAAAATGTTGGCCCCCAAGACCGTTAGGCCACCGTCTTGAAATAGCAGGGCCTGCACCATAAAGACTACGGTCATCACCAGGGTGCCAGCCCAGGGCCCCAGCAATACCCCCGCCAGGGTGCCCCCCAACAAATGGCCCGAGGTGCCCCCCGGAATCGGAAAGTTGATCATCTGGGCGGCGAAAATAAAGGCGGCACAAACCCCCATCAGCGGCACCGCCCGATCTTTATAGGTAGCCTTGACCCGATTTAGGGCCAGGGCCACCAGGGCGATCGCCAGACCCCAGCAGACTAAACTTACCGGCAGATTTAAAAAGCCATCAGGAATGTGCATAGCCAGCCAGGGGGAGGCTAGTCGGGGAAGGCTGGGCAGGAGAGCCGTAAAAATCATCAGGGGAGACGGGGCGAACAAGTCAGCCCAGGCAAAGTGGAAATCTTAAGTATAAGTAGACAGGTTTAACGCAGGAATTACCATCCCTCCAGGGGGGATAACTCACAGAAATTAACAAACTCTACGGGAACCCCTCCCAGCCGCGCCTAGCGGCTCAGGCAATACTGCCCCGCTTCCGGGTTTCCTTAGAGGAAGCCCCGATATTGGTGAGTCCCGCCCGTACCATTTCCTGTTCTAATAGCAAGAAAAAGCGAGCCCGATCGCTACCCCGCACCACCGCCAGATTATGGGCCTCCGCCAGGGATACGGGATAACCATAGCCCTTTTGCACCTGGGCTAGCACCATGGCCAGTACCTGCTGGCAGCGATCGGCATCCGCCACCACCCAGGCGGGCATCTCAAGGCGAGCCACCTCCGAGCCCACATGCAGGTAGCAGAAATAAATAGCCTGATCGCCATAGCGCTCAACCATAGGGGCACCACTACGCCAAAAGGGACTACACTGCCCAGGGGCCAGTTGGGTCGCCCAGAAAGTCGCATCCCGGAGGGGCAGAAAACGGCCACAGGGAGCTTTGTCCGGCGAGGCTCCGCAATGCTGCTGACAATCGGGGGCAGCAAAGGGACAGGCAGCCAGACGCAAAAAATTCATGGTTTCCGCACTGCGAGAGGCACTCAGGTAACCCACCAGGGGAATTTGCTGCTGACGGAGTTGCTCCCAGGCCGCCAGAATCGGCCCTAAAATCAGGTCCCGAGCGGGCTCTGGCAGGGATTCTAGAAACCAGTAGATAAGGGAACCATCCACCAACGCTAGCATCGGCGAAGACCTACCCCGTTGGCTCACCACTGCCCCCAGATCGGCCAGAGCCAGGGCCTCTGCCACGGTGCGACGGTAGCCCATCCAATCTTCTGTAGCAATGCCCCAGGGCCGGGAGATGGCCAGGTCTTCCGATTTGAATACCACTTCCGGCAGGCTGTCCAGCAGGGGGGCGCAGCCCTGGCCGTAGGGCAAAACCACCCGGCCCACATTGATCAAATAGCAGTAGGCAATTTCGTGGTGACTGGGGGCAATTTGGGATCCGTCGGTGGCGATTACCGTATGCACAGGGGAGGCTGGCGACACCGTGGGGTAGCTGGCCAGGGGTTGGTGGGGCTGGGGTACGGCAAAGGCCAGGCGATCTCCATGGCGGTGCATCTGGTCCACCAGGTCGGCCTGTCGATTCACCGCCGCCGTCCATAGAGTTTGGGCAGCGGCCAGGCGGCGCTGAACCGCCTGGGCTTCTCGACTCAAGTGCTGACCGATATCAGGTAGTTGCTGCGCAAGTTTAACCAGATCAAGCATGATACGGCAGGATGGGATACCAACATGGTACGCAAATACTATAGCAGGTTATTGGCCCGGCACCGCCCTACAGGCCTGCCACAAAGCGCCCAGGGCTGAGCCGCCCCTGGGGATCAAACTGGGCCTTGACCTGGCCCATCAGGCTCTGGGCCTGGCCCTGGTAATCCCAGCTGTCGATGGCCGCCTTGAGGGGGGCGGGAGCCAGGTGCAGGGTAAGGTAGCCGCCCATCTGATGACAGCGCGATCTCAGGGTCTTAACCAGGTCCATGGCCCCGTCCTGCCCCTCCAACCTGAGGCAGCCGATGCCGCTGCCGGCATGGAAGCGAGCCAGAGGGGGGTGGGGCGCCAGGCTAGTCAGAGTTGCCAACCAGGACACCATGGCCGTCGGCGGAACCCCAACCTTGGCCACCAGGGCCGGGAGCTGGGCGGGGCTACCATAGAGGGCCGCACTGGCCCCCCTCCACAGGGGATCGGCCTGGGTCTGCGCCAGTACTTCCACCTGGCCCGCTGGCGGCACCATGGATTGCAGCAGGGCGATCTGCTCCTCGACCCCCGCCGCCAGGGATTGAAAACGAGCCGCCAGCCCGTAGCCAGGGGGCAGGCCCAGGACCTCAACCAGGGCGGGAGACCATAGATCCAGGGCCACTGGAGTCAGGGCAGAGGCCCGAACCCGGCGGACTAGACCGCTGATATCCTCAGCCCCAGCGGTTATCACCACTGTTTTAGCGGTATCTGGCAGGGGATACAGCCGCAGGGTAAGCTGGGCAATCATTCCCAGGGTGCCGTAGGAACCAGTCATTAATTTCATCAAGTCGTAGCCCGCCACATTTTTAACCACCCGTCCCCCCGCCCGGGCGATCTGGCCATCGTGGCGAACCCAGGTGAGACCAAGCACCCGATCGCGCACAGGCCCGTAACCCTGACGCAGGGCTCCGATATCGGCGGTGGCCACCACTCCCCCCAGGGTTGCTTGATCGCCGTAGGCCGGATCCATCGCCAGCCATTGCTGCTGCTGAGCCAGGGGGGCTTCCAGGTCCACCAGCCGGGCTCCAGCCTCAACGGTTAAGGTCATATCCCCCACGGCATGGTCGATCACCTGGTTCAAGCGCGCCGTGCTAATGGCCAGATCAATAGATTTCGGCAGCCCACCCCACCCCAGTTTACTGCCACTGCCACAGGGCAAAATCCGCCACTGCTGCTGGTGAGCACAGGCCATTACCGCCGCCAGTTCTACCAGGCTGTGGGGATAAACTAGCACAGGGGTGTGGCCCAGCTGGGTCAGCCAGGCCGGCAGTTGGTCTGGCTCAACCAGCTGATCAGCGGCTAGCAGAGAGCTTAAGATAGATGCCGGATTGCTCATAGGGCAGGGGCACTGACCTAGTCAATACTGATGGGGGTAGGGCCAGTCCCTTGGCCTGAGGGGCGATCGGATCGGCGGCTACGGTAGCTGGCGTACAGGCGATCTCGCCAAGCAAAAAAGGCTTCGTACTCGGGTACATCCGCCAGACCAGGCACCCCCTTACCGCCAATGCCGCCGGGTAGATTGAGGTAGTCAGTACTGGGAAACTTCAGGTAAAGAGTAGCGGCAGCGACGGCGAAGTCGGCCAGGGTGGGCTCTTCCCCCAGCAGGTAGGGGCTGTCCTGCACCATCAGGCTGAGGGCATCCAGGGCTTGCCTGAGGGCATGGCTAGCCGCCTTCACCTCCTCGGGGCCAAACCCCACCCCCGCACCTACCCAGGTCAGTAATTCCGCCGGCACCGCCCCCACCACGGCACGCAGCAAATCGGGGGTGGCATCAGGCAACAGGGCGGTGCGAAAATTGGGATGGTGTTTAAGGGCTCCAACCATGGCCTTACGGGCATTGACCACAATCACCTGATCAGCCCAATCCTCCAGGGCCAGGCAGAGGCCCCGCGGTTTGGCAGCGGTGGGTAACAAGGGGCGATCAGGGTAGGTTTGTTCCAGGTAGAGGGCAATGGCGGTAGAATCAGGAATCACCCGCTCACCATCCTTAAGCACAGGCACCTGGCGCTGCCCCGACAGTTGAAAAACTTCCACCTGCCCGACCCCAGGGGTTACCTCTATGGAGCGGTAAGCTAATTGCTTATAATCGAGAATCAGGCGAATTTTTTCAGCAAAAGCAGAAGCTTCAAACTGGTAAAGCGCTAGCATGGCTCCTCCCTGAATAGATTAGCTAGGCGGATGGGCTACGGTTGACCCGGTATCACTGTATCGCTATTTTGGGGGGTTGCACAGGTAGAGGGATCGGGGGCCACCGGGGTCACCGTAATCGACTTAAACCCGGCCGTGGCCAAGAGCTGTTCTACGGTGGTCTGAGCTCGTTGGTTGGCCTCGGTCAGTAAGCCCTGATTACAGGCTGCCGCTACGATGGTAGCCAGGGCTTGGCGCTGGGCCTGCTGTTGCAACTCGGGGGCCTGATCGGGCCCCAGCCCTAAAAAGCCCCGGTCGTAGTCGTAGACCCGGGAGCGGTTGAGGTCTAATTTGCTGTCGAGCAGCTGGGGAGGCGGTAGGGTCAGGTGCAGGGCCCTGTCGGCTCCCAAGTCTACGTTGGCAGAGGTAATTTTCGCCAGGTCAACCCCTGCTCGCACCTCCCCGTAGGCAATGTAGAGGAGCTTGGTGGAGCCAATTACATAGCCCGCCAGGGTGCGATCGCTGTGACTGGGCACTACCGCTTCCATTGCAAAAATTGCTGTGGTCAGATCGCTGGCTCCCCGCAATTGCTTGATAATCAAGGATTGCACATCCACCTCAGGGGCAGCCACCCTGGGGCTAAGCCAGCCCTGTAGTTGACTAACCAGGGTGGCCTGAGAGCCCCCCAACCCTAACCCTAGCCCCAGTAACACACACCCCCCTAGCAGAGACTGCCCCAAGGTTTGCAGCGCCGCTATCCAAACTGGGCGTGGCCGAACCAGAGAATAGCTAACCCTCGGGGGGGGCGGAGGCGGCAGAGAACCCATGGCTGGCTGAAGTAGGGAGATACAACTTTCTCATTCTAACAATCCCATTCTAACAACTTCCATCGGTGGGCAGACCAGCCCTCAGGTGGGCAGGCAGGGGTAATCTGTATAGCCCTCGGGGCCAGAGGTATAAAAGGTTTCCGGATGGGGCGGGTTAAGGGCAGCGCCAGTTCGGATCCGAGCCGGCAGGTCAGGATTAGCGAGAAAACTAACTCCAAAGGCAACCGCATCCACCGCTGTCGTAGCAATGGCAGCCTCAGCCTCGGCAGCCGTATACCCCAGGTTGGCAACTAGATTGCCGCCAAAATGCTGACGCAGAGGAGTGAGGATATCACCGCCCTGCTGGCCCAGACGATCGGCCCGAATCACATGGAGATAGGCCAACCCCAGCGGCGCGATCGCGGCGGCTAAATACCGGCAGAGCCCCACCGGGTCGCTATCTACCATGCTGTTGTAGGAATTCAGCGGAGAAATGCGTAGACCAGTCCGGTCCGCGCCCCAAACCTGTATCACCGCCTCTAAAACCTCCAGCAAAAATCGACAGCGGTTAGCCACAGAGCCACCGTAGGGGCCGCTACGCTGGTTAGACCCATCCCGTAGGAAAGAATCGATCAGGTAGCCGTTAGCCCCGTGGACTTCTACCCCATCAAAGCCCGCTGCCCGGGCGTTAACCGCTGCCTGACGAAAGCCCTCAACAATGGTGGCAATCTCTGCATCTGGCAGGGCCCGTGGCACCGCATGGGGCTGCTTACCGGCGGGGGTGTGCACCTCCTCACTGGTAATCGCGATAGGGCTGGGGGCCACCGGTTGGGCACCGTTGTTAAACAGGGGATGGCAGGCCCGACCGCCATGCCAGAGTTGCAAAAAAATATGGCCCCCCTGGCGGTGAACGGCGTCGGTGACCAATCGCCAACCCTCAATCTGGGCCTGGTTGTAGATACCTGGCTCAGTATAAAAGGCAGAATTACCCGCCATGGCCATGGTGGCCTCGGCAATTATCAAACCGGCGCTAGCCCGCTGGCTGTAATAGTCTGCCATCAGGGCCGTAGGCACATGGTCCAGACTGGCCCGGCAGCGGGTTAGGGGAGCCATAAAAATCCGGTTAGGTAAATACAGGGCTCCCAATTGCAGGGGAGAAAAGAGGCCGGTTGCAGCCATAGAACTATCCTAGTAAGGGGTGTGGAAACCAGAACGCCGGTCAGACCTGCCCTATTTGCAGCTACAGATCATCCTGGCCATGCAGGCCCATCTATCCTAGCGCCATCCTAGGCCGCAAAAATCACCTGCTCAATCTGGTGCAGGGCATTTTCTAGTTCATCGTTAACAATCTGCACATCAAATTCTGAGGCAGCGGCAATTTCATCCTGAGCCCGGGCCAGACGGCGGGAGATCGCCGCCTCACTATCTTGACCCCGCTGGCGAATGCGGTGCTCTAGTTCCGCCAGGGAGGGGGGCAACAGAAACACCTGCAGGGCGGCAGGAAAACTCTGGCGCACCTGGCGGGCCCCCTGCAGTTCAATTTCCAAAATAACCCATTGGCCAGTGGCGATTTTTTCCAGCAGCGGCCCCCTGGGAGTGCCGTAGTAGTTACCGGCAAACTCTGCCCATTCCAGCAATTCGCCCTGGGCAATCAGGGCCTCAAACTCTGCCCGACTGACAAAGCTATAGTCCTTACCAGCAATTTCCCCAGATCGCGGGCAGCGAGTCGTGGCAGAAACAGACATATGCAGGCGGGGATAGCGATCGCAAAGGGCATGGAGCAAGGTTCCCTTACCTACACCGCTGGGGCCAGTAAACACGATTAACCGGCCGATCTGGGGGGCGGCCACCTCCGGGCCATCCAGGGAGGAGGACGCTAACTGCGATTGGGAGAAAAAGCTAACGGCCATGGCGGTAATGTCAAGAAAAATTATCCTATTTTAACGAATTCTCCGTGTCTACGGCTAAAGAGTTTCCTGGCAAACCCCAGTCCCAAGCCTGGTTTAATCATTCAGCCGGGAACAGGGCTAGAAGCAGGCACCTGAACCCGGCCCAGGCAAACTCAGCTCAATCCATCGCCGGAGTGTTTTCCAGTTTAGCGGCATTTTGCCCGTCTCTATACCCTTTTGCTGCCTGCTTACAGCCCGGTTTCAGCCCAGCTCAGCGGCCCTGAGCCCAGTTCTTTCACCAGGACCTAAACACCAGGACCAGAAAATGCTACTATCCTGACTCTGCTAGTCACGCTCGCCGGAGGTCCCCGTGGTGTTGCCGTCCGTTACCGTTACCGTACCAGGAACCACCGCCAACCTGGGGCCGGGGTTTGACTGTTTAGGGGCAGCCCTCGGCCTGCATAACCGCTTCCAGTTCACCCCCTTAGACCAACCCGCCGGCACCTGCAGCATTCAGGTACGAGGCCCAGAGGCAGAACGGGTCAGCCGGGATAGCTCTAATCTGGCCTATAGGGCCTTTGCCCATTTTTATCAGCACCACCAGCAGGCCGTACCCGCGATCGCCCTCACCATCGATCTAGAGGTTCCCCTAGCGCGAGGCCTGGGGAGCTCTTCGACCGCCATTATCGGGGGCATTCTGGCCGCCAATGCCCTCTGCGATCAGCCCTGCGATACAGCCAGCCTGATCGCCATGGCCATTGCCCTGGAAGGCCATCCCGATAATGTTGTACCCGCCCTGCTGGGGGGATGCCAGCTGGCGGTGATGAGCGATCAGGGCCTGGTGACCATTTGTCCAGTCCCCTGGCATCCGAGTCTGGCAGCGGTTGTGGTGATTCCTGATTTTGAACTAGCCACCGCCGAGGCGCGGCAGGTGCTGCCGCTACAGTACCCGCGGGCCGACGCCATTTTTAACACCGCCCATCTAGGCCTGCTGCTGCGGGGCCTGGAAACCGGCAACGGTGATTGGCTGCGGGTAGCGTTGACCGATCGCCTGCACCAGCCCTACCGCCAGCCCTTGATCCCCGGCTATAGGGCCATGGCCGAAACCGCGATCGCCGCCGGAGCCTACGGTTTAGTCATTAGTGGCGCCGGACCTACCCTGCTAGCCCTGGCCCCAGCCGCTAGGGCAGCCAAGGTCTGCACCGATCTTCAGCACAGCTGGCAGCAGCAGGGGCACAGGGCTAGGGCCGCCGTACTACCCCTGCAAACCACAGGAGCCCGGGTCGACCTCAGCCCCGGGCCAGAATCCTAGGGCCTGCAAAAAGCATTTATTTATATCAATGAAGGCTGCAAAATACATAAATCTAACCCGAGAAACCACAGAAGTGAGGTAGATCAATGACTCCAGGGGTTGAATAGGGAAAAATCAATCTACTATAGAGTAAAAATACTTAGCAAAAATTCATTAAGTTTCCTATACTTGAGCTGGGCGCGCTGATAGGTATTTATTCTTATCGGTATTGCAGTCCGGTTTGATCACCTGGTCTTTCTGTTAAGGGGTCTTCCCTTAACGCTTAAGTCCTCCGACCTGATCCCCTAGGGTAGGCCGCCGCGAACGCGAAACCAGTAGAGTTTGGTTCTTTATCTAGAGCCAGCTTTGCAACACCGGAATCTTCTATGCGCTGACTGTTCTGTACCAATACACAACATTTGTCATGCTGACTGAACACTTTCCGTGGCTAACAACCCTTGTTCTGCTACCACTGGTAGCCATCCTACCGATTCCCGTTCTGCCCGACCGCAACGGCCAAACCTTGCGCTGGTATGCCCTGGGAGTTGGTTGTATTGAGTTTTCTCTAATTCTCTACACCTTTACCCACTTCTATCACCTTGATCAATCCGGGCTACAGTTAGTCGAGCGCTACAACTGGATATCCCAGTTGAATTTAACCTGGTCCTTAGGGGCAGATGGTCTGGCCATGCCCCTGGTAATTCTCAGCGGTCTGGTGACCACCTTGGCGATTCTCGCCTCCTGGAATATTAGTCGCCGTCCTCGCCTTTATTTCAGTCTGCTGTTAATGATGTATAGCGCCCAGGTAGGGGTTTTTCTGGCCCAAGATTTGGTGATGTTTTTTTTGATGTGGGAATTAGAACTGGTTCCCGTTTACTTATTAATTTCAATTTGGGGCGGTCAGAAACGCCTTTACGCTGCTACCAAATTTATCCTTTATACCGCTATCGGGTCTATTTTTATTCTGGTTGCGGCCTTGGCCATGGCCTTTTATGGTGACACCGTTACCTTCAATCTGGCCGATCTGGCTCAGAAGCAGTATTCCTTATCCTTCCAATTGTTAATGTATGCAGCCTTTCTGGTTGCCTTCGCGGTCAAGTTGCCAATCTTTCCCCTCCATACCTGGTTACCCGATGCCCACAGCGAAGCTCCGGCAGCTGTGTCCATGATTCTGGCTGGGGTACTGTTGAAGATGGCAGGCTATGGTTTGATTCGCATGAACATTGAGCTCTTACCCGATGCCCATGTTTACTTCGCCCCTGTGCTGGTGGTTCTAGGGGTAATTAATATTATCTACGCCTCCCTGACCGCCTTTGCCCAGGACAATCTGAAGCGGCGTATGGCCTATTCTTCAGTTGCCCACATGGGCTTTGTGTTGATTGGCTGTGCCTCCTTTACCACCCTGGGAATGAGTGGAGCGATGCTGCAAATGATTTCCCATGGTTTAATCGCAGCAGTCATGTTCTTCCTATCTGGGGTTACCTACGATCGCACCCACACCCTCGATATGGCGGCGATGGGAGGTATGGGTCGCAAGATGCCCACTACCTTTGCCTTCTTCACAGCTGCCTCCATGGGTTCTCTAGCTTTGCCAGGTATGAGTGGGTTTGTCAGTGAGATTGCGGTTTTTCTGGGGCTTGCCACCAGTGACATCTACAGTACCGTGTTTAGAACCGCAATCATTGTTTTGGCGGCGGTAGGAGTGATTTTATCTCCCATTTACCTGCTCTCCATGTTGCGACGGATTTTCTATGGCGAAACGGGCGAAGTGGTGTCTAAGGTGTCTGGCATTCTAGACATTCGGCCCCGGGAAGTCTTTGTGGCCGCCTGCCTGATGGTGCCGATTATTGGTATCGGTGTGTATCCCAAGCTGGCGACCCAGGTGTACGATTTGAAAACCGTTGAGGTGGCTAGCCAGATTCAGCAAAACCTGCTATTAGCCAGTCAGCCCGGCACCCTCTACGCCCATATTTTGTCCCTGCCCCAGGCCGCTACGGTGGCGACAGTTCCAGAGTTACCTGCCGGCCAAATCAACTAATAGTTGAGATTGGATCAATCCTATCTGATTAGTTAAAGAGGAATCAGAGGCAGTCTAGCCCTTGACTCCTCTTTAATCGCAAATGTTAATGGTAGAGTTTCCTCTTTGCCGACCATCATCTATAAATTATTGGCTACACTACCCTGAGCCATAAAGCCCTTAACGAGACTTGAACTCGTGACCTCTCCCTTACCAAGGGAGTGCTCTACCGCTGAGCTATAAGGGCATCGCCGTGGATGGGCCGGGCTGGATTCGAACCAGCGTAGGCGTAGCCAGCGGATTTACAGTCCGCCCCCATTAACCACTCGGGCACCGACCCGCCCTATCCACAGCTTTTAATCTTACCATGGGGCTGGTGAGTTTGAAACTATTGAGGTAAGCAAATATCGCCCTTAACCTCTATAAACCAACCAGGCCAGCCCCCAACCCACGAGTACCCCCAGGCCCCCGTAACGCAGGGCCTGCCAGAAGGGCTGCCGCCAATATTGCCAACCCATCCAGTGATGAGCGATCTGGCGTTCAAGCTGATCCACAGCCTGGTGTAGGTTAGCCACCTGGGCCTGGCTGAGTTTGGTATCTGTCGCCCCGGGGGAGCCGATCTGCTCCAGGGCCAGGAGATTTTGCAGACCCACCTGCAACTGCTGTAGTCGGACCTCTAGGGCTTGGGCCTGGGTCAATAACTCGGGCCAGGGGGGTTGGGACTGCTGGAGGCCAGAGCGGCCCGGCTGCGAGTCTGGGCGATCGCTGGGCTTGATCATGCAAAATAGAAGAAAGGGACTCGCCTCTAGTTAACCCGATGTTTGTAGATTATTTTTAACCTATTTCCTATGGCTTTTCCACCCCATGCTTACCCATCTGCCCGGTCTAACCCACCAGTCTTAAGTCTTTCTGACCTAGAACTGGCCCAGCAGCTAGCTGAGCGCCTGGCCATTAGCTCAGGAGACTGGCACCGACTGAATCGCAACCGGCGGCTGCGGGCCCAAGAGCAACTGGCGGCTGCCCTGGTTTTCTTACTCAAGGAACAACCGCAGGAAGCCCTGCCTCGCCTGGAGCAAGCCATCGGTTGGCTAAATCAAAGCCTCAGCGCTCCTCCCTGTCCCACCCATGGCCACCAGCCCTCTGCCTCGCCGGCAAAACCATCCCCTCTCCAGGGGTAGAATTCTGGTTTTTTTATGGGCGGTTGGGTCGAAAAACCCATCTCTGATATATAGTCGTTAGACATCTGCTCTAGAAATCATTGGCTGATGGCAACACGATGGATAAAAGGGCTGGTGCCAGCGGGGGCAGCCCTGATGATGGGGTTAATCGGTAGTCAGGTTCTGCTGCCGGCGCTAGACTGGCACCCGCCTCAGGTATGGGCTGCCAGTCCCGATGCAGCCGCCGCAGAAGCAGCTCTAAACCAGGGGTTATCCCTGATTCAGCAGGGTCAATTGGAACCGGCGATCGCCGCGTTTCAACGGGCGATCGCCCTTGATTCAGGTCTGGCGGCCGCCCAATACAACCTGGGGCTGGCCCTACGGCAGCGGGGAGAATTACAGGCCGCCGCCTCGGCATTCTGGCAGGCGATTAAGTCGGACCCCAGCTTTGCCATGGCCTACGCTAACCTGGGCGGGGCATTAATTGAAGGCAATAATCTGACCCAGGCAGAAACCTATCTACGCCGGGCAATCGCCCTTCAGCCCGATTTGAGCAACGCCTACTACAACCTGGGGCTGGTACTCCAGGCCCAGGGCCGCCACAGCGAAGCCCTAGCCGCTCTACAGCAAGCCAGTACCAGCAATCCCCGGGCCCCTGAGCCCTACTTTCAACAGGGGCTGATTTACCTACAGCAGAAGCAAAATGCCCAGGCAGAAGCCGCGCTGCAGCAGGCTTTAGCCCTCCAACCCCAATACCCCCAGGCCTACTATAATCTCGGCATTGCCCGGTTTAATCAGGGCCAGGCCGAACCCGCCCTGGCCTGCTTTCGCCGGGCGAGCCAATTGAATGGTAGTTACGCCGATGCCTACTACAGCGCTGGTTTAGCCTTTGTGCAGCTGGGTCGTCTGGAGGAAGCCCGGACGGTTTTAGAGTATGCTAAAAACCTATACATCGCTCAGGGTAATCCGGCCTGGGCGACCAAGGCTCAGGCCCAACTGGCGAGGCTACTACCGCTTTCCCCCGGGGCCCATTAACCCCCAAGATGGCTGGATGAAGGAGCGATGGCCAGGGCACGGTAGACTGCCGGGGGCGCTGATCACCATAGTCGTCAGGGCTGTTTTTTCTGATGGTTGATCCCTATGAGACCCCTATCTTTACCATCGGTTCTCCCCAGGTATCCCCTAACGGTAATCACCATCATTGCCATCCTGATCGGGCTGAGGCTACTGCTAACTGGCCTGGCAGACCTTTATGGCTACTCCCTACCGATCGTGGGCGGATGGCTAAAAAGTCTGGAAATCATGGAAATTCTGAATATTCCTGTGTTTGTTCTCCTGGGTCTGGGCCTGGGGGCGGCCTGCTGGCATTTGCCCAGTAAAACTGCCCTGGGCTGGAAATGCCTGGCTCTGGTACTGGCCTTTCCCCTGGTCTTCTTCAGTAGCTACGCCTTCAGGTACCATCTCTGGCTAGCCCACTTAATCAATCAGCCCGGAACTGGAGCCTCAAGCCAGGAGGTTGTAAGGCTAAGCAATCTAGCCCTACAGCAGGAAAGTGGTCACCAGGGCTTTTGGGGATATTACTGCACTACGGTAAAAATGCCCGTCTTGCCCGATACGGTCGCCGATCTTCGACGCATGACTACAGAGCAACAGTGGTTTCGCTCAGAACTAACTCGCTTTAGCGGCGTGGAACCAGGGATATTTTCTCTGATCTTTACTGGGGCCGGTTGGGCAATTCGAGTCTTTTATCTATTGGTCGCCTTACTCACCAGTGTGATTTACTTCTTTAAGGGATTAAGCTGGGTCGGTCTCCAGCGGTTGCAGCGGTTAGTACACCCACGACCCTAGCCAATCCCTGGGACCAAACCGTGGGTACGCCGGCATCGATACTGGCTCAGCCCCACCTCTAGGGGCTACGGTGTACACATAAGTGGAGTCTGAGCCAGTTTCCATCCGAGGAAGATCGCCTCAAACTGCCGCAGACCATGAATCAGAGTGGGCATGCCGGGAGGACGTTGGGAACGATACCCGGACCATCCTCCCAACCGAGCAATCAACCAAGTTGCCCAGGCTAAAGAAGTCGGAGGATAAGGATTTTGCTGTTTTTGAGTACGGCCTTGCAAGGAGGGTGCCAGTTGGCTCAGGCATTGCTGCTGCTCATCGGTCAAGGCAATCGAGGCGGGTAAGTCTGGATTATCTCGCCCTTCGAGCAGCTGCAGGGTTCGCACGGCAATCGACAAGGCAAGCACGGTTAAGCGCTCAATCGCTTCGACCGATTCGAGTTGAGTCGCTTCGAGATTCAAGCCTGCTTGTTTGAGGGTGGCAAACAGTTGTTCAATTCGCCATCGCCAGCAATACCATTGAATAACTTTCAGAGCTTTTTCGATGCAAACCACTTCATGGGTGGTCAACAGTCGCCAATGAATCGGCTCTTGTCCAGCCGGCGGGTTGACTTCCTTTGCCTCCACCCCATACAGGCAGACACTAGGGGGATAGTCCTGCGCACTGAGGTTGCCGGGGCGTTGAAGGTGGACTTTGGCAATCCGCACGGCTAGGAATGCTTCTCGTGCGATGCGTCCTCTGCGTGGGTCTTCTGTCACCTGCACAGGGTAAGTCCCTGCACAGGGTTGGGCACTCAAGTAGGCATACAGCGAGGTCGATTGTCCCAACAGACGACGGTTTTGACGCGCCCTGACTAACAGATGACTCTGAGCATCGGGTACCGTTGCCCAGTCTTCATACAAATCGCTTTCACGATCGCCGATATGGGTTACGAACCGAACTCCTCCGGCACGCAAACACCGATTGCTCTGTTCTGCCGATAGAAGCCATTTGTAGGATTCCTTTTCCTCAATCGGCAAATCCTTATAGCCCCGTTGGTGCTTATCGGTATGATCAAGGTCTCGACCCCACAGATGGATGGCACTTAACCCTAACGGAAAGCCCCTCTCCGCATTTAACACCAACGTCGGATGAATGAAAAATCCCACATCCCGGTTGTTGCCAACAA
>JAGWXD010000042.1 GCA_018970085.1 Cyanobacteria bacterium REEB459
CGCAGGCTACTGATGGTGCCGATGGTATCTAGAGATCGCCACCAATCCATAAAGCTTTCCACCTCCTCATCTAGCAGTACCTGGGCTTCCATGGCCAGTCGCCGGCGGGTGGCCTGGTTTTGGGCTACCACCGCCTTCAGGTCATCAACGTTAAAGACCTGGACGTTGTCCAATTCATTTACATTGCTGTGAACATTCAAAGGTACGGAAATATCAAACAGCATCAAGCTGCGATCGGAGCCAAGCAGGGGAGTTAAGTTCTCACGATGGAGCAGGGGTTCGGTGGCAGAGGTGCAGGTAAAGACTACATCAGAATTCTGGACTGTCTCGAGCATGGCCTCCATGGTACCTGTGTAGATGGTGGCCTCTCCAAACTGACGGGCCAGGTCTTCAGCCCGATCAAGACTGCGGTTAAGGATGGTAATGGCGCAGGAGTCCTTAGCGACCAGGTGCTGCACCAGTAAGCGAGCCATTTTGCCTGCCCCCAAAATACTCACCCGACACTGACTCAGGTGAGGAACCTTAAGGCGGGCTAATTCTACCGCTGCTGAGCTGATAGAAACAGCTCCAGTACCAATGCTGGTTTCACTGCGAACCCGTTTGCCTGCGGTCAGGGCCTGTTTTAGCAGGCGATCAAGAACCCGCCCAATACTCTTGTGTTGCTGGCCGAGTTGGTGGGCGTGCTTAACCTGGGCTAAAATCTGGCCTTCTCCCAATACCAGGCTATCTAGGCCGGCGGCTACTCGCATCAGGTGATTGACGGCATCCTGATGCAGCAGGATAAACAGATGGGGGCGCAGATCCGCCAGGGGTAACCCGCTGTGGTCTGACAAAAACTGGATTACCTCTCGAATTCCCTGTTCTGTGGCATCGGTAACAATGTGAATTTCTAACCGGTTGCAAGTACTGAGAATAGAAACCTCATGCAGGTGGGGGCAATGGCTCAGCTGGGCGATCGCGTCTGCGGTCTGAGCCGTAGGAATACTTAGCTTTTCCCGAATCTGTACCGATGCGGTTTTATGACTCAGGCCAACTACGGCGATATTCATTCTTCCTCCATGGGTTGGGTTAACAGGGGCAGAGGGGATAGGGTGGCTGTTGCCCTTAGTCAGCGGTTAATGTGCCGACCTCCAGGCCCTATGGTTGAACTTAGGGACAAATGGGGTGGGACTCAAGGAAACTCAACAAAAGTCTATGAAACAGGGCTCCCACTAAAAAAGAGATGCGGTGACCCGCATCTCTAGCCTAAATCTATTTCACCTTAGAATAGCGATCTATCGAATTTGCAGGGTCTTGGGTTGCTCGAACATATGAATAGTATCTACAAAGCGAGCCGTTTTAGACTGGCTGGAAATGACCAGGGATTGGGTACGGGCTCCGCCGTGGAAAAAGCGTACCCCATTCATCAGTTCACCGGAGGTAATACCACAGGCGGCAAACAGCACGGTTTCTCCGGAGGCCAGCTCGTGGGTGTCGTAAACCCGATCAATGTCGGTAATACCCATTTCATTCAGACGAGCAATGTTGGCTTCCCTGCTTTCGCCAATTAACCCGGTTTTCACCACCGCAGGATCGTAGATTAATTGCCCCTGAAAGTGCCCGCCCAGACAGCGCATGGCAGCAGCACTAATAACGCCCTCCGGCGCAGCGCCAATACCCATCAAGGCATGGGTATTGGTGCCAGAGAAGGCGCAGGCAATGGCCGCAGATACGTCTCCATCGGAGATTAGCTTGACTCGAGCTCCAGCGGCTCGAATTTCCTTAATCAGATCGGTGTGGCGATCGCGCTTCATGACGACCACCACCAGCTCATCGATGGCCCGGTTCAAACACTCGGCTAAGATCTTCAGATTTTCGGTGGCGGATTTATTAATATCTACATGACCCTTAGCCTGGGGCGGAGCGGCCAGCTTTTTCATATAAAAGTCCGGGGCGGCAAACAGTCCTCCCTTTTCAGAAATGGCCAGCACCGCCATCGACCCATTCTGACCGTAGGCTACCAAGTTGGTGCCTTCGCAGGGATCAACGGCAATGTCAATCTCTAGCAACTCATCGGGGTTACAGTAGCTAGCCGCATCAGGCTGGGTACAGATGCCGACTTCTTCACCAATGTAGAGCATGGGAGCATCGTCCCGTTCCCCTTCGCCAATCACAATGCGACCGCGCATATGGATTTTATTCATACGTTCCCGCATGGCTTCCACCGCCACCTGGTCAGCGATGTTCTTTTCTCCCTTGCCCATCCATCGGGAAGAGGCGATCGCCGCCTGCTCTACTACTTCAATAATTTCTAAACCGAGGGTACTTTCCACCAGGTCAATCCTCCAAACTGCTTAATTTAATGGGTTTCAGGTTGCTTATCTGACTATCATTAAGTTTATCAGACGCCGGGATCAAGACATAAATTGGGTAAGGAGGAATGGGAAAATGGCCCTCAGAACTATAGCCGTCAGACCCCTTCTGCTGGCCCTGCTGGGGTCGATGCTGTCGGCCTCGAGCCTGCCAGCTCTGCCCCCCGCCTGGCCGGTGGCGGTTCCAGTCCCGATTGACCCCCAACCATCAGGGATTACGGGCCTCACACCAACACCAGCCGAGGACCTGGGCCTGGGCCATCTACGACCCCTGCTGCCACCCTCTGGGTCAACCTCCCTGGGCCCCTTAGGCGATGCCCACTGGCTAGCGCAGGTGACCTTGCCGGTCTATGCCCAACCCGGGGAGGTTGCCTGGGGTTGGTTAATCCATGGCTGGTTAATCATAGCTGGCCAGCCTCCCATCGCCCTTGGTCGAGACGCCAGTTTTGCCATGGTACAGGCCGACCCCGGGTTCTACAGCTTTCCGGTATTAGAGATGCGCTCCGATGGCTGGTTTCGATTCCGCTATACAGCGGCAGGAACGGCCTGGACCCATCTCAAGTATCTGCGGGGCAGCAGCCTGGCCCTAACCGTAGAACCCTGGGCTGAACAGTTGCGGCGATCGCCCCGCATACAGATGCGCAAACCAGGTCTATCTCAAGGGCTGCGCACCAACCCTGAAGAGTCCAGCCCGCTGCGATCTCTAGTCAGCGCCTCAAGCTTGATTGAACCCCTGCAGGTAGAGGGGAACTGGGTACGAGTCAGGGTGACTGAGCCGGCCCAGGGCTGCCATCCCCTACCCGGCTCAACTAGCGATGAAGGCTGGCTAAAATGGCAGGATGACCAGCAGCGATTGCTGATATGGTTTGGCCTCGACCCAGCTTGCCCTTGAGTGGGGCTGGGCCAGACTTTACCCTAAAAGCATCCCTCTGGCCAGCTGACGGCGGGAAACTGGCCAACCCGGTACTGCACCACCTGACCCCGATCATCGACTTCAAAAACAATGCGATACAGGTCTTCAGCTTGATTGGTTGGGGTAAAGGTGATGGTTTTTCCCAGGGTAACTGGGTTACTAATGGCTTCGAGCTGATCCTTACCGTAGTACCGGATTAAGTCGGCCTCAGTGGATCCAATCTTGACACCGCTACGAGTTTTCGCCAAACTACCAGGCCAGATATCAATGCGCAGAATCCGGTTCTGAATGGCCATAAATCCAATCGGTTCACTCTGGTCTTGAACTCGATAGTATTGACACTCCCCCTTGCCGTTCCCCTGAATGGGTAAAAGTTTAAAGCCCAAGGCTTCTACCTCTGATCGACTCATCCCCAGGTGAATCGGACCTAATCCTGTCGTGGTAATGGGGGCCTTAAGTAAGGACAAAACCGGAACTTTACCAGCCTCAGCGGCCCCGGAGGTGGCGATCTGGCGCTGCATCAACCGCAGGGACTTAAGGGGGGTGAGGGCGGCCGCCAGCCAGGTAGAGGACCGAGCCTGACCAATGGTGGCGGCATTTAACCGGGCCTGCCGGAGGGATAGAGCAACACCACAGACGATCGCCGCCAGGACCAGACCCACACCAGCTAGAAAAATCTGTTGCCGTTGTTTCACAGTTGTGTCTCTCCCTGAGTCACCGCCATCGGGTTTGCCATGGGCACCTTTCAACCAAACCTTAACCCCACAGCCCTGTTCTATTAGAACACGTCTGCAGGGTGGGCAGAGGGTGGTGAAGCACAACATTCAAGAGAAGACCCGCCACAGGATCGCTGGAGTATTAACGTTGCTAGTTAGACACCAGACCCCAGGGGATCAGCCTCAGGCATGACTAAAAGAAGGCAAGGACACTGGTTGCTCGTCACTGGGGCTCAGGCTAGGTAGCTCTAGCCGTTGACTGCGCCGACTACGCAGGGCTAAACGGTAGGTCACACTTTGTAGCTCAGCCTGCAGTTGCAACTTCTCTCGTTGCAACTCCGCAACCCGTTGTTTTACCGACAACAAGCGATCGGCAAACTTTTGGCGGTAGACCTCGGGTAACTCTTGAACCACCTGTTCTAGCATGCGAGAGCGATCGGTCAAAGCCTCTACGGTTTGACGCAGCTGACTGATTTCAGCATCTTTTTCTGTCAGGCTAGCCTGGTAGAAATCGATCTGTTTTTCAATGCCCCGCAGTTGCTCACGCAAAGCGTTCATTTCTATTTGGTGTTCTGCCAGATCTTCTGACTGGGGCACAAAGCCAGCGTTACTTTTAACCAACCGAAAAAGTTCTTGAGAGAGCTGCTGCACCAGCTGATCTCGAATGTCTAGCTCAGCCTCAAGTCTGGATATCTCGGCCTGATGATCGGTCATATCAACGCAGGAAGACTGAGTCACAGGACTACTCCCTCTACACAATAACAACAGGAACAACAGAGCTATGGAAAATGTGAATCTAAACTCAAAACGAACTCAGAAAATATCAGCCTTTACCCATAGCCAGACAAAAACAAAGTAGATTACCTGAATTAGTAGATTGCTGTTAATTTAGCACCTGGCAAGAAAAATGGCACAGCGATTATCTTAAATATGGCATTTTTACCAAAATCTAGCGCCCTTGCTGACCCTGTGAGCTCCAGCAGCAGCCATCGCCACCAGAACCAGAAAGGCGATTTCTGGCCCTGGTGATGGTGGTTTTCTGACTACTCCTCTTCGCCCAGGGAGGCTGGTTCGTCGCTGGGGGGTTCAGAAGTTATTGCCACAACCGGCTCTGGCACCCCAGGCAGGGTATCTGTCACCTGTTTGATGGTCAAAAACCGAATCACTTCATCGCTGAGACGCATGGCCCGTTCTAGAGGGGCTACGGCGGCACCGTTACCAGCGTAGTTCATCTGGATGTAAATACCCTCGCGGAAGCGATCGATATCATAGGCCAGTCGACGCTTGCCCCGGTGTTGGGTTTCTAAAATCGAAACCCCCTGTTCAGTCAGAAGAGTTTGATATTTGCCAATGATGCCATCTACAGTCTCGTCATTTAAATCGGGACGAAGAATATACATGGTTTCGTACATGTATGCTTTCATAAGGATTCCTTGTGGACAGAGGTGGCCTCTACCGCTGACCCTACCGGTAAGGTGGAGAAAACCAACCTGCGATTAGGAGCCCAGGGCAGAAGCAAGGATCTATGATTATACCCATATTAGTAGCGGCATTCAGCAGGTGATATGGCCCAACGTTATGTTAGAGTTCAATCCCATCTGGGACAGTTTCACTACGGCATTCTGCAAGCAGACCGGCATGTGCAGGTGCTAGATGCTCCCCCCTGGCTAGAAGGTCAGTCGACAGGTGCTGAACTATTGCCAGACCAATATTCTATTCTTGCCCCCTGCTCACCTTCTAAGGTGGTGGCCGTCGGTAAAAATTATGCCGACCATGCGGCTGAAATGGGCTCTTCCCCACCCCAGGAACCCTTGATCTTTCTCAAGCCTTCTACAGCTGTTACCGCTGCGGGTAGTCCTATTTATTATCCGCCTCAGGCGCAGCAGGTAGACTACGAAGGAGAACTCGCCCTGGTGATTGGGGAACGGTGTTGTCAATTGCAGCCCGGAGAAGCTAAAGCCAAGATTTGGGGGTATACCATCGCCAATGATGTAACCGCTCGGGACCTGCAACGTAAAGATGCTCAATGGACCCGGGCTAAAGGATTTGACTCTTTCTGCCCACTGGGACCCTGGATTGTCAGAGAAATCAGCCCTGGGGCGCAACTTCAAACCTTTATTAATCAGCAACCTGAACCTGTTCAATCAGCCTCAATCGACACCATGATCTTTAGCCCGGAAGAAATCCTTACCTATGTCACTCAAATTATGACCTTGTTGCCGGGAGATGTGATCTTAACGGGTACCCCAGCAGGTGTTGGACCGCTCTCGGTAGGAGACCAAATCAGAATAGAGATAGAAGGCATAGGAACTCTGGAAAACCGGGTTCGAGCCAGAGTTCACGATCACGCTATGGGTTAGGGCGGCACTGGTCCGTTAAGAGGAGATGCATCTAAACCCTGACATGCAGCAGAGGCCGATGGCCATCGCTGGAGTCGTGGGACTGTAAAGTAGTTTGTGTCAGAGGTCAAAATCAGGCTTTAATCGCGCTACTAGTTTTGCCTCCAGACGTCCTTATTCTTGCCCTTAGATGCACGCATTGATGAAGTACGGGCAAAGCCATCCCGCAAGTTGCAATCTTTATAACTTTTTCTTCAACAACTTTATACTTATGTCTTTAGACGAGTATGCTGTTAGGGTAAAGATGGACCAGTCATGCTTTAGACAGAGGTGATAGCCGCCGAGTACAGTCCCCGGTTAGGGATAAAATAAGCCTGCCGTTACTTTTTGCCCGTAGAGAATGAAGCCTCGCCTCAGGTGTTTCTCTGACGCGATCAAAAAGGACTAAACCTAAAGGACTAAACCTAATAGTTATCTATGGGCCCTGGTTAAACTGGCGACTCTCAAACTATGTCTTTAGCGGTGCTACTGGCTACTCATGAGATCGGGGATCGTGACCATCTACCTTGACCGTTTTTATAGCGTTTTACCCCATAACTATGGATAGTCTTTTTTCTACTGACCTGGAATCTACCCCAACCAATTCTGTGGCTGGCGGTAATCTGTTTGAAACCGTTCTAGAGTCTGCTCAACGCCAGTTACAGCTTTCATTTTCGCCTTCCCAGGGACTCGGTGTAGCTGATCTGGTTAGCCATTTTCGAGCTAAGACTGGCGTGGATCACAGCCTGACCCTATTTCCTGGGTCAGACCTTTCCCAGAGCCTGAGCCGGGTCCCCGTCAGTCGCTTCGCTGACGATATCAATATTTTTACCCCTCTGCGGCGATCGCTGCCGAGCTCCGACGCTCTGATCGGTGCCTCAGCTAGTCGGGCCGTAGCTGACCCCTTAGTCGACCCTAAGGGCAAGAGCGAGAGTAGCGACAGTCCTGGGGCGCTGTTGATGGCCCCCGCCGACAACGCCGGTAATACCCTGGCGGCTGCCCGTAACATTGGTGCCCTGAGCAGTACCCAGACCTTTTCCGACTGGGTTGGTAGTGCCGATACCAACGACTACTATCGCTTTAACCTGACCCAGGCCAGTAGCTTTAACCTCACCCTCAACGGCCTCAGCGCCGACGCTGATGTTCAGCTTTTGAACAGTAGTGGAACGGTGCTGCAAAGTTCTGTCAATGCCGGTACGGCGTCAGAAACCATCACTCGCTCCCTGACGGCGGGTGACTATTATGTACGGGTCTTTCGCTACAGTGGGGATACCACCTATAACCTAGCCCTTTCGGCCACTGTTAGTGTTCCTGCCGACAACGCCGGTAACACCCTGGCAACGGCCCGTAACATTGGCGCCCTGAGTAGTACCCAGACCTTCTCCGATTGGGTTGGCAGCGCTGATACCAACGACTACTATCGCTTTAGCCTGGCCCAGACCAGCACCTTTAACCTCACCCTCAACGGCCTCAGCGCCGACGCTGATGTTCAGCTATTGAACAGTAGTGGGGCGGTGCTGCAAAGTTCTACCAATGCCGGTACTACCGCAGAATCCATCACGAGCCAGTCCCTGACGGCGGGTGACTATTATGTACGGGTCTTCCCCTACAGTGGGAACACCAACTATAACCTGGCCCTTTCGGCTACCGCCAGCATTCCTGCCGACAACGCCGGTAACACCCTGGCAACGGCCCGTAACATTGGCACCCTGAGTAGTACCCAGACCTTTTCCGACTGGGTTGGTAGTGCCGATACCAACGACTACTATCGCTTTAGCCTGGCCCAGACCAGCACCTTTAACCTCACCCTCAATGGTCTTAGCGCCAATGCTGATGTTCAGCTTTTGAACAGTGGTGGAACGGTGCTGCAAAGTTCTACCAATGCCGGTACCACCGCAGAATCCATCACGAGCCAGTCCCTGACGGCGGGTGACTATTATGTGCGGGTCTTCCCCAACAGTGGTAGTACCAATAACACCAGCTATAGCCTGGCGGTCTCCGCTACAGCGGTAGTACCACCCAATCCACTGGACTGGTTTGGCCAAAATCTCCGTGATGCCGAGCTGATTAGTTTAACCCGGTCTCTAGCCGCCGACGGCAATTTGAGTCGTAACGATATGATCTCCATTTTCCGCAATGCGGAGGATGGAAATACTATTGATGCCAATGAGCTGACCGACCTGCGGACCCTGGTTGCTAACGCCAGTCGTTTTACTATGGCCGACTCGGTACGGGTGCTATCCAATAAAATTGCCAACAGCGATCCTGCTAACCCTCGCTCGGGTATCGGTAACCTCTCTGCAGGTAGCAGCGCTACCCAAATGGAGAGTTTAATTGGCAAATGGTTCCTAGGCATTAATCGCCCCACCCTAACCAGTTCTAGTTATACCTACCAGTACGCCAATGGCTCATTGTTCCAGAATGGCGCTGGTGTCAATGACATTGTTCAGGGCGCCGTGGGCGATTGCTACTACCTGGCCACCCTATCCTCCATTGCCCAGGAAAAACCCTCCTATATCCAGGATATGTTTACTGACAATGGCGATAATACCTTTGCTGTTCGCTTCTTTAACAATGGAGCGGCTGACTATGTCACGGTGGATCGCTACTTGCCTACCAATAGCTCAGGCTATAAAGTCTATGCCGGTTGGGGTGGTGGATCGGTCTCTTCCTCCAGTAATGAGCTGTGGGTGGCGTTAGCCGAAAAGGCCTATGCCCAACTGGCGGAATCGGGCTGGAGTCGTCCCTCGACGCCGAATAACGCTTACACTGCTATTGAAGGTGGGTGGATGGATACGGTGATTCGTCAGGTAACCGGTCTGGCGGCTACCTCCCAGAGTATTGGCAATATGAACCAAACCCAGTTAATTAATCTGGTTAACTCCAATCAGATTTTAACGGCTGGTTTTGTCTATGGTGCGGGCTACGGTGTGGTTAATGGCCATGCCTATACCGTGACGGCCTATAATTCTGCCAACGGCACCTTCCACCTGCGAAATCCTTGGGGAGTTCAAGACGCTGATGTAACCTGGGCGCAGTTAGTGTCATTGAGTGCCATTGTGCAATGGTCTAATACCTAGGTCATAGGTAGCAACGGGGTGCTCCACGGAGTACCCCGTTATAGCCTCCGCCATCTACAAGGAAGCGGAGGCTAGTCAGAACTCCCCCCTGGTATTAGCTTTTCCATGTCCCATAACAAGGAATAAGCCTGCCAGTTACGAGAGACCTGAAATTGACCCGCCAACTCTGTTCTAAGGCCTGTAGCCAAAGCTATATTAAGATTTCCAGAGTCTATCCAGGACCTAAAACTGCCTTAAAAACCGCAGATCACTCGAGTAAAGGCGACGAATGTCATCAATTTGGTGCTGGACCATAGCCAACCGTTCGACTCCCAAACCAGCAGCAAAGCCACTGTAGACTTCGGGATCGTAACCAACGGCCTTCAGCACATTGGGATCAATCATGCCGCAACCCAGCACCTCTAGCCACTTACCTTGCCACTGCACGTCGACCTCAGCCGAGGGTTCGGTAAAGGGAAAATAGCTGGGCCGGAACCGTACCGGAATCTCACCATAAAGGGCTTCCAGAAACACCTTTATGGTGCCCCGCAGATCGCTGAAGGTAATGGCGGTATCAACGGCGAAAAACTCGATTTGATGGAATACGGCGGCGTGGGTGGCATCTACCGTATCGCGTCGGTAGCAGCGGCCAATGGCAACAGCTCGCAGGGGCGGCTCGTGGGTCTGCATGTAGCGAATCTGCACATTGGAGGTGTGGGTTCGCATCAGATCGCCGTTGGGCAAGTACAGCGTATCCTGCATATCGCGGGCAGGATGATCGGGCAAAAAGTTCAAGGCCTCAAAGTTGTAGTAGTCGCTTTCAACTTCAGGGCCACTGGCGACGGTATACCCCAGCCCCACAAAGATATCCACAATCCGATCAATAATACTATTGATGGGATGGATGCGTCCCTGGGGACGGAATACCCCCGGCATGGTTACATCCAGGGTTTCGGCCTCTAGTTGGGTAGCAATCTGAGCTGCTAGCAAGGCAGACTTTGACTGTTCGAGCTGCTCCTGAATCAGTTCTTTCACCTGGTTGGCCAGGGAGCCTATCCGGGGTCGGTCCTCTGCCGAAAGCTTGCCCATGGCTCCCAGCACTTGGGAGAGTTGCCCTTTTTTACCCAGATAGCCCACCCGGATTTGTTCTAAATCCTCCAGGTTGGTGGCTGTGGCAATACTGGCTTGAGCCGTTTGCTTAAGAGCCATTAAATCATTTTCCAGAGGGGCAGGTGGGGTGGTCATCCGAGGGTTAAAGATGATGGATATGTGGTAGAACCGATTAGCTCTGACTATTTTAATGCCGTGGGGGCAGTCATGAACATCTTAATCAGTAACGACGACGGTATTTTTGCTCTGGGCATGCGGACCCTGGCTGCGACCCTGGCCGCTGCCGGTCATCAGGTGACGGTGGTGTGCCCTGATCGGGAGCGATCGGCGACGGGCCATGGACTGACCATACACAAGCCCATTCGGGCGGAAGCTATTGAGGAGGTCTTCCATGGAGATATTCGTGCCTGGAGCTGCTCAGGCACCCCTTCCGATTGCGTCAAACTAGCCTTGGGAGCTCTCATGGACACACCGCCCGATGTCGTGGTCTCGGGGATTAACCACGGCGCCAATTTGGGTACCGATGTCCTCTACTCTGGTACGGTTTCGGCAGCGATGGAAGGGGCGATTGAAGGTATTCCGGCGATCGCTGTTAGCCTCACCAGCTTTACCCAGCGCAGCTTCGTGCCGGCGGCAACATTTATTCGCCAACTCCTATCCAGCCAGGACTGGTTTCCCCTCTCCTCTGCCCTGCTGTTTAACGTTAACGTACCGGCTCTAGCGATGGCCGATATCAAAGGGGTAAAAGTAACTCGTCAGGGAGTGCGCCGCTATGTCGATCAATTTGAGCAACGGCTCGATCCCCGTGGCAAGACCTACTACTGGTTAGCTGGAGAGGTGCTTGAAGACCAGCAGGAAACCGGTCTTCACCAGGGCTGGCCGGCCGATCTCAGACAGGTAATCAGGGCAGTTCCCGCCGATGTACACGCTATCCGTGAGGGCTATATTTCCATCACCCCCTTGCAATATAACCTGACCGCCGTTACCCAGCTAGGCCATTTGAATGAATGGCAGTTACCGGATTTCCCCGCTTAGGTAAATATCGAATAAAATAAAGAAAGCATTACCAAAGATTACTATTTTCAGGGTTGACACTACCATCTAGCCATTTTTGAAACCCAATCAACCTGAATTTTCATGGCCGAACTCCTACCCCAATTCCTGGTTAGGTTCTGGGGCGTTCGTGGTAGCATTCCTTCCCCAGGGCCACATACAGTGAGGTATGGTGGCAATACTCCCTGTGTTGAAATGCTGGTTGGCGGGCAGCGCCTGATCTTTGATGGCGGCACTGGGCTGCGGCAGCTGGGGCTTTCCCTGTTGAAGGCGATGCCAGTGCAGGCAACTCTGTTCTTCAGCCATTCCCACTGGGACCATATTCAAGGTTTTCCTTTTTTTACCCCTGCTTTTGTACCGGGCAATCGATTTCGCATCTATGGCGCGATCGCCCCTAATGGGTCAACAATCGAACAGCGGCTGCGCGATCAGATGTTGCATCCTAACTTCCCTGTACCCTTACAGGTAATGAGGGCAAAGCTAGAGTTTTGTAATTTAGCCATTGGAGAACCGCTACAACTGGAAGATATTACGGTGCACAGTGCCCTGCTCAATCACCCCGGACAATCCGTGGGCTATCGAGTTAGCTGGGGCGATAGAAGCGCCGCCTACATTACTGACACCGAACACTTCCCTGATGGTCTGAGCGAAACCCTGGTCACCCTGGTTCAGGATACCGATGTGATGATTTACGATGCCACCTACACCGACGAAGAATACTATCATCCCAGCCTTGGCAAGGCTGGTTGGGGCCATTCCACCTGGCAAGAAGCGGTTAAACTGGCCAGGGCGGCTAGGGTTAAAACCCTAGTTATTTTCCACCATGACCCCGCCCATGACGACAATTTTATGGATCAGGTAGCGGAGCAAGCCCGCCAGGCCTTTAGCGGGGCAGTGGTGGCTCAAGAAGGAATGGTAATTGATTTGAGCAGCGCCCTGGCTATCAACCCAGGCCAGGAGATCACCTAAAGCGGCGGCTGCGGTATTGTTATCCAGTTCCGACCGACAGCCAAAAAAAACCAGGTAAGGCATTATCACTGGTCAGCCTAGACTTTACCAATGTCCTGAAGCCCTACCTGGTATTAGCTTTTGGAGCACACGCGAGTCTACAGGATAGAAGCATAATCTCCTACATTCCCCGCTTCGCCAATACATGAAAGTTCTGAAAAGTTCTGGATCTGACTCTCGTGGACTAGGTCATGGGTCAGATGATTAAATTCACACCATAGCTGCTACAACGGTGTTGCGCTTCAAAAAAGTAGCTATTACCCCGTAGTAGCATACTGATAGATTACCCCGTTTCTCCGAATTAGTCGCAGCCATCTTACTATCTGGACCGGGCAGGGTCGTTAAACCTGACGGTCAAATACCTTGGGTGTATAGGTATGGCAGCCATCACAGGGGCCGATGGGATTCATGGCACAACGCAAATAGGGGGAGCGAGCATTCAGATCACAGGTAATGTCGCCGATCATATAGCCCAGTCCATCTACGTAGTGAAGATCGGATTGCCCATCCAGCAGTTTTAACAAACCAGCCCCTGAACCACAGGCAATTTCCTGATAGGGGCTCTGTTTGGTTGCCCGCTCAGACCGAATGCACAGCCAGGCTGAAATACAGGCTGGAGCCAGACCCACCACAAAAATCAGGAGAATAACCAGCATAACTGAAATAATTGAAAGAAATTTTGCCGTTCATCCTAGCTTGAGTTCTGGCTAAAAAGACAAAAAGGTCACTAAACGTTATCTAATAGCGGACTCCATCGGGCTACTGCCCTAGTTTTGATCAACCCTGGCCATGGGGTTGCAGGGATTTTTAACCCACCGATTCCAGGGGTGCATCCGAATCGGGACTAAACCCGCTAGGATGAAAGGTGGCCCTGGTTGGACTGGGTTTAGGGTTACTTAACCACTTACCTCAAGTCTGTCTGAACACTTTTGAGTCTGCACAATAAGTTCTAATAACGTTCTGCACAATTTCTGCACAATAAAGTATGTCGCTGTTCGATTGGTTTGCTAATCGCCGTAAATCTGGACCCATCAGTGAAGACCGACAAGAACGAGAAATTGCCGATGGCCTTTGGACTAAGTGTGAGCACTGTGATGTGCTCACCTACACCAAGGATCTTCGAGCGAATCAATCGGTGTGCGGAGAATGCGGCCACCACCATCGCATTTTCAGTGATGAGCGGATTCGCCAATTAATCGATCCGGGTACCTGGCACCCCCTGGATAGTCAAGTATCCCCCAAGGATCCTCTCAACTTCAAAGACCGTAAGGCCTATGCTGATCGACTGCGAGATACCCAAACTAAAACTAAACTGTCAGACGCCGTCCAGACTGGGTTAGGTAACCTGGACGGCTTACCCGTTGCTCTGGGAGTCATGGACTTTCGCTTTATGGGGGGCAGTATGGGCTCAGTGGTGGGGGAAAAACTAACCCGCATGATTGAACAGGCTACCGCTACCCAACGGCCAGTGATTATTGTCTGTGCTTCTGGTGGCGCCCGTATGCAAGAAGGTCTGCTCAGCCTGATGCAAATGGCTAAAATCTCTGGAGCCCTTCAACAGCACCAGACTGCCCGATTGCTCTACCTGCCTGTCCTCACCCATCCGACCACCGGGGGAGTGACCGCTAGCTTTGCCATGCTGGGAGACATTATCATCGCTGAGCCTAAAGCCACTATTGGCTTTGCAGGCCGCCGCGTAGTCGAACAAACTCTGCGGGAGAAACTGCCAGAAACCTTTCAAACTGCGGAATATCTGCAAGAGCATGGATTTGTCGATCTAATTCTATCCCGGACCCAGCTCAAACAAACTCTGGCCCAGCTAATTCGGTTGCATCCGCCCCTGCCCCCTGAGGCTGATCGCTTAGACGGGCTTACCCTTAACTGGCCTGAACTTCAGCACCATAGGGTCTCTAGCCATAGTAATGGAGACTAAATAGCCGGCTTAGAACTTGATGCCCGGGAAAGTTTTGGAATCTTCCCCTTTCGGTGGCATGATAGTCATTACGAGGATTGACCTAATGGCTAACCCCGTTAGGTTCGCTGTGTTGATTGTCCATACCTGAACCCTATATTTTTTGAGGAGAACCATGGTGAAGAGATGCATTTGGCTAGTGGCAGTGGCACTCTTCTTTGTCAGCCATTTAATTATGGGAGATGCCATCGCAGCTGAGCTGGATGAAGCGACCCGCACGGTTAAGCTTAACCCCCAGGGGGATGGAGTTGTTTTGTCTCTAGAGCAGGTAACTCGGGGTCGCAGGCAATTTAACTATGCTTGTGGTACCTGTCATGTGGGGGGAATTACCAAGACCAATCCAACGGTTGGTTTAGATTCTGAGGCACTGGCTGGGGCTCTACCTCCCCGGGATAATATTGAAACCCTGGTTGATTATTTAAAAGAGCCGACAACCTACGATGGGCTAACCGATATTTCCCAGGTTCATCCCAGCAAGAAAAGTGCTGATATTTTTCCTAAAATGCGCAGTTTAACGGAAGAAGATCTGGTTGCCATTGCCGGTCATATTTTGTTACAACCAAAGGTAATTGGAGAAATGTGGGGGACGGGTAAGACTCGTTTTTCAGCTCCGCCAGTTTAGAACAAGTCTGGGGGTGGGCTAATGAGTTCACCCCCGAAAACAGAACAGTCCTTAGGGGCTAGCTTTAGATGCTCATGCTTTGATTGAGCCAGATGAAAGGAGTTTTAGAGGTAGTTATGCAACAGTTGATTCGTGCCGCCCAGCGTTTGGGACTTGTAATGATGGCAGTGGTGGTTATGGTGGGAGCCCTGACCCTGGTCTCTGCCCCTGCTTCTGCGACCAACTATGATATCAAAATGGGTAATGACGCTGGTCTGCTAGTGTTTGATCCCAATGTCGTTACCGTTAAACCCGGCGATACCGTAACCTGGGTGAATAATAAGATGGCTCCCCATAATGTTGTCTTTGATGAGGCTAATGCTCCTGGTGATAAAGCCTTGACCACTGCCATTTCCCATACCCAACTTACCTTTGCCCCTGGGGAAAGTTATTCCACTACCTTTACTGAAGATATGCCTGAAGGCACCTATGCTTATTACTGCGCCCCTCACCGGGGAGCTGGCATGGTGGCTAAGGTGATTTTGCAAAAGTAAATTTTTATCCTTGATGGGGTTTTCATCCTGTTGACGACTGATATTTACCTCTTTATAGCGGTTGCGATTATTTGGGTGACGGCTATAGCTATGGGTAAATTACTTGATGTTGATTGGCCAGGGTGGTTGATAGGATCGTTGTTCTCTATGTCAGCAGCTTTCTTAGTCTAGGCAAAAGAGTCTGGGTTTTTGCTGCTTAGCCTGGTCATAGGTGTTGAAGTTATAAGGGGGAGATGGCCTGTTAAGGTCATTTCCCCCTTGTTGCTAGGTTTTAGTCGGGCCCCAAGAGACTTGCCGAGACACTGTTTGAGTGATTTGGCCGGGATCGGGCTGGCGCTGTAATTATCGATAATTAGTGAACTGGATCGGGACTGGCCATTCTTCCTGGCGTACCAACTGCATAGCCTCCTGCAGGTCGTCTTTTGATTTCCCTGATACCCTCACGGCGTCGCCCTGAATGGCGGCGGTAACCTTTTTGAGGCGGTCTCGAATTAGTTTACTAATTTCTTTAGCCGTTTCGGAGCTTAACCCCTTTTTGAGGGTAACTTCCTGGCGTAGACGACTACCACTGGCAGACTCCACCTGGCCATAGTCAAATATCTTTAGCGAAAGATTTCGTTTAGATGCCTTTTGATGCAATAAATCTTTGACCGCATTGAGGGTCATGTCACTGGCGGTTTCAATGGTAAGGCTTTCATCCCTTAATTCAAGGTTGGTTTTAGTGTCTTTTAAGTCATAGCGACCGGCGATGTCCCGTCGAACCTGATCAATGGCATTGACCAGTTCCTGGCGATCAAAATCACTGACAATGTCAAAGGAGTAGGTGGAGGCCATGGTAAGCACTACAGCGGCACAGGACGATGTTTATCGTACCAGGGTCCGCTGATCTCACCAAGGGGATAGACCACTCTGGTGTTAATGGGGGTGAGGCTAACACCCAGGGGCATCGGTGTCAGATCTTAGCGAAACAAATCTTAGTGCAACAAAATTAGAGGTGATCCCCCGTCTGCTACACCCAAGGATTCACTAGCGATCGCCAGGCGGCCCTAGCCCAGGGCGGCTCGACAGCTTAAAACGTAGAGGGTTAGGGTGCCGAGGTTGGCGATGGCAAACATCGGTGATCGCCACCAGGGCAGATCCAGAATATAGAACAGGGGGTAGAGGGTCCTGGCCACCAGGTAAAGTAGAGCGGCGGTGCAGGCCAGCCCCGAGTCCTGCCCGGTCAGGTAGGCCATCAAGGCCGCCGGAGCGTAGGTAATCATCGATTCAAAGGCATTCTCATGGGCCCAGGTAGCCCGCTGGGCGTAGGCCGGCAACTGGGAAAACTGGGCCCGGGGGGCAGAGGGATTGTAGCCCACCCGGAAACGGCTGTAGGCCACCACTAAGTAGGGCAAATAGATCAAAAAACCAGCCAGGGCAATACTTAGCAGTAAAAAACCCGGCATAGGTAGCAAGGGGGCCATGGACTCAGCCTTCCAGAGTAGAACTAAAGGGATAGGGAATAGATGATGGGTGAAATCAATCAAAATAAAACAGAGTCACAATTTTGCGTTGCTCTTCGGCCACCTCACAGGTTTGCAACAGGGTATGGCTGTCATGGAAGGCAAAACAAATTAATTGTTGACAACGGGAAATGATTTCCTGGTTGCACATAGAACTGGCTTCGGCCAGAGATAGGCTGTCATTAGTAGGGTTTTCCACCAGGTGCATGACCTGCTCTAGCTGTTCCCGCGACTCGGAGGGCTGGCGCTCCAGGCTTTGAGGTAAAATTACCGTCAACAGATTAGGGTCAGCCTTCATAGCTCCTCGAATGGCGGCGGAGTTAGTTCCAGTGGCACCCGAAGTAATGATTCGATTACCCCCTAATACCAAAGCGTAGGTCATTAATTCAATCAATTGTTGATGGGTGATGGGGACATGGCGAGAACCCAGAATGGCTACTCGCTTCGATCCGGACTGTTGAATGGCCGCCAGTTCCTGCAGAAATGTATCTAACTTAGGAGATTCTAACGGAGCTTCGATAGACTGACTCAACGACTACACCGAATGAATAGAAAGAATGTCGCGCTATATTGTATCAGACCGCCGTCTGCCTAAGATAGCACTGATGAGGCCAAGGCTCAGTCGACCGGTGCAAGGCCAATTAGAGTGAGCAACCGGGGCAGATCTAGATAGGTGGCGACCATATCCTGAATACAGCGCACTTTGGCTGGCTCATGAATACCGACCTGACCAAACAATTCATCAATGCGCTCCACCGTTGATAGGGTGTCGGAGTCAACCGAGAGAATGGGCACCTCTAGATCGATGGCTCGCTCCAGGATCGGGGTGGCCGGGGGAATTTGCCCGGTGAGGACCAAACACTGGGTGGAGGTTTCCAGGGCGGCAAACTGAATATCGGTGCGATCGCCCCCCGTCACCACCGCCATATTCACCCCCTGGCGAAAGTAACGCAGGGCTGAATTAACATTCATCGCTCCGATAGTCAGGGTCTCCACCATCAGATCCATCCGTTCAGGACAGCACAGCACCTCGGCATGAAGACAGGCGACAATTTCTCCTACGGTAATACTGCGCATCACAGGAGAACGGGGAAACAAGGCCAGGATAGGAATCCCATGCTGTTCTAAAAAGGGCTTAACTACGGTTTCCAGGGTTTGGGCTGACTCAGGGGGCACATCATTAATAATCACCCCCAGCAGGTGGGCCCCCAGTTGTTGCTTTGCAGCTAGCAGGCGATCCACCAGTAAAATCGAGTCATAACGAGTCACCAGCAGTACGGCAGCGTCGATTAACTCTGCCATGTGAGGCAAGGATAGGTTGAGCAGTGTACCCTCGGTTAAGCTACCAGGGCCTTCCAATAACAAAAGGCTTTCCCCCCGAGACTGGGTGAAAGATTTTAAACTGTGGTCACCGCTACCATTGCCACCGGCGAGAAGATGCTCGATGGTTTTTGAAGACAGGGAAAGAGCCGGTGGGTAAAAACGAGATTCAGGTAGATGTAAGGTGGTGGCGATAAAATCCAAATCCGGATCAGCCTCACTATCTCCAGGGGAATAGCCGACGGGTTTACCAAAGGCAACATCAATGCCCATGGCCTGCAACTGCAGCCCTATGCCCAAGAGCGTTGCTGATTTTCCACTGTAGGGTTCGGTTGAGCCAACCAATAAACGTTTTGGTGAACTGACCACGTTAGGACTCCTCCAATGGAATAATACGGCTTGGGCCAATTGGTTTTGAACCGGTTGGATTGCTCAAGCCTAAGGCGGGGCCGATGTTCTGGCTTGCTGCCGCCAGGCTAGGGCGATGGTGGCCACCCCTTAGCTATCCAGGCTGCCCGGTAGCCATTAAAGAGACCATAGTTATTGTGCCATTTTAATGAATCCAGATCTTACTAAATCATCACCCGTAGCCCCGATTCAGTTTGTTATGATCACCAACAATAGACTGCTCGGGTCTGGTATTTTCTGGGGGAGTTATGGCTGGCAAAACTCACTTGCTAGGGCTACAGGCGGCTCAATTTCGCCATCCCTTGGATCGGCAGGCGACCCAGGCCTTACAGCAACTGCCGGGGCTTGACCTGGCCTTGAGAATGGTAATGGGTCCTGTGGCAGAGCAGGTTTTTTACCTAGATAATATAGCCTCTAGTTTGCAAATTAGCGATCGCCAGGTGCCTAGCCTTTATCATTCCCTGGTGGAAGCCTGTGAAATCTTAGACCTAGAGGTACCCCAGCTTTACCTGCGGCAAAGCCCGGTGCCCAATGCCTACACCTTTGCGATGCGGGGCAAGCAGCCCTTTGTTGTTCTCCACACTGCCCTGGTTGAGCTGCTCACCCCCGCTGAGACCCAGGCGGTGATTGCCCACGAACTAGGCCATCTCAAATGTGACCACGGGGTTTATCTGACCCTGGCTAATCTGCTTACCCTGGCCGCCAGCCAGTTGCCCCTAGGGGAGGTGCTGGCCCAAAATTTGCAAAGCCAGATGATGGAGTGGGTGCGCTGTGCAGAATTCAGTTGCGATCGGGCGGCCCTTTTGGTCTGTCAGGATCCCCGCATCGTTGCTTCCTTGCTGATGAAGCTGTGTGGGGGGGCTCCCTCACTGGTGCCGGAGTTGAACCTGGAGGCCTTTCTAGAGCAGGCCCGCTGCTACGACGCCGTTAGCGATAGCCAACTGGGAGATATGCTGAAACAACTGCGGACCCAGGGGCTAACCCATCCAGTACCAGTGTTGCGGGCTCGAGAAATTGATCGCTGGTCTAGCAGTCCTGAGTACTTTGCCCTGGTGAAAGCTAACCCGATTGGGTATAATGGGAGCTCATCCCCGGGCGGATGGCGAAATTGGTAGACGCACCACACTCAAAATGTGGCGGCCTTACGGTCATGCGAGTTCGAGTCTCGCTCTGCCCATCTTAGTCAGGTTAGTTTTTTAGTGTTCTCGGGCTAGCCCTCTAAAACGGGGGCGATTGATAGCTCATCGGTTTCTAGCTACCTTGCCTCTGCCGGGTTAGGGCTGGTTAGCCATCCTGGGGCAATTAATTCCCCAGGATGGTCCCTAGCGCTCCTAGGAAGCCGTTAATCGCTGCTGCTGAAAGGCCCCGGCCCCGGCATAACGCGCTCGACTGCCCAATTCTGCCTCAATGCGCAGGAGTTGATTGTACTTCGACAACCGCTCGCCCCGACAGGGAGCCCCCGACTTAATCTGACCAGTGCTGGTTGCCACCACTAAATCAGCAATAAAGTCGTCGGGAGTTTCCCCCGAACGGTGGCTGACCATGCAGGTATAGCCGGCTTGCTGGGACATGTTGATGGCGGCTAGGGTTTCTGTAATAGAACCAATTTGGTTAACCTTAATCAGCGAGGAGTTGCCGACTCCGTCTTGAATCGCCTGAGCAATGATGGTGGGGTTGGTAACAAAGGCATCGTCCCCCACCAGTTGCAAGCGATCGCCCAGGTGCTGGGTCATCAGTTTCCAACCCTGCCAATCCTGTTCTCCCAGACCATCCTCTAGAGAAACAATGGGAAACTGGTTAACCCAACTTTCCCACAGGGCAATCATTTCCTCTGCAGACTTGCGACTGTTATCAGACTTGTAGAACAGGTAACTACCGTCTTCCTGGTAAAGTTCGCTCACCGCCGGGTCTAGGGCAATCGCCATGTCGGCACCAGGACGCAGACCAGCCTTTTCAATTCCCTGAAGGATGACCTCGATCGCCTCAACATTACTTTTCAGGTTGGGGGCGAAGCCGCCTTCATCCCCAACGCCGGTGCTATAGCCGGCGGTCTGTAAAACCGATTTAAGGGCGTGGTAGACCTCAGCCCCGTAGCGTAGAGCTTCAGAAAAGCTGGGGGCACCAACGGGGGCCACCATAAACTCTTGAAAATCGACACTGTTATCGGCATGGGCGCCACCGTTAATGATGTTAAAGCAGGGTACCGGCAGTAAAACCGAGTCCGCCCCCCCCAGATGAACATAGAGGGGCACCTGGGCCGAGGCGGCGGCGGCTCGAGCTACTGCCATGGAGACGCCGAGGATGGCATTGGCTCCCAGGTTACCCTTATTGTCGGTGCCGTCTAGGGCCAGCATCTTACTATCCACCGCCGCCAGATCGGCGGCATCCATACCCTGAATGGCTGGGGCAATGGTGCTGTTGACGTTGGCTACGGCCTTTAAGACTCCCTTGCCACCGTAGCGATGCCGGTCGCCGTCTCGTAATTCCAGGGCTTCCCGAATGCCGGTGGAGGCTCCAGAGGGTACGGCAGCCCGCCCCCTAGCCCCATCCGCCAGTATCACATCCACTTCTACTGTGGGGTTACCGCGGGAGTCGAGAATTTCTCTACCGTGAACAGACGCAATTGCCGTCATAAAGACTACGCTCCATTATTCATTGATGACGTACTATAGCTGGATAGTACCGGAGTGGGACTCACCCCTGGGTAATTCTTAGAATCCTCTAAGGATCATTATTTAATGACTTTCGCTTGGATTAAGGCTCCTCTGGCCGTCAGCGGCGGGGCGATCGCTGGGGCCCTGGGGCGCTATTACCTGGGTCACTGGCTAATGGCCACCATGGCTACACCTAACCTACCGGTTGGGACCCTGGCGGTGAATTTACTGGGGTGTTTTGGTCTAGGGCTGTTCGTCAGGGCTACCCAGCCCTGGGGGGGGCTTTCTACCACCCTTAGACTCCTGATTGTGACGGGTTTTATTGGCTCTCTGACCACCTTTTCTGCCTATATTTTGGAACTGGAAGACCTGATGGTTGCCGGTGCCTGGGGGAGGCTATGGGTTTACGGAGTAGGTAGCCCGGTGCTGGGTTGGGTTAGTTTCTATGGTGGCACCAGCCTGGGCCGGGGAATCGCCGCCCAGGCTGGGCGCGGGGATTAGGTGACTGGGTTGGCTGCCCGGTACGGGTCAGATCTGGCCCAGCCAGAGAGCCAGAGATCTCCCCAGCCCAAAGCTCACGAGCCCGACTAGGGGAGTGCCTACGCCATAGAGCAGCCCCAACTGTCGGGAATGGGCTCTGCTCAGATAATCGGTATCGGCAATATAGGTAGAAAAGGTGGTGTAGGCCCCTAACCACCCCACCAGCAGCAGGTGGGGTAGTTCAGGGTGATCTGTCAGTTGGCCCCGCAGTAGGGTTACCCAGAACCCCATCAGGGCGGCCCCACTCAGGTTAACTACCAGAGTACTGAGGGGAAATCCCTGGCGAGTGAGCCCTAGTTGATTGGTATAGTGGCGGCCCAGGGCACCCATCATGGCACCAACGCTAATCACTGCCGGCGTCCAATCCATGGGCTCAAACCTGGGAAAGGGGAGAAAAACTGCTCTGACAGTGGGGGCAAAGCCCAAAAAACTCCAGGGTATGGTAAAAAATTTTAAACCGATGGGCCCGGTGCAATTGCTGCTCTAGGTCGTGGACCGGACAATCGTCAATGGCAATGGTACTACCGCAGTGTAGACAAGTGAGGTGATGGCGGTCGGTCTGCGGCAAGCTATAGAGGGCTTCGCCAGAGGGCAGGGTCCGCATCTGCACTGCCCCCGCTAGTTTCAGTGCTTCCAGGGCCCGATAAATGGTTGCTAACCCTAGGGTCATGCCCTCCTGGCGCATTTCCCGATAAAGACTCTGGGCAGAAACGGGCTGACTTAACTCCCTTAAGACCGATAGAATCTTTTCCTGATTGCGAGTTCGCTGCACCATAGGGGTTTAAGTAGGCTCTACTTATTCTACCAACCCCACATAGGGTAGGATGGGCAATGTTAAGGATTTAGTCACCCATCAGGTCCGCCGTGCCCTACTACAGTGCCCGTGTCTACATTACTCTGCGACCATCGGTGCTGGATCCAGCAGGTACTGCGGTGCGATCGGGACTGGCCCATCTAGGCCATACCCAGGTGAACTCAATTCGCATCGGTAAGTACATTGAGCTATCCCTGGAGGCGGAGAATGAAACCACCGCTAGCCAGCAGGTGGATCGGATGTGCCATCAGTTACTGGCTAACCCAGTGATTGAAACCTACCGCTTCGAACTTGAACCACTGGCAACTCCGGCATGAAAGCTATTCCCTCCCTACAAACCCTCTTTTCCACTGGCCTGTTGGTGTTTATTCCCCTCTCCATCCTGGCCGAGCGATTGGAGTGGTCGGCACTAACTGTCTTCGGGCTCTCGGCCCTGGCCATTGTGCCCCTGGCGATCTGGCTGAGTACCGCCACCGAAGAACTGGCGCTGGTCACTGGACCAACCCTGGGTGGATTGATCAACGCCCTGTTTGGTAATGCCACTGAACTCATTATTGCGCTGGTTGCCCTGAAGGCCGGTTTAATTGACATTGTTAAAGCTAGTATTACTGGATCAATTTTGGCCAATACTTTACTGGTATTGGGTCTCTCTATGTTGGTGGGGGGGCTGCGCTATAAAGAGCAACGCTTTAACCAGGCGGTGGCCGGTATTAATGGCTCGACTATGACCCTGGCGGTAACGGCGATCTTGATTCCAGCCTTAGTGATCAATACCTCCAGCATTGTCGAAGTGGCGGTGATTCGTCGCCTTTCTCTGGTAGTGGCGGCAGTGATGCTAATGGTTTACGGCCTGACCCTGTTATTCTCCTTGAAAACCCATAGTTATCTTTACGAAGTCGGGGTAACCGACTTTGGAGAATCAGCAGAAGCTGATCTGGCCGGCCCGGTTCAGCCTGCTATCCACAAGCCCAACCCTGGTCTCTGGGTGGCGGTCTTGCTGGCGGCAACGGTGGGGGTAGCAATTGAGTCGGAAATTTTTGTTGGGGCCGTCGAAGCAGCGGCCCACAACCTGGGACTAACGGATTTATTTACCGGGGTGATTCTACTGCCCCTGGTGGGGGGGGCCGCAGAGTACGTCACGGCTGTGCGTATGGCGACCAAAAATAATATGGACCTGGCTGTCTCTATCGCCATGGGCTCTAGCCTGCTGGTAGCCCTGCTGGTGGCACCGATTCTGGTGATTGTGGGTGGATTGATTGGTCAACCGATGGACCTAAACTTTGGTGTATTTGAGGTGGTAGCGGTGGCGGTGGCCGTAGCTACCGCTAATTTAGTCAGCCAGGATGGACGTTCTAACTGGCTGGAGGGAGTTTTACTCCTATCTACCTTTGCCCTTTTGGGGGCGGCCTTTTTCTTCCATCCGGTTTAATGTTTTGACTCGAAGGTAATCTCATGCCCATTTCTATGTATCAGGCTACGGTTCCACCCCTGCTGCGGGCTGTTGGAAATCTCAGTAGTATTCTGGAGAAGGCCAGTACCCATGCCGAAACTAGGGGCATCGATCCCCAGGTCCTGCTGCAAAGCCGTCTATATCCCGATATGTTTTCTCTGGTTCGTCAAGTTCAGATTGCTTCTGACCTAACCAGGCGGGGTACAGCCCGCCTGGCGGGAGTTGATGCGCCTCCCTTAGCGGATACTGAAACCAGCTTTTCAGAATTAGTCCATCGCCTGCAGACCACGATCGCCTATCTGGAGTCCTTTAAGCCTGAGCAAATCGATGGTACGGAAGATAAAGAATTTACGGTACCGGTGGGAGGTGGTCACTCTATCACCATGCGGGGTTGGCCCTTCCTTTCCTACTTTTTGTTGCCCAATGTGTTTTTTCATGTTACTACTGCCTATGCCATTCTTAGACACAATGGGATCGAGTTAGGCAAGCGAGATTTTCTCGGCCAACCTTGATAGATTTCTACTCTCAATCGATGGCAGGATAGCCGCACCCCCAAAAGTCAATCTATCAATAACCAGAGAACCAGCCAGGGATAGTTGCGCGCCCACCAGCCCTGGCTGGGTCGATTTTATACTGCCTAGCCTTATGGGTATGGGGTGGGTACGGCGTTGGGAGTCGGCGGGGGTGATAATTCAGGCTGTAATTCAGCTTTATAGGTATAGTTGTGGGGATAGGCCCCTAAAGTGTACCCCGTTGTCTAGACAGTTAGGGTAAGGATTTAAGGTAGAGTCGCCGTTTAGTTCACTTTCTTCCTCCACGTCTCTTTTGTTACATCACTATCCTCCTGTTTACTGAAGTAGACACTGGCTGGCGGCC
>JAGWXD010000084.1 GCA_018970085.1 Cyanobacteria bacterium REEB459
GCGTTAAACGTATCTGCGGCGAAAATAGTGAGGGGGTAGCCCCTTGTCAAAATAGCTCGATGCCAGAATATCTTTGCCGCCCCCCTTGACTCGTCTCTTGGGGGGCTCTCCTTATGGTGATAATCGCTCCACTCCCCAAATGGCTTCAGTGCCGCGACGGTAGAGAAAGCGGTCGTGAAGTCGGTTGGGACGGCCCTGCCAAAACTCGAAGCTACTGGGCTGTACCCGATATCCCCCCCAAAAGTCTGGTAGGGGAATTTCCTGGTTTAGAAATTTTTCTTTGATTTTTTCAAACTGCATCTCTAATAACTGACGCGAAGAAATAATCGTACTTTGCTGGGATACCCAGGCCCCTAGCTGACTGCCCCGGGGTCTTGAGAGGAAGTATTTTAAGGACTCTGCTGAAGATATTTTTTGGGCGGTGCCGCCGATCGCCAGTTGTCGTTCCAGGGCGTACCAGGGAAATAGCAAGGACACCTGGCTATTGGCCTCGATATGCTGGGCCTTGCGACTTCCGTAGTTGGTGAAGAACACAAAGCCATCCTGGTCAAAGTACTTGAGCAGGACGGTGCGTTGAAAGGGCACACCGTTGGGGGAAACCGTCGCCAACACCAGGGCATTGGGTTCCAGGATATCTGCCTGGCAGGCCTGTTCGAACCAGAGCGTAAATTGCTGAAAGGGATCGGCATCCAGGTCCTGAAGGTTAAGACCTTGCTGGGTGTAGTTGCGACGGAGGGCGCCTAAATCCATAGTCTGAATAACTAGTGAGAGGAAACTTTCTGACTATACTAGGTTAGCCAGTCAGACGGCTTAATTTAAATCACCTTAATTGCCATGTACGACTGCATTGTGGTGGGGGCAGGCCCCGCCGGGGCCTCTACCGCTTACCATCTGGCCCGGCAGGGGCGATCGGTTTTAATTTTAGAAAAGGCCCCCCTACCTCGCTATAAGCCCTGTAGTGGAGCGGTTTCTCCGGGGATTGCTGCCTATTTTGATTTTGATTTTGCCCCAGTGATTGATTGTGAGCGTCGGCAGGTTCGCTACACCTGGAAGCTAGGGGATCCAGTGGAGGCCACCCTCGCCACCCATGACCCGATCTGGATGGTGCGCCGCGATCTCTTCGATCAGTTCCTGGTCGACCAGGCCCAGGCCCAGGGCGCCCAGGTAAAGGACGCCACCCCGGTGAGTGGCATTGAGTTTCAAGGCGATCGCTGGCGAGTAATCAGCGCTGCTGACTCCTACCAGGCCGCCTATCTAGTGGGGGCCGACGGCGCCCAGGGCCCCATGGCAGGCTGGTTAGGCCTAGCTCCAGCCCCCCTCCGCCGGGCCCAACTTTGGGACTGGACCAGTCCTATTCCCCTGGCCGCCGATTGCCCCCTGGCCTTTGAGTTTGGCCTGGTGAAACAGGGGTGCCTATGGAGTTTTCCCAGGGCCCAGGGCTACGCCATCGGTGCCGTTAACTTCTTGGGGCAAGTGAGCGCCGACCATCAGGCCTGCCTGCACCGTTATAGCCAGGCCCTGGGTTTGCCCTATGATCAGGGTCAGGTCTATAGCCATGACCTCAAACTCTGGCACGGCCAGACCCTCCTGCATACTGACCGGGCGCTGCTGGTGGGAGAAGCCGCCGCCATTGTCGATCCCCTCAGTGCCGAGGGGATTCGCCCCGGCATGATTAGCGGGGTACAAGCGGCCGCCGCCATCCATGGGGCCCTGGCAGGAGACCCCACCGCCCTGGCCAACTACACCCAAACCCTGCAATCCTCCTGGGGTGCTGATATGCAGTGGGCCAGGCGAATTTCTGGGCTATTTTTTCGGGTGCCGGGAATTGGCTACCGGGTTGGCATCAAGCGTCCCACCGCCACCCAACGGTTAGGAGAACTGCTCACCGGTGAGGTGCGCTATGCCGACATTGCCAATCGGGTGATGAAACGATTGAGTGGCGGATTGATTTCTGGGTAGTGGGGGAGTCTGGGCCGAGGCAATGGACGATCAACTGTGGCCGTTGCTGGGTTATGTATTTGCTTTGGACTCCGCAGCCTTTAGAGTTGCTACCAGCCTACCCCATAGTGGCCGCCTGGCGCTGTGGCTGGTATTGCTAGCGGGGTTGTCCCAGGGCATTGGCCAAAGCATCATTTTGTTTATCAACCAGGTGAAGCCAGCCCGGTTTGCCCTCAGCCTGCTAATTAATGCCATCCTAAGAAAATGGCGTTGAGCACAGCCCATAGGTAGACTGTTCGGGACCGACCCCCTGGCTTTGCCTTGGGTAGCATCGGCTCAATCAGTTCAAACTGGTCGCGGGTCAAATCGCTGGTGTAAGCTTTACCCAGGGCTCTCACGATGCTAGTTGTTTGGTACTACTAGCTTATACCGTGTGAGCTTTTTTACTGACTATCCAACTTTTCAAACGCCCTCTGAACCTATCGACGACAAATTCAAGGGAAAAGCCGCCATCGGGGTAAGTAATCGTCTCGTAGCCGCCTACCGTGACCAGATACCAGACCGTATTTTTAGGGGTAGCAGAGACAGGAAAAGGGATTAGCATAATAGACATCCTCGTAAGGGAATAGAGTCCTCGCTTAGACGCTTCCAGGCTCCCTAGGCGGGGATTTGACTTTGCCCTGGAATTTCCAGGGACATCTTTATATTAGCCGATTCGATTAAAGATGTAAATCGTTAAGACTAAAATATTTTCTATCATAGTTAATAGGTAAATCGTTTCGATTTTATTAGTCGTTAGGGTTAATATGATGGCAACTGTGTTAGAAGGTGGCTTGATGCCGATCAAGTGGCGGTTAGCTACCGTGATGGCTGATCGTGAATTGGACTATAAGCAGGTTGCAGACCTAGCTGGGTTGCATCCTGTTACGGTCAACCGCTTAAAGAACTCTTACGAGATGCCCCCCAGGCTTGATCGGGAGACTCTTGAAAAGCTTTGCCGGGTTCTGGAGTGCCAGCCGGGGGATTTACTTCGATATGCCCCAGAACCAAGTGAAGGGGGATCGGGGCATGGCTAAAGGTTCTGAAAATATCCATGGAGCCACGGATCCGGGCCAGTGTCAGGAGATGGGGCGGCTTAATGGATGGAAGCTGAAACGGGTCAAACCGACCAAAGACCCTATCGACCAAAGACCCTATATTGAAGGTCGATTGCGTGTTTGAAGGTGAGCAAACCAGTTTTGAGGATGATCGCTATGAATGAAACTTGGGTTATCTACAAAGCCGCCGACCCCAATGCCCATGGCTGGGAAACCCGGTCATTGTCCAATGGTGGGCTAACTCAAATCCTGGCAGAAGAATTCGACTGGTCAGGGCAGTTTCCCCAGGTTGGTGACAGAGTACGCGACTATGAAAACCTAGCCGATCCTGGCGATGGCGTGACCCATGGCAAAGATGGGGATTGGGTAGTGGCTGAGGTTCAGGAATTTTCTAGCCCTGCCAGCCCGATTAAGATTCTGGTGTGTCTCTGCAACTACCAGCCTATGGATAGCCCGTGGGAGGAAATCGAGAGAGGGGCACCCCTTAGCCAACTGTCTCTAGCGGTCTAGCCCCCACCATGGCCCAGCAACAGCAAGCCCCTTGGATTCTCCGGGGGGTTTGCTGTGTGGGGGGTGCAGTGGACTTGTCAGCCATCCCAGAGAGTTTCGCCCTACCCGCTGAAAACTTAGGGTTTAATGGATATAGATACAGAAAACGGCCCCGAACCGCCAAGTTAGAGCCGTTTCTGTGTAAGTGTAAATACATTCTTATTTCAGCAGATGTCTTCAGACCCTACCTATCCCCGTTTTAGCTTTGAGGTGGTGACCGTCAACCCCCAGGGGCAGATCATCAACCGTAAACAGGCCAGCGCCCCCTTACCAAACCCTGGACCTGGGCCAGGGGGTAACCCTGGAGATGGTGCTAGTTCTTGAAGGAACCTTCACCATGGGGTCTCCCAATAGCGAACCTAATCGATCTAGCGATGAAGGCCCTCAGCATCAGGTCACGGTAGCCGAGTTCTGGATGGGTAAATACCCCGTCACCCAGGCCCAATATCAGGCCATCATAGGCAACAACCCTTCCTACTTCAACGGAGATAAACGCCCAGTGGAGCAGGTGAATTGGCATGATGCCATGGAATTTTGCGATCGCTTGTCCAAAAAACTGGGTCAACCCTACACCCTGCCCAGCGAAGCCCAGCGGGAATATGCCTGTCGGGCGGGTACTACTACGCCCTTTTACTTTGGCGAGACCATCACCCCCGATCTGGCTAACTACGACGGTAACTACCCCTATGGTTCCGAGCCTGAGGAAACCTTTCGAGAAGCGACCACCGAAGTAGGTAACTTTCCTCCCAATGGCTTTGGCCTCTACGATATGCAC
>JAGWXD010000006.1 GCA_018970085.1 Cyanobacteria bacterium REEB459
AAACCTGGAGAGATAGCGTTCACCTAGCCAAAGCGAAACAGCTTGACCAATACGTAGAAGAAAAAGATACAAATCAAACACGATCTGACACCCTTCTACGTGTCTGATATGTCCCATCTGTCAGATGAGGTTTGATCTATTACACTAAATTCATAGGCAGGTGTCTTGAAACGCTTCTCGAACGCCTCGATCTCTTCCTGCGACATCCACTTGGAGAATCGCCGTTCGTTCCACTCTGGTGTGAGGATATTGCGATGAAATGCAAGTCCACAATCCTGGCAGGCCACGTAAGACCAGCGCTGTCCTCGCAAGAACGGCGCCGGATGCTCACCCCAAGGATCTTCCTCAATGAAGGTCTTGAGCGCTCCTTCGTCGAATCGCCCAGTGGACAACTCTAGAAGTTTGTTGCTACCGCAGCTGAGGCAAGCGGTTCTTTCGGAAAAAGCGGCTGTTTCGACTTCTTTCATATTTCTCTCTAGATGGTCAGTACTGGGTGTTGCTGAGATAGACGTGTGTACTGAGTTAGCGATATTCACACCCCCTCCCAGGCTGCTTGAGTGACGCCCAACTCTTTATTAGAGAAAAATTTTCCGCCTAAATACCCCTGGAGGGATCTTGGGTCAAAAAAATCAACCTAAATACCGAATAGGGATTTCAGGTAGAAGATTTCATTATAATACCAAGTGTTTGATTGCCCTGAAACTTAAGATTTCTCTATTAGAAATACAGGTTTAATCATGAATACATCATCTCCTTTATCCAGGCGATTACTTGACCAAGTGCGTGATGCGATGTGGCTGAAGCATATTCCTACCCTACACAGCAGGCCTACGCGCAGTGGATCCGTTGCTACATTCTATTTCAGTACAGGCGGCACCCGAATGAACTCGGGGTGGCGGAGATTGAGACCTTGTTGACCCATTTAGCTGTACTAAGAGTACCTGGCCGCTTCTACGCAAAATCAGGCCTTAAGCATGTTACTGTTTTTGTGTAGAGACATTCTTTTCTTGCCCTTAGATGCAGGCGTTTATGCCGTGCGAGCAAAGCCATCCCCTGAATTGTCCACGGTTTTAACTAAGGCTGAAGTGTGTTCGGTGATCGTCAATATGACCGCAGCACATTGACTGTAGGCAGTCCCCTGGATTGGGGATGAACCAAAAGGAGATCGGCTTGCTATGGTCTAGCCTGAGGTGCCTTTACGCTCTTTGTGGTTGGTGTTGGGGGGAGTGGTTGGCTGATTTCTGAGCAAAAAAGTTGACATGGGAACAACCTGTTCAACATAATGAAAGTTTGTGTGAACGAGAGAGTCTGAATTTCCTTGGCAAACGTTGTAGTCATTGGAGCCCAGTGGGGCGATGAAGGAAAGGGCAAAATTACCGATCTGTTGAGTAAATCGGCAGATGTGGTGGTTCGCTACCAGGGCGGTGTTAACGCTGGACACACCGTAGTAGTCAAGGATCAGACCTTTAAGTTGCACCTGATCCCCTCTGGTATTCTGTATCCTGAGACAGAGTGCGTGATTGGCAGCGGCACCGTGATTGATCCCGCTGCGTTGATTGGCGAGCTCGATCAGCTCGATGATTTGGGCATTTCTTCGAGCAATTTGTTTATTTCTCATGCTGCCCATATCACTATGCCCTACCATCGCTTGATCGATCAGGCTGCAGAGGAGCGACGCGGCCATAATAAAATCGGTACAACCAAGCGGGGCATTGGTCCTACCTACGCAGATAAATCGGAGCGGATTGGTTTGCGTATGATTGACCTGCTTGACCACCATAATCTGGCGGAGCAGATTAAGTGGGTGATTGATTATAAAAACGGGATTCTAGAAAAGCTCTACGATATAGCTCCCCTCAACCCCAACGCGGTGCTGGCAGAATACAGCATCTATGCCGAGCGCCTGCGTCCCCACGTGACTGATAGCTCTTTGCATGTTTATAAGGCTATCCAGCAACGTAAAAATGTCTTGTTTGAAGGGGCCCAAGGCACTCTGCTAGATTTAGATCATGGTACCTATCCCTATGTCACCTCCTCTAACCCGGTAGCTGGAGGTGCCTGTATTGGTACCGGCATTGGCCCTACGGTAATTGATCGGGTCATTGGTGTGGCCAAGGCTTATACCACCCGGGTAGGAGAAGGTCCTTTCCCAACGGAGCTGACCTGTCAGATAGGGGATCAGCTCTGTACCCGTGGGGCGGAATTTGGCACCACCACAGGACGACAGCGACGCTGTGGTTGGTTTGACGGGGTGATCGGTCGTTATGCTGTGCGCATCAATGGTCTCGACTGTCTGGCCATTACCAAACTGGATGTCTTGGATGATGCTGAAGAAATTAAGGTATGCGTAGCCTACGATTTAGACGGTAGTCGGTGTGAAGAACTGCCAGGAAGTGCCCAGGCCTTTGCTCGCTGCCAACCTATTTATAAAACTCTGCCAGGGTGGCAGCAACCCACTGACCATTGCCGATCGCTCAGTGATCTACCCAAGGCAGCCCTAGACTATCTGAAATTTCTGGCAGAGTTAATGGATGTGCCCATTGCCATTGTCTCCTTAGGGGCTAGCCGCGATCAGACCATCATCGTAGAGGATCCCATCCATGGTCCTAAACGGGCCCTGCTCTATGAGCAGGGAGAAGCCAGGGTGGCCTAGGGGATAGAGTGCTACCAAAAAAGTGTTTGACTTTGTTAATAGGAAGATTTTTTTATGGAACTGACCCTTGAATGTAAAGCCCGCGATCCTCAAGCTAAGCCCAATGCCTTGCGCCGCCAGGGTCTTCTACCAGCCGTTCTCTACGGCCATAATGGTACCGAGTCGGTATCTTTGACCGTGGATCAAAAGGCGGCTGAGATTCTCCTGCGTCAGGCAGTTGTCAACACAACGGTGATTGATCTGCAAATTCCTGATTTACCCTGGCAGGGTAAAGCCCTGGTGCGACAAGTCCAGACTCACCCTTGGAAGTCATCTCTCTATCACCTCAGCTTTTTTGCCGTAAAAGCCTAGCGTTCATAGTCTGCTTCAAATCCCTCCCGATGGAGGGATTTTTAATCTAACTCAGACTTGTTAGCCCGGGCCGGTGCTGACTATTTAGAGGCGTGGCCCTAGTCATGGCGCTGGCTTCTATAGCCAGAGGCTGGTTAGAGTTTTTGCGCCGGACTAACCCGCAACCTTATAATTTCTTAATATGACCGTGGTTAACCATCCCTATTTCTGAGTGTTATGTCTCTAGATTTTTTCCAGCCCTGGATTAACTTTATTCACCCGGTAGTTATGTGGCTACTGTTTGCCACCAGTCTCTATGCTCTTTATTTGGGCTTGCAAGCCCGTAAAACCCGCACAGCAGACGCTGAGACCCGTAAGGCGTTAGTCAAGGGTAAGTTTGCCCTGCGCCATCACCAGATTGGCTCTGTGCTTCTAGCTGTTATGGTTCTGGGCACGGTGGGTGGCATGGGAGCCACCTACTTGACCAATGGCAAGCTGTTTTTTGGTCCCCATTTACTAGTGGGTTTGGCCATGACTGCCGTGGTTGCCAGTTCTGTAGCCCTGGTGCCCTTCATGCAAAGGGGCAACGCCACCGCTCGTTTCACCCACATCAGTTTGAACCTGCTTTTGGTGGGGTTGTTTGGCTGGCAGGCAGTTACCGGTATGCAAATAGTTCAGCGTCTGCTGGCTAAGCTTTAGGGGCTGATTAAAAACCTGAAAAACGTTCCTGTCGGATCATCCGACAGGAACGTTTTTTCTTGTGGGTTTAATGTTCTTTAAAGTCACCAGGCTGGGGACCGAGGTTAGTAGGCTAGGCCCATGCTCTGGGTGGTTTCGCCACCCAGGTATACCCGAATACTCAGGTAATCAGTAGGGCAAGCTGTTTCGCAGCGCTTACAACCCACACAGTCTTTAGTTCTGGGAGAGGAGGCGATTTGCCCAGCTTTACAACCGTCCCAGGGAACCATCTCTAGAACGTCAACAGGGCAAGCCCGTACACACTGGGTACAGCCAATACAGGTTTCGTAGATTTTGACAGAATGGGCCATTGAATCAACACTCCAATGCGGGTCATTACAGGGCTTGACAACTTTAAGGGAGACCCTAAACAGGTGTCAAAACTCTCTATTCAGTAGGCGTTTGCTAATTATGATCCAGTCTATAGCGAGAGTTTTCAGCTCTTATCCTCGGTGCCCGTAAACCTTAATGGATTGTAATAATCAGGCATGGTCTTGCCCTGGCGAGCCGGTAGTCGACACCTGTTTGCGCCGGCATCCATTGCTCCGTCAGCCCTGGCGAGTTGGATTGGGAACGCCTATCTACTATCGCTGAGTTTGCCGCTGTGGGCTCCTGGGCCAATTTTCCCGGGGCCCCTTGCTAGGACTCTGGGGTGGTCATCTAAAATCAAAGCAGGTGTTTCCATTGACAACCCTCCACAACTCGCCATGAAAGATTTTTTTGACAATGTGGCTCGTTACCCGCGCTATCTAGTCTCCTTTAGCCTGGGAATTTTGTACAATGCCATGCAGCCTTTGGTGCCGCTTTTCCAACGTCCAGCTACAGCCATAGCCCTATTGGGGGCAACGATGGCAGGGTTTCTGTTTCTTACCTTTACCCTGCGGGCGATGCTGGGATTGGACCATGGTTAGTTGATCCAGGCTGAATATTTCTACACCTGTTGGTGGGAATTAGTAATCGGAATTGGGAGTGGATACCTATGGCCAATAGTCGTCGAGTTGAGCGGGTGGCGTCTTTAATTAAGCGGGAGGTCAGCCGCATGCTGCTGTCAGATATTAAAGATGATCGGGTTGGGGCGGGTATGGTCAGCGTTACTGAGGTGGATGTGTCAGGGGATCTACAGCACGCCAAGATTTTTGTCAGTATTTACGGTACCGACGCTGCCAGGGTAGAAACTATGGCTGGTTTGAAGGCGGCTACCGGTTTTGTCCGCCGAGAGTTAGGCCAGCGAATGGGCTTGCGTCGCACTCCTGAAATTCTTTTTAAGGAGGACCGGGGGGTGGAACGGGGTACCCGAGTCCTATCGTTGATTAATCAATTAACCCAGGAACGCCAGGCCAAAGATCTGGCCCTGGAGAGTTCTGACCAGGCCGACTGCCAGCCCGTGGCCTCTGATGGGGTTACGCCTAATCACCAGCCCTAGGGCTTCAGGCTGGTGCGATTTGCCTCGGCACTACCCCTAGGGCTGTTTTTTACAGCGGCAGGGATGGCGAGTTGGGTTTCACCTAGCTGGGTAGCGAGATCGCTCGCGATCGCTACTGAGGGCCAAATCTAAGTCAAAATTTAAACTTTAGCTCAAGGGGTAAGTTCTATGATCGAAGGTGAACGGGGGATTATAAGGTCGATCTGCCGGTTTCCCACCCTGGTTGTTTAAAGGAGAGTTTGACCCATGGCTAAGGACACCCTATCAGGCACGGCCATGCTGCCCATTGATATTGGTATTAGTCAGGCTGATCGCCAGCAAATTGCTGGGGGGCTTTCTAAGTTACTGGCTGACACCTACACCCTTTACCTAAAAACCCATAATTTTCATTGGAATGTGACAGGACCCATGTTCCAGACTCTCCACCTGATGTTTGAGGGCCACTATAATGAGCTGGCCCTGGCGGTGGATCTAATTGCTGAGCGCATCCGCGCCCTGGGTTTTCCGGCTCCAGGCAGCTATAAAGAGTTTGCCGAACTGTCCTCGATTGCGGAAGCCGATGGGGTACCCGATGCTGAAGAGATGATTCGCCAGTTGGTGGCAGGTCAGGAAGCGGTGGTGCGGACGGCCCGTTCGATTTTTCCTGCGGTGGATAAGGCTAACGACGAACCCACGGCGGATCTGCTCACCCAGCGGATGCAGGTACACGAAAAAAACGCCTGGATGCTGCGAAGTCTACTGTCATAGTCAACGGTGCCGGGTCCGTAGGTTGGCTGAGGTTCCCCAGGATGGCTACGGACTGCCTAAAGACTGGTAGGCTAAATCCATAGCTGGACCCAGGTGCGACCGGATGGAAGCCAGCCAGAACGCCGCCCATCCCTCTCTATTGGATGTCCCCTAATCTGAGACCTGTTGGTCAATTAGGAGCCGTCAGCTTGATCAATTCCCGCTGTCCCCAGTGTTCTGGCCCAAGTTATAGGACCGTCATCCCTGCTGTGAGCCATGGATCTGAACGCTATCCACTATTTTTTTGATTGTTGCCTGGGTCGCTGGAGTATCGAGCGTACCTACCACTACCTCAGGCATCAGTTGGTGGAGCGGTCCCACACTGACTTTTATGTGGAGGCGATTACGCCGGAATTGCGCCGCCAGGTTTTGGCCGATAATCACTATCCGGTCCCGGAGGGTCGGGATTTGGACCAGCTACCCGGTTTTCAACTGCGCTTCCAGACGGTTTCAGAAACCGGCGAGGAGGTATCGCAGGAATTGCGGGCCCTGTTTGTTCCCCGCCAGCAGCAGGGGGAGGTTTTGACGGGAGATTATCTGCGCGATCGCGCCTACGAGGAAGCCCGACCGATTATTTCCAGCTTCAGCTACAACGCCAACCATCGGGAACTGCTGATGACTACCCCCTACACCCAGGTAGTTTCTGTTGATTCTATTACCCTCATCAACCCCAATCTGCGGATTCGGCGGATCCTTAACTACCAGCGTCCCGAGCTCGATCAGCCCCTCGATACCCTACGGCTGGTGGGCTTTGGCGTAGAACAGAAAATTCTGGAAGGCAATGATTGAGAAATGTAACAAAAATTCCCGTTCCAGGGTATGGTCCTATGAGGGATGCCGTAGGGAGGATGACAGATGTCAGTAAAGCCAACCGTAACCGGAGAAACAGCGCAGGTGCTCCAGGTCATGGGTTTGCCGGTGCACCACAGGGCTGACTATGCCAGTTGGCTGGTGGATCGGTATCGTCAGGGTCAGGGCAGCCACGTGGTCACCTTGAACGCAGAAATGGCCATGCAGGCAGATTGCCATCCCCAACTGCGGGAGATTATTCTTGCCGCCGATCTGGTTATTCCCGATGGTGCCGGGGTTGTCCTCTATTTTCGTAGCCGCGGCCAGCGAGTTCGACGTATGCCAGGGATCGAACTGGCGGCTGGCGTTCTCATGGCTTTATCCTCAACGGAGACGGCTTTTTTCTACGGTGGTGCCCCAGGGATCACCGATCAGGCGGCGATTTACTGGCAACGTCAGGGTATGAGCGCCTCCATTGTGGGTACCCAGCATGGTTTCCTCTCCCCGGTCGATCAACCGGATTTTCTCCAACGCCTGGCCATGCTTCAGCCCAGTGTGATTCTAGTGGGCTTGGGGGTGCCCCGCCAGGAACTCTGGATTCGCGACCACCGTTACCTCTGTCCCCAGAGCCTCTGGATTGGGGTGGGTGGTAGCTTTGATATTTGGGCTGGGGTGAAAGCCCGGGCCCCTGACTGGATGTGTCGCTATCATCTGGAGTGGCTGTACCGCCTTTATCAGGAACCCTGGCGCTGGCGCCGAATGCTGGCTCTCCCCCAGTTTGTCTGGCGATCGCTGACCTATCAGTCGCGGTAAATCCCTCCCCCTAAGTTCGAGCCAGGGTTTAAACTAAGAAGGCTATCCTAGCAACGACTCGACCAGGGTTGGAGAGGGGTAACCCTATCCTCCGTGGATTGGCCAAAACCGTCATAGTAGCCAGTTCGGTCAGGATCAGAGGCGGGGCCATGGACTATAGGCTGAGACCCAGAGCCTGCCTCGGTGTTTTGAGCTAAATCACTCAGCTCTATTGTCAAGTCGCTTACAGGGATAGAACAGGACTGTTCTCGAACTTTTTCCCCATTGCTTAACTAACCAGGAGAGACCCATGGTTGCCAGTCAGCTATCTGCCCAGGATTTATTTCGGGCTGCCTACGAAAATCGCTACACCTGGGATAGCCACTTCCCTGGTTATCGCGCCGATGTGACCTATACCCATAACGATCAAACCTACGCCGGGCAAATTAGAGTGGGTTCCGATCTGAAGCCTACCGTCACCGGGATAGGAGACGAAGCGGCCCAAAAAGCCATTCATGGCCAGTTGTTTGAGGTGGCCATTCATCGGGTGCGGCGCAGCTTTACCGACACCCATGGTCAAAACACCTTTCGCTATGGTGAAACCCGTCCCGATGGGGCCATAGAAATTCTTCTGGGGGGCAAGGCAGACGGCGATCGCTATGAGGTGCGTGACAACGAGGTCACCCTGGTCCATCGCCACATCCACGGCGTGGTAGTGACTATCCATACCTTTAGCAGCCACCATACCGGTGAGGGTTACCTGTCCCACCGCTATAATTCGGTCTACCATGACCCCCAAACCGGCGTTCAAAAGGGTGGGCTTAGCAACTTTGAAGATGGGTATCAGCAGGTGGGAGCCTACTTTATTCTTTGCCGCCGGGCTATTACCACCGAGGTCAATGGCGGCCTCGACCGACAGGAGTTTGTTTTTTCCAACCTGGCTTTAGAAGAGGGCTGAAACACCAGGCTCACCATGGGTCCTTGCCAGTGGCCTGGCCTACCCCGGTCCAGTGGCGGGGGGTGATCGGTTGCTATACTAGGTATCTTAGTGTTACAAAAAGCAAAATTATCCTTGTCCGCTACCATCCACCATGCAGCCCACCGATCCCGATAAGTTTACCGATAAAGCCTGGGATGCCATTGTGGAAGCCCAGGATGTGGCCCGTCGCTTCAAACACCAGTACCTGGAAGTAGAGCATGTAATCATTGCCCTTTTAGACCAGGAAGAAGAAGGATTGGCCCATCGAGTCCTCGAGAAGGCTAAGCTGGATCCAGACTTGATTTTAGACGAGTTGGAAACCTTTGCCCAACGCCAAGCCCGGGTGCGTTTGGCTACGGACAATAACCTTTATCTGGGGCAAAGTCTGGATCGCATGTTGGATCAAGCGGAGGCAGCCCGGGTCAGCCTCAAGGACCAGTTTATTTCAGTAGAACACCTGATTTTGGGTTTTCAAGAAGACGAACGGATTGGCCGCCGCCTGCTGCGCGGCTTTAACGTCGAAGCTGCCGAGTTATTGACGGCGGTGCAGGGGGTGCGGGGTAGTCAGCGGGTGACCGACCATCAGCCTGAGGCTAACTATGATGCCCTGGCCCGCTACGGTCTTGACCTCACCCAGGCGGCTCGAGATGGCAAGCTCGACCCGGTGATTGGCCGGGACGAGGAAATTCGCCGGGTGATCCAGGTGCTGTCCAGGCGTAGTAAAAATAATCCGGTGCTGATTGGTGAGCCAGGGGTGGGAAAAACCGCTATCGCCGAAGCCCTAGCTCAACGCATTATCAATGGAGAAGTACCGGAGTCTTTAAAGGGGCGTACCCTGATTTCCCTGGATATGGGGGGCCTGATTGCTGGAGCCAAATTTCGAGGCGAATTTGAGGAGCGGCTGCGATCGGTGCTACGGGAAGTAACCGACTCCGCGGGCCAGGTGGTCTTATTCATTGACGAACTCCATACCGTAGTGGGGGCAGGGGCCACCCAGGGCACCATGGATGCGGGCAACCTCCTTAAACCCATGCTGGCCCGGGGAGAATTGCGCTGTATTGGGGCCACTACCCTGGACGAATATCGCAAACACATCGAAAAAGATGCGGGGCTGGAGCGGCGCTTTCAGCAGGTTTATGTGGGTCAGCCCAGCGCCGAAGATACCATTTCCATTTTGCGGGGCTTGAAGGAGCGCTACGAAGTCCACCATGGGGTTAAAATTGCCGATAGCGCCCTGGTGGCGGCGGCGGTACTGTCCGATCGCTACATCGCCGATCGCTTCCTCCCCGATAAGGCCATTGATCTGGTGGATGAAGCCGCCGCCAAGCTCAAAATGGAGATTACCTCTAAACCCACAGAACTCGAGGATCTAGATCGCAAGCTCATGCAACTGGAAATGGAAAAGCTCTCCCTGGCGGCGGAAGATCCCGGCAGTTCGGGCTATGGCAGCCGCGATCGCCTCAGTCGCATTGACCAAGAAATGGTGGAATTAACTAGCCGACAGAACACCCTGGGGGGCCAATGGCAGCGGGAAAAACAAACCCTGGAGGCGATTAATACCCTCAAAGAAGAGGAAGACCAGCTGCGGTTACACATTGAACAGGCAGAGCGAGCCTACGATCTAAATCGGGCGGCCCAACTCAAGTATGGTCGTCTGGAAACCGTCCAGCGTGATCGGGAAGCCAAGGAAGCAGAGCTTCTAGAAATCCAGACCCAGGGGTCTACCCTGTTGCGAGAACAGGTGAGCGAGGCTGATATCGCCGAGATTGTGGCTAAGTGGACAGGGATTCCCGTCAATCGGCTGATGGCCTCAGAACGGCAAAAGCTACTGCAACTAGAGGGACACCTCCACGACCGGGTGATTGGCCAGGAGGAGGCGGTAGCCGCTGTGGCTGCTGCCATTCGTCGGGCTCGAGCTGGCATGAACGATCCGGGGCGGCCCCTGGGTTCCTTCTTGTTTATGGGGCCAACAGGGGTCGGCAAAACCGAACTAGCTCGGGCTCTGGCGGAGTTTCTCTTCGATACCGAAGAGGCCCTGATTCGGATTGATATGTCCGAGTATATGGAGAAAAATGCTGTTTCCAGACTGGTTGGGGCTCCACCGGGTTATGTGGGCTACGAAGACGGCGGCCAACTCTCGGAGGCCGTCCGCCGCCATCCCTACTCAGTAGTTCTGCTGGATGAAGTAGAAAAGGCCCATCCCGATGTGTTTAACCTGTTATTGCAGGTCCTTGACGATGGTCGCATTACCGATTCCCAGGGCCATCGCGTAGACTTTCGCAACACCGTGGTGATTATGACCAGCAACATCGGTAGCGACCATATTCTGGAGTTGGGGGGGGATGACAGTCGCTACGATGACATGCGTCGCTTAGTGCTGAAGGCCTTGCAAAAGCAGTTCCGGCCAGAATTCCTCAACCGCGTTGATGATTTAATTCTCTTTCATTCCCTTAGCAAGGCGGAGTTACGGCAGATCGTGGCGCTGCAAATCCGGCGGGTGCAGCGTCGTCTGGCGGATCAAAAAATTAGCCTAGTGATTTCTGACCCGGCCATCGATTTTATTGCCCACAGTGGTTACGACCCGGTATACGGAGCCCGGCCCCTCAAGCGGGCCATTCAACGGCTGCTAGAGAATCCCATTGCCACTAAGATTCTTCAAACCACCTTTACTGAAGGGGCGGCCATTGGTGTGGATCTGCTAGAAGGAGAGCTGGTCTTCAATACCGCCTCTAGCTCTGACGCCCTGTCGGTTAGCCAGGCCGATCCCCATCCAGTGGGGGTAGCCGCTAATGGCCATAGCCAATCCCCTGGTTGAACCTATAGCCAAATCAGCAAAGTTACCCCCCCATCAAGGCCAGTGACTGGACAACTAGAGACAGGCGATCAAGGCGGATGATGCGATTGAAGGCGTTTTCTATGTCTGCCTTGGCCCAGTCGGCCGTAATGATCGCCTCCAGAATAGACAAAATAATCAGCACGTAGGCTAGGGCGTAGATTTTATCTAGCAACACCAGGTAACCCACATCGGGAATCGAGTCGCCATAGGACTGCTGGAGAAACACGGTGGTGAGCAGGGCTGTGACCGGTAGGGCAATGCGGGAATCGGTATATCTAGGACTGAGTAAAAAGGCTCCCCAGCCGGAAATCAGCACAATTACCAGGGGTAGTAACAACTTCCAGGTAAAATAGCTGACCGGGCGTTCCGTGGTTAACTCATAGCGCAGAGCCGAATAGGTAGCCTTACCACTGGCAGGTAGGGGTTCACCAAAGTTGGTTTTGTAGTCGTGTACCAGGCTCTGGAGATTGAAGCCCCGTATCTGCCAGCCTGGTACGGCCAATGTTTCAGAATAGCCCGATTGCTGCTGGTCGGGTACGTAGACCAGTTTATCGGCTGGATAGAGGGAATTTTCAATGGTAATGGCTAATCGCTGGCGATCGAGGGGAAAGCGGGATAGTTGAAACGGATGCACAAAGCGACCTTCAACGTGCATGATCTGGTACTGGCGACCGTCTGGTAGCTGGCCGCTTTCTTCTTGCAGCACGGTTTGGGTCAATCCCCACTCTTCGACAGCGTTGGTCAGTTCCAGGTTTTCCACAGGGTCGATCTTGCCGTTCCACTTAAACCAAATGTAAGCATCCAGGTAATAGGTGTTACTGGAAACATTTAGATCATAGAGGTTATTGGCATAGAGTCCGGTTTCAACCACCTCGGCCTGGGGTGCAGGTTGGCTGAGGGGGCGGAAAGCATTGGCTTGAACAGTAGGTGGGGAGGTTAGGGCCCCTAGGGCAAAGCGTAGCACCATGACTACTAAGGCTACGAGCACAACGATTAGCAGTAGCCGTTTGAGGAAACTACGAGGAAAAGAGGCGAAACCCATAACCGATTTTGACTGGAAAAAACTAGGCAGATTATACCGGTAAGTAGGGTGCCAATCCCCTATCCACCGGCGATTGCTTGATCAGGGAGAGCCGTAGCCCGGCACCCAAAATCCGATCTGTCTCGCTAAGTTGGCTAGGCCTGGGGAGTAGTTGTCAGCCCAGGCCTGGCTAGAGTCATTCTAGGCTGGCACGCTCATCAAGTTAACCACCAGTGGATCAATCAGGCTCTGGTGTTTCTGGTTCAAGAGGGTTTCTAGATAGGGCTGTAAACGCTCGTAATCTGGCTGGTTGAATACATAGACCTGGGGACTGGGTTGACTAAATAGTTTCAGATCCCCAGCGTTGCTCCCTAGGGGATCGGGGTCAAACTGAACTAAGCTGTGGATATCACCGGTCGGTAACAAGCCTGGGGGTAGACGGCCCTCTAGCAGAGCCACCAGATGAGACTGACAGGCCTCAACATTGACGCCCTGTTGCTGCAACAGGTGCATGATTCCCTCTAAAGGCATGGGCTGATTGGGAAAGACCCGTAGCAGCTCCATCAGCAGAAACATGTCGCTGTACTGGTGCCGATGACGGTCTAACACCTGGGGATAACGGACCAGGTTTGCCAGGCCATAGGCGACTCGGCTACAGCTGGGGGGGCGATCGCTTTGGTAGGTATCCTGGACAATCGTGGCGTTGGGGAACTTTTGCCGCAGCCAGCGGGCTATGCGAGGCAGCGAGGCAGTGCCGCCGGTACAGATTACCTGGTTAATCCCCTGGGTAGATAGGCCGGACTGGCTGAGTAGACGATTCATCTGACCATTCAGGCGCTTAATATAGGGGGCAATGATCTGGTCTTCCAGGTCCTTGCTGCGTACCAGCCAGTGTTGGTCGGCCAGGGCTAGATCAAACTGGGCCTGATGTTGCAAGATCAGCTTAAGATGGCGAGCGGCATCTAGCACACTCTGTCCTAGGGCTGAGCTTTCCAGTCGTTGCTGTAGGCGCTGACGGCGCTCTGGGTCTGGTTCAGCCGCTCGGGGTAAGGCCAGCTGGTCCAAACCGAGATCACTCCAGGCAGCTGGCTCTAGTCCCGGCACTACTGCTTGCCAGCCCCACCCAGCCTCTGCCCCCTGCTCAGTGGCCGCTGTCCTATCCTGGGATGGCTGCCGCTGTTGCGGCGGCTGTAGCAGGCAACTAATAATATCTTGGTCGATGGCATCTCCACCGTAGCCCATGGAGTAAAGGTGGAAATCATCGTAGGTTAAGTCTGAGAGATCTGCCGGCAGGTTCACCACGGCCAATTCGGTGACGCTGCTACCAGCGGAGATCACCACCGTTCCTCCGACCCAATCACAGCCATAGAGGGTTTGCTGGCGCAGCGGTTGCCCTGGCTCTGGGTCGACCTGCTGATCGGGATCGGGCAACCCGGAGAGGACGGCGGCGACGCTATCTTCAATAAAGTAAATAGATTCAGGATTTTGGACTAATCCCGCCTCAAGAATGGCTTCCCGTAAGTTAAAAGTATAACTGTCGGGCCAGTTAGCTGGATAGCTAACGCTGACTCCGGCTAAGCTTGCCAGCGCATGACTCAGGTGGTTGGCATCCAACCCTACCGCCCCCAGGCTAAAGGGGGTATCAGCCTCTACAGCCCGGGGCAGGGTCGCGAGTAAATGCTCCAGGGCGGTTTGAAAGATGCCCAGCGGTAGGTCTGCGGTTTCAGACCACTGGACCCGGGGTTGGGGGCCGCTACCTGTCGGTAGTACTACCGGAATGCCAGCTTTCAGGAACGATTTCAGGCCCTTTAACATCAGGCCGCTCTGGCCACAACTGTCGTCATCTCCCCAGCCCAGGGTTAGGGCCGAGGAACCCACCGATTCTACCTGGCAGGGTGTGTGATCATCACCTAGCCCTACTGAGGCGATCGCCGGTAGGCGAAAGAACTTATCAGCAGTGGCTCCTGAAATCGATCGATCGATCCAATAAAGGGGATGGACATGGCCTGTGGAGCGATGCAGCAGCACCGCCGATAGGCCGCTGCTGCCAATATCCAGGCCGAGAAACCACAAAGCCCTGGAGGAGTCCTCCCCGGCTGCTGGAGGTGCCTCAACAGGGGCATCTTCGACTGGGGGGGCTGGTGCAGGTAGGCGGTCAGGCCCGGTGATGCCGGTCAGGCTAACCAGCCGGTTTACGACTCCGGTGGCCCTTGAGAGGGTAGTCTCGGTACCCACCACAATCTCCGGGTCTTGGGGAGGGTCGGGGCGTAGGGTGGCACCAGCTAGCTCGGGATTGCCATGGGAGGATAGCTGGGGTAAGGGATCAAGGCGCAAGTCCCCCAGTAGATGGTCTAGACGAAGGGATGAATCGGCTCTAGATTGGGTTAATTCAGAGGAACCGGTTGGTGCCTCAGCCACCCCATGTCCCTCACTGGCCGGCTCAATTCCCAAGACCAGGGGTTGATTCATCACCTCGGCGGCGGTGGCTAGGGCTATGGCATCTGTGGCGGTCAGGCCAGATGGCTGTAAATCTGACTGAGTTAGGGGCGGCGTTGGCCCCAGAGGGGAAAAATCAGGTTCTGGGTTTGCTGCCGCCGCCGATCCATCGCTTTCAAAGTTAGCCAGGTCCTGCTGCAGGTGGTTCAGGGTAACGGCGTCAAGAGCCAGACTATAGTCGGGTAAAGGTGGAGACTTCTCTACCTGGAGCAGGTCCTCCTGGGTCGGGGAGGAGTCGTAGTCCTCCAGATGCTCAAAGGGATCGATCAACTCCAGGGAAGTAGATTCAGGCAAGTCGTTGGTGGCATCCGTTAGCAGCTCGTTTAAGCTGCTAACGGTGAGAATCTCCGTAGCCTGGGGGTTTAGCGATGATCGGCTGCCCTGGTCTTGATCCCTTGACTGTGGACTGCTCCCAGACAGCCACCCGGCGCCATTGGCCAGGGGGGAGCTGGCCATGCCCCCAAATAAGCTGTGGTAAAGATCATCCAGGCTTTCCTCTGCTTCGATGGGGGTGATGGTGGTAACCGCCTGGCTGGACCAGGATACCGCCATGGCGGGGTCAGGTTCAGGGGTATCGAGTTGGCGCAGCAGCACTAGGGGTTCTTCCTCCAGGCTGGGGGTGGGCCCTTGGGGTTCAGGTTCAGCCATGGTCAGCTCAGCGATGTCCTGCTCTAGCTCTAGCAGACCCAGGTCTTGCTCCAGCCCTAGTTGTAAGCTATCCCAATCCAGGGGCTGAGAGGTGCTGGGTGGGGGCGTCAGTACTGTTGCCATGGGTGAGGTGGACAGGGCCGACCAGGGCGCCAGGGCGGCGGCAGGCGGGCCAGGGGTCAGGGGGGCCAGGTTCTCGGGGGTAAGGCGCTGGGCCAGCTGGTTAACCAGGGTGGACAGCAAGGCTTCCCCTTGTTGTCCCAGGCTGTGCATTTGATCTAATCCCTGGTTCAGGGAGGCCTGGTAACCGTAGAGGGTTTGATGGAGAGCCTCGAAAACAGTACGCAGAGACAGATCCAGGTTCTTAACCAGCTGGTCAGTCTCGCTCTGTACCTGTTGCAGGTAGCGCAGTCGCTGTTCAGGGCTGAGGCCTTCGGGCTGCTCTAGGGTGATTTCCTGCTGGGCCGATTGACTGAGAAGATAGTTATTGGCGGTACAGGTTTCTAGTCGCTTCACCACCCCGTCTACCTGGTTAGCCAGATAGCTATCGAGATGGCTGGTGAGCTGGTCTAAGGCTCGCTGCCAGGGACCCGGCAACCGGTCTGGATCGGTGATCACCTGTTGGGCCAGGTGTTGTTCTTGCAGCTCCTGGATTTCCTTGGTCAGGGTTTCGCGTTGCTGGCGCAGGCTGGCTACCTCGGTTTCTAGGGGCGTGAGGATTTGCAGGGTCTGACCCCGTAGGTATTGCATTTCTTCTAACAGCGCCTGGAGTACCTGACTAGCCGCCAGGCTGGGGGCGTCAGCCAGGGTTATGGCAGCGTCTGAAGTCAGGCTGGCGGAGGGATCTGACGGGACCTCCGGTTGGGTCTCCAGCAGGTGTTCCTTGGCACGGGTTAACAACTGGCGATGTTGATCAATTTCCTTGGCGGCGGTCCGCGATCGCCGGGGGTTGGTTTTACCCAGGATGGCGTCAATTTCTGCGATCAGGACCTGAAGTTCTTGCTGTTGAAGAGTCACCTGCCTGCACCTTCCCTTATTTTCCCTGAGATTCAATCATAGCTTTTGCAACCGACTGCCGCCCCCTTAGCTGGGACTAGGGCAATAGTTGATTGCCATTAAATCCCAAATGGAGAGAGCAACGGAGGGGGTCTCACCCCCTATCGGATAACGCTGCCCTCTGACTCCTTCGGCTTCAGTTAGGCTCCAGGGAATGGCCAGAGAATATGGCCAAAGTGTAAGCCAGGCCGTTTTAAAAATCATCCTTTGACCAGCGATAGGCAATGGGCATGCGCCAGCCCAAGCCAAAGGCCCGATCGGTGACCTTCAGGACGGGTGGTGCCTGACGACGCTTAAACTCTGCCCGGGTGACCAACCCCATGACCTGTTCAACCACTCCGGCATCGTGACCAGCCGCCGTAATGTCCGCCAGGGATTGGTGGTGGTTTACCAGTCGTTCTAGAATGTCATCAAGGATAGGGTAGGGGGGAAGGGAGTCTTGATCCACCTGGCCAGGCTTAAGTTCGGCGCTGGGAGGTTTGTCAAGAATGGCCTGGGGAATCAGGGGCCCGGTTAGCTCACGGCGGGCTAGCTGGCCCCAATAGGCAGGGGGAACACCCCGGTGTTGGTTGATCCAGTCGCACAGGCTATAGACTCGGGTCTTGGGGACATCGGCGATCGCAGCTAGTCCCCCATTCATATCGCCGTAGAGGGTACAGTAGCCCACCGCCATTTCTGACTTGTTGCCTGTAGATAGCAGTAAATAGCCAAATTTGTTGGCAATGGCCATTAGCAGGTTACCCCGGATACGGGATTGCAGATTTTCTTCGGTAACACCGCTCTGAGTACCGGCAAATAGGGATTCCAGGGTGTGATCATAGGCCAGCATCAAGGGTTCAATCGGCAGGATGGTATGGTTAATCCCCAGGTTTTGGCAGAGGGCCTGGGCATCGCTGATGGAATGATCGGAGCTGTAGGGGGAGGGCATCAGTACCCCTAGTACCTGCTCAGGTCCCAGGGCGGCGGCGGCGAGGGTAGCCACCAAGGCCGAGTCAATGCCCCCACTCAACCCGATCACGGCTTTGGTAAAACCGCACTTGCGGGCATAGTCCCTCACCCCCAGACAAAGGGCCGACCACAGGGATTCCTGCCCGTCTGGCGGTAAAGCCGAGACCTCTGTGGGTTGTAAGTCCCCCTGCATAGCATCGTAATCAATCACCAATAGGCCCGGTTGAAAGGCTGGTAATTGGCCCATCAGGTTACCCTGGCGATTAAAGGCCATGCTGGCGCCATCAAAGATTAGGTCATCGTTACCGCCTACCTGGTTGGCGTAGAGTAGGGCACAGTTGTAGCGTTGGGCGCTGTGGGCCAGCATGGCCGCCCGCAGCCCTGGTTTATGGAGGGCGTAGGGAGAGGCGGACAGGTTAATCACCAGATCAACCCCTGCGGCGGCCAGATCGGCAATGGGGTTATGGGGATAGCGCCGTTCTCCCCAGAATTTTTCGTCGTTCCACAGGTCTTCACAAATGGTAATGCCTACCCGGCCCACTCCGGCTAGGGTGAAGATGCTGGCACCCGGTCCAGGGGCAAAGTAACGGTCTTCGTCAAAGACATCGTAGGTGGGTAAGAGCTGCTTATGGAAAACCTGCTGCACCTCTCCCCCCTGGAGGAGAGCCGCACTATTGAATAGTGGCTTTTCGCCCGCCTGTTCCGCTTGGGGATTGACCGCCGCAAAACCCACCAGCACCATTAGACGGGGAGGGAGTTCCGTCGCCAGTTGGTCTAACTGGCGCTTCATGGCCCGGACAAATCCTGGCCTCAGCAGCAGATCCCGGGGAGGATAGCCACATAGCACCAGTTCGGTGGTTACCATCACCTCCACTCCGGCCTGGTCAGCTTGTCGGGCGGCCTCGACTACCTGCTGGGCATTGTGGGTGAGGTCACCAACGGTGGGGTTAAGTTGGGCGATCGCAAACTTCATTGGCTATGCTCCAGCGTCATGAACCCGTCTCCTTTCCGCCAGGGAATCCTGCGTTACCCAGAAGGGAGGGTATTACGCTCCCAAAAAATACCCTCCCGGTACCCCTGAATCCGATTATCCACCGCCGCCAGGTCCAATCGCTTCTGAGCCAAACAGCAATAATTGGGTTCAATTTCAATGCCAACAAACTGGCGTCCCAATTTCTTGGCCACCACCGCCGTCGTGCCACTGCCTAAAAAGGGGTCAAAAACCACATCCGCAGGTTCAGAACTGGCCAGAATCAGCTTAGCTAAGAGCTTCTCTGGCTTTTGAGTGGGGTGGTCGGTATTTTCTGCCATCGACCAGAAGGGGATAGTAATATCGGTCCAGAGATTGGCCGGATGGGTTAGACGATATTTTCCCTCACCCTGCTTTTCCCAATCCTTGGGATTCCCCTCGGGAGTAACGTAGGGAGCAATGACTCGCCGTTTGAGCTTGACCGCATCAAGGTTGAAGTAATAGTTATCAGACACGGTACAAAACCAGATATCTTCGCAGGTATTTTTCCAATTAGCCTTAGCTCCGCGTCCCTTTTCCCGTTCCCAGGTAATTCTATTTCTAATTTTGAAATGTTGTCTGAGGACCGGATACATGGCTACCGAGGTGGACCAATCTCCACAACAGTAAATTGAGGCATTGGGCTTGAGCACTTTTTTAAGCTGGCCTAACCAGCTATTCAACCAGGCGGTATAGGCGTCATCCCCTAGCTTATTAAACACTCTGCCATTAAAGCTCTTATTCAAATTGTAGGGGGGATCCAGGATCATTAAATCCACGAAGGCAGAAGGCAGGTATGGCATGACTTCCCATAGATCCTGGCAGATCGTTTGGTTGAGGATTTGGGCAGGCTGAACTGGTTGATTCAGTCGCATTAACCGTTGTGAAAGGAGTTCCTGCTCAGCCCCACTCAAGTCCAGGGTTCGGTTACGTGGGGACCTACCTTTCATCACAGGTTTGAGAAAATCCTTGGAGAGGGTTTAAAAAGACAGTCCGATCCCCCGACTCTGGGAGTTTTTTAGCTGCACTCCAGGGGTCAGTCTGGTAAGGCTAGGATAGCATCTGATGTTGGCCCACCTGAGAGAATAGGGGAGAAACCCTGGGGATAGTATGGCGGATGTAGCTATTTTAGGATGCGGCTATGTGGGTACGGCGGTGGCCCAGTACTGGCGAGGTCAGGCAATGGCGATCGCCGCTACTACCACCCGGCCAGAACGACTGGCGGAGTTAGGGGCGATCGCCGATCGGGTGTTGGTGTTGCAAGGGTCCGATCGATCGGCTCTCTCCCAGTTGCTGCAGGACGGTGTCCATACCCTGCTGGTTTGCCTGGGGCCTGGCCGACAAGGAGATTACCAGGCAACCTACCTGGATACAGCTCAAGCCCTACTGCACTACCTTGATGGCAATCCTGGACCAAGACAAATCATTTTTACCAGTACCTGCTCTGTCTATGGGGACTACGGTGGTGCCTGGGTGACAGAGGCCGATCCCCCCCGACCCCTGACCCACAACGGAGAAACCATCCTGGCTACGGAACAGACTTTGCTGGCCGCCGCCACCGATCTCCGCCACGTCTGTATTTTGCGGTTGGGGGGCATCTACGGTCCCGGTCGGGAACTGGCTAAAATCTATCGTAACTTTGCCGGTACGGTGCGGCCCGGTAGGGGTGATCAGCCCACCAATTGGGTCCATCGGCAGGATATTGTGGGGGCGATCGCCTTTGCCCAGCAGCAATCCTTAGGGGGTATCTACAACCTGGTTCAGGATGAAATTCCTTCCCGGCGGGAGTTGATCGATCGGGTTTGTCGGGCTCACGATCTCGCTCCTGTCACCTGGGATCCGTCCCAGCCCGACGGCCTGTCCTACAGTGGGCGAATCTCCAACCAAAAGCTTAAGACTGCGGGTTATGGTTTTCAGCAACCGACCTTTCTGCTATAAATCTCCTATAGTCGTAGCCACAGGTAACGGGGCCTAAGGGGTATTTGAAGAGACGATTCAAAGGCCATTGCTACAGGGCTGGGACCGGTGCATGGTTTTAAAGGCAGTTTTACTGGATTTCAACGGCGTTGTTATCAATGACGAAGCGCTGCACCAGCAGTTGATCGAAGATCTGCTACTGGCAGAAAATCTCCGTCCTACCCTGTCAGACTACGCCCAACTTTGTCGGGGTCGTACCGATCAAGCCTGCATTACCAGTTTATGGGAACGTCAAGGCCGGGTTATAACCCCCCCTCAGTTGGATCAGCTGTTAGCCCGCAAGGCCGATCTCTACCACCAGGCGATCGCCGCTATGGCCAGTCTTCCCCTCTATCCTGGCCTGGAAGACCTGATCTATCAAATTCGGGCCAGCCAGCTTAAACTGGCCATCGTATCGGGAGCCCGCCACCAAGAAATTCAAACGGTTTTAACTCGGTCGGGCCTGGTTGCTGCGGTTAATCTGATTATCTCCGGCGATCAGGTTTCCCTGGCGGGTAGTAAGCCCGCCCCTGACAGCTACCTCCTGGCCATTCAGGGTCTCAATCAGCAGTTTCCTGATCTCCTCCTCCAGCCCCAGGACTGCGTTGCCATCGAAGATTCCTTTGCCGGTATCGAAGCCGCTAGGCGGGCCGGCGTACCGGTGGTGGGTGTGGCCCATAGCTACCCTTACCACATGCTTCACCGTCGCGCCGATTGGGTGGTGGACTATCTCTATGACATTAAACTGGAGTGGTTACAGCCCTACTACGATCTGAGTTTTTCTCCACCGCCAGAGGATTTGCCAGCCGATCAGTAGTCCGGGGCGAGTCTGCCGATCTATAGTCGTAGCTAGCTAGCTCAGGACGCTATTGACGATTTCCCGTAACCCTATGGTATGAATTGAGACTAAGGTGGCCGTTAGAACTTAGGAATCAACAGTATGAAGAGGGTACTGGCACGATCTCAGCACTGGTATGGGACCTACAAGATCAGCCCCCATTTCATCGCTAATAACCATCTGATCCGATTTATCCAGGGTCGGGTCAGCCATTCTTTCTGGGCCCGACTGATCGGGCTCACCTTAATCAAGTGGCAACAGGATGATTGTCTGGAAATGGGTGCTGCCCTGGCCTACTACGGGGTGTTTTCCCTCTTTCCTATCCTCCTGGTGATGCTGAGTATTGCTGGATTTTTAATGGGTCCTGATACCGCCGCCTTTAATACGGTTGTGAATATGGCGCGCCAGTCCCTACCCCCTGATGCCTTTGGGGTGGTTGAAACCACCCTGGTGCATTTTCACACCGGTAGCCGGGGAGCGGGCATTGTCGGCTTTACCATTTTGTTCTTCGCCGCCAGTGGTTTTTTCGGTGCCCTGAGTCGAGCCTTCGATAAAATCTGGCGGGTTGATCCACACCATTATTTTGCTACGGGGGTTAGGGCGATCGCCTTTAACTTTATCTGGCGGCGGTTCCTATCTTTCCTCTTGGTGATTGGCTCGGCTGGATTGGTGTTTCTGTCTCTGCTGTCTACCATCTCTGTGGATAGCCTCCTACCCTGGCTGGAGAAACTCAACAGCCTGGGCCTGTTCACTCCCATTGACCGGATGCAATTATTACCCTGGATGCGTTTAGTCAGCTCCTTTGTGATTCTCAATCTGGTGGTCATGGTGCTCTATAAGATCCTGCCCCGCACCCGGATTGCCTGGGGAGATATCTGGTTGGGGGCTTTCTTTACCGCCTCCCTCTGGTTAATCCTGCAACAGCTCATCAGTAACAGCGTCATTGGTCTTGGTAGTCACTTTCGTTCCTACGGGGTTCTCAGTGGCTTTATGGTGCTGATGCTATGGATTTATTTGACCAGTCAGGTGTTCTTTCTCGGCGGACAATTAACTTACGTATACGCCCATTTACTGGGTAGTCGCAAAAAGCATACCGCCCACTTCAGATCCTAGGCGGCCTTTACCCAGCCTAGGGGTGGGTGCTTTCTGCCTGCAGTCAGGCTCTGGATCGCAGCCCATGGCATCGCCGTCTTGTCCTAACCGGACTGGCGACTGCTATAGGCGCTAGAATTAAGGTAGGGATTTGGATCGTCCGCTTTGGCCAGAAGGCTGGGTCCAGGGTTCAAGCGAATGTCTGGTCACTGACCGACTGGTCCGGGGTTAGGAGCCATCAAACAGCCTGGATTTGGGTTCCGGCTCGCCCCTGCCCCGTTTTACCTGGCCAGGGCTAGGGCAAATCCCTTTGATTCTCCTGAATATTTAGATTCAGGCCCACCGAACTGCGACAGAGGTTACCCTATGAACTACGCCTCTCCCCATTTAAACCAAGATTGGATTCACGTCCTGGCTCTTTTAGCCTTGACCACCCTGCTGGTAGGGATGGTTTTACTGGGTTTGGCCCTGCCCTGTCAGGGGATCATTTAGGAAAAAACACGATTTTGTGGAGGAAATGTCCATGGTTCTCCCTGATCATCGGGGGTCAATCCCAATCATTGGGGGGCGAGCCATCAGGGCTGTTTTGCCCCTTCTGCTGAGCGTTGGGGCGATCGGCCTGTCTCCCGTCGCCGCTATTCAGCATCGGGATGGAGTGGTGGAGTTTTCCTATCCCCTGCGCCTGACCGATAGCTACCCTAGCCGCAGCCGGGAAGGAGAAGCCGATCCCACCTACTATTTCACCTTTGATTTTCCGGCAACCGCGGTGGAGTCCCTGGGGCAGGTGGTGGTAAGCCTGGATGAAGGCCAGGATCAAACCTTTGGCTATCGATTAGAGGCGACCCAGGCCTTTGTCAATACCCCGGAGGGACAGATCCCCCTATCCCTAGGATCGGTACAGGAAGACCCAGAAACCCATGCGCTGACGGTCCAATTTAGCCCTCCTGTACCCCCCGGCTTACCCATCACCCTGGCCCTACGGCCCTACTACAATCCCCGTTCTGCAGGTGTTTACCTGTTTGGCCTGAAGGCCTATCCGGTAGGGGCAAGCCTTCGTCCAACCTTTATGGGCTACGCTCGCTTTAGCTTTTACGAACGAGATAGGGATCGGTTCTGGCCCTAAGGATGGGGAAGGAGCCGTCCTACAAATCCAGGCAAGGGAGCCTGAAGCTGCGGGCAAAGGTTCTTCAAGACCCCAGTACCTCTACCGCCGCTGGCGAACTTTACATAGGCTTAGGGCTGAATCAGAATCCTGACTCAGCCCTTGGTTGAAGGGCTCCTAGCCCGAGACCCTTGGGTCAGGTAGGAGCCATGACCGTCGGTTACGCCGCCGATAGTGGTCAGGATTAGCCCACCTTAGCGGTTAGGTTGGGGGGTAATGCGCAGGTAAGGCTTAATTTCCGTCACTCCCTTAGGAAAGCGTTGACGGGCTTCATCGGTGGGAATGGTAGGAACCACCACCACATCATCACCATCTTGCCAATCTACGGGAGTAGCCACACTGTAGTTATCGGTCAGTTGCAGGGAATCAATGACCCGTAAAATTTCGGCAAAGTTACGACCAGCACTGGGGGGGTAGGTGATGGTTAGCCGCAGCTTTTTGTTGGGATCAATTACAAATACGCTACGAACGGTAACCTTAGCGTTGGCATTGGGGTGAATCATGCCGTAGAGGTCGGATACCTTTTTGTCGGCGTCGGCAATGATTGGATAATTGACGGTCACACCCTGGGTTTCGTTAATGTCCCCAATCCAGCCCCGATGGGAATCCACATCGTCAACGCTAAGGGCAATTACCTTGACATTGCGTTTCTCAAATTCGGGCTTGAGGCGGGCCACACTGCCCAATTCAGTGGTGCAAACTGGAGTATAGTCGGCTGGGTGAGAAAACAAGACAACCCAGCTGTCTCCCGCCCAAGTGTAAAAGTCAATCTCCCCTTCGCTGGTTTGCTGGGTAAAGTTAGGAACCTGGTCTCCCAATTGCAGTGTCATGGTTAGTCTCCATCAAATCTCAATACAGTAACCCCGAACACAGCGCGATCGCTGTGTCATCAGTATTATTTAACTTCCATGCTGACATATACTCCGGTATTCCGACCGGATTTAGAGACTTATCTTAAAGGTTTGGTTCCGAACCTTTACCGTTGGCGAGCCAATCGAGCCCCTGCATTAGAAACAGGTCGGGGTTGGTTAGGTTGATGCCAGGATTGATAATGAATACTTTGGGCGAATTTGATTCTGTTCAATATTTTCTTATTAATGCCTTGGCCTGATCAGCGGTGCTGATCCCATTTTCTCGGGGGGTGTACTCCTGAGGCTGGTATGGGTAGTGCTTTCCTAGAAAGTAGAACAGGTTTTTAACAAATCCCCTGGCGGCAGTGGTTGGTGGCAAGGCCAGCCGTACCAGGGTGGCGCAGCCACGGTGCCTAAATCTGCTAGGTTAAAAGCATATCCAGCGAAGAGCCCCTATGAACCTACTCTGCCTCAGCAATGGTCATGGAGAAGATGCCATTGCGGTGCGGATCTTAAAGGAACTCAGGCAGTTACCCCAGGCTCCTACCCTCAGGGCCTTACCCATGGTAGGGGAAGGCGGAGTTTACGATCGATCTGGTATTACCCGACTAGGGCCAACCCGATCCATGCCCTCCGGCGGGTTTATCTATATGGATGGGCGACAGGTCTGGGGCGACCTGCGGGAAGGTTTAATTGGCCTCACCGTCGATCAATGGCGCACTATCCGTAGCTGGGCCAGGGAGGGCGGTAAAATTTTTGCCGTTGGTGATGTGGTGCCCCTGGCCCTGGCCTGGGCCAGTGGGGCGGAGTACGCCTTTCTGGGCACGGCTAAGTCCCAATATCAGCTAGCCCAGCCCACCCCAGCGGCATCTGATGGGCTGCCGGGCTGGTTGGGATCGGTGTATTTCCCCTGGGAACGCTGGCTCATGGCCCATCCCCGTTGCCAGCAGGTGTTTGTGCGGGATCAACGCACCGCTGATACGCTACAAACCCTAGGAGTACCAGCCAGCTATGTGGGTAACCCCATGATGGATGGGTTAGGGGTCAACCCCCAGACCCTGGCCACCCTTACTGCCAGTTTCGCAGATTTTTTCCCATCCCTGACCCTGGCTCTGGTGCCAGGATCCCGCGCTCCCGAAGCCTTTGATAACTGGCAACGGATCCTGGCAAGTTTGGCCAGTGTGCAGCAGGCCTTTGCCGATCGCCAGTTGCGGTTACTGGCGGCGATCGCCCCTGCCCTAAATCTGGCAGTTTTCAAGGAATCCCTGCGGGAGGCGGGCTGGCAACCCCAACCCGGTCCCTATCTTGGCTTTCGTCAGGGCCGTCATCAGTTGCTGCTGACCCAGGATGCCTTTGCCGAGAGTCTGCACCTGGCGGACGCCGTCATTGCTACGGCGGGCACCGCCACCGAGCAGGCGGTGGGTTTGGGAAAACCGGTCTTTACGCTGCCCGGTAAGGGACCGCAATTTACCCCAGCCTTTGCCGCCATTCAGCAGCGCCTGCTGGGGGAGTCGCTGACGGTGGTCAGCCCACCCCTGGACCTGGGGTTAGCTCTGCACCAATGCCTGGGAGATAGTGCCCGACTCCAGGCGATCTCCGCTAATGGTTCTGATCGCATGGGATTCCCCGGTGCAGCTCGATCCATTGCCTTGGCGCTCCAGTCCTGGCACGGTCAGCCCGATCCCCTACCTTCCCTCAAGCCCTAGGGGATGGAAAATAGTGGCTTAAGCCGGTCGCGATCCCCCGGGATCCTCCCGGTTCCCCGACCCGTTCCAGACCATTGGCCAGGCAGCGCTGACGATAGCCCTGGTCCTGGACTTTAGCCACCAGGGTGGTGGCGATCTCCTCAATGTCCTGCGCCCCAATCTTTCCATAGGGACGGCCGATGGTGGTCACCGAATCCCCCAATAAGCGCATTTGGGCTTCGGCAAAACGATAGGTAAACTGGGGCCCCTGGCCTGCCATTTGGACCACGGGTTTACCTAGGCCGACCGCCTGTTCCACCGCTGTACCAGCCATCCCTAGGGCAATATCGCAGTGATGAATAATATCGGCAAAGGCACCCCAATACCCCTGAACCACGACTAACTGGGATCCTAGGGACTTACTTAACCGACCATCTGGCCCATAGTCCCACCCCGCAGCGGCGGCCATGGTCCGCAGCTGATCGGCGGTGATGGCCCCCACCAGGGCAGCTCGAAACTGCATCGGTTCTAAGCGGGCAACCGCTTCACAGACCTGAAGTTGCAGACTTAGGTTGCGGAGGGCTTCTGGAACCCGGCTACCTGGTAGGATCGCCACCATCCTTTGGCGAGGGTCCAGATCCAGATTACGCTGACTGAGCTGGAGGGCATCCATAATCGGATAACCGGCAAATTGGGCTTTGGCCATGCCCTGTCGGTGTAGGTCTTCGCAGCTGAAGCGATCGCGGGTAAAGACCGTAACGCAGCGGGGATGGTTCAGGCAATAGCGGGTGAGCCAGGGTAAACGCAACTGTCCTTCATAGTAGCTAGAGGTGGACACCAGAAAAGCCGCGTAGGGGCGATGCATCAGATGGGCAAAGACAATCGGCACAATATCCCCTACGGCTATCACCAGGTCTGCGGTGGGGCGATAGCGGCGCAGCGCCGCTAGTTGTCGGTAGGTCAGACCCACTAACCCCCCCAGCAGATCCCTAACCCAGTTGAGGGGATGGGTATAGACCATACCCCCTGAGGGCAGGGCTTGGGTGGGTCCAATCACCTCTACCCCCAGTCGCCGGTAAGCATCGCCCTCCCCCACCAGAGGCATAGCGGCAATTGTCAGGTCTGGTCGCTGCTGCTGGAGGGCCTGGATGATCAAGCTGCTGTTGAGATCTTCTCCATGGCCGTTGCTTAGAAATAAAAGGCTCATCAGGCAGTTCCGGAGGCTAAGGACAATAGAACTCGGCAGCCGGCTAGGGAGCCTGATTGCGGCCGGGGTCACCATACTGAAAGTGGTCTTCGAGTCGATTGGCCAGGGGATTTAGTGTCTCTGCCGCTCCCCAATGGCTTTGGAGGGCCTGTAGTAGAGTATCCTGTTGCTGTCGCAAATAGGGGATGGCCCAGCCCCGATTAATGATGGCAAACCACACCGGTCCTTGGGCGGTAGGCAACACCCCTGCTAGGGCACTAACCTGGTCTAGGGTGCCGGTTTTGACCGCCGCACTGGCCGGAATATAGCGATGGGTGAGGGTACCCCGGTCTTGCCCGGCTACCGGCAGCACATCGCCAATGCCATAGCCGTCCTGGCTCAGGCGCTTCTGTAGAGCCAGGGATAGGGCTACAACTGCCCGGGGTGACAGGCAGTTCTCCAGGCCCAGGCCCGACCCGTTGACCAGGCTAATTTCTGCCGGCGGTAGGGCGGTGGCCTGGGCAGCGATCGCCGCTACTGCCGCGGCTCCCCCTGCCAGATCCGTAACCTCCTGGGCCATACTATTATTGCTATAAATATTCATGGCCTTAAGGATCCCGATCAGGGGGACAGACTGGTGCCGTACCAGCCAGGTGGGAGTAGGCTGGCCGGTCTGCTGTACCCCGATCTGGGGGGACCCAGTAATGGTCAAGTTGGGTCGGGCAGTACCGGGGGGTAGGGTGGCGTAGGCACGCCAGGCTGCTCGGGGCCAGGTGGCCGTTCTCATGATTCGATAGAGCCTCTTGGCGGAGGTCTTGGGATCGGTGTCAAAATTCATGGTGAAGGGCCCGATCACCTGTAAATCTCCCCTTACCCGGCGAATGCCTAACTCCTGCAAGCGATTGGCCAGTACGATGGCTTCTTCCCAAACAAATAGGGGATCGCCCCCCCCTTGCACCACCAGGTTGCCGTCGATGACCCCATCTTTCAACTTACCAGTAAATCCCACCAGGGTGTCAAACTGATAGTGTACGGGCCAGGTATGGAGGGCCGCGAGGGTGGTGGTGAGTTTGGTCAGAGAGGCCGCTGGCAGAGGTAGGGTGCCTTGATGTTCTACCACCTTACTATGGTTAGGCTGAATCCAAATTCCCTGTTCTGATTGGGATAGGCCATGGTCTTCTAAGGTCTTGAGATAGCTAGCCACCATGGCCTGAACGGCTGGATCGGATAGTTGCTGCTGCAGCCAGGGCGATCGCCACTGCACCGCCAGCGGCTGCCTCTCTAGACCGGAGGGCTGCAGCGGTCGAAACGGACCCAAGTGAAAAATCAAGGAGAACAACCCCAGGGGTAACGCCAGCAGATGGGTCAGGCCAGTTTTCACCATGAGTCCTTAAGGGCACTGAAAAGGTAGGAACGGAGTCGATGTCCGTCTCTAATCATAGCCATCTCTCGCCCAAAATGATGGTGACTCCGGGCCCTCTACCTAGTCTGACTGCCTAGTTCAGGCCATGCGATCAAGGGTGCGATATTGAATTGCTTCGGCAATATGGTGGGTATCTAACTGTTCCTGCCCCTCCAGGTCAGCAATGGTACGACCGACCTTGAGGATCCGATCTGTAGCCCGGGCTGATAGGCCTAACTTTCCTACCGCTCTCTCCAGCAGGGACCGGCTGCCCTCATTCAGGGGGCACCATTGTTTCAGGTGACGACTTTGCATATCGGCATTACATTGCAGTCGAGCTTCCTGCTTAAAGCGGTTTTGAGCCCACTGTCGGGCTTGTTGGACTCGCTGACGGACCGTTGCTGAGTCTTCGCTGGTCTGATCTGGGTTAATTTCCTCAGGTTTGATGCGACTCACCACTACCTGCAAGTCGATGCGATCCATCAGTGGACCAGAAAGCCTGGACCAATAGGTTTCCCGATGGCGGGGGCTACAGCTGCAGGGCTGGACCCCATCTCCATAAAATCCGCAGGGGCAGGGATTGGTACTGGCGACCAGGGTGAATTGGGCCGGAAATACGACCGATTGACGAGTCCGGGTAATATTGACGTAGCCATCCTCCAGGGGTTGGCGTAAAAATTCCAATACATCCCGCTTAAATTCTGTTAATTCGTCCATAAACAGTACCCCCCGGTGGGCCAGGGAAATTTCTCCCGGTTTGGGGTAACTGCCCCCTCCTACCAGGGAGGGACCCGAGGCAGAGTGATGGGGACTGCGGAAGGGGCGGGTATTGACCAGGGTACCTTTTTCTTTAAGAAGCCCAGCTACAGAATAAATCTGGGTAACATCCAGGGCTTCTTGAAACTGTAAGGGCGGTAAGATCGAGGGCAGGCGACGGGCCAGCATGGTTTTACCACTGCCTGGTGGTCCTACAAAGATCAGGTTGTGGCCGCCTGCTGCGGCAATTTCCAGGGCTCGTCGGGCTTGGGCCTGACCCTTAACATCCCGGAGGTCTAGGGTTTCCACTGGGGCAGCGCTTAAACTTTGAGGGTCGGTAAGGGTGGGTTGGTACCGATTCGGGTGGTTTAAAAACTCTGCCACCTGTTGCAGGTTTTCCAGGCCATAGACGGTCAGTTGGGGGACAACGGCGGCCTCTCGAGCATTATCCTGGGGTACCACCAGTGCTCGGATTCCTAGTTTTTGAGCGGCGGCGGCGATCGGGAGAACTCCAGCAACCGGTCTGAGGCTACCGTCTAGAGACACCTCGCCTAAGAATAGCAGATCATTCAGGGCGATCGCAGGAACTTTGCCATCGGCGGCGAGAATGGCAATACTGATGGGCAGATCAAAGATTGGACCTTCCTTACGCAGGTCAGCAGGAGTCAGGCTAACGACTACCTTCCGCAGGGGAAAGGAAAAACCTGCGTTTTTAAGGGCGGCTTTGACCCTCTCCCGGGATTCCTGTACGGCGGCATCGGGGAGACCGACGATCACTACTCCTGGCAGACCACCGGCTAGATCCACCTCAACCCCGACTTTGAGGGCATCAAGACCTACCAGGGAGGCACTCCAGACTCTGGCCAGCATAGTATTGCAATCCTAAGGGTTAGGGTTAGGATGCCCAGGGGTGTAAGGATATAATCACCTCAGCTAGGCATTGCCTGGGGAAGAGGAGCGCTGGCGACTTTGGCTCAGGGGTAGGATATTTTTGCTGCGGAAGGTGACTGTCGCGCCGTCGTTGGATTGTTCAAACACCAGCAAAGGCGTTGGTTTTGCCCGTTGATCCCAATGTATGGAGGCAATTCGGCCCTGGATGGTCGGTTGCCAGTGACTATGCTCGGTGGCTGCATCCATGAATTTCTCAATACAGTGAACCAATTCGCCGATAGTCGACGACGTGGTTTGGGTGGGTAATTTAGCTAGTTTGATTTGAATCCGGAACAGCACCCGTTTTTTTCCATCCAGATGAGTATCGGGTTGGTATTCCACATCAAAGATTTCATCGATCAATCGGGGTTTGCCCGCCACCCCTGTCACCCCCAGTTCAACCTGGGGAGGACGTAGCGCCAGGCTGATTTTTTGTTTTACCTTGACCTTCAGTTGATTGACAATAACGGCGTGGAATACCTCTTCTTCCATACGCATTCGCAGGTAGTCCAGATTAAATTCCCGGGAATGGATTAAATCAGGATTTTGTTCCATTTTGGTAATGGTCTGGACCGCCATTTTGATCTTCTTGCGCAGGTCCTGGTTGAGATAGCGTTCCCGGTTGAGTTGCTTGGTCAGGTGATGGATCTTACGGGAGACTGCTATACCCACCAGGATGGAGGTTAGCAGTAAGCTGCCGATGCCGATCAGTCCTGCCTTAGAAATGGGTAGCCCTGGTACCTGGGCTATCTGGCCCCCTGGTGAATAAACCGTAGAGTAGGAAATCATTATCAAAGCTTGATGGTAAGCAACCAAGTGCAAAGATTTGATTTATATTTCCCAAAAATCTATTTTTCTCCCAAGTATAGGCCCTTAGTTGCAGGGGCTAGGCTCTAGCTAGGCCCCGATGGCGCAGCAGTGCTTCTGTGCTGGGTTCGCGGCCTCGAAAGGTCTTAAATACGGCCATCGGGTGCTGACTACCGCCTAGAGCTAGAACTGTGTCACGAAAACGCTGACCAATCTCGATTAAAGCCTGTTGATTCTCAAGACCTGCTTCTTCAAAGGCAGCAAAGGCATCGGCGCTGAGGACTTCGGCCCAGAAGTAACTGTAGTAGCCTGCCGCATAGCCCCCAGCAAAAATATGGTTGAAGGAGCACAGAAAGGCGTCCTCCCTCAAGGGCTGAAGCACAGAGGCTTGACTAGCAATGCGATAGCTGAGGTCAAAGATGGTCTCTGTCTGGTTAGAACGGTAGCGGTGGTGGAGTTCTAAATCGGTCCAGGCAAAGCGGATTTGTCGCAGGGTCGCACTACCTGTCATAAAGGTGCGGGCTGCCAGGATCTTTTGGTACAGGTCTTCTGGTAGGGCTTCGCCGGTTTCGTAGTGACGGGCTACGCTCAGCAGGGTGTGACGGTGGTAACACCAATTTTCCATAAACTGGCTGGGTAGTTCTGTGGCGTCCCATTCGACGTTATTGATGCCAGCGGCACCAGCATAGTCGACTTGGGTCAGCATATGCTGTAGGCCATGGCCGAATTCATGGAAGAGGGTTTCTACCTCGGCAAAAGTCATCAGGCTGGGGTTACCGTTGACTGGGGGAGCCTGGTTACAGACTAAATAGGCCACTGGCAGGCGCACATTGCCGTTGATTTTGGCTCGGTTAATACACTCATCCATCCAGGCTCCGCCCTGTTTCTCGGCTGGTCGACTGTAAGGGTCGAGATAGAAATAGGCGATCGCTGCGTGATCTTGATTGAGGACTCGAAAATAGTGCACATCAGGGTGCCACACCGGGGCTTCGCCATCGGCAGCGGTAATGGTAATGCCAAAGATTTGCTGGGCCAGGGTGAAGAGTCCCTCTAGTACCTGGGGTAGGGGAAAGTAGGGGCGTAGCTGCTCATCGCTGAGGCCGTATTGTTCTTCGCGCACCCGTTCGGCCCAGAAGGCCGTATCCCATTGGGTCAGGTGACCGGCTTCGGCGGCCCCTTTCTGGTGGGCAAAGGCGTTTAGTTGCTGCAACTCTTCTCTGGCGGTGTCATAACTGGCTAGCCGCAGTTCCTCCATCAGGGTGTAGATAGCCTCTACAGAGGGGGCCATTTTACTCGTCAGACTCAAGCTGGCGTAGGACTCGTAACCCAGCAGCTCGGTCATTTCTTGGCGCAGCTCTAGGATGCGGTGGATTAGGGGAGTGTTATCCCAATCTCCGCCGGCGGCTCGGGTAATAAAGGCCCGGTAGATCTGCTCTCGCAGGTCTCGCCGGCGGCTATGCTGCATGAAGGGGGTAAAGCTGGGGTGATCAAGGGTGATTAACCAGGGACCGGTGGTCGCCGTAGCGTTGGGATGGTTATGCTGGCGGGCATTTTGAGCGGCCAGGGCTAATAGACTGGGGGGTAGCCCCTCAATCTCTGCCGCTGTGGTGAGGATGAGGCTAAAGGCTTTGGTAGCATCTAGGACATTGTTGGCAAATTGGGTAGACAATTCGGCCAGGGTTTGTTGGATCTCGTTAAAGCGATCGCGACTGGCTCCCCTTAGCCCTACCCCTGCCAATTCCGCATCCCGCAGGGCGGCTTCCACAATCCGTTGCTGCGCTGGTTCTAGCTGAGACCATTGGCGGCCGCGGCGCATGGCTTTAAAGGCAGCATAGATGGGCTGGCTCTGAGCCAGACGACTTTCAAACTGAATCAAATCAGGCTGGACGATCTCGTAGGCGGCTCTGAGTTCTGGACTATTTTTCACCCCCATCAGATGACCAATAATCCGCCAGCTCCAGTTTAATCGTTCACGGATGCGGGTTAACGGGGTGACCAGGCCCATCCAGGTGGGGGCAAGATCATCTTCCAGGGTTTCCAGCTCCGTTGTCAGCTGCTCCAAGAGGGTGGTAATGCCTGGCACTACGTGACTGACCTGGATGAGATCGAAGGGGGGTAAGCCCTCACCAATTAAGAGTGGATTTTCAGTCAGGGTAGAAGACTTCATAGCAAAATAAACCGTTACTCAGATGCACTGCCGATAGCCCAACCACCCGCCCAGGGCGAAGGTAGGTAAATATTATGATACAGATAAAGCTTAATGACAGGTCAGGGAAAGTTACTCTGGCGGGGGATTCACCCCCAGTAGTGGCGGCAGGGCTTTTGAGCCCGGCCTTCGTGGGTTCTATAGTTTTTACTTATGCTAGGAGTATAATTTGGATGGCTTTGTTATGTTCCTTCCGCCGGGATCCACTATAGTGTCTGGCCTTATTTATGGGGACTTCTTCCAGCTCATTCCAGCGCATTTTTATTGGTATCTTTATTTTTTTGTTGACCGTAGTGCTGGCGGTGGGGGGCTATATTCTAGCTGGCTGGAGCTTTCTAGATGCTCTTTACATGGTGGTAATTACGGTTTTTGGGGTGGGCTACGGGGAGGTTAGGCCCATTCAGTCGGCAGGACTGAAGTTATTTACGATTTTTGTGATCATTGCCGGAGCCCTATCCCTTGCCTACACGGTTACGGGGTTTGTGCAGCTGATTGCGGAAGGGGAAATTCGCCGGGCCTTGACTGTTAAACGTATGAGTAGGGAAATCGAGAATTTAGCAGATCACGTGATTATCTGTGGTTTTGGCCGTATTGGTCAGTTGGTTGCCTACAAACTCCAGGGCGATCGCTATCCCTTTATTATTATTGACAATGATCCTGAGCGCATTACCATGGCTCGCGACCAGGGTTATCTGGTCTACCAGGGTAATGCCACTGACGAGGGAGTGCTGGAAGGGGCAGGTATTCTCAATGCCCGTTCCCTGGCGACGGTGTTGCCCAGCGACGCGGCCAATGTTTTTATTACTCTGACGGCGCGGGAGCTTAATCCCCAATTGATGATTCTAGCCCGGGGAGAAATGCCCTCGACGGAGAAGAAATTGCGCCTGGCTGGGGCTGATCATGTGGTTTTACCGGCCACCATTAGCGCTCTGCGCATGGCTCATCTGATTCGCCACCCGGCGGCGGTGGATTTTTTAGCTCAGACCGACGGGCACCACAGCCTGAATGAGTTTTTGGCGGAACTGGATATTCAGTTGAGTGAACTGCCTGTGGAGTCTAACTCCCCCCTAATTGGGCGAACCATTGGCGATATTGAGGTGCGCGGTCAGGGGACCTTTATTATTGTGGCCCTGCGGCGACAGCACGGAGAGGTGACGATTCATCCCGGTCACGATACCTACCTGGCAGCGGGAGACTCGGTGATCTTGATGGGCCATCAGGGGGATATGCCTAATTTTGTTCAGCAAACCGCTTTTAAGGGAGACCTGCGATATCGAGGTACTCGATTAGGGTAAGTGGTCGGGCTGAACCGGAATAGAAACGGTAACAGCCGCGATCGCCACGTACATATCGTCGTTTTTATCGTCCAGTTCAGGGATGGCCCGCCCCGCCACCACCATTCCCCCTGGCTTAAGGCTGATGGACTTCTGGCCGAAGGGCAGCACCGCTAGGACATCCTGTTCTCGTACTTGCTCTGGAAAGGGGACGGCAATCTGGACCTCTACAATCATTTGGTCCGGATGGCTCAGCCCCGCTACTTCCCAGACACCAGGGAGGGCATTGTGGGCGATCGCATTGCGGACTGCCCGCATAGCCGCCACCGTTGGGTCTTGCCCGTGCTGGTCTACCCCCATCCCCATTTCGATAATCAAGCGTCGCTGAGCCACCCTGAACTCCTGTAGTATTGCCGGCATCATACAGCAGTCAGGCCAGATTTTATAGCCATTGGGCTTGGGTCCAGTATTCTGCTGGTTCCCAGCTACAGGGACCAGAAAAAAAGCATCCTCAGGGATGCTTCTGCGCTGCTCCAGCCACAGCACAATAGTGGTATACGGCCCCACTTGCCCAGCCTATGATACCCAGCCCTGTTGAAGCAGGGTTGGACTGGCCCCCAGTGAGGCTGCAAATAGCTCGATGAAGATAGCTCACACCAACTGGTGCAATTCATCCTCCAGGACTTTTATCAAGGACTGATTCCCGGCCGCCCTGGCCACGGCAATGCGATGGTTGAGGGTACGCTCAATATTAGTGTGATGTACCTCAGAGGACTGACGCAGTTGCTGCAGACGGGCTTGCCGACCAGCTAACCCCAGGGACTGAGTCGGCACAGCAACGGCTGGTTGAGGTGCCATCGTCAGAGCAGAGGAGACCGGTGTTCCCTCCGCAGTAGTGGCATAGCGCTGGCCCCGATAGATCAAGTTGGCCGCCGGATAGGCCGCCCGCACATGACTGGCACAGGGGAAGGGCAGAGACCGCCCACGGTAGAAACCAAAACTAGAACTTTCTTGAACTTCGAGCAAAGTGGGCTCGTAGTTATATTGAACGCCGCGATAAGATAATTTCATTTGACGACTCCTGTCTCACTAAAAACGGTCATAACTGTTAAGGCAGGGTGCGTTCCTTCGGGAGTCAAGATCCCTACTTCCGTCTAGGAATATCAGGCAGAACCCAGAGGGTCAATCTTCTAAATTCCAGATGAACGTTTGCGGATAGTTCTGTACTTAATTTTACAGTTTCTCCCCTATGTCAACAAGTCATAGATTTAGCCCAGGACTTTCACTCGTTTGGTCAAAACCCTTTGTTCATAAGGTGTTTCGGCCTTTTTTGTGAAAATGCTTTTGATAAAAATTTACCTATCAAACAAAACTTTATGAATTTCCTGGTCTACCCCCGGGCCTTGGTAGTAGCCTCATCCTCAAATCGGTAGCCTACTCCTGTAATGGTCTTGATGTAGGTTGGTTGAGATGAGTCGGGCTCGATTTTCTTTCTGAGTCTGGCAATATGGGTATCTACAACCCGTTCATCGCCAAAAAAATCTTCTCCCCATAACTTTTCGATTAGATGCTGGCGGCTCCAAACTCGGCCCGGATGGCTCATAAAGGTAGATAGCAGGTCGAATTCTAGGGGGGTTAGATCCAGCCATTCTGTGATGCCATCGGCGATCTGATGCTGGGCCGTACGGCGCTCTAGATCGATGGTAAAGTGACTGGTCTGATAACTTTGGCTGGGTGGGTCCTGGCTGTGGCGCAGGCTGCGACGCAGTAAGGCTCGCACTCGAGCCACCAGTTCCCGGGGGCTAAAGGGCTTAATCAGGTAGTCATCGGCACCGGTTGAAAGGCCAATGATTCGGTCGATTTCCTCCCCTCGGGCCGTCAACATTAGAATATAGGGATCCTTGACCCCAGGACTTTGGCGAATTCGAGCACACACCTCCAACCCGTCTAACTTGGGCAGCATCAGGTCAAGGATGATTAGATCGGGATGGAGGGTTTGCTGATAGGCCAGGGCTGCCTCTCCGTTGTCACATACCTGACAGGAAAAACCTTCTTTTTCAAGATAGAGCTGAATCAAACGGGAAATTTCAGCTTCGTCTTCAACAACTAGAATCAGCACCTTAAATCACCAGGAAAATTAGCATGATCAGGGAGTTATTCATGGTCTTAAACGCGGCTGTGACAATCGGATGTCTCTACCGATGCAGGCAAAGACTAGGCATAGAATTAAGCTCTGCTTGCCCCTGGAATTCCCATGCCTATACAGTGGTGATGTCCTTTTCTTTAGCGGCTAGAACCTGGTCGAGTTTAGCAATATATTTATCGGTTAGTTTTTGAATTTCCTCCTGTAAATCTCGGGATTCGTCTTCGGAAATTTCACCGGCTTTTTCTAGCTTTTTAATGCCATCGATACCTTGACGCCGCTGATTACGGATGGATACTCTGCCCTCTTCCGCCAATTTGTGAGCGGTTTTGACAAATTCCTGGCGGCGCTCGGTGGTGAGTGCTGGAATGTTGAGGCGAATAACTTTACCGTCGTTGTTGGGGGTAAGTCCGACGTCAGAGAGGGAGATAGCCTTTTCAATTTTGCTCAGGGTGCTGGCATCGAAGGGCTGAATCATCAACGTACTGGCATCGGGGGTGGAGATATTAGCCAAGGCCTTGAGGGCAGTGGGGACGTCGTAGTACTCAATTTCGATACGGTCTAGCAGGGAGGCGTTGGCTCGCCCGGTGCGAATTGTATTGAAATTTCGCTGGCTGGCTTCAATCGCCTTCTGCATTTGATCTTCGGTCTCTAGCAAAATATCATCAGCTGACATCAAAGGATTCTCCTACAATTGTGCCAATCGATTCACCCATTAGCGCCCGCTGAATATTGCCGGCGGTAGATAGGTCAAATACCATAATCGGGATGTGGTTATCTTTGCAAAGGGCAATGGCTGTACTGTCCATTACCTTCAAGTCGTGTTGCAGCACATGACCATAGGTCAGGGTGCGATAGCGCCGGGCATCCGGATTAATTTTAGGATCAGAGTCGTAGATTCCGTCAACTTTAGTGGCCTTGAAGACCACTTCAGCGTTAATTTCGGCGGCCCTGAGGGCGGCGGTGGTGTCGGTGGTAAAAAAAGGATTGCCAGACCCTGCCCCAAAAATAACCACCCGATTTTTTTCCAGGTGGCGAATGGCGCGGCGGCGAATATAGGGTTCAGCCACTTCCTGCATGGCAATGGCGGTTTGCACTCGAGTGGGAATACCAATTCGTTCCAGGCAGTCTTGCAGCGTCATGGCGTTCATCACCGTGGCAATCATCCCAATGTAGTCGGCAGTGGCCCGGTCCATGCCGGCGGCGGATCCCTTAATGCCTCGGAAAATATTGCCTGCCCCCACCACGATCGCTGTTTCGATGCCAGCCCGGACTACCTCGGCAACTTCGGCGGCGATCGCTTCTACCACCTGAGGATCAATACCGTAGGCAAGATTACCCATGAGGGCCTCGCCGCTGAGTTTAAGTAATACCCGTTTATATGTTCCCATAGGAAGTTCGTGTAGTAAGGTCTAAAAGTCCCATTTCACTATACCTACTTCCCCTACCCTGATGGTTACCACCGCTATGCAAATCCTAATGGTTTTAGCCTGGTTGGGGCTGGTGGGGGCGATCGCCGAAGGGCTGCGGCGATATACTCCAGTCGGCACCGAGGTGACCCGCAAAGTGGTTCACATTGGGGCTGGCCAGGTGATTTTGCTGGCCTGGTGGTTGGATACCCCCACCTGGATGGGCGTGACAGCCTCGCTGATATTCAGTGGGGTAGCCCTGATCTCCTATCATTACCCGATTTTACCGGGCATCAATGGGGTGGGCCGCCACAGTTTAGGCACCTTTTTCTACGCCCTCAGCATGGGCCTGTTGACCCTGGCCTTCTGGCCGCCGAAATTGCCCCAATTCGCTAGCCTGGGCATTCTCACCATGACCTGGGGAGATGGCTTGGCCGCCCTGGGGGGGCAGCGATTTGGTCGCCACCCTTACCGGGTTTTAGGGAGTCAGAAAAGTTGGGAAGGGAGTCTAATTATGGCTGTAGCTACCTTTCTCACCTGTTTAGGGGTTTTGAGTGGGGCCAGTGGCTGGAGTGGGCAGGTGTTGATCACCGCTGTGCTGGTGGCGATCGCCGCTACCGCCCTGGAAACCCTCTCCTTTTATGGTTTTGATAACCTGACCGTACCCCTGGGCAGTGCTGTACTAGCCTACTGGCTGATGGGTTAACTCTTAGCTAGAGCGACTCTGGAGCAGCCTATGCCAAGCCCACCCGCCCTTAACTTAGATTTGATTGCTCAAGTTTTGGCCATGGCCAAAACCGGTACCTACCGGCAATTAGTCTTTGAAACCCTGGGACCAGCCGCTAGCCAGCGCCAGATTCGCGCTGCCATTGCCCAGGCCAGACAATTTGGGCTGCGTAGCGTGCCCTCCCTGCGGGACCAGGAACTGGGCACTTACTATCAGGTTAGTCTGGCTGACTACGAAGCTTTTCAGGTGGCTAGTACCACCCTTAACCGCCTGCCCCCCGCGACCGATCTGGCTAACCAGGTGGCCAATACTCAACAGGCGCTGCGGCAAATGTTAAGGGCGGTGGCGGCCTGTAGCCTTGGTTTGGCGGGATTGGGAGGATGGTGTTTACTGGCGGGGCGGGTCCAGACTGGCGGTGGACTCTGGTTGGCTGCCTTGGTTGTGGCAGGGGTCTGGACAGCGCAGCGGGCCATCGCACGCCGGGTTCTGTAGCCAGCTGAGGGCCTGGTAAAACCCGGGCTTACGGTTTTCCCGATGCGGTCAATACGGTGGAAAACCAGCCTATATCAAGGGTTTTCTCTACCTGGACAATTTTTCTGGCTCTGACACAATAGAACTGTCAACGCCAGGGAGATGGTCATGAAAAAAGGGCTGTTTACTCCAGCCATTATGGGTTGGTATCGCCAGTTAATCCGCAATACCCGCTATCGTTGGGTAGTTTTGTTGGGGACCTTACTGTATATGATTTGTCCGCTGGATCTAGCTCCAGATTGGATTCCAATTTTAGGTTGGATCGACGATAGTGTATTGGTCACCCTTGCGGTTACTGAAGTGACTCAACTGTTAGTGGATCGGCGGCGGGATTTTTTTCAGACCAGGTAAGTCTTTTTGGGTTGAGGTTAGCGACAATTCGGGGCTAGCCGCTGCTCCAGAGCTAGTCGGCAGGGGCCTGCCCCCGGAATGATTTGACATCAAGGTTGTGTTCACGTTCTTTAAGGAGGAATACCATGACCCATAGTGTTCAAGACAAAGTCAAGGCTGATTGGGAAAAGGCTCAGCAGCAGGGCAGTCAACGACTGGATCGGATCCGTGAAATTCTTCAAGGTGCGGCTAACGCCACCTTCTCTGAACTCAAGGATGGCACCTTGGAGGTGGAATCCCTGGGTCGTCAATCCCTGGCCGATGTGATTGAGCAATTTAAGCCCCTGGCCGATTCGGCAGCCACTGATGCCTCTGCAGCCCCTGAGGCTGCGGCTGATACCCCGGTTCCCAGTTGGAGTGACCTGGTCGCCCAACTGTTAAATCTGGCCAACGATCGCACAACCGCTTTGCCCGCCGATGTGATCGGCCAGCTACAGGAACAATTGCAACGCTTTGATAGCGACATGGCCCAAACCTATGGGGATCGCTATCGTCCCTTTCAACCTCTGATTCAGGGTCTGAGATCGCTGGTCAGCCTGGCCTACCAGCAGGTCACCCCACCCCCTAGCCCCGCTGACACCAAGCCGATGACCATCGAGGTGCTAGACGATTCCGAATCTCCCTCGAACCAGGATTAGGGCGACTATGGCGGTGAGTCTAGAGGGTAGCTGGACTCACCGCTGCAGTGGGCCCAGCTGGCGCAAAAATTCCAGGGGTAGGCCATCGGCATCGGCTAGAAAAGTGACTTCATAAACGCGATCTCCGATGATCTGCTGACAGGGCTCCAGCAATACCTTTAAAGTGAATGGGCGATCGCTGGTTCTGAACTGTTCTCGAAGCTGGTCTAGCCAATCGGATAGGCCAGTCACCTGATCGCTTAGATCAAAGGAAAGGTGATAATAACCGGTGTAATGCTCGTCTTCAAAGGCATCGGCTGCCGATCGAGGAGCTGGTACCTGAATCAATTCCAACCGGGTTCCCAAGCCCTGTAACCAGCAGGCCAGGGTCATACCCGTCGTAAACCGCACTTCTACTGCGAACCCTAGTCCTTCATAAAAGGCCATGGCCCGATGGATATCCTGGGTACGAATCGAACTATGGTGCAGCATCACTCAAATAGACGGAAATAGGGATAACGAATCGGGATGCCCGGTTCCTTCTCTAGACTGAAATTGATCACCTCCCATTGGGGATCCTGGTCGGCAGCCGGACTGAACTCCACCGGTAACCCGTATAGCTTGGCAACTCCGCCTGATTCTGCTTCACCCCGCCAGGGGGAGCTGCGCTCCAGATAACTCTTTACCAGGTCCTGATAACGCTCAGCAATAACTACCCGAGTGGCGCGGTATCCCTGGGTATACAATCGATCTAGGGCTTCATGAATCTCAAATCGAATACCGTCAGGATGGGTATGTTGGCGATACCATTCTCCATCCCAGCAACGCCAATGCCGCCCTGACTGCACATGGACTAACTCCTTAGTCTCAGCATTAGCCTCAAAGGCGCCATGACGGCTACACAGGTAGGTGTCAGTGAGGGTCAGGGCTGGAATCGGTTGACGGCAGTGAGGGCACTGAATCTCTGGGCCATAGACCGGGTAGGGCAAGGGAAAATTAACCATGGGGCTGGACCAGACCCTTACTGGTAATGGGTAATCAGGCGGTAAATATACTGTAGCCGTATTATAGCCGTAGCCAGGTTTGATAGGGTGAAGCAGAACCGTCCCAGGAATTTAGTCGTAAGTAGATAGGCTCTATGGAATTATTACCTGTGAACCTGGTCTGGCCCAGCCCGGACCTCAGCGCCGCCGCCTTTGTTGCCGACAACGCTACGGTAATGGGTCATGTCAGCCTGGCAAAGGGCTGTAGTGTTTGGTACGGAGCCATTCTCCGGGGAGATATAGAAGCTATCCGGGTGGGTGCCTACAGCAATGTCCAGGACGGTGCCATTTTACATGGTGATCTGGGCTACCCTACAATCCTGGAAGACTACGTCACCGTTGGTCACCGGGCTGTGATTCACAGCGCCCAGGTTGAACGGGGTAGTCTGGTGGGGATTGGGGCTGTGATCCTCAACGGCGTGCGGGTGGGAAGCGGCAGCATGATTGCAGCGGGAGCGGTGGTCACCAAGGATGTACCGCCCGGGTCTCTGGTTATGGGTGTACCGGCCCAAAGGGTGCGCAGCCTGACCCCAGAACAGCAGCAAACGCTTCTGGAACACGCTCAGCAGTACTATCAACTGGCCCTGGCCCACCGTCAGTCTACCCTCAAACAGGAGGGTTAGAGATCGCTGGGGGTGGCGGCTTTGTAGGCGGCCCAGCCGCCATAGGCGGAAATATCGGGCCAATGGTGGGCAATGATTAACTCTTCAGGATAGAGAAAGGCGATCGCCTGGCTACCATCGGCCAGATCCACCGGTGCCGGGTACAGATGGGGAGGCTCGCTGGCATTAAGATGATCGTACTGTTCGGTGGTGAGGGCATAGATCTCCCCAGGAATCGCTATGCCGTCAGTCTCCGTCCTATAAATGCCAGGGTGCCAGCCATTGTCAACGGAGTGTAAACGATAAAACGGCTGAGTTTGGGCTGCCCCCAGGAATTCTGCTGATTGCAAGTTGTGGTTATCAGGCTGTCCCCGCAGGGCTGACCCACAAATAAACACTCGAATGGGTGTGGTTGAATTAACCATAGCAACACTGGATTTGATCAATCATACTTTCCTAAGCTACCACCCATCCGGCCATAGGGCACAATAGGATAATCAGACCCCTAGGGAGTTTACCCTGGCCTGACTTGATGGTGCCTGAGAAGAACCCAGATGGCTAAGTTTGAGTTGAAGGGAGGTAAAACCTGATGACCCCTGGCAATCGCAACTGGGATTTTGGTCGTTTTATAGAGGTTCTGCGATTTTTTGATGTTGTTCCCATTATTAGTTGGTGGCAAACCATGATTTCAGGGGCCCAGGGGGCCACCCCACCCCAGCCCCAGGATGGGGTATTGTTTGACTTTACCCAGCCGCCCAGGCAGGCCCTTGCCCTATGGGGCGCTCTAGATGACGTGGTGATGGGCGGTGTCAGCCAAAGCCAGGCAGTAGCCGGGGATCACTATCTCCGCTTTACTGGCTTGGTGTCTACGGACAAGGGCGGGGGGTTTGCTTCCATCCGGACGCGTAATTTTCAGCCATCTCTGAATCTAGCTGCGGCCCAGGGGCTTTGTCTGCGGGTGCGGGGAGACGGCCAACGCTACAAGTTTTTCTTGCGAGACCAACCGGGCTGGGACGCTATCGCCTACGGCTACAGCTTTGATACGGTGGCTGACACCTGGGTTACCATTACTATCCCCTTTGCTCAGCTAACGCCTCTATTTCGGGCCAAGAGCAAACCTCAGGCACCGCCCTTGACTGCGGCTACAATCTGCTCCTTACAACTGATGCTGAGCAAATTTGAGTATGACCAAAAGCTTAATCCCCACTTTAGGCCCGGGCCCTTTGCCCTGGATGTGGAGAAGATTACCCTATTGGCCTGGGGTAGTAGCCAGGCGGTAACCGGGCTCTGAGGCCCTAGGAATTGACTATGGGGGGCGTAGGGGTAGATACCGGTTGGTCTGGCTGCTGATCGGCGGCTGGTGCTGCCCCTGGATCGCCCATGGCTAACTGCTGGCGGGCTTGTTCTAGCAGGTAAAGGGCTGCCGATCTCAGCCTATTCAGCAAGGCCTGGCCGGTGTTACCCATCGATTCAGCCGCATCTATATCGGCCCCCCCTGACCCGGTGGTGAGATTTTGGTACCAGCTGCGGGTTTGACTACCTAGCCGAATAGAATTTCGATAAAACCACTCGCCGCCTACAAGCACCAGACAGATGACTAACCAGATTAAAAGACCAGCCTCCCTGAGAATCTCCCAGCTACGGCTCAGGGTCTTTTGATAAATGTCGGCTGTGTCTCTAGAAAATATTAACTGCATCACCCGATGGGTTTGGTCTTTAATCTTATCCACTGTCAATACCTGCCTATTCGTTCCAGACTTTTTTGATGATGGTTGCGGGCTGAATCCCTGCTAGTTCGGTATTATCGGAGGCGATCATGACCAGTCGATCAGCCTGGCTCGGGGTAGGGCCGTCTAAATCGGTGGTTAAGCCCACTGCATAAACCCCCAGGGCTGCTGCTAGAAATAGTGGATAGCGATTGACAGCAATAACTAAATTAGCACTGGCAATCAAGGCTGCCAGTTGTCCCAGGGTTTCTGGTACCAGTACGGTTAGGTTAGGCATGGCCTGCTTGAGGCGAGCGATCTCCTCTACTGATTCGGAGGTTTGCAGCAGTACCAAGGGTAGGTTGGGCTGTCGCTGCTGAAAGTCTTCCACAAGCATGATCCAGCTTTCCGTTGGATAGCTATCGCCCCCAGGCAAGCAGCCTGGATAAATGGCCACGTAACCGCTATCCAGACTAGCTTTCTGGCGGACTGCGGTGGCCCGTTTGAGGTCGGCCTGGGGGAGGTTAATGACTGGAGGCGATAACTGGGTAGTTAGGTTGAGGGGGGTCAGTAACGGGCCATAGCCTGATGAGCTGGACCCATCGATGGCATGGGTGAGCAATAAACCATTGCCTCCGCCCCCGTAACCAATCCGCATGGGAATGCCACTCAGCCACAGTAACAGTCCCAGAAACCAGGACTGGGTTAGGGTGATGACCACCTCGAATTCCCGATCGCGCAAAATGCCCAAAAGGTTAGCCCAGTCAGCTGGGCTATTGGCAGCCCCAAAGCTATAGGGAATCACCTCTTTGACAGCCTTCGATAGGGTATAGGCTGGCTGGGCGTTGGGGTCAGCAACAACGGTAATTTCGGCTGATGCCAATCTATCTTTAATGTGACTGAGTAAGGGGAAAAACTCCAGTTGGCGTTCTATTCCCCCCGGAACAAGAGCCAGTACCCGCATAATTAACGTCCATGCTTGTTCGCAAGCTATTGTAATGGAACCTGACCAGAATTTAGGGTTATCTATCAGGCAAAATAAATTAAATCTTTCCATAGGGGAAGACTTAATACCCACCTTACGTCCTCCATCCCCTTGAGCAAGTTATGAAATGTGTACACCTTTTGATTCCGGCTGCAGGGCTGGGACGACGCATGGGTGCTAACCGCAATAAGGTGCTGCTGACCCTGCTGGATAAGCCGATTATTGCCTGGACCCTGGTGTCAGCGGCGGCGGCAGAGGCGATCGGGTGGATTGGATTAATTTGTCAACCTGGCGATCGCGTAGATCTAGAAACCTGGGTTACTACCCTGGGTCTGAGTAAACCCGTCGAGTTTATTACCGGCGGCGACACCCGCCAGCAGTCTGTTTATAACGGATTGCTGGGGCTACCCGGGGAGGCTACCCAGGTGCTGATCCACGATGGTGCCCGCTGTCTGGCTACCCCTGATTTATTTAACCGCTGTGCCACAGCCCTGACCGCCTACCAGGGCTGTATTGCCGCCGTACCTGTGAAGGACACCATTAAGGTGGTCGACGATGCCCGCCAAATTTGTTCTACACCGGAGCGATCGCAGCTATGGGTGGCCCAAACACCCCAGGGATTTGATGTGAGTTTGTTGAAACAATGCCATCAACACGCCTTGGCTGAAGGTTGGACGGTGACCGACGATGCCGCCCTGTTTGAACATTGTCACCTGCCTGTCTATGTGGTGCCAGGGGAGGACACTAACCTGAAGGTGACCACCCCCGGTGACCTGGCGATCGCCGAATCTATTCTCAGGCAGCGCTGGTCAGCCCTAGGGGCCGATCTGTAGCAATCTCAAGGATAGGTCTGGGGCAGGCCGCCTCCATGGTTGGTTTGGCCGCTCCAGAACCAGTCCTAAGCCCAAGGGGCACCACAACCTTGCCAGGACTTAATACACCACTATAGCCAGACCGCCATGGCTGAAACTTCCAGGTCCTAGGAGCAGACCTGCGGTATCACGTTAATTCGGCCAGGGGAGCAGGACCGGTGCTAAAGGTCTCCCCCCCGTAAAAATAGCAAAAATACAATCACCGGGCCCGCAATAACAATCATAGCCAGCATCATTAGCTGGGCGATAAGCTCAAAATTAATGTTACTCAAAAAGCTCATAAAGCCTCCCAACACAGACCAAAATAGATGACATCTTCCTCAATGTGTTATTTTACCGGTTCACAGGCAGTATATTTTAGATAACTTAATAAAATGCTAAGGCAAGGTTTTACCGGTCTGTCTATGGCTACCTGGCAGTGTGTTAAGAGTTGCGGAGCCTGTTGTTTTCTGGCTCCAGAGGAGCGCCCTGAGTTGGAGAATTATTTAACTCCAGCCCAGATTGATCAGTACATGGGCTTGGTAGGACCGGCAGGCTGGTGTGTTCATTACGATGCTGACCAGCGGTTGTGCACCATTTACGATCATCGTCCCGATTTTTGTCGGGTCACCCCCCAGACCTTTAGGGCGATGTTTAACATCGCTGCGGCAGACCTCAATGACTTTGCGATCGACTGCTGTCGGGAGCACATTGGTGATATCTACGGTGAAGCTAGTCTAGAGATGGGTCGGTTTAACCAGGCTGTCGACCGGTAGTCTGGCCCCAGCTTAAGAGGGTATATGTATTGTGTCTAGTTCCGAATCTCCCCCTGAGGTCGCCACGCCAGTTGCTGAAGCTGTGACGGCTGCCAGCTTTTGGCGAGTTTTTATATCTACCTTTGCAACTATTTTTCTGGCGGAGTTAGGAGATAAAACCCAGGTGACAACCCTTTTAATTAGTGCCCAGGCCGAGTCTCCCTGGGTCGTATTTGTAGGAGCTGCCGCCGCCCTGGTTGCTACCAGTTTGATCGGAGTTTGGTTAGGGCAGTGGCTAGCCCGCCGGGTTTCGCCCCAAACTTTAAACACCATGGCCGGCACTCTGCTACTGGCTATTACCCTCTGGTTGCTCTGGGATATCGCCCACCTCTAACCCTCTACGGCTGCTTTCTATGGATTGGAACCTGCTTTTTTTGAGTTTCTCCGCGGTTTTTATTTCTGAATTGGGAGATAAAAGTCAACTGGCCGCCATTGCCCTGGGAGGACAGTCTAAAGTACCCCAGGCGGTCTTTCTGGGCACCGCGGCAGCCTTGATTTTGACCAGTCTGCTGGGCGTATTGCTGGGGGAAGGAACGGCTCAACTGTTGCCGGAACGCCTGGTTAAGGGAATTGCCGCAGTGGGCTTTGCTCTATTGGCGATCAAGTTGCTATGGCCTGCTGGTGACTAGACCGGCTCTGGCTACTGTGCGGTGGCGGGGCGATGGCCTGGCTCTGGGGCCAAGACTGAAAATCTTGCAGTAGAGTGAAGGCGGAAATATAGACGGATAGCGCGGGGATGGTTTCTGGCTACGTGTTGATACTTGCGGTTTTGTTACTGGGGGGCGGCATTGCTACCCTGGGAGATCGCATTGGTATGCGGGTGGGCAAGGCCCGCTTGAGCCTGTTTAACCTGCGTCCCCGGCAAACCGCCACCCTGGTCAGTATCGCTACCGGTAGTATTATTTCAGCCTCTACCCTGGGGATTTTATTTGGCATTAGCAGCCAGTTACGGACGGGCGTATTTGAACTGGGCAAAATTCAGAACGATCTGACCAGTGCCCAGACCCAGTTAAGTAAGGCCCTGGCTGCCCAGGAAAGGGTTAAGGCTGATCTGGCGGCGGCGGCCACCGAACGCCAGCGAGCCCTGTCTCGATTGGGAAAAATTAACCAGTCGCTCAATCGGGCCAGGGATCAACAGGCCCGCACCCAGATGCAACTGCGTCAGACTCGCCAGCAACTGGTGGGGGTCTCCCAAGAGGCCATTAGCCTGCGCCATGCCACCGACTTTTTGCGTACTCAGCGCGATCGCCTCAAGCAGCAGCAAGCCGCCATTAGCGCTAAGATTGCCCGCCGCGATCAATCCATTAAGGCGCTTGACCAGGTGATTGCCGATCGCGACCGGGAGATTCTCGATCGCGAGCGCCGTCTTCGCGAGTTGGAGTCTCAGCAAGCCTTATTAGAGGAGCGGGTGGCGGAGCTGCAAAGTCAATACGAAGGCTTATTTCGCGGTAATATCGCCCTGGGGCGCAATCAAGTCCTGTTGTCGGGCCTGGTACAGGTAGACAATCGCCAACAGGCTAGAGATATTATCGATCGCTTTTTATATGAGGCTAATCGGCGAGCTATTCAGGCCATTGCCCCTGGTCGGTCCTCTGATCAACAGGTGATTTTGATTTCTCGCCAGGAGGTGCAGCGCTTAGTCGATCGCCTAGCTAATGGACAAGAATACATAGTTCGTCTGTTGTCTGCTGCCAACTACGTAACTGGCGAGGCCTGCGTGATTAAAGGGGGAGACCCCTGCATTCAAGTGTTTGTCGATGCCACTGCCAATCAACAGGTTTACAGTCAAGGCCAGCGGTTGGCTACGGTTAACCTGGACAGGCTTCCACTGAGCGATCGCAGTCTGGTAGAAAGCCTCAACTTGCTCCTCGCTTCGGCCCAATTTAGAGCCCGTCAGGACGGTATCGTTGACGATAAACTCGAAATCGGTGACAACCGTACTGATACCCTGTTGAAGTTTCTAAGCGCTGTCAAACAAGCTAACCGCACCCTGGAACTACAGGTGGTGACCGCTACCAATATCTACACTGCTGGACCATTGCAGATCAACATTCTGGCCCTGGACCAGGGCACTGTTCTATTAAATACCAACGACTTTGGCCAGGGGCCGGGGGGCCGCTAAGTCACCCCGCTGTCCCCCGGATCTATGGTGTTGACAGAGAGCGAATCCAGCCAGTCGAGATCGCCAGTCAGTTAGGACCTCCCCTCCCTCCAATCGGCTGGGGCTGTAGCGATTTAGACCATAATCTGACACCTAGCGTAATAATTTTGCCAAGAGAAAATCATTGCCTATAACAAATATTTAATAATCACTAAAAAAAATGTCAGCTGATTACTATCTGACCCCGAAATAGGACGGCGGGGATCACCTGCACCTAAAATTAGAGGTATAAATTCAGCACGAATTAAGACCGCCCATCGCTATCGGAGTAATCCCATGAAGTTTGAGGATATCCACCAGTTTTTCGAGGATCCACCCCCGATTTACCTGAACAAAGAGTTAGCGGTATGCTACGTTCTCAACGTTTTACTGCAACAGGACTCCTATGGCACTGAACTAATTCATTGCCTGAGCCAGCAGTATCCCCACTATCGTCTTTCCGATACCGTGCTCTACAGCGCCTTAAAGTTTCTCGAAGACGAAGGCGCCGTAGACGGCTACTGGAAAAAGGTAGAAGGAAGAGGGCGGCCCCGGCGCATGTATCGTCTCAATCCTGATTGGCGTCTGCAGGCCGAGGAACTCTCAGAACTGTGGAAATCCTACATGGGCCACTCCAGACTGGTGGGCTACACCCAAGCTGAGGCAGTCTCCGTTTCCCATTATTAGCAAACAGGACTAGCAAATAGGACTAGCAAACGAGTTGTAACTCCCTTGCTAACCGCCGGGTATGATGTCGCCAGCGCCTCAACCGTAATTCGTTTCTTATCAGGGAAGTCCACTCACCCTTGCCCATCGCTGTGAATTCAACCACCACTTACTCCACGTTATTTCTAACCCTGCTGTTGATGGTAGGGTTATTCTTTTTTATTCGAGCCTCTACCAAAGACCGTACAGAAACCCTGGATTTGGTTGCCCCAGAGGCTCCCGAATTGACTATGCAAGCCTTGACTCGTTATTTTCAGGGGCGAGCCTACCAACTCCAGAGTGTTGAGCCCATGGAGGCTAGTCTGCAATTTACCGGTATGGTCAGGCCTAGCTGGTTTCTGGCTGGATTCCTCACCGTTCTTGCGGCGGTAGGCTGTCTTTGCCTTGCCCTGGTCTTGGCCAGTTTATTTCCCCAAAATGGGCTGCTATTCCTTGGGCTGATCTGGCTGGCCCCTGCCGCAGGCTGGTTCTACTGGCAACGAGCTGGGCGAGAAGAGCATATCAGGCTAACTCTGCGCTCAGATGTCGGGGCCGACTCTTCAGCATCTCAGGTTTTACAAATTACGGCCCATCGCGATGAACTGATTGCTCTACAGCAGGCCTGGACTAAAGATCGCTTGGCCCATCTGGGGGATAACAGGGCTCCCTAGGAGTCTTCTGCCTCCAGGGTCTGCCGGGATTCCCCCCAGTAGGCGCTGATGGTTATAGTCTCTTGATCCCCTTGGATTTGGGAGCTCCATCGGTAAATGGTATGTTTAGGATTCACCCCCACCTCCAGGAGTTTAGCTCCCATGTAATACTCCATGGAATTACGAGTTCGTTGTTTAAAGAACTCCGATTGATGCTTGGCAATAGTGCGGGAAAGGTGGGCCTGGGTGGGCTTGGGTTTGGCCATAAATCTATAGGGGAAAGGGTTGACACACTGACAGGGGTTGATCGAGGCAGGATAGCTTAAGCCTGCAAACAGTAGATGAACGGGTTGGGGTCTACCCTGGTCAAGGGGGGCTAGCCACACCTGGCTGTAGAAACCTCAGGCAAGGGTCAACCCCCTGATCTCTAGCTGGCGATGGCCTAACATCCCTTAGGGCTGACTGGCTCCTAAGGGGCGTAGGCCAATCTCACTACAGACTTCATAGAACGCCGTTGTCTGAGGAGCGATAAATAGGTGGGCGATTTTAGCCAGAGTTTGTTGATAAACAGTATTTTGATGTTCGCCCATGGTTTCTACATTATCCCAAAGAATGATGGCAATACCGCGGTCAGTCCCCGCTTCTTGCATCAGGTAGGCTCCTTGAAAACCGTTGCTATAGGTAACAACGGCCTTTTCATAGAGTTGTCGAGCTTCAGAAAAGCAACCAGGCTTAAAGTCGCCAATGGCGATATAGGCATACTTATGCTTGAGAAAATCGTCAAAATCGAGAATGGTAAATCTGATTTAGGTAGGTACGGCAGAGGGTGACTAGGGCTGACTGAGGGAGTCAGCAAATTACTATCTCATGGTTTAGTTTCTCTTCGATCGCCTACCCCAGAGTTTCTTTCTAAGCTAGGTTTTAGATTTCTGATTTTGGTGGGGTGAAAAATCATGGGGATTAAAGTCAGGCTTCTAGCTGGGGGTAGTTAACCGCTCGGCCTACCCTGGTCTGAGGACAGTTTATGGGTCTAAATAGGCTCCAACCAACAGGCGATCGCTCCACCGTCGTAAGCGCTGACCCAATCGTTTTTTTACCTGATTAAGCCGACGATTAAGGTGGCTTATCATCCCTTCTTGCCAGGCTCCTGCCATCGCTGTCAGGCGTCTCCAGAAACCAGTTTGCCGGGGTAGGGTGACCACCAGGGCTCCCCCAGTTTGATAGCTGACCTGGATGTGCCTGTGCCAAACCGCGGCTGGCAGAGCCAAGGACTGGTGGAAAGGTCTGATGGCTCCACCATAGAGATAGGGGATGGGCTGATGTCCCAGAAAGGTTAGCGATCGCTGGGTGGCCTGTACCTCTACGGTAGTGGGGTCTACTCCCGGAAAGAAGGCTGTCACCAGTAGAGCTTCTGGGGTCTGCTGAATTTCAATTGAGGTCACCTGCAGTCGCCCTGAGTCAGAGATCCCGAAAGGATTCACGGCTGTCATCACGCCATTTTGCTGCCCCTGGACGGCGGCTAACTCTAATTCCCAAATTGGTGACCACCATACTCTAGCCATAGCCCCTCCTTCTACAGTTGGAATGATGCTGTAGAGTGTTTGTTGTTATCGATATTTATTTATCGATATTTAAATGATGGCGGTCAGGGGGCAAGCCCAGGGGGCGGAAAGCCCCCTGAGTGCAGGGCGTATAACCGGCTGTTGAGACCCTAGGGTTGGAAATGGGTTAATAGGGCCTCCACTCCCTGACCGTAGATCAGGGCTAGCCCAACTCCAGACAAAATCCAGCCAGCAGTGCTGAGCCTGGAGCTGATCGACTCTGGAGCCAGCGAACGGGCCCCCAGGCTGACCCGAGCCAGACAATAGGCTCCCAGGGAAATCCCTAGTTGAATCACCGTAAAGCCCGCCAAGTAGCTGATTAAGGGCTCCAAGCGGGCCCCAAAAATAGACTCTCCGTAACCGTAACCATGGCAAAGACCAGCCAGGGCCGTCAGCATCACGACAGCCACCAGAGGAATCTGTTGACCAAGCCCCAATAGCAGGCTGAAGCTGACCAGAGAGGCCATAATTCCCCATTCTGCTCCCACCAGGGTGAGGTTCATTAGGTGGGCAGCCGTACCCACCATGGCCATGACGACAAAGGCGATAGGCATGATCAGCCCGCGGGGTTTAGTCGCTGCCAGTAGCCCTAGGGCCACGATAAAAGCAGCATGGTCCAGACCGATCAGAGGGTGGGCCAGACCTGAAATAAATCCTGCCAACGCTGACTCAGGAACCCTCCCCCCCATCAGATGGTGGGCCAGGGCGGGAGACGCCAGCACCAGTAAGGTGAGAATTGAGGCACCAATCAGCAGGCGCCGCAGTAAGCGACTTGGGCGGGGAGTATAGTCTTTCAACCAATTCATCATCTGTATCTCGCAGATAGAGGGTTAGATCACAGGTTACCTGGGTGCTGACCGCTGCCTCTTGGCGTAGGCGACAGCGTGGACCAGGCTCAAACCTACCGGCGGGCATTCTGACTCAGGCTTTTCTGGTTTGATGATGGCGGCACAGGGTACGCCTGCGCCATGGAAAAGCGTTTACAGCTGCGGAACAGTGCTGGACTTACACCAGACTTTCCCCCTTACCGCTAGCGGCTGATCTTCGCTAGCACCGATAGAGACTGTTGCAGCATAGCACGGCAGGGGCTGGCCAACGGCTGTCGATGTCGGCTAGGGTTCTCAACATCAAAGCAGTTAAGCTCCCATAGCCGCTCGCTGACGATGGTGGAGCCGGATCCCCTGGTCAGCTCCTGGCCTAATTGCGGTTGTTGTCAGAAAAACAGGTGCGGCTACCGCCCCAACTAAGTTTCTGTCGTAGGGTACTGTAGTAGGAATAGTCCTGACGAAGAATAATAAATTTGCTGACATGGCTGGCACTGCGCACATCAACTCGCTGACCTGGCCAGATCGCCGTACCCAACACGCCGTCGGTCCAGAGTTTAGTGCTGAGGTCAGGATCGGCCAGGGGCCACACACTAACCACCGAGCCGGGGGGCAACACAATAGAACGGCTGGAGAGGCTAAGGGGACATAGGGGGGTAATCACGATTGCATTCATACCCGGATGAATGATCGGTCCCCCAGCGGCCACGGTGTATCCGGTAGAGCCGGTTGGAGTACTAATCAGCAGGCCATCTCCCTGGTATTGATCCACCACTTCCCCGTCGATTTCCATTTCCAGGGTAGAGGTTATCATGCGATCGGAGGAGGCTGGTTTAATGGTCATTTCGTTCAGGGCTAGAAAGGTGTCGCTGGCGGCTTCTCGTTCCATTGCCCCGCCATGGAAAATCTGCGCCTGCAACATCATGCGTTGCTGGATAGCAAAGCGATCGCCCCGCAGCCGGTCCCATACCACCTCCGTACTTTCCATTTGTGTAGAGGTTTCGGTCAAGAAGCCCAAATGGCCGCCAATGTTGACCGCTAAAATAGGAATATCTTCGGGTGCCAGATGGCGAGCAGCGGCCAGCGCTGTACCGTCGCCCCCAAAAACAATCGCCAGGTCGATAGGCTGGTTAACCGAGGCCAGAAAAACCGGATAGGGATTATCTTTGGGACCACTAGGACCCCTCAACACCCGACTACCCATCGCCTCTAACTGGTGGGCACAGGTTTCTGCCCATTTCTGACTCAGCCGATTTCTAGCCTTATGAACAATAATGACCTGATTAAGTTGCACAACTAAGCGGTACCATCATATTCAAGACCGACCGGTGCAGAATAGTCATGCATCAACATTGCCTAACCCTCGGGCCGCTCTGGATTCTAACTAAATCTACCCCCTAGGCTCACTCTAATCTACCATTTTAGTAGATTGAATTGTTCCATGTCGATAGTGTCGCGATTACGATAGATTGATAGCACAATAGCCAGCCCAACTGCAGCCTCTGCCGCTGCAATGCTGATTACAAAAACAGCGAAAACCTGGCCATTAATGCCGACTGGATCTAGATAGTTAGAAAAGGCCATTAAATTAAGGTTTACCGCATTCAGCATCAGCTCAATGGACATCAACACCCGAATTACATTGCGACTGGTTACCAGTCCATAGATGCCAATACAAAAGAGGGCGGCGGCTACTAACAAAAAGTATTCAAGTCGCATAGTCCAATCTGATAAACAAGGATAACAATCGATAGACCAATAAGAAGGCAATTAACACTTGAGTCGGCGGTCAAACTTACCTTAAGCCGCTAGCTAGCTAACCCCTAATCTCTCCCCTATGCCTTAGGATTCGCGGAGATCAGCGGTAGATACCAGCTCTCTGGGTCTCTCTGGTAGTTGCAGAGTATCAGACTCAGGTTCGCCAGGGCTAACATCGGGAATAAATTCCCGGCGGGCAAGTACGATAGCGCCAATCAGGGCAATCAATAACAATACTGAAGCCAGCTCAAAGGGTAATAAATAATCGGAAAAAAAGTGCTTGCCGATCTCAGCGATCGCTCCTTCCCCTACCGGTGTGTCTGAGGAAATATCCCAGCTGGTATTGACTACCGACAGAGTTAGCAGGGCAAATAGACCAGCGCAGACCCCACCGGTGACTAACTGGCCTAACCAGGCTCGGGCGATGGGTTGTAGGGCTTGGCGTTTGTTTACCAGCATGATCCCAAAGAGAATCAATACGTTAACAGCACCAACGTATACCAGAACTTGAGCGGCGGCTACAAACCCAGCATTGAGCAAAATATACATACCAGCCATGCTAATAAATACGCCCCCTAGCAAAAAGGCTGAGTAGACGATATTGTCTAGCAGTACAACGGCCAGGGCGCTACCCAACATCATGGCGGCTAGCAAGGCCAACGTAACCAGCTGAACTCCTTGGGCTAATGTCACTCGCTTTTACTCCTGATAAACATAAACGCTTTAATTGTGCTTCCTTTAGTAGGTTTGCTTCCCCGCCCGCCACTAGTTAAGGGTCACCAGGGGTGGCCGTCTCCTCAAGAATTTCCTGGGGTAATTTACCAGCCCGGCGAGTATTAGCAGGTAAGTCGTGGGGGTCCATAACTCCCTTAGGCAAATAGGCCAGTTCTCGTAAGGGGGTCACCATGGCATCTTGAGTAACCTTGTAGGGAAGCCGACCCAAGGCTACGTTGTCATAATTTAGCTCGTGGCGATCGTAGGCTGCCAACTCGTACTCTTCGGTCATGGAGAGGCAATTGGTGGGGCAATATTCAACACAATTACCGCAAAAAATACACACACCAAAATCAATGCTGTAGTGTTTAAGGGTCTTTTTCTTTGTTGCTTTGTCAAAGTCCCAGTCAACCACCGGAAGGTTAATCGGGCATACCCGTACACAAACCTCGCAGGCTATACACTTATCAAATTCAAAGTGAATTCTGCCCCGAAATCGTTCAGAGGGAATCAACTTTTCGTAGGGATATTGAACCGTAACAGGACGACGCCCCATATGTTCAAAGGTAACCGACAACCCCTGACCAATGTACTTGGCTGCTTGAAAACTATCCTTCGCGTAGTCGCCAATTTGTTTTAGAAAACCTAGCATGGAGGAAACCTCTGAAATAATCGACAGGTGTCAATAGTAAGGGGGAAGAAGCCAGAAGAAAACAGTCTTTCAACCGTTAGACTAGCCACCAAAGGCAACCGGAAAGGTCAGTTTTAACGCAGCAGTTAATAGCAGATTGACAAGGGAAACGGGTAATAAAAACTTCCACCCAAAATCTAAAAGCTGGTCAATACGAACTCTAGGTACTGTCCACCGCAACAAGATGGCAGTAAAGACCAGAGCATAGGCTTTAAACAAGGTCATCATGATGCCAATGGCGGCGGTAATCACTTGGAGCCAGGCGGTATCTTCACTAACCCTGAGTAAACTCGCGATCCAGGTGACCGACACCGGAAATTCCCAGCCCCCCAGGTATAGGATCGAAACAATTAGAGCCGATAGCACCAGATTAACGTAGGAGCCCACGTAAAACAGGCCAAACTTCATACCGGTGTATTCAGTTTGATACCCAGCCACTAACTCTTCTTCAGCCTCTGGCAGGTCAAAGGGTAAACGCTCACACTCGGCTAAAGCGGCAATCCAAAAAATCAGGAAACCGGCTGGCTGACGCCAGATATTCCACCCTAAGATGCCATAACCTGACTGCTGGTTAACAATATCAATGGTACTGAGGCTATTGGACATCAGCACAATGGCCAATACCGCTAGAGCCATGGGAATTTCGTAGCTAATCGATTGGGCTGCTGCCCTTAGCCCTCCTAGAAGGGAGTACTTATTATTAGAGGAATAACCAGCCATCAGCAAACCAATGGGCGCAATGCTAGACAGTGCAATCCATAAAAATATGCCAATGCCAATGTCAGTAATCACCATATGTTGACCGAAGGGGACGATCAAATAGGAGAGAAACACAGGAATCACCACGATCGCTGGTCCCAGGGTAAATAAAATGGGATCGGCCTTGGCCGGCGTAATATCTTCTTTAAAGAGCAGTTTAATGCCATCAGCGGCAGCCTGCAGAGTGCCCAGGGGCCCTACATACTCTGGACCGATACGCTGTTGAGCAGCGGCAGAAATCTTACGCTCTAGCCAGACCGTGACAAAAATACTGACGGTGGCACCAATTAAGATCAAAACCATGGGAAACGGCAACCACAGAGCTTGAGCCGCCCCCTGGGGTAAGCCTAAATCCGTCAAGATTTCGATAAAGCTACCTTGTAGGTCAATTCCTGGGTTCATCTATCAGTACCTGGCACAACCGTTATTAACCATAGCCTAGGTCAGAGCTTCTATGCAGTTAGCAGTCAACATAGGCTGCTATCCATTAAACAATGAGCCATAGCAAAATTCTACTCCCTTTCCCAGGGATAGTCTGGGCCTTCCTACCCCTTCGGTCGATAAAAAAAATCCTGTGGGATCATTAATAGAGTCCCCTAGATGCCGATCTTAGCTTCTCCCGGGCGGTTCTTGGCGGGACCAACCGGCCTCTCTACCCTGGGCTCGAGATAAAAAAAGCCCTCCAGTCCAAAGGATTGGAGGGGCAGGAGTTCCTGAAAATCGTCACTGAATATATAGTGCAGCCAGATCGGGTTTGTGCCCAGAGGGGTCTGACCCATCAGGAGGACAGAGAAATCTGAAATTTTTGTTGATCCCAGGTATGGGGGCGATTAGATAGATTCACATAGGGTTGACCCCGTTCGCCGGTGTAGACCTGGGTGGGTCTGAAGATGCGATTTTCTCCCAGTTGCTCCTTCCAATGGGCTAGCCAACCGGCTACCCGGGCAATGGCAAACACCGGGGTGAATAGGTCAGTGGGAATCCCCAGTTTGCGATAAACTAGGCCCGAGTAAAAGTCAACGTTGGGATAAATTCCTTTATGACCGAGTTTTTCGGATACGGCTTGCTCCATTTCCAGGGCAATGGCGTAATAGTGGTCTTGGCCAAACTTCTCAAATAGCTGTTCTGCCAGTTTTTGTAGAATGGTAGCCCGGGGATCTTTAACTTTGTAGACCCGGTGGCCAAATCCCATGATTTTCGATTTCTGTTCAATACAGCGATCGACAAAAGGCCGAACATTCTCAACACTACCAATATTTTGCAGCATTTCAAGCACCTCCTCATTGGCCCCGCCATGAAGAGGGCCGGCCAGAGTCCCTACTGCTGAAGCCACCACAGCATAGGGATCGGTTAGGGTTGAAGCCGTCACCATGGCCGAAAAAGTTGACGCATTGATGGTGTGTTCGGCGTGCAAAATCAAGCAGATATCAAAAATACGAGCAGCTAGAGGATCGGGTTGCTGTTCATTTAGCATGTATAGAAAGTTGGCGGCGTAATCAAGATCATCTCGTGGCTGCACCGGGTCATTGCCCTTTCTCATTAATTGAAAGGCTGCCACCATGGTAGGAATTTTAGCTAGCAATCGCACCACAGCTTTTTGAATATAGACAGGGTTATCCAGGGCGCGACGGGAGTAAAACAGCCCGAGGGCGGCGGCACAGGCCTGGAGGGCATCCATGGGATGCCCACTTTCTGGAAAGCACTTCATCATGTCGCGGATACGATACTTTAGCCTGCGGTGATAGCGAATTTGGTGTTCGAAGGCGTCTAACTCGGGCTGGGAGGGTAAGGTACCCCAAATCAACAGATAGGCAGTTTCCAGGAAACTGCTGTGGTGAGCTAGGTCCTCGATGTTGATGCCACGATACTCTAATTTACCGGCTTGACCATCAACAAAACTGATGCTGGATTGAGTGGCCGGTATCCCTTCTAAGCCTGGTCTATACTCGCATAGGGTCATAAACAGATACTCGTGATTATTTAATTATCATTTCAAGGGAATGAGCGACTTTGCCGTTGTCAACGCTACCAAATCTTTGCACAAAAACTAATTGAGTTAACTAATCGGGGTGATCCTGTAACTCCCTGGGCTGTGTGCCGGTCGCTCAGGAAATGCCAATCACGTATTTTTTCCACTCCTGATGGATACCGCTATGAATCTGGCGGGTTACCTCAAAGTACAGGCTACTGTGAGGTTTTCGGGGTTGACTGGCAAGGGGCATGGCAGCTTCTTTAGGGGTACGGTTACCTTTTTTAACGTTACAGTGTACACAGGCGGTTACCATGTTTTCCCAGGTATCACCGCCGCCTCGAGAACGAGGCACCACATGATCAAGGGTCAGACCGTCACCGTCGTATCCACAGTACTGACAGGTATAGTTGTCTCGTTGCAGAAGGTTGCGTCGGGTGAGGGGAATGTCTTTGTAAGGCAGGCGAACGTAATGCCGTAGACGGATCACCGTAGGCAGGGGAAAGCCAGTGTATAGAAGCTTGCCGTTGTGCTCCAGTTGTTCGGCTTTGCCCTTAATAATCAGTACAGCAGCCCTCCGCCAGCTCGTAATATTGAGCGGTTCGTAGGAGGCATTTAGCACCAGAACCTTACTCATTGGCTTTCAGGTTAGTCACCATGACGGGATTAAGGAAAATGGTTACTAGCATTACCAGAATCGGCCAAGCTGGTCTGGATAATGAAGCCAGTCAGTGAACCGGCAGCTTGTAAACCTAAGAGATTGCTGGGCGAACCGTTGCCAGACTCTTGCCATCGTCCCTGAGAAGCTGAAATCTGAAAATCCTTAGGACCATACTATTAAAGAAAGGACCAATTCCACCCATAGGTTAAATTATGGATTCGTCGATGTCAGGTATAGCTTCTTTCGGAGCTTTGCAACTACTTTCTAGTTAAATGGTAGCACAGATGCTTAAGGCGGGAGCCGACCCCTAAACTAGACTGACTAGCGGTCCTGGGGTTAGGATGGGTGGCTAGATGGTGCTGGTATTGCCAGGAGTGAACTATGTTGAGTTGGGACCAAACTCCAAGTTTGCAGCCAATGCGCTGCAGCCGGGCCTGGGTTGAAATTAATTCTCTGGCCCTACGTCACAACGTTCAGCAAATTAAAGGCTTGCTTGCCCCTCACACTGATTTGATGGCTGTGGTTAAGGCCGATGCCTATGGCCATGGAGCGGTGACCGTCGCTCAGGTAGCGCTTGGGGCAGGGGCTAGCTGGTTGGGGGTGGCCACTGTACCGGAGGGGATAGAGCTGCGAGCAGCGGGTATCCAGGCGCCTATACTTGTGATGGGGGCTGTCAATAGCCGGGAAGAACTGGAGGCGATCGCTCGTTGGCGACTGCAACCAACTCTGGTAATGCCAAAACAGGCGCTGGTTTTTTCTGAGGTATTGTCCAGCTTGGCCGCCGCTCGTCCTGCTGGAGTGCATTTAAAGCTCGATACCGGCATGAGTCGTCTGGGTTTTCCCTGGGCTGAGGCCGTGGAATTTGTCCGCTTTGTTCGGCAATTACCTCACCTGCGGATTGTCAGTCTCTATTCCCATCTAGCTACCGCTGATAGTGCTGACCCCAGCATTATGAAGCAACAACAGCAGCGGTTTACTACGGCGGTGTGGCAATTGCAGGCTGAGCAACTCCGGCCCCCTCGCCTACATCTGGCCAACAGCGCCGCTAGCTTGAGCGATCGCTCATTGCACTACGATATGGTCCGGATTGGTTTAGCACTGTATGGTTCCTATCCGGCATCCCACCTACGGTCTACAGTAGATTTACAAACAGTGATGCAGGTTAAGGCCCGTCTCACCCATCTAAAGGATATTCAGCCTGGCACAGGTGTTAGTTATGGTCACCAGTTTGTAGCCGATCACCCCATGCGCTTGGGGGTGGTAGGCATTGGCTATGCCGATGGGGTACCCCGGTCCCTGTCAAATCGGTTGCAGGTCCTGGTGAAGGGCCAACTCGTTCGTCAGGTAGGGGCGATTACCATGGATCAACTAATGATTGATGTTACCTCGATTGCCGGTCTACAGGAAGGAGATATAGTCACTCTGCTGGGTCAAGATGGTGATCATCAAATTACTGCCGATGATTGGGCTGCTCTGGGCAATACTATCTCCTGGGAGATTCTCTGTGGCTTTAAGCATCGTCTGCCTCGCATTGCGATCGACCGTCCCTTAGATCTGGCTGTATCAACACCATACCCCGGCGATTTTCACTAATCAAAGCCGCCCCAGACGCGAATCCAACCTGATTGCCATCAGGTTTTAGCGGTTTTCGAAAATAAATTCCGTGCCAATAGAAGATTGTGGCCGCGGCAAGGTTAGCAGGCTAGTGGTATAGGGAGTAGGGAGGTCGCCGACTCGCAGAATCGGGTCTCTACTATTTTGCAGATAGACCAACTCTTTAACCAGTGCAGCAAGAGTGCCGGCATCCAGTTCCATTTCCTGTTCTGGAAAGCCCACACCCAAGATACGGGTCAATTGACGGCCCAAGGTGCGATTTCCAAGATAGTCTCCAGAATGGCTAGAAGTCGCCTGGTTAAGGGCTTCAGGCAGAGAAGTAGAAGCAGCGGTTTGGGCATGAACCCTGGCTGTTGTTGTAATTCCTACACTAATAATGCTTAGGAATAATCCACCAAGCTGGGGCAATTTAATCGTCATTATCTGATCTCCTGACGGAACTGGGTCTTGAAAATTCTGCCTAAGGATAGCACCCTGCTTTGCCGACCAGCTCTATGATTAAAGCCCTTACCAAAGCTCCAGGTTGGGTATGCAGATGGAGGCAATGAGCTGAACGGTGATTAAAGCAACAAATCAAGCAGGCCAACAAATCAAGCAGGGGGCTATGATCTCGTTTATATCGTAAAAAGGTAAAGCCAAACTATTTTATTTTCCGATGACTCAAGCGTTAGACCAAATGAGAGAGCTTACCCCAGAGCAACTGAGATCGTCCTTACTTGACTTAGTCTGCCAGCAGGCATACCAAGAGGGAGAGTTTGTCCTCACTTCCGGACAATCTAGCCCCTACTATATCAATGGCAAGCAGGTCACCCTCCATCCCCAGGGAGCCCTAATGATTGCCAGGTTACTGCTACAGCAGATAGGACCAGAGGTGACGGGGGTCGCCGGACTCACCCTAGGAGCCGATCCGATGGTTACTGCAGTCAGTTTAACGGCTCTTGATGCCAATCGAGAAATTTTCCCTTTAATTATTCGTAAACAGCCTAAGGGCCACGGTACCAAGGCTTATATCGAGGGCGTAAACCTGCCGGCAGGTAGCTTAATTACGGTCTTAGAAGACGTGGTCACTACTGGTCAGTCTGCCTTACAAGCCGTAGAGCGGCTGCAAGCCGCAAACTATCGCATCGACCAGATTTTAGCCCTGGTGGATCGACAACAAGGAGGTGCAGAGCTTTACAAAGCTAAAGGACTGTCCTTTGCAGCCTTATTTACCCTTGAAGATATTCAAGCTCACTATCGGCAGTTGAGAGAGCAGATCCACCAATCAGCATGACCTTAACCCTTGGGGCAAAGGGGTAATGGTGACAAATTCAGAGTTGCTTAGCCTCCAGGACATAGGATCCAGAGGTTTTTACTCTCTCCAGAATTATTAACTTGTGAAAACTTCCCTTACATGGACCCCGGTGATTCTGTACTTTGATACTTAACCTACCCTGGCTTGCCCTGGCTATTTCTGGTTGTTTCGTAACTCGAAGAAACCTGGCAGCAGGAGCTTTAAAAGTGCGACTAAGGTACAACGATATCGATGCAGAAGCCCTAAGGCTTGGTTATCCAGGTCTGACAGGTTTTCCACTCGGACCCCAGGATATTTTTCCTGAACGCTGTATCCTAAGGCTTTTCTATGGACTCTATCTATATGAGTACATGTATTCTAGAAGCGCCTTTTCCGCTCTGTATTTTCCAGTAGTAGAGAGGAGAATCCTATGACCATAAGTCCCCCTAAGTCGGGACAGACAGTGAAGGTAGTAGTGGATCGGGATCCGGTACCGACTTCATTTGAGAAGTGGGGAAAACCGGGTCACTTTGACCGGACCTTAGCGAAGGGACCGAAGACCACGACATGGATTTGGAACCTGCACGCCGATGCTCACGATTTTGACAGTCACACGAGTGACTTAGAGGATATATCGCGCAAGATATTTAGTGCGCACTTCGGCCATTTGGCCGTCATTTTCATTTGGCTAAGCGGCATGTATTTTCATGGCGCGAAGTTTTCTAACTACGAAGCATGGCTAACTAATCCGACGGGGATCAAGCCGAGTGCGCAGGTAGTGTGGCCAATTTTTGGCCAGGAGATTCTCAACGCCGACGTCGGTGGAGGGTTCCGGGGCATTCAGATTACGTCAGGGCTATTCCAACTATGGCGAGCCAACGGCATTACCAACGGCTACGAGCTGTACTGCACAGCGATTGGGGCATTGGTGATGGCGGGGTTAATGCTATTTGCGGGGTGGTTCCATTACCACAAGGCAGCGCCGAAACTGGAATGGTTCCAGAACGTAGAATCGATGATGAACCACCACCTAGCGGGGCTATTGGGGCTAGGGTGTTTAGGCTATGCGGGGCAGCAGATCCACATCTCGCTACCGATTAACGCTTGCCTGGACGCGATTGATGCCGGTAAGCCCCTGAGTTTAGGTGGCCGGGTAATTGACACGGTGAGTGCGATTCCGCTGCCGCACGAGTGGTTGTTCAACCGGGAGTTAATGGCAGAACTATACCCGAGCTTCGAGTTGGGGTTAAAGCCATTTTTCACTCTGAACTGGTCGGCCTACGCGGACTTTTTAACCTTCAAGGGGGGCCTAAATCCTCAGACTGGGGGTTTATGGCTGTCGGATACAGCGCACCACCACCTGGCGCTAGCGGTACTGTTTATCGTAGCGGGTCATTTCTACCGGACCAACTGGGGGATTGGCCATAGCTTCAAGGAAGTGTTAGAGGCCCACAAAGGCCCCTTTACGGGAGAAGGTCACAAAGGACTGTACGAAGTGTTGACCACCTCGTGGCACGCCCAGTTAGCGCTCAACCTGGCGATGCTGGGGTCAGTCACGATTATTGTGGCGCACCACATGTACGCCATGCCGCCCTACCCGTATATTGCCACGGACTATCCCACCCAACTGTCCCTGTTTACCCACCACATGTGGATTGGGGGCTTTTTAGTAGTGGGTGCGGGTGCGCACGCGGCGATTTTTATGGTGCGGGACTACGAGCCAGCAACCCATGTGAACAACCTGTTAGACCGGGTATTGCGGCATCGGGACGCGATTATATCCCACCTGAACTGGGTGTGTATTTTCCTGGGCTTCCATAGCTTTGGGTTATACATCCACAACGATACGATGCGAGCCCTGGGTCGCCCCCAGGATATGTTTTCAGACACAGCAATTAAGCTGCAACCGGTCTTTGCCCAATGGGTACAGGGCATCCACGCGGCGGCGGCGGGCACCACAGCGCCCCACGCCCTGGCGGGGGTGAGCCCGGTGTTCAACGGAGAGGTGTTAGCGGTGGGGGGCAAGGTAGCGATGTCAGCGATTCCGTTAGGAACAGCCGACTTCATGGTGCACCATATCCACGCCTTCACCATTCACGTGACGGTATTGATCCTGCTGAAGGGAGTGCTGTACGCCCGCAGTTCAAGGCTGATTCCGGACAAAGGAGAACTGGGCTTCCGCTTCCCCTGCGACGGACCAGGCCGGGGTGGCACTTGTCAAGTATCGGGATGGGACCACGTATTTTTGGGCCTATTTTGGATGTACAACTCCCTATCGATAGTGATTTTCCACTTTAGCTGGAAGATGCAATCGGACGTGTGGGGGACAGTATCGGCGGACGGCAGCGTCAGCCATATTACCGGCGGAAACTTTGCCCAGAGCGCGATTACCATCAACGGGTGGTTGCGGGACTTTTTATGGGCCCAGGCCTCGCAGGTAATTGGCTCCTACGGGTCAGCGTTATCGGCCTACGGGTTGATGTTTTTGGGGGCGCACTTTGTGTGGGCCTTTAGCCTGATGTTTTTGTTCAGTGGCCGTGGCTACTGGCAGGAACTGATTGAATCGATTGTGTGGGCCCACAACAAATTGAAGGTAGCCCCAGCGATTCAACCCCGCGCCCTGAGTATTACCCAGGGTCGGGCGGTGGGAGTAGCCCATTATTTATTGGGGGGTATTGCCACCACCTGGGCCTTCTTCCTGGCACGGATTATAGCGGTGAGCTGACCGATGCGGTGGTTAGATGGGGGCAAGCCCGCGGGGGCGAACCCCTGAGCCCACCGTAAAGGGAGGAGCAGCCTTTTTTGAACAGTCGTCCTTCAAAGCAGTTTTGATTCATGGCAACTAAATTCCCTAAATTCAGCCAGGAGCTGGCAGCGGATCCGACCACGCGGCGGATCTGGTACGGGATTGCCACCGCCCACGACTTTGAAAGCCACGATGGCATGACGGAGGAGAATCTTTATCAAAAGATTTTTGCCTCCCACTTTGGCCACCTGGCGATCATTTTTTTGTGGACCTCAGGCAACCTGTTTCATGTGGCCTGGCAAGGCAACTTTGAGCAGTGGATAAAGGACCCGCTGAATGTAAAACCCATCGCCCACGCCATTTGGGATCCCCAATTTGGTCAGCCTGCGGTGGATGCATTTTCCCAGGCGGGTTCGAGCTTCCCGGTGAATATTGCATTTTCTGGGGTGTATCACTGGTGGTACACGATTGGAATGCGCACCAATGTAGACCTGTATAGTGGCGCGGTATTTTTGCTGATTTTGTCAGCGGTATTTTTATTTGCGGGCTGGCTGCATTTGCAGCCGAAGTTTCGGCCCAGCCTCTCGTGGTTTAAGAACGCGGAATCGCGGCTGAACCACCACCTAGCGGGGCTGTTTGGGGTGAGTTCCTTGGCCTGGACGGGGCACCTGGTGCACGTAGCGATTCCTGAATCGCGGGGGGTACACGTGGGCTGGGATAACTTCCTGGCGGTGAAGCCGCACCCGGAGGGGTTATTGCCCTTCTTTACCGGTAACTGGGGAGTCTATGCCCAGAATCCAGACACTAGTAGCCATATTTTTGGTACGGCGACAGGGTCAGGTTCAGCGATTCTGACCTTTTTGGGGGGGTTCCATCCCCAGACCGAGTCGCTGTGGCTAACGGATATGGCCCACCACCATCTGGCGATTGCGGTGATTTTCATCATTGCCGGCCACATGTACCGGACCAACTTTGGCATTGGCCACAGCATCAAGGAAATCTTGAATGCCCACAAGCCGCCCAGGGGTGGCTTAGGAGAGGGTCACAAGGGTCTATACGACACCTTGAATAACTCCCTACACTTCCAACTGGCGCTGGCGCTGGCTAGCCTGGGGGTGGTGACCTCATTGGTGGCGCAGCACATGTATGCGCTGCCGCCCTATGCCTTTATCGCCAAGGATTACACCACCATGGCGGCGCTCTATACTCACCACCAGTACATTGCGGGCTTCATCATGGTGGGGGCCTTTGCCCATGGGGCGATCTTCTTGATTCGGGACTACGACCCGGCAGCGAATAAGAACAACGTCCTGGACCGGGTGTTGCAGCATAAGGAAGCGATTATTTCGCACCTGAGTTGGGTGTCTCTGTTCCTGGGTTTCCATACCCTGGGGCTGTACGTGCACAACGATGTGGTGGTGGCCTTTGGCACCCCCGAGAAGCAAATTCTGGTAGAACCGGTGTTTGCCCAGTGGGTGCAGGCCGCCTCTGGTAAGATGCTCTACGGCTTTGATACCCTGCTATCGAATCCGGACAGCATTACTCAGACCGCTAATGCGGTGTGGCTGCCGGGTTGGTTTGAAGCGATTAACAGCGGCACCAACTCGCTGTTTCTGACCATTGGCCCGGGTGACTTTTTGGTGCACCACGCCATTGCCCTGGGGCTCCATACGACTACCTTGATTCTGGTGAAGGGTGCGTTGGATGCGCGGGGGTCTAAGCTGATGCCGGATAAAAAGGACTTTGGCTATAGCTTCCCCTGTGATGGCCCAGGACGGGGGGGTACCTGCGACATTTCTGCCTGGGATGCCTTCTACCTGGCGATGTTCTGGATGCTCAACACCATTGGCTGGGTGACCTTCTACTGGCACTGGAAGCATCTGTCGATCTGGAGTGGTAATGTTGCTCAGTTTAATGAGAGTTCTACCTACCTGATGGGGTGGCTACGGGATTATCTCTGGCTGAACTCTTCTCAGTTAATTAATGGCTATAACCCCTATGGCATGAATAATCTGGCGGTTTGGGCCTGGATGTTCCTGTTTGGACACCTGGTGTGGGCAACCGGCTTCATGTTCTTGATTTCCTGGCGGGGCTACTGGCAGGAGTTGATTGAGACGATTGTTTGGGCCCATGAGCGCACTCCCCTGGCTAACCTGGTGCGGTGGAAGGATAAGCCCGTTGCCCTTTCTATCGTGCAAGCGCGGGTGGTCGGTCTGGCTCACTTCACCGTGGGCTATATCCTCACCTATGCCGCCTTCCTGATTGCCTCTACCTCTAGTCGCTTTGGCTAGTGGCCTCAGTCATCATTGATTGAGTACCAGAAAGGCCCTGGGGAGAATCTCCAGGGCCTTTCTGTTGCCATCCCCTTGCTCTGCTCTGGCTTGGGTCACAACCCTGAGGTAGCCTCCGCCTTTCCATGGCTAGTAAGGCCGACAATCCTGTCGGTTACGAACCATAAAATTGACCGATCCACTCGGTCCTAAACCTTCTAGTCAAAGCTATAAAATTGAGTTCTGTAACGTAGCTTCCGCTTTTACCTGGGGATCGGATAGGGTAAAACTGAATCAAATAACTTATTTGATTCAGACTTAAGAATTCGTTAATACGATTAGATGTTATTGGGTCTTAATTCAGGGAAATCCTAGGGGGCCAAGCGCACCATGGCAGCTACCGTTGTACCCACTGCCTCGCCATCTCAGGCAGCAAAGCCAGACCTCCGCTTCAAACGGTTAGATATCACCATGAAACGGCATCAGTATCGACCTGATGCCTTAATTGAAGTGCTCCACGTCGCCCAAGAAGTCTTTGGTTTCCTGGAAGCGGAGGTATTGGCCTACGTTGCCCATGGGCTAAAGTTACCCCCTAGTAAGGTCTACGGGGTCGCCACCTTTTATCACCTGTTTTCTCTCAAGCCTCTTGGGGTCCATAGCTGCGTAGTGTGTATGGGTACTGCTTGCTACGTTAAGGGTAGTAGCCAAATTCTGGAAGGTTTGCAGGCTGAGTTAGCTATTCAGTCGGGGGAAACCACCGCCGACGGCCAGGTTTCCCTGACGGTAGCCCGCTGTCTAGGAGCCTGTGGTATCGCTCCCGCTGTAGTGTTGGACGGGGAGGTGCTGGGCAAGTTAGATCCTGTAGCGGCGATCGCCAGAGTCCAAGCCCTGCAGCAACAAGCTCAGTCCTAATTCCTATCCGCTGCCATGGAACTGCAAACCCTACAAAATATCGCCAGTAACGAGCGAGCCCGGCAAAAATCAGTTCGCATCTATTGCTGCACCTCCACTGGCTGTCGGGCGGCAGCGGCCCTGGAGATTATCGAGACCCTGGAGGGGGCTATCCACCAACGCCATCTGCAGGACCAGGTAGAGGTGGTGGGAGTAGGCTGTATGGGCTTCTGTGGCCGGGGTCCCTTGGTGCAGGTAGACCCCGACAACTTGCTTTATCAGGAGGTGGTGCCCGATCAGGCCGCTAGCATTATTGCGGCCCTGCAGGGGGGGGAAGCCCAACCCCAGCGGGGCAATGTTCACCACCCCTTCTTTACCCGCCAGATGCCAGTGGTCAGAGAATACAGCGGCAAAATCGACCCAGAGCGGATTGAGGAATACATCGCGGTGGGGGGCTACCAAAGTCTCTATCGGACCATCTATGAGATGACCCCGGCCCAGGTGGTGGAGGAAATTTCCCGTAGCGGTCTGCGCGGTCGCGGCGGCGGCGGCTATCCCACCGGCTTGAAGTGGGCCACGGTGGCTAAGATGCCTGGGGGTCAGAAATATGTGATCTGTAACGGCGATGAGGGGGACCCCGGTGCCTTCATGGACCGTAGCATTCTCGAAAGTGACCCTCACCTGGTGTTGGAAGGCATGGCGATCGCGGGTTACGCGGTGGGGGCTAACCACGGCTACATCTACGTCCGGGCCGAGTATCCCCTAGCCATTGACCGCCTGCAAAAAGGTATTCAACAGGCTAAGCGGTACGGTCTGCTGGGGAGTCAGATCTTCGACTCCCCCTTTGACTTTAAGATCGACATTCGGATTGGGGCTGGGGCCTTTGTTTGCGGCGAAGAAACCGCCCTGATTCACTCCATTGAGGGGGGCCGGGGTAACCCTGTCCCCCGTCCTCCCTACCCGGCGGAGCGGGGGCTGTACCAGTGCCCCACCCTCATTAACAATGTCGAAACCCTGGCCAACATCACCGCCATTATTCGCAATGGGGCCGCCTGGTACGCTGGCATTGGCACAGAAACCAGCAAGGGTACTAAAATCTTCGCTCTCACCGGCAAGATTTGCAATAATGGCTTGATCGAAGTCCCCATGGGCATTACCCTGCGGGAAATTGTGGAGGAGATGGGGGGTGGGGTACCGGGCGGCGAAGTGAAGGCCATCCAAACCGGCGGTCCCTCCGGTGGTTGTATTCCCAAAACTTTATTAGATACCCCGGTGGACTACGACTCCCTGCGTCAGGTGGGGTCGATCATGGGGTCCGGCGGAATGGTGGTGATGGATCAAAGCACCAGTATGGTAGAAATTGCCCAGTTTTATATGGACTTCTGTCGCGAGGAAACCTGCGGTAAGTGCGTTCCCTGTCGCACCGGCACGGTGCAACTTTACGCTCTGCTCACCAAGCTATTAGAACGCCAGGCTACCCCCGCTGACCTAGCCCAATTAGAGGCCCTCTGTGCCATGGTGCGGGATACCAGCCTCTGTGGTCTAGGCCAAACGGCCCCCAACCCCGTACTCAGTACCCTCAAGTATTTCCGCGAGGAGTACGAGGCCCTGCTGGTTGAGCCCCAATATCACCCCCATCCGCCTGGGGCAGCTAACCAGCCCGTGTCAGCCCTAGGATCAGTCCCTGATTCCATGCTTGAAGGAGCCTAACCATGGCGGTAAGAACCCTAAAAATTGACGACAGGGAACTCGCGGTAGAGGCGGGTACCAGTATCCTGGAGGCGGCCCAGGAGGCGGGAATCCCTATCCCCCGGCTCTGTCACCTGGAGGGGGTAACACCGGTGGGGGCCTGTCGCCTCTGCCTGGTGGAAATCGAGGGGCTGAATAAGCTGCTACCGGCCTGTGTGACGGAGGTGGGGGAAGGTATGGTGATCCACACCCAAACCGCCAAATTACAGGAGTACCGGCGAATGACGGTGGAGTTGATCTTTGCTGAGGGCAACCATATTTGCGCGATCTGTGTGGCCAACGGTGACTGCGAACTGCAGGATGTCGCTATTCAAGTAGGTATGGACCACAGCCGCTTTCCCTACCAGTTTCCCGATCGCGGCATCGACCTGTCCCATCCCCTCTTTGCCATCGACCATAACCGCTGCATCCTCTGCACCCGCTGTGTACGGGTCTGCGACGAGATCGAAGGCGCCCATGTGTGGGACGTGGCCCAGCGGGGTCCCGACTGCTACATTGTCTCGGGGCTAAATCAGCCCTGGGGCGAGGTGGAGGCCTGCACCTCCTGTGGTAAGTGCGTAGATGCTTGCCCCACCGGCGCCATCTTTAAAAAGGGCAGTACCACGGGCGAGAAACACGCCGACACCGCCAAGCTAGAATTTCTATCCACGGCTCGGGAGAAACACCAATGGACAAGATAAGGTTTGCCACGGTTTGGCTGGCGGGTTGTTCGGGCTGCCATATGTCATTCCTGGATTTAGACGAATTTCTAATCGATCTGGCCGACCTGGTGGAGGTAGTCTATAGTCCCGTGGCCTGTGACCTGAAGCACTACCCCGACAATGTCGATGTGTGCCTGGTGGAGGGAGCAGTGGCCAACCAGGATAACCTGGACCTGCTCTACGAGGTGCGACGTAAGACTCGCCTACTGATTTCCTTTGGCGACTGCGCCGTTACCGCCAACGTGCCGGCCCTGCGCAATCGCCTCAGTGAGAGTGCCGCCGGCGTGCTGGATCGGGGCTACCTGGAACTAGCTGATACCAACCCCCAACGACCCTATGCGCCTGGTATTGTGCCGGAGTTAATGGAACGGGTTACCCCCCTGCACGAAATTGTACCGATAGATATTTTCATGCCCGGCTGCCCCCCCTCCGCCGATCGCATTCGAGCCACCCTGGAGCCCTTGCTTCAGGGCCGAACCCCAACCATGGCTGGACGGGAGATGATTAAATTCGGTTAGGGTTCACGTAAACTAAGTATGGGTTAACTTAACTGAGGAGAATATGACCTATGAGCGTGGATAGCGCCAAATTTAACGAAGAGCTGCAAGCGGCGATCGACTACGCCCATCAGGTCACTGACGAAAAAGGGGGAACCTCCCCTGAGGCGGCAGCCGCCTGGGATGTGGTAGAAGAAATGCAGGCGGAAGTTTCTCACCAACACCAGGGGCCTAAGAAAACTGCTTTTGACCAGTATCTGGAGGATCATCCTGATGCGGCCGAGGCTCGCGACTACCAGAGTTGAGGGCTGGAAGGGTGACGGGGTGACCCAAGATACCACCACTCTCCCACTCTCCACTCCCCCATTACCTGGAGACCAACCATGGCTAAAACCGTAGTCATCGACCCCGTTACCCGTATTGAAGGCCATGCCAAGATCTCCCTATTTCTAGACGATGCTGGGGAAGTCAGGGATGCCCGCTTCCATGTGGTGGAGTACCGGGGTTTTGAAAAATTTTGTGAGGGCCGTCCCTACACTGAGATGGCCGGCATCACCGCTCGCATCTGCGGTATTTGCCCGGTCAGTCACCTGATCTGCTCAGCCAAGACCGGCGATAAGCTTCTGGCGGTCACCATTCCCCCCACCGCCGATAAGCTGCGGCGACTGATGAATCTGGCTCAGTTGACCCAGTCCCATGCCCTATCCTTCTTCCACCTGAGTAGCCCTGACTTTCTCTTGGGGTGGGATAGCGACCCAGCCAAGCGTAATGTGTTTGGGTTGATTGCCAACCATCCCGACCTGGCCCGTTCAGGCATTCGTCTGCGCCAGTTTGGTCAGCGGGTAATCGAGATCCTCGGCGGTCGTAAGATTCACGCTGCCTGGACCGTCCCCGGCGGTGTGCGGGAACCCCTCAGTCGCGAGGGTCGCCAATGGATGCTCGATCGGCTGCCGGAAAGCTTAACCACTACCCGCCAGGCCCTGAACATTTTTAAGGACTTAATCCACGGCCCCCTACGCCAGGAAGTCCAGGTATTTGGTGAGTTTCCCTCCCTGTTTATGGGCCTGGTCAGCCCTGAGGGTAACTGGGAACACTACGGCGGCCAGCTGCGCTTTGTTGATCACCATCGCCAGATCGTCGCCGATGGTCTGCGGGAAGATGACTACCAACAATTCCTGGGGGAAGCGGTAGAACCCTGGTCTTACCTGAAGTTTCCCTACTACAAGCCCCTGGGCTACCCAGAGGGGATCTACCGGGTGGGGCCTCTAGCCCGACTGAATGTGTGCGATCGCATCGGTACCCCTGAGGCCGACGCCGAACTCCAGGCTCTGCGGGACTATGCCGGTGGGGTGCCCACCTCCTCCTTTCTTTACCACTACGCCCGGCTGATCGAAATTCTCGCCTGTCTCGAGCACATTCAAATCCTCCTGGATGACCCAGAGATTCTCTCTACCCGGGTGCGCGCCCAGGCGGGAGTCAACGCCCTGGAGGCGGTAGGAGTCAGTGAAGCCCCCCGGGGAACCCTATTCCACCACTACCGGGTAGATGCTAACGGCTTAATCGAAAAGGTCAACCTGATTATTGCCACAGGTCAGAACAACCTGGCCATGAATAAAACCGTAGCCCAAATCGCCAAACACTACATCCATGGAGAGGATATTCCCGAAGGCTTTCTCAACCGGGTAGAAGCGGGCATTCGCTGCTACGATCCCTGCCTCTCCTGCTCTACCCATGCCGCCGGCCAGATGCCCCTGCATATTCAACTGGTGGCGGCCACCGGTGAGGTGGTACGAGAGGTGTATCGGGGCCCTTAGGCTAGACTTCCGTAGTGTCTGGTAGCTTCTCTTCAACCACCAGGGTGAGGCTCACCCAAGTTCCCTGAGCATTGTAGCCCCGCACCAAACGATGGCGTAAAGTCGGGGTAACCAACCATCCCGCTTCTAAAAAGAAGGGCTGGCCGGGTTGAATCGATTGGGGAAAGGTGGCCGAAGCTCCGCCTGGTAACAGCAGGAGGTTAACCGGTTGGGAGCCCTGGTCAAAGGCCAGGGTTGAGCCCCGCACCACGGCCTGGGACTCGATGACTTGACCGCCATCCAGGTACAGGGTCTGTTGCAGACGATCGCTCCCCTGCCTTTTGAGCACTAAGCGGGTTGAACAGCTTTGTTCGGGCTGCCAATCGGGGTAAACGGTCACCCCCTGCCCTACCCAGGTGCCCACCAATTGGTCGAGGCTGAGGGGGCCTCGTTCGGGGGGAGTCGTCCCCTGTTGGTGTTCCCGTATTAGGGTGAGGCTCCCCAGGTGGGGCTGACGGGGAAACAGCAAGACCAGGCGGAGGCGATCGCTGCCCTCGATCAATCCCAGTTCAGCGCCAAACTCGCTCACCGGGCTCCACTGCATAGCCCCCTGGGAAAAAGCCCCATTTTCACAAAAAAGCACCCCTCGCCCCAGCGACCTGTACTCCAGCACCGTTTCCCGGGGAGACTCACCCGCTGCCGTCAGGCGAATTTCCTGACGCATGACCGTACCCTCCTGGAGGGGTAGAAGGCATACCTCGCTGGGGGTATCCTGGCCCATGGTGCCGGTGGGATCGAATTGGGTAAAGGAGCCTACCCAGGTACCCTGATTTTTCAGCAGGCGTTGCCATTGAGTTGCCATGGGCCTTGATTCCAGTCACAGTGGGCTGACCTGTACACTACTTACCCCCCAGGCTAATTCTGGGTCAGCCGCAGGGTGTAACTGGTTTGGGTCGGATTAGTATTACCAATATAGAAGGAATAGGTGTCCCGATTGAGAAGCCCAGGGGCATTTATGGTACCGCTGGATCCACTGGCACTATGGCATTCACTAAAGCCACCGGCACCTTGAATCAGCAGGGTAAGGCCCGGGCTGCCGGTAACAGCAATGTCTAAGGAGACAAAGTCCTGATTCACCTGCAATACCTGGGCCGCAGGCTGGGAGAGGAATCCACAGCTAGAGCGCTGCTGGGGGATAACCGAGCCGCTCACCTGCAAGGTCGAAGAGAGGGGGGTTTGGGCTACGGGTTGGGCAAGGGCGGCTCCGCCCCCGACCGCCAAGCTCAGCACCAGAACTGGCAAACTCAGTATCGAGACTAAAGGTTTCATGGCTGCCACGCTTTCTGAAAAATCCGTTGGGATATTCTTTTCACCCTTCTATCCTAGCTAGATAGACCAGCAGATGTGACAGATGCTGTGACAGTTTTCGGAGTGTTCGCCGCCATCGGGGCTCAACACCAAAGAATGTTAACAGGCTGGCCGGTCTGCCATCGGCCTAGCGAAGGAGAACACTATCCGCCCTTGACCACCCTAGGTGTTCCCGCGATCGCACCCCGGCAACGGTTAAATCGCCAACCGAGGGAAGAACTCCTGACCCTGAACCGGGTCGGTGCGCCATAACATCCAGCGGTTAAGCTTACCCTGGTCAGAGTTTGGCGGCGACCCACAACAGGCATGACAACGATTTTGACCCATCCACCAAGAGACCCCCTCAAGGGGGCAGGGTTTTTGCAAGCCATTAACCTGGATCCAGACCAGTTGGAGTATAGTGGCCCTTAGGGCGGTATTGATCCTGCCTGTTCCCCTACTTCAGATAGAGCCTCAAACTAGAGCAACCCCTTTGATCGCCAGTTTGTTGAGCTTTCTTAGACAATTCTATGGAATCATTTGGTCAGCTCCACTGCGGTCATAGCCGCGGTTTATGCTTTACCATAGGGCTTCAGTGGATTTATCACTCTGTCGATGCCAGGGTTTAGTGTTATATCAGGGAATGGTCTTAGACGTTGTGGCCCCTAAAAAACCGCCTGCTAAAACTATCCGTAAAGCTGACCCCCTTTCCTCCCATCTTCCTTCCACCGCATCGGGCTCCCAAGGATTCAGGGTACAGGTATTTTACCTGGCCGGTCGCAATCCTAATCCTAATGCTCCTATCAAGGATGCCCTGTGGTTCGCCATTTATCCAATTATTCCCCGCATTGGAGACTGCCTCTTCCGTGACGGCGTCTACTACCGGGTGGAGCGGGTTTTTCTTTACGAGAATCTGTCGGCTGGTTGGTGTGCCGATGTGGAGGTTTCTTTTTACGGTCGCCGTTAGGTGCAGATCTGATGGTGCTGACTGTGGCGGTCTCCACAAGAATAGCGATGATTTATTACCAGACCCCTGATGCCAAAGCCCTTATGTTAGAGTAAGCGGGTAACATGTTTTGCTTTCGGTGGGCTGGTTAGTCACAGTCCGATCTCAACAGTCTGATTTCAATTGTCGGGTAGCGGGTGAGTACCACTCCGAATCGAACTTGTCTACGTCTATGGTTTCATTTGGAGTTGTACTATGTCGATTTATGTAGGAAATTTAGCCTACGGTGCTACCGAAGAGGATATTAAGCAGGTTTTTTCCGAGTATGGAGTAGTTAAACAGGTATCGGTACCCACGGACCGCGAAACCAAACGTCCCCGGGGTTTTGCCTTTGTGGAAATGGAAAAAGAAGCTGAGGAAGATGCGGCGATCGAAGCCCTAGATGGGGCCGAATGGATGGGACGGGACCTGCGGGTGAATAAAGCCCGTCCTAAAGAGACCAGGGAAAAGAGACCAACCGGTCATACCGGTGGTAAAAACAGTCGGGAATTTTCTCGCTGGTAGGGTCCATCCTGATCTTTTGCCCATAGCCCTCTCGCCCCTTCCATAGCCAGGTGTTTGAAAAGTCAGGGATTGTATCTAGACCTGCTGTTTTCAAACACCTATTGCTGGTTAAGGGGATATGACGGAGTAATGCTATTGCCAGATTGATGGCCAGACCGGCCAAGATCATGGCCCCATCCATAGAGATTAGTTCTGACCTGAACCGTTTCACCTCAGCGATCGCCTAGGGCGTGAACTAGGACGGAAATATCCATAGCCACAGAGGTAAGGTGATCAGCAGACTGAGAGAACTCAGGCCGACACAGGTGACCGATAGGTCTCGATCTAAATCGTAAGCTTCAGCCAGAATTAAATTAGCAAAGGCGCTGGGCATGCCTGCCTGCACAATCATGGTCAGACGGATGGCTCCATCTATACCCAGGGCTGTTAGCCCCAGGCCCAATAGCATGGGCACCAGCAACATTTTAATGGCGATCGCCACCGCCGCGGTGGGCACATGGCGCGGACTGGTTAACTGCTGAATGCGCAGACCCATCAACAGTAGGGACAGACCCACCACCAACCAGGCAACGGCGTAAAGGCAAGAGGTGAGCCAGGCGGGTAGACCCACCTGTTTCAGCACTAATCCCAGGCTAAAGGCCCAAATCATTGGATTACGACTAATTTGGCCGAGCCCCTGCCCCCAGCATTGCCCCCCACCGGCGGGAGACCGATGCTCCTGGCGGCTAGCCAAAATTGGTCCCAAGCCATAGGATCCGGGCAAGGTGCCCAGGGCATCGTAAAATAGCGCCCAGCCAAAGACCGATAGACCCAGTTGGGGCAACAGCAGCACCACTGGATAACCGATAAAGCCTGTATTACCCAACATCGCCGCCAGGGAAAAACTAATCCGTTGAGACCGGGACCAAACCTGAGACTGAAGACCAATCCATAGGCGACTACAACACCATCCTAAAAGGATGGCTAGCCAGGCAACCAGGGGGGCCAAGTAGAGATGGCCGTCCAGGTCAATACGCCCCATAAATCCGACGACGCTGAGGGGTAAACCAACCCAAAATAGCCCCTTACCTAGGGCTTGAGGGAGGTGCTGGTGGAGGTTAGCCTGAGCGCCCCGGAACCGGTCTAGACGTACCACTAGCCACCCCAACCCCATACCCGCCCCAATCATTGTGCCAATTAGCAGATATAACCGTAGCAGCATACCCCCAGGTAAACCCATCTTCCTTCCGCTCGATTCAAGTTGGTTGGAACTGCTATAGCCACCGCAACTCCGGTCTGGCCTTCATTACCTAAGGCTACCCCGCCACTATGGCTAACCTTAGATAAAATAAACCTTAAGCTTTCTACAAGACTGCTGGGCAGACCTATGCGGCTCAGGAACCATGAGTTCGCCGTAGATCGCCCTGACCAATCCTATGCTGCCTGCCTCAAAGGCATAATATGGGTATAGAGTGTCACTAGTTTGATTCCAACTCCTTTTGCCAGGATTCTCGCCATGCCCCCCCTGGATGACATTCCCGAAGCTACCCGAGACCTACCCCTGGGTACGGTGCTCTCTTCCCACCAGGCTGGCGACCGCCTACCCAGGTTGCCTCGACGGCTGGTGATCACCTGCCTGACTGCCATGCTAGCCTTGGGGGCGGGAGGCGTAACGGCCTGGTATCAGACCACTAACCTGAGAGGTTCTGCCATCGCTCCCTCTTCTCAAAAAGCTGATAGCACCGGGGCTGCCCCGATCGCCACCGGGTCTTCTCCACCGGGTCAAGACCAATCTACCCCAACTTCGCCAGATGTCGCTCCAACTCTGCTGGGTCACCACGCCTATGACCAGGCCAATGCAGCCGAACTGATCAGCCTGAAGGGCTATGCCGCGATTCGACTGCGGCCAGCGGCGGCCACTGCCTTGGCCGCTATGATTCAGGCTGCGGCTAAGGCGGGGGTGCGGCTGGTGCCCCTTTCTGGCTATCGGTCCTATCAGGATCAAGAAAAGGTTTTCTTTAGCCTCCAGGCAGCCCGTCATCAAACGGTCCAAACCCGGGCTGAGGTGAGTGCCCCCCCTGGCTATAGCGAACACCACACCGGTTATGCCCTTGACCTTGGCGACGGGGACCAACCCGGCACTAATCTAGACCAATCCTTTCTGAATACCCGAGCCTACGACTGGATGAAGACTAATGCGGTTAGTTTTGGCTTTGAACTATCCTTCCCCCCAGATAACTCCCAGGGGGTGGCCTTTGAACCCTGGCATTGGCGTTTTGTCGGCGATCGCCAGAGTTTAGAAACCTTTTATCGTAAATAGACGGATTGCCCATGACCAATCCCACCCTAAACGCGATCTCCCTGCTGGTTTTCGCCCTCACCCTGGCCAGCCTGGTGGGCCCCCTGGTGAATGTATCCCCTGTACCGGTAGCCACCGTCGTGGGTATCGGGTTAGCCGGCTTTGCCCTTGATCAACTGAGTTTCCAGGGTCGCCTTAGAACCCTACTGGCAGATTGCCTGGCCTGGCTATCGCCAGCCCACCGAGAACGGGTGTTACACCACGAGGCGGGGCACTTTCTGGTGGCGGTTTTGCTAGACATTCCCGTCCAATCCTACAGCCTCAATACCTGGGAAACCTGGAAACAAGGCTTACCAGGTCAGGGCGGGGTGGTATTTGGCTGGCCAGAGGCAGAACTCCCCGCTAAACTGGATGGCTCCCCTCAATGGATAGATCGCTATTGCCAGGTCTGGATGGCTGGAATTGCAGCAGAACAAATGATTTATGGCGATGCCCAGGGAGGTGAGAGCGATGTCTACACCCTCCGCCGGTGCTGGTGTGGCTTGGGAGGGTCCCTGGCAGAGGCCATGACTAAAGAGCGCTGGGCTATCCTACAGGTGACTAACCTGCTGCATCACCATCGTCCTACCTACGATGCCCTGGTTCAGGCCATGGCCGATCGCCAGAACGTGGAGGCCTGCTACACCACGATTCAGACTCCCCCAGCTAGCTAGTGTCAGGGGTGGTCTGACCCGGCTGTAAAACTGGCTGAGGGTTAGGTGGGGCCTGATCATTGCCTGTACCACCCCTTAATTGAGCCCATAACCTGGGTAAAACTAACCTATGATGGATGGCATCGATCATCCATTTATAGTGATCTTTTTAATCTTTATTAAGGGTAAAACTTAGGAGGAAAACCGGTGGCAAACCACAAGATTTTGGTGATTGATGATAGTCGGGTCATCCGCACCCGGGTTAGAGATATGCTGCCCCAGGGTAACTTTGACATCATCGAAGCGAAGGATGGCATCGAAGGCATGGATGCCATTCGTAACCAGCGTCCCAACCTAATTATGCTTGACTTCTTGTTACCTCGCATGAGTGGTTGGGAAGTCTTCCAGGAAATTCAAACCAACCCTGATTTACAACGCATTCCCCTAGTATTGATGTCCGGTCGCAAAGAAGAGGTGACGGAAAAAATGACCGAGCCCTTCGAGTATTTTGAATTCATCCAGAAACCCTTTGAACAAAAAGAGTTAATCGAAGCCATTAAGGCGGCCATGGTGAAAGCCCGTAAGCCCCGCCTCAGTCCTGCGGTTGTGCCCTCCCCAGGAGCCACTACCCCACCTTTGAGAGCCGATCAGCCAGGGGTTAACCCGACCGACTTTCAAGCCCTACAGGCCCAGGTACAGCAACTTCAAGCCGAGGTGTTACAACTCAAGGGGCAACTGGCCAAGGTCCTGGCCTTTATCAAACAGCGATTGCAGTAGGCAACCCTCTGGCTTGCCTTGAACTGGCTGAATTAGCCCCGCCCACTGAGGGCCCGATCTGTTTCCCGTTTCTCTTGTTTTTGTTTCAAGGCTTCTCGCTTATCGTGAAGCTTTTTACCCCGGGCCAGGGCAATGCTTACCTTAATCCAGCCCCCCTTTAAGTACATCTTCACAGGAACCAGGGTCAGTCCCTTTTGTTCCACCTTGCCAATTAACTTACGAATTTCGTCCCGATGCAGCAGCAGTCGGCGGGGTCTTTTAGCCTCATGGTTATAGGCTTTATTAGTCATGGTGTAGGGAGAGATGTGAATATTATGTAGCCACAACTCCCCCTCCTTAAGCTGGGCATAGCCGTCCCGCAGGTTGACCTTGCCCTGCCGAATTGATTTGACCTCGGAGCCCAATAATTCCACCCCAGCTTCGTAGGTCTCTAAAATTTCATACTGATGGCGGGCTTGACGATTATCGCTAACCAGCTTATACCCATTATTTGAATCGGCCATAGGGTTTCCTTACTCCACCACCACCCGCCACTCGTGAAGTTCGTAGTCGACGCAGCCTTGCTCGATTAACGGGTCGGCAGCAACAATGGCTTCTGCTTCGGCCCGGCTACTAGCTTGAAAGACTAGCATACCACCCCCGTATTCTGCCCAGTAACCAGTCTTCGCCTGATAGCCCCGGGCAATCAAATCTCGAACATAGGCTAGATGGGCCGGTACGAATTGATCAAAAGTTGCTTTGTTAACTACACCTTTCTCTATTTTGACAAACCAGGGCATAGATGGGTGGAGAGGCTTTAGAGTAATTTCGAACAGGATATCCCAAAATTGTTAACACTTGTGGCCCCTACTTGTGGCCCCTAGAAATCGAGCAGAAAGGGGTCAAAAACCAGACGCCAAAAGGTCGGCGGGCATAGGATAGCGAATCGGTTCAACCTCCCCCATCCAGTCGATGGAGCAACTGTGCAGGTCGTAGTAACCCGCCACCACCCCCAGTAAACCAGCCCGTAGCCGGTCGGTGAGCAACACACTGGAGTGCACCAGGTTGCCAGCGGCACTGAGGGTGTGTCGTCGGCAGGATTGCTCCAGAGACAACTGGTCACCGTACTGTAGCAACTCCATGCGCAGTTGGCCCACCACCTGAGCCAGGCTGGGAGTCAGCAGCAACTCGGGCTGCAAGGCTGCTGATACGGCTCCGCAGGCCTCGTGGCCCAGTACCAAAATCAAGGGCACATTGAGATGGCCAACCGCATACTCCAGGGAGGCGATGGCGGCGGTGGTGCTCATGGTGCCGGCGTTGCGGACCACAAACAAGTCTCCAAAGCCACTGTCAAACAGTAGCTCCACAGGTACTCGGGAATCGGCACAGCCCAGTACCGCCGCCAGGGGATGCTGCCCCTCCACCACTGCCTGCAGACGTTCGCGAGTACTGTGGGGATGGAGGGAGTGGCCCTCAAGGAATCGTTGATGGCCATCCTGCAACCACCTTAGAACAGTAGCCGGGCGCCCCTGTAGGGAGCTAGGCCCGATCGCGCCGGCAACATTGTTTAACCCTATTGTTTCAGCCATTGTCTGCGGTTAGCCCCTTAACTATGGCTGGTATGACAATTAGCTGCATGGTTGGGTACCTGGTTGGAGTTTGGCAGAGGGGCTGGAGTCACCCCAGTGGCTGTTGCCTGGTTTGAGTGGATTCTCCTCGGCTGTAACGGTCACCGGTTTGCCTCAATCGGTCACCGTTGACTTTCGTTCTAGCTTACCCCAGCCGACCAGTTACCCCTGAATCGCCTTAAGGGTAGATTTAATGGCCACATAATACATTAGCTGGCGATAGAAGAAGCGTTGCGGCAGTAACCAAAAAATCAGTTTCCAGTCCTCTTTGCGTTCTAACCAGAAGGCGATGAAAGCAGCCAGAAAATCAATAGAGAGAACAAGAATATAGTAGAAAACCACCTGCTGAACTACCTCTGGAGACGAGGCATCGGGATGCTGAGTTTGTTCCCAACTGCTCCAGAATCGGGAAAACACCATCAGCAAGTCCAAATATCTTTAAGCTGCGCTTGAATTCCCGCCCAGTATAGATAATTCGTAGCTTTGGATACCATGTCAACTCTTAAGAGAAGCTGAGGCTGGGAGATAAGGGGTGCTTTTGCCCCTAGAGTAAAGACTCAGGCAAACGCCTTAAACATCACACTCATTTAACCCCGCAATACCCTGCGGGGTTTTATTTAGAGCATGAATCCCGACAAAATATTAACCCCTACCGCCAGAGGCAGCAGGGGCAGCTTATTATAGGATTTACGGTATAAACGCTGATCAGGTGGTCAGCTCCTCTATCTTGCCGTGGGTTTACCAGCAGCGATCGCTGCAGCTACAGACATTTATCGGATATTAATAAAACTAGCCGTTATAAAAATTTATGATTTGGAGGCGGGCTCCCTTGGTTGTCATAGGAGACGGGTCTGCCTTAACCCTCCCCAGGTCTCCCCCGGCTAATGCCCTAGTCCATTACCTCCTCTATGCTGTGTGCTAGCCCATGCCATCTTCCCCTCCCTCGCCCTACCCCACCGATCAGCCGGTCTACCAGGACGGCCGGGTAGAGCGGCTATTGATTGGATTATTTAGCCGCAAAATTGCTCGAGTTCTGGGGCAACCTACTGTTCGACCCGGCTACGACGGGTTTGTAGATCTCTCTGAGCAAATTATGGTGGGGCGGCTGCCTCTAGAACAACAGACCCTGGTGGCGAGGGTGTTGAGGTCCCTGGTGCCAGGGCCAGTATTAGGATTAATTCGCCAGTGGTTTTCGCCAGGCCAGCGGGTCTGTGAACTGAATGCCTGGTTTGCCACCCAGTTGTTTGAGTGGTTGGTAGGTGCCTGCGAAGTTACAGAGGTAGAGGTTTCAGACGGGCAGGGGCAACTACGTCGCCAGCGTAGTGGTGTGCATATTAAAAGGTGCCGTTACCTGGAAGCCAGTGGCTGCGTGGCTATGTGTGTTAACCTCTGCAAGGTACCCACTCAGGATTTTTTCACCCGGGATTTTGGTATTCCCCTGACCCTGACTCCCAACTTTGAAGACTTGAGTTGTGAGATGGTCTTTGGTCAACCGCCGCCCGACCTGGTCAGTGAGGCGGTCTACCAGCAGCCCTGTCTGGTCCACCGCTGTTCTACGGCGACCACCCCCCTGCAGCCCTGTCCTGGAGTCAGGGTCAAATCCTCTAACCCTGATACCCCCGAGTGAATCTATTGCTATGATTGACCTTCAGCAGGTGACTGGTAAACAACGATACTTTGTACAAGTTTTACAAAGGCAGTCCGTCATCGCCAGTTTGCGATCGCTATGCGCTGAGCATCACCTGGACTTTAACTTTATCAACGGCTTTTTGCTCAGTGGCATACTAGAAGGATACGTGCAGTGGCAGGAGTATAGCCATCAAACCTGGAGTTTAACCCCTAAGGCACAGGAGTGGGGAGCCAGGTTGCCGGGGGTAGCTCTGGCAGAACAGCTATTGCAGGGAGTGCGAGACCGCTCAGTCCTGCAAGCCACTCTGGCTCAGGACTTTAGCCTGCACTACGGAGCCCTCCGGCGAGAACAGGCCGTAGACCTACAAGATGGCGATGGAGAGGGCACCGTTACGGTTCTCAAGCCCGCCGTTCTGGCAGCTTACCAGCAACGCCAGGCCACCCTATCGGCGGTGGCTACTGGCGCCACTGCCGAGCAAATTTCTGCTGCCTCCCTGGACTGGTTAGAACAGCAGGGCTATCTGAGTCGGCGGGTGCAGAGCGACTACCGCTTGCAGGTGCTGCCAGCGTTGCAAGATCTAGCCCTCAGCGATCAGGTCACCTGCTTGACCAGTGATTTGATTGTCTCTGGGCAATGGCGCCAGCTTGATTTAAAACCCTACGATATTGAAGCGGCGGTGCCTGACATTGCCTACGGTCGGCCCACTATCCTCAGTCAGTGTATTCAACGAATTCGAGATATTTTCTTGAATATGGGTTTTGATGAGATGACGGGCTATATTGTCGAATCAGCCTTCTGGAATTTTGACGCCCTGTTTACTCCCCAAGACCACCCCGCCCGAGAGGTGCAGGATACGTTTTATCTGGCCCATCCCCAAACCCTGCCCCTACCCAGCGATCGCGCCTTGATTGAGGGGGTTAAACAGGTTCATGAGGCTAATTACGGAGGCGAGTGGACAGAGGCCGAAGCCAGTCGAGCGATTTTGCGGGCCCATACCACCACCTCTACCGCTCGTCGCCTGTACCAGCTACAGGGCCAGCTAGGCAAATACTTTTCCATTGATCGGGTATTTCGCAACGAAACCCCCGATCGCACCCATCTGGTCGAATTTCATCAGATTGAAGGAGTTGTGATTGGCGAGTTACTCAGTGTGCGCACCCTCATGGGTTATTTGACTGACTTCTACAACCGGCTAGGATTTACTGACCTGAGGTTTAAGCCCACCTATAACCCCTACACCGAACCTTCTCTGGAGGTACTGGCCTACCATGGTCCCAGCGATCGCTATATCGAAGTGGGTAACTCTGGTTTATTTCGCCAGGAAATGCTGACCCCCCTGGGCTGTGGTCACCGATCCACCGTAGCCTGGGGGCTAGGGCTAGAACGCATGGCTATGCTGCTCTATAACGTCGACAGACTGTCGGATTTAATCGGGCCCGACATTAACCTGCAGGCCAACTGCGAGGGCTGGGCAACCCAGAGATTGGGGGCTAGGCGCTGATCAAGGGAGTGGTTTTGGCCTTAAAGTCAGCCTTCACCAGGGCACTAACCGTGGCCTCTGGATCCTTAACCCGAAACTGTGCCCCCAGCCGCACATACTGCCGCTGCTGCTGACCGCCAATCACGGCAATAACCGGCACCCGGGCCGCCTTTGGATCGTCTCCCTGGTGATTGCGTAGCACATTACGCAGGCGGTGTTGCTGCTCGATATCTCCTGCCAGACTGGGGTCTAGTTCTACCATCACCATGCGGACATCTTCAATCGGTTCAGCATCATCAATAATCAACTGCAACCGGTCGTCGCGGCGATCAACCTTGCCCCACACCATCAAGCGTCGATCGCCAATCAGGTGATGGCCAATGCGATCAAAGGACTTGGGAAAAACCACCGCCTCTGACTGACCGGTGAGGTCTTCGATTTGTAGAATGGCCATGCGATCGCCTTTTTTAGTAATCACGGGTTTAATCCCTGCCAGCAACACAATGGCACTAAGGGTAACCGTGTCGGGCTGCTCATGGAGTTCTGCCAGGTTAATGGGAGCCAGAACCCTGGCAGAGCGTTGCACCGCCTTGAGGGGATGGTCAGAAATATAAAAACCCAGCAGTTCCTTTTCCTGGCGCAGTTTTTCCTGGGATTCAAAGTCTGGCACTGGAGATGCCTGGGGGGCGGCAGCATAACTGCTGGAGCCGGAGGCAGGGGCCGCCATCATATCAAAAAGATTACCCTGACCCACCTGCCGGTCCTTAGCCCGACTCTGACACCACTCGACAATCAAAGGTAGATCCTGCATGAGTTGGTGCCGATTAGGATTTAGACCATCCAGGGCCCCCGAAAGAATCAGGGCTTCTAGAGCTCGGCGATTAACGGTATGGAGGTCAATGCGATCGCACAGTTCCGCCAGGCTGGTAAAGACTCCATCCGTTTCCCGGTGGTGCAGAATTGCCTCGATCGCGCCCAAACCCAAGTTACGAATGGCCGACAGGCCAAACAGGATGGTGTTGCCCTGGGGGGTAAAATCCACCAGAGATCGATTGATATCGGGGGGTAAAACCTCAATACCCATGGCGATACAGTTGGCAATATGCATCTGCACCTTGTCCTGGTCGCCGCTATTGGAGGTCAGCAGCGCCGCCATATACTCCACCGGATAATTGGCCTTCAGGTAGGCGGTTTGAAAGGTCACAAACCCATAGGCCGTAGAGTGGGACTTATTAAAGCAGTTAGAGGCAACCTCACCGCTAGCCAGCAAAAAATTATGGTCTTGAACCAAACCCAGGTCGTAAACCGGCTGCACCCCCAGGCACTGACGACTGATAATTTTAGCCATGGGTGTACCTCTCAACAAATGGATAGACGAACCCTGACTGGACTCCCAGCCGTAGCTCGATTAATTGGCCCCATCTTAGCAAACCAAGCCCGTCATCGCCCCCGACCTCAACCTAGGCCAAACCCAGCCAGCCCAGGGCACCAGCGCCTAAACGGCCCTGTTATCGAAGAAACTTAATGATGTTTATAGAAAAGAGCTAGGGTTTTCCCACCTGTCCATATATGCATCTATTTATATCTGGCTGACGCAACTAGACATCATCATCTCGAAATCACCTTGGCAACAAAAAAATCTTTTTAGCCGCTTTGATCATCGTCAGCCCCCTTAAACCCCTACTCTGGCGCTTGCTACGCTAGTTTTAAACCCCACAGCCGACTCTTCTCGCCCTGCATGACCAAAGGGTTTAAGTCTTTAGACACGTGTTTCACCAGATCTGAGGGCAAAAACTAAGTAAATAGTCCTTAGCTGCTTAAAGTGCAGGTATTTATACGCCTAAAGCAGTATTTGAGAAATTATTAAGTCAGGGTATCCTTGAAGTATCAGTGAAAAATAGCAAAAATTCTTGCCTGTAAGTTTTACTTTATGTTTTGTTTGTGTAGGCTGTCGATGCTATTTGAGGAGTCGCCTACGGTTTAGGCTTAAGGATAGTTTCAGTGTAGCTTAAGGAAATTAGGATTTAGATAAATATTGGCCCATCCCAGTTCAGCTTTCAAAAAATATTTTTCTTCTAGCTTCCTGCAGGCCTCCTTAGGTTCGGCATCCTGTTGTTAGTTTTGTGGTTATGGAATTCCTATGGTAGGACTGGTTATCTTAACGCCTGACGGTCAGGTCGCAACTATGGATGATCTAGCCGGTCAAATGATTCGCCATTACTTTCCTGTTCAACTGCAGACAGGTCATTTGCCAGATACCTTGAGGCGTTGGGTTGTCCGTAAAATCAGAACCATAGAGCGGGAAATCGAGGCAGGCTCTGCTCTCATTTCCCATAGCTACGAGGTGAAATCGGGCAGTCGTCGGCTAACGGTGCGCCTCAACCCCCACCCCGATGAGGG
>JAGWXD010000043.1 GCA_018970085.1 Cyanobacteria bacterium REEB459
GGTTCGGTAAACATGATCGAGTCCCGCCGTTAAAATCACCTTCCAGCTTAGGAAGCCAAATAGGGCTGGCTCCTGGGGATAGCTAGTCTGGTAAAAGGAGAGGCTTTGGTCCTGTTCAATTAGGGTTCCTGTCGTACTGGTCAGGGCAATCACCAGCAGCAGGGCGATCGCCAGTCTCAGGTCAGCTAGCAGGGGTAGGAGGTCTTGCCGCAGGTAACGGCCCAGGGCTGAGACAATGCCTGATGAAGAAACCTGGGGAAGGGTCATAGCAAGGTCTGGGTAAGGCGGGCGGTTAAATTTGGGCCTAGGCCATGGGTAGCAGGCGGTTTAGCAGGGAAAACAAGCCAAACACTAACAGTATGACGCCGCTGGCTGGGGTGATCCAGCCCGACCATTGGCGTAGTTCTAACAACCCCTTGAGGCCCGTGGTAAAGGTGCCAGCCAGCACCAGTGGCAGCACGTAACCAACCGCATAGGCGAGTAATAGGCTACCTCCCAGGAGGGGTTTTTGGCTAGCAGAAACCCAGGCCAGTAGGGTGGCCAAGACGGGGGTGCTACAGGGAGAGGCAACAATACCGAAGCTCAATCCCAGGCCATAGGCCTTTAGCCAGGGGGGGAGGGCCCAACTGTTTAGATCCAGCCCAGCCACCGCCGGAAACCTCAGGGGTAAAAGCCCCAACAGATTCAGCCCCATCAGCATGGCAAGCAGACTGACAGCAATCGGTAAGCCGATCGCTACTTGACCATAAACATAGCCAAACAAACCCGCCACCAGGCCCAAAAGGGCCAGGGTGGTGGCTAACCCCAGACCAAAACCTATAGACCGTAGGGTAGCCTCCCGGCGATTGACCGGCTCGTAGCCCCCCATATACCCCACCATAATGGGCAACATCGATAGTAGGCAAGGAGAAAGGCTGGTTAACAGGCCCGCTAAACCCACCACCACCAGGGTAAGGGGAGAAAGGTGGGTGAGTTGGTGATCAACCAGATGGGTCGCCCACTGACCGATCTGGTACAGCAACAACTGTAAATTGTCCAAAATCGTCCGCCCCCAGTTAATACCCTACTATTCTAGGACCTTCCTGAAGCTCCCAGGGAAGGGGAGGATTTGATTATCCCAGCCTTCTGATTAGACCTGGGTATCGGGGATAGTTAATATAGGAAAACCCAGGACCTTTTTCTCCATAGCTATGGTTCTAACCCACTCTCCCTCCTCCTCCAGCTTTAAAAAGCTCCAGTCATTCCTGCGGGGACGGGTAGGACAGGCCGTCCATGACTACGCCATGATCGAGGCGGGCGATCGCATCATGGTTTGCCTGTCTGGCGGCAAGGACTCCTACACCCTGCTGGATCTGCTCCTGCATCTGCAGCGCCATGCCCCCATCCAGTTTGAGTTGCTGGCGGTCAATCTAGATCAAAAGCAGCCAGGATTTCCCGCCGATGTGCTGCCCACCTACCTGGAGTCGGTGGGGGTACCCTACCGTATTGTGGAGCAAGACACCTACAGTACCGTTAAGCGCATCATTCCAGAGGGTAAAACCCTCTGCGGCCTCTGTTCCCGCCTGCGCCGGGGAATTCTCTACCGGGTGGCGGCGGCAGAGGGGGCTACGAAAATTGCCCTGGGTCACCACCGTGACGATATCGTAGAAACCTTATTTTTAAATCTTTTCCATGGGGGCCGGTTAAAGGCCATGCCCCCCAAACTCCTGACTAACGATCGTCGCCACATCGTCATTCGGCCCCTGGCCTACTGTTCAGAAAAAGATATTGCTCGCTACGCTCGCCACCGCCAATTTCCCCTGATTCCCTGTAGTCTCTGTGGTTCCCAACCCAATCTGCAGCGGGCCCAAATCAAACAAATGCTCCAGGATTGGGAAAGGCAGTGGCCAGGGCGGACCGACAACCTATTCCGCAGTTTACAGAACATCGATCCCTCCCAACTGGCCGATCGCCAGTTATTTGACTTTCTGGCCCTGGACTCGGCTCGCCTGCCAGGCTCTGTAGATAGCAGCGGAGAAGCCTCCATAGCCGGGGATCTGGAGGCACCCCTGTGGTGAAGCCTGATGGGGCAAAGACTAATGCAGCTAGGATTCTGGACCGCCTTAATCTGCCTTACCAGATCCTTACCTACCCGGTGGACCCCCAGGATTTAAGGGCTGAGGCCACCGCTACCAAACTGGGTTTGCCGCCCCAGCAGGTGTTCAAAACCCTGGTGCTGAGGGCTTCTAACCAGGCGGTCTGTCTGGCTGTGATTGGGGCCGACAGCCAGATTGACCTGAAGGCCCTGGCCCGGCTCAGGGGAGATCGCAGAATTGAGCCTGTGCCCCTCAACCAGGTGCAGACCCTAACTGGCTATATCAGAGGCGGGGTAACGGCCCTGGGCACCAGCAAACCCTATCCGGTCTACGCCGATCAAACTATCACCAGTTTTGACCACATTGCCGTATCAGCGGGAAAGCGAGGACTAATGCTGTGGTTATCGCCCCAGGCTTACCTGAGTGCCACAGCGGCCACCCTGGCGGCAATTAGCCAACCAGCTCAGGCATACTGACCTAAGAGCTGCTTGAGCTTACCGGCTTCAACGGCCGCACTATGGTTTTGAACGACCCGTTGGGCTCCCGCCTGGCCCATCTGGGTGAGGGTCTCCAGAGGGGTGTGGATGACCCTAGCCATCGCGTCTGCTAATGGCTGCGCTGATCCGGCGGGCACCAGCCAGCCGCAGACCCCGGGCTCCACCAGTTCAGCCATACCGGCAATATAGGTGGCCAGAACCGGCCGCCCCAGGGCCAGGGCTTCCATCACCACCACCGGTAGCCCCTCAGCAAAGCTGGGTACCACCATCACCTGGGCCTTGAGAATATGCTGCTGCACCTCGGCATTGGTGGCCCAACCGGTAATTTCGATATAGTCGTGCAGTTTTAGCTGGGCAATTAAGGCCTCAAGCTGCGATCGCAGGGGTCCGTCTCCCACCAACACCACCTTGAACCGCTGCTGCTGGTTGGCCAGCCAGCTAACCGCCTCAAGCAAAATTAAATGGCCCTTTTGCTCACTAATCCGCCCTACACAGACAAACACCGGAGTTGGGGGGAGAGGGGTGGGAGGTGGGGCCAAAAACAGTTGGTCTACCCCGCAGTGAACGATGTGAATTTTAGACCAGTGCTGATAAGAGCACCAGCGCAGCAGCTGACTCCTGGTAAAGGAAGAAATAGCGACTACAAACGCGGCTCGGGTGATTTTCTCCCCCAGGGAGATCGCCTCTGGCTGGTCAAACTCGTGGGGGCCATGGACGGTAAAACTGTAGCTGGGCCCTCCCAGGCTGTGGCAGAGCATCGCCACCGCCGTGGCATTGGTGGCAAAATGACAATGCACATGGGTAATACCAGCCGCCTGTAGCCAGTCCAACAGCACACAGGCCTCCGCCAGGTAGGCCAGGTTAACCCCCAGGCCTCGATCGGACCGGCGGGCCAGACTCAGGGTTAGTCCCAGGGTTTGTAGCCACCGCTGGGGTCGGGTGATCAGGGCTTTCAACAAGCCCAACCCCAGTCTGGCCATGCCCCCGGTCAGAATAAAGCGGGTTTTGGTTAGCTCTTGCTGGTCGCCTTGATCGGTAATGGTTAACTCAGGGTAGCGAATCGAGAAGCGACTGACCGCAACTCCCTGGGCCTCTAACTCCAAAATCTCTCGCCGAATAAAGGTACAACTGGCGTAGGGATGCTGGTTCATTAAATAGGCAAGTTTCATAGAAAGTCTGTATTTATGTATAAAAAAATAAACTTAGTATCTAGGTTTAAGCATACCCTACCCCCCTGTAAGTGATTTAGAATTGGCGGCGGCGAATAATCAAAGCGGTAAGGCTAAGCACCAGGGCCGTATAGGCCAGGGCGTAAATGCCATGACTGATCATCACTGTTTTCTGGGGTAATAGCTCCGGTCCATAAACGGCCAGGTTGCGTAAATTTAGTCGTTCCAAGTCGGGCAAAACCAGGTACAGCAGATGGCTGACTCGAGTTAAACCAGGGTCACGGTTTATCCGGGCCAGGTTGACCAGATTCTGACTCAGATGACCCATCAGGTAAACAGCCAGGCCTAGCAACAGAGCCAGCAGAGAACTGGTAAAGCTACCAAAAAATAGAGCGATCGCCGCTAACACCATGGCCTCCAAAGCGATAAACCCGATCGCCAGCAGCACACTACCGGCGGCAAAGGCTATGCCTTGCAGGCTCAACAGCAGCAGTAAGACCACCCCCAGGGCCGCCACCAGCAGCCCCAGTACCATCGTTAGTCCCAGGTGTTTGCCAAGGACAAATTCAGCCCGGCTCAGGGGCTTGGTTAGCACCACCAGAATAGTCCGCTTCTCCACTTCTCGATTGATTAGCCCTGACCCGACAAACAGGGCGACCACCGCACTGAGCCAGTGGATCGCCGCCAACCCCAAATCCAGGAAAATTTTATCCTCCGTGCCAGCGGCAATGGCCGGCAACAGGGCCGCCACCGCCACCATTAGCAGGGTAAACAAAGCCACCAGATAGAGCAGGCGATCGCGCAGGACCTCCAGATAAACATTGCCGGCAACCGCCGCAATTCGGGCTAGACCAGTGTTAACCATGACTCTAGGACAGGGGAGGAGGACCAGGGCGGGAGGGAATCTCTGGTTCACAGGTAAATTTAGCCCAGCGGGAGGGCGTTGGTAGGGCCGACTCAGCATCGCTGGCGGGTTTAAGAACAGGCATGAGCATACAGGTCTTCTCTAGATAGTAACTGCCTGGCTCAGCGGTGGGCCCGGTCCAGACGGCCAAAATCTTGAGCTCGTAGCCCTCTGCCTGGCTCTGGGGCTGGGGCAGTTGGATCTGCCAGAGTGAACTCTCAGGCGATGCCTGGGAATGGCTCTGGATCTGGGTTTGAATGGTTTGCTGATGGCCCTCACGGTTGAGCAGCCACCGTTCTACCGCCGACCAGGGCTGACCATCGGTTTGATCGGCAATAAAGCTTTCTGCCTCCGCCAAATGGGCCATCCCAGCCGATAGGGGCAGGGGTTGACCAGGCAGGCGATAGACAAAATTACTAGCACCGAAGCGATCGGCCCCCAGGCTGGGGTAGTCTTTCAACCAGCTTTGAATCCGAAAATGAAACTGTATCCAGCTACTGATTAAAAGACTAAAAAAAAATAGTAGCACTAAGCGTTGCCGCACTGGGGGCAGGGGGCGCTTGGGCTGGAGGTCCCAGGTCAGGACTTCGGGCACCGCCGCCACGCAAAACGAAATCAGGGGCCAACAAACCAGAGCCGTTGGTAACCATGGGCCTTGCCACGAACTAAATAGAAATAAACAGAGAACTCCCCCCGCCACCCAGGGCGCCAGCGTTAGGCCAAAGGGCTTGATCTGGCTATGCTCTACGGCCCAGCCCAGACCTATGGCCAGAAAGATCCAGCTACCACTGGCGAGCAATCCTACGGTAAAGCCACTAGCCCCCAGCAACCGTCCCAGCAGAGACATCAACCAGGAAAAAATGCTCAAATACAGAATCGTCTGCCAGGAAAAGTAGCGCTCTGGCAATACCAGGGATTTAAAGGCGGCGATGGTCTGGCCTAACCACTTCATGGGGCTACCTGGAGGACTAATCGAATCACTAATAAGAGCAGAATAGCGGTAAAACTAAGGGCGTTGGCGTGCAATACGGCCAGGGCATGGCTGGATTGCTCTGGCCCGGCGGGGGAGGGCTGGGGCTGAGACCGGGGGTAGAAACGGCGTTGGATTTTAGGCCGCGGTGCCACCACAGGCAAACTACCCAACAGGCGGGTGAGGGCATTTAACCCCTGTAGTTTCACCCAGTAGGTTAAAAAGAAAACCCCCATCGCCGTCACCACCACCATGACCGGCAAATTAGGGGATAACCCATTGACGTATAGGTGGTTAAACAAAACGTAGCTGATCACCTGTTGTTGCCACTCAGGAGGTAATACCGCCTCCAGGGCTAAAAAGGCCAGCCAGCCCAGGCTCGTGGCCAGCAGGTTAAGGCTAGCGGCATAGTGGACGCTGCTCTGGTAGCCCAAGCGTAGATGCTGCCGTAGCACCATGGCTTCCAGGGCAATCGCCACCATCAGCAGCATAGTTTGAAAAGCCATCGCTCGCAGTGGCATCAGGCCAAGGTCGGCCAGCAGGTCAGTGAAGGGCATGGGCAGATCCCAAATAGTGGTTTAAGGATAGCGCCAGGATAGAAATTAGACGCACTGAACCCCCGGCGTTCGCTAAAATATAGCCATAGCCCTGGGTTAGACAGTCTGCCATTGGGCTGCTTCACCGGGCCCAGAGCCCCTGCCCCGCCATTGGCCACCGCAATGGTCCCTTAACTACGGCATAAATTTTGCGTTTGGTTGACCTATGGCTAGAACTGGCATTGGCATTCGCACCGCTCAAGAAACCAATCAACGCCTGACCGGACAAATCCACGTCTATGACGGCGAGGGCAAGGGCAAGTCCCAGGTGGCCTTGGGGGTGGTTTTGCGCTCCATTGGGCTGGGTATTCAAAACTTCTTAGAGAGTCGAGTGTTACTATTGCGCTTCTTGAAGGGGCCTGGGCGCACCTATGACGAAGACGCCGCCATCGAGGCTCTGCAACGGGGGTTTCCCCATCTGATTGATCAGGTTCGCACCGGCCGGGCTGAGTTTTTTGGAGTTGGCGACATTACCCGATTCGACAAACAAGAAGCTCAGCGGGGTTGGGATGTGGCTAAGGGGGCGATCGCCTCAGGGCTATACTCCGTTGTGGTCTTAGACGAAATCAACCCGGTACTCGATCTGGGGTTGCTACCCATCGATGAGGTGGTCAAAACCCTGGGCCAAAAACCTGCCCAACTGGAAATCATTGCCACTGGTCGGGGCGCCCCTCGCCCCCTGCTCGATATTGCCGATCTGCACTCAGAGATGAAACCCCAGCCCCACCAGGGAGATCTGCCGGGTCTTGAGGGCATAGAAATCTACACCGGTGCCGGCAAGGGTAAATCCACCAGCGCCCTGGGTAAAGCCCTCCAGGCAATCGGTCGGGGCATTAGCCAGGACCTATCCCACCGGGTACTGATTATTCAGTGGCTGAAAGGAGGTAAGGGGTACACAGAAGACGCCGCGATCGCCGCCTTACGCAGAAGTTATCCCAACCTGGTAGACCACCAACGTTGCGGACGGGACGCCATTGTTTGGCGAGGTCAGCAACAATCCATCGACTACGTTGAAGCCGAGCGAGGCTGGGAAATTGCCCGTACAGCGATCGCCTCTGGACTCTATAAGACCATCATCCTAGACGAGTTAAATCCCACGGTTGACCTAGAGTTGCTGCCAGAGGAACCAATTGTCCAGGCTCTTTTGCGCAAACCCAGAGATACGGAGGTCATTATTACCGGTCGTTGCAAAGTTCCCCCGGCCTACTTTAAGCTAGCCAGCACCCACTCAGAAGTCTTTAACCATAAACACTATGCCGAAAAGGGCATTGATCTAAAACGGGGAGTGGATTTTTAACCAGTGACGAAAATTGTTCTGATCACCCTGATTCGCGGCTACCGCCAGGTTATTTCTCCCCTGTTGCCGCCTACCTGTCGGTTTACGCCCACCTGTTCCCAGTATGCCCTCACCGCCGTAGAGCAGTTTGGCCCGCTGCAGGGGAGCTGGCTGGCGGTGCAGCGCCTTAGCCGCTGCCATCCCTTTCACCCAGGGGGATACGATCCGGTTCCCGACCCCCATAGCCAGAGGCACCCCCCTCACCCCTGACCTCAGCCTGGCATCAATTAAACCATGGCTTGATTAATTTTTTCGCATGATTCCTGATTCCTGATTCCTGATTCCTGATTCCTGATTATACATATTTCGCAAGTAGCCTTCAAGTATCCTGAGAAGTGCTGAAAATTTTTTATTTACAATGGTTTATAGACCTGGTAAGGTGCTGCCAGGGTGAAAATTCAAAAATTTAATTTAAGTCTCATTTTTTATTAGGTTCCTATGGATGCCGCTAATCCATTTCGGGTTAACCTCGAGGATGCCGCCAGTCTTACCCAGGTGTTTCCGGTAACGCCTACGGTGGTCCACTGGCCGGCCGATCAGGGCAAAGTGATTATGCTTCATTACGATCAACTGGCCCCTGATTCCATAGCTGAATACCAGCCCTGTGGCCACAGCGTCTTAACTCTTTTCCACCTCGATGATTGCCCTGTGGCCGTGCCTGTGGTGCGCGCTGATCGATTGGCCGGTGAATGGTTTACCCACCGACTCCTGCACCCGGCGACAGCCCAGCTCTGCCCTGACGGGGTTGCCCACGCAGCAGTCTGGTATCAGCCCCTGAAAGTCACTAGTTTTTGCTTTACCACCGCCTTTCTCAACCAGGTGGGCCAGTCTGCCTTCGATGGCCAGACTCCAGAGCTGATTCCTCGCAGTCAAATCTGCGATGATAGTCTTTACCATCTGGCGATGGTTATGAAGGGGGAGTTGGGGGCTCCTGTGGCTGAGCAAACAGGGCCATTGTTCCAGGCAGAAATGATGTTTGCCATGGCCATTTATCTACTGAAGAACTATGGCGCCCGGCCTTGGCTAGGGGCTCCCGCCCAGGCCTTAGATAATAGGGCTATGGCGTCTCTGGGGGAATATATCCACGCCAATCTGCATACAGAAATTTCTCTGGAACCCCTGGCCACCAGCTTGGGGCTGGGAGAATTGGCACTGTGCCAGGGGTTTTTAACCCGCACCGGGCGAACTTTGCACCAATTTGTGCAGTGGCAGCGCCAGACTAAGGCCCTATGGCTATTGGCGGTTTCTTCCCTCTGTCGGGAGGAAATCGCCCAGCAGTGCGGCTACGACGATGTCTTAACCATGGCCCTAGCGCTGCGCCAGGGCCTCTAACCTGGGTATTGCTCCCTGGTCGGGCGAGGGCCTGGGTTAAGACCCGGGGGGCTCCGAGGGGTAGCGGGGGTGACAACAGGCCGGGGGCTGAAGATGAACATGGCAGAGCTTGTGCTATCTTAAATAAGCAATGGCACTGTATGACGGGGCGTAGCGCAGCTTGGTAGCGCACCACTTTGGGGTAGTGGGGGTCGTGGGTTCAAATCCCGCCGCTCCGATAGGTTGAAACCTCCCAGTAATGGGGGGTTTCACTGTTTCAAGGGATAGGAGTTATGGCCCTATTGGGTATCTACCCTTGCCGATATTTAACGGAAGAATCAGGGTTTTGGCGATAGAATTGGTACGTATTTGGTACGCGAACCATGGCCAGGAACCAAAAAAACGACGTTGCCATCGAGAATATAGATGGGTGGATTCGCCTTCGCTGGCAGTACCAGGGAAAGCGTTGCAGCTTGCGCCTGGGCTTGCCCTATGACCCGATAAATTTGGCTGTTGCCCAGCAACGGGTCAGCCAGATCAGGCTAGATATTCTCTCAGGTCACTATGATCCATCCCTGGTAAAGTACCGAGGCGGTGAACCCAAGCCACAGGTCATAGGAGCAGTGGAGCTCTTCACCCGGTTTATCGATTGGAAAGCCAAGCGGGTACAACCCAGGACGCTGGAGAAGTACTACGCCTTAACAGTTTGGCTGAAGGATCAGTTTGGCGATCGCAGCGTTGATCCAGAGAATGCCGAAAAGTTCCTAGCCCACTTGCTAGATAACATGGAACCCATCACCGCCAGGGAGCGCCTGGCATTGCTTAACGCCGCCTGGGAATGGGGAGGGAAGCAGAACCTGGTGTCAGGTAACCCCTGGAGTGATTTAAGGGTCAGGAAGCCCCCTAAGCAAGCCCCCAAGCCATTTACCAAGGCACAGGTAGCTGCTATCATTGCCGGATTTAGTGAGTCTCGTTACTACCGCCACTATGCCGATTATGTACGGTTCAAGTTGGGGACGGGTTGCAGGACTGGAGAGGTCGCCGGGCTGCGGTGGAAGCACATTACTGCCGATTGCTCCTTAGTTTGGTTTGGCGAAAGCTTCACTCACGGGCAATTCAAGGACACTAAGACAGGCAAAGCCAGGGAAGTAAAATTATCCTCCTCTTTGGCCACCATGCTTAAAAATCGGATGCCGGACGATGTTGACCCCGATGCCTTGGTGTTCAGTGCTCCCAAGGGAGGGGCAATGGATGAACATAATTTTTGCAGAGCCTGGAGAATCGTCCTAAAAGCCCAGGGCATTGCCTACCGAAACCCATACAATACCCGCCATACCTTTATCAGCCATGCTTTAGAGGCAGGCATGAGCCCAGTAGAAGTAGCTACCATCACAGGCCATAACGTCAAAACACTATTTGAGAATTACGCCGGCCTGATCAAGAGCCACCCCACCACACCAGAGCTGTTTTAACGCCTACCAAAAGGTTTTTTCCGGCCACTGGGGAGCGATCGCCGGAAGTTTTCTATCGCCGCCTGGTGGGTCTGGGGGGCATCCTGGTTGGCTAGCCAGTCAAGGATCAGCTCACGGTTATAGAGGATAGGAGCTGTTGGCCCTTGCCCTCGCCGATAGTAATGAACTCCATGAATCCATTGCTCCCGCAAGGCTTTAAGGCTGTCTGCCTTACACCGTAGCAGTTCACAGCATTCTTCAGTGGTCAACAGAGTGATCTGCATTAAGTCGCTCTCCAGTCGCTATCGCCCTTGGCCATCAGTCCTTGCTTGCACATCGAGGCATGATATTTATGCTGCACCTCCAATCCCCCAGCGGGTTGAGTAAACGGTTAACCCTAGCCACGCCCATAGTTGCCATCCTGAAGCCTCCTGGTCAGTTAGGGCCGCTAACCCTTCCCCTTCAGTAGGGCCAGAATTTCCTCTACCCCGCCGCGATCGCTAATCATCTGAGTCACCTGCCCTACCTTCGCCACCGGCACATACCGCTTACACTGCTGACCCTGGTCTAACCAGCCGTAGTAGTAGGAGACACTGGGGGTTTTACGATGCTTATTGCCCAAACGCTTTTCCAACCAGCCCGAGGCGGAACCTTTATCGCTGTATCGTCGTTTAGGCTGACCGGAGTGGGAACCTGCCATCACGGGGGAATCATCGAAACAAGAGAGTTGCCAATGGGCCACGGAAAAATGCCTACCAGCGGTTAAGGGGAATGCTCAGGGCGATCGCACCTTGACCGCTTCACCTCCTGGGCGATCAACTGATTAATTTCCTCTTCGATCAGCTCACCAAAATCACTTTCAGACACCGTTGGATGCTTAGCCAGGACATTGTTGTGAGCCCGCAGAAACAGCAGAGCGGTTTTTAGCAACAAGGCCGTCAGGGTGGGTGAGAACATTGACCAGGGAGTAGAGATCATATTGAGTGGAGAGCTAATCAGAATACAAGGATTACCCTTTCACTCGAATATACACTATCCTCCACTCATTCCAGAATTTCGTCATGATTTCCTGTATTTTTGCCGTTATCCCCAGAACAGTTTTCTTGAGGCCCCTCGGGGCCAAGCACTAAGCCCCAGTCTGGATTTTGGGCAATTGCCTGGCGAATACCTGGACGACAGGCAGGACTTTGCCAGAGCTGCTGGTATCGCCTGAGGCGTTCGGTTGGGGTCTCCTGCACCGGTGGGGGTAACGGTGGGGGGCTAGGGTGGGTCTGATGGGTGGTAACAGTTTCACCCCAGTGTTGATATTCCTGGTAAAGCACATCGCCATATTTTTGGATCCAAGCCGTCGCTACACTCCGGGGAGAAGCGGGTTTCTCGGGCAGACGTGGAATTTTATAGCTCACCACCCACTCAAAGAAGTCAACATCCAGGAGTAAGGGATCGGGTTCTGGAGAGCTGTTCTGGGGATTGAAAAAGTCATCGCCCCCTTTTCTCTCTCTTGGATCGGATCTGAAATAGATCTGAGAAAGATCTGTAGGTCTCTGGACCCCTTGCCTGGCAATGGTTTCAGGAGCTAATTGTGACATCCCTGACACACCCTGGGACATTTCTGACACACCCTGTGACACCTCTGACACACCCGGATCCTGGGACATTTTTGTCACAGTTGTGTCAATTTGACTCACCTGCCCTAGGCCATCCCCCTGGTCTTCCGGTCCATGGTTGGGAACACGCAGGTCAATGGCGTCATCAATGTTTTCCTCCAGCCTCCCGGCCAGGAGGAGCTGGGCCTTGGCCCGGTAGAAAGCCCGTCGATTCATCTCCCACTGGCGACAAAACTGAGAGATGTTATCAATGCGGAGCCACCAACCCTGACGCCGTAGGGCCAGGAGCAAATGGTACAGATAACCCGTAGGGGTATAAAACCCCTGCTGCCAGTTTGCTAACACCTGAGCTGGCGTCAACCGCAGATGGCAGGCATGATCAGATTGACGCACCACCCCAGGGGGTTTGCGCCCTCGATGACGATATTTCATGGCGGGAAGTAGACCCTGAACGGGGCAAGGGACGAATGGTAGGCAGCATCGGTTCGACGCCCCTCAACAAGAGAGCCGCGAATCAGCAGCCAGAAAACCTAGGTATATTTATGCCGGTGCCAGTCAAGCTGGCGGGCGATCGCTACCCTTGCTATCCTCTATTTTTTTCAGTGCCTCGGCGGCCTCCGTAAGGTAGTCAGCAGCCACCTCATGATTGCCTTTATCTAACTCACTACAAGCCTTTTTGACGTTTTCTACGGCATCACGCCAGGTTTTCTTAGATTTCATCTTTTGAAAAAAGAGTAATGCTGGCAGGCTAAACCCCTGACGGCCTCAGCCACCAGCTTGACCAAATTGCCCCTAAGCCAGACTATTGGGTCGATGTGGCCCCAGGGTCACCCCTTTTGCCAACCACAACAACTCAGCAGCTCTCTATCGACAGATTGATAGTACCTATGACCTGAAGTTCATAAGTACTCCTAGATTCTTCCCGAATCCGTAGATTCTGCAGTGATCCTGATCATCGACCGGTCAAGTCCTCCCTAACGCTAGACACCATAAATCAACCCAAAGCATCACCCATGGAAAACCGATCTTTTTGAGCGGCTAAACGCTCAGATATGTTAGAATTGACTTTCAATCAAATATACACCATTCGCCAATCAAATAGATCATGGGTTCTAGTTTGTCAGCAAGCGCCGACAATGATCTGAGTTAGGGGTTGCCTTAGTTTCTTGCTTGTACTTGAGGTATCTAGATACACCATTAAGGAGATACATACCCGTGGACCAAAAATTTCGAGATCGCTTTGCCCAGGTGATACTGGAGTTAAGGGGGAGTGAGCCACAGCGGAGTTTCTCCCAACGGTTAGGCATTTCCCAGGCCTCGGTATCTGCCTGGGAGAGGGGCAGTTTGCCTACCATCGAGAGCTTTGTCAAGATTGCCACCCTGCGGGGTCAATATCCCGAGGAATTTATGGCAGAGCTCTACAACCGCAACCCGGCTGAAGTGGCCATTGTGGACCGGGCGGAGATCATGACCAAAGCTCAGTTAATCGAGTCCTTAGAGGTATTGGTCACCAAACTAAAGGAGAAAGAATTCGAGGCTAACTGACATCTGATTAAATAACCCCTGGTACCGATGGGCACCAGGGGCGGTTTAGTTATAGGGAGATTAGAAATAGAGGCTTCAGAGGAGCTAATAAAATCATCTTCCCCCGGTTACCCCTATCGCGATAGGGATTGGCCCCCAGGTTCACTGGATGTTAACGAAAGTTGCTCCTATGCAAACATCCGATATTTTGTGACCAGAGTTACGGATTATTTCAAATTCCTTCAATACCCTAGGGCCCTTCCCCGACATAGCAGATCCGATTGGTGCCCCCAGAGCGGCTATAGGAGGAGCGATCGCCACAGGCTCGACCGGCATTATCTAGATCGTAGGGACAATCACAGCGGCCCCGTTGGGGATCTCGAATCGGTACTGGAGTGGTCGGAGTCGGTTCCGGTAGGGGAGGGCTACTGGTTAACCCCTGACGGTAATCCCAGGGCATTAGGGGGTTAGCCTGGCTCCAGAAATTTAACTTTGCCCGCCGGGCCTGGGCCTCCTCCGCCAGCAAAGTTTCTCGACTCTCTGGACAAGCGCTGAGGTATTGCCGGTAGACCACCGCCTGGCCCTCCTGCACCAGCTTGAGGTTCACCGAAGTGCCATCCAGCAGGTATACCTCCGCCACAACTCGCCCGTAACGATCGCGGTCAACCTCTCGAAACCTGATCTCTGTTTTTTTAGGTAATAGTTCCCGCAGACGAGCAGCGGCAGCAGGACCGTAGGGAACCTGGGTTGATTCCGGAGCATCAATACAGGCCATCCGTATCGTTAGCAGTTGACCTTGATAGGCCATCCGAAAGGTATCTCCATCACCGACAGAAATGACCGTACCAGTAGGTAGATTGGGACTCGGACTGGCAGTTTGTAGCGCTGGCGTAGGGGCTGGTTTCGTGAGATCGGCGGTGGCATTGGTGCCTACCAGAAGTAGTAGAGCCAGGGTCCCGGGAATCAAGTACTTGTATCTATTCATGTCTAACTTGGTAGGGATGGATCCCTGAATGTGGTTGAATTCTTGCTTTCTAGTTTTAGCGCACCTTGCCTCCAATATTGCCTACTGTCTCAAGGGCTCGGGCGTAGCCGGAGCCTCTAAAATATCTGCCCGGGCATCGCCGGGGCAGATCTCTAACCGAATCCTGAAAATCAGTTATCCCCAGAACAGCAGAGCCGTTAAGATTTAGAGGTGATAGATAAAAAAACAGATTCTAATCTCTGGATTAGCGCCGTTTCCTGTTTAATTTAGTGATGTTGGTTTAGCTGAAACCCTAAGACAGATGGCTGGTATCCGGGTCCAATTCAGCACCTACTTGTACAAGCCGGTGATCCGGTCCATGGCTCTGGCGGGTTTAGGTCTGGCCCTCTCCCTGGCGATCGCGGGTGGGGTGAGACCGTCTGCCAGCCTGGCCCAGACCCAGGCCCCCACCCTGGTGGAGCGAGCCGATCAACTATTGGAGAAACACCAACTGGCCCTGGGGGTAGCCGGCGCGGCGGTAGTGGGTTACCTGGGGGTACTGGGGCTGCGACCCCGATGGTTATTGAAACTCCCCTCCAAGGACATCACCCTACCCTGGACCCAGTGGACCCTACCCCTGACCCTGGTGAAGCCCTTGAAGTATCCCAACCGGGTGCTGGATGCCTGGGTGGAGGATCATTGGCAGGTGGCGCGGGATCAATTTCTAGCCCTGGATACCGTAGATAACCGGACCCTTCACATTTCCCTACCGGTGGATCTGGACGGAATAACCCGGGAAGCCCTTCGCCCAGAGGATCTGGCTCCCACCTTTGCCAAGCAGCCCGCCCTTCTATTAATTACAGCGGAAGGGGGAGCGGGTAAAACCAGTTGGGCCTGCCAGATTGCCCAATGGGGGCTGGATAAAAAGTTAACTCAACACCGCCTGATTCCTTTATTGATTGAGAAGGACTTAGAGGAAGGGGTTTCCCTGCTAGAAACCCTGAGGGGGCGACTTGGCACCTTAACCGGCCAAAGTGATCCCCTGCCCCTGGACCTGGTGGAAAAGCTGCTGCGTCGCCAACGGTTGCTGGTGATTGTGGATCACCTATCGGAGATGGAAGCAACCACCCGTAAAGCCCTTAACCCGGATCTGCCGGACTTTGCCCCTAAGGCCCTGATTATCACCTCCCGTTTAGAGGAAAAGGATCGTCTGGGAAGTTTACCTAAGAGCATACTGAGGCCCCTACAGATTGAATCGACCCAGCTTTCGCTGTTTATGGTGGCCTACCTGAAGGCAAAAAATTTGGTGGGTCTACTGGAGGATGACGACTACTTTCTCGGTAGCGATCGCCTGCGCCGCATGACCGCCGATAAACCCATCACCCCCCTGCTGGCCTGCCTCTACATTGATCAGATGATCAACGAACGAAAAGGGGCCGGGGGCATCCTACCGGATTCTCTACCACGGTTGATGCTGAGCTACCTGACCCAGCTCAACCGCGCCATCGAGCCCGCCAATAAACGGGAAGACCGGGAGGTACAACGGGATGCCAGGGCAGTGGCCTGGGCCTGTCTACAAAACACCTACCGCCCCAACTGGATTAATACGGAAGCCGCCATCGCCGCCCTGGCCAGGGCGGAGGACAACACCGCCGAAGCCCGATTTCGCTACCTGAAGGACCGCCTATCCTTTCTGCAAAGCCCCGACCCGGGCGATCGCACCCGGGTGATATTAGACCCCCTGGCGGAATACCTGGCCGCCGCCTACCTGGTGGAACAGATTTCCCAGCAGCCAGACCCCGAGGCGGCCTGGGAGGAGTTTTTTAGCCAGACCCTACCGGCCAAGCTGACCAAAACCGACAGTGATGCTATCCAGGTGAAGGGGTTCATCCTGGCCCTACGGGACTGCTGCCTTGACCAGAGCCAGGATGACGGCATCCCCGCCGGGGTGGCCGACCGCCTGGCCCGCACCGTTGATCTAGACCCCGAGGAACTGCGGCGCATCGAAGACCAGCGGCGGATTAAGCGGTTGATTGCCGACCTGGCGGAACCCAACCTAAAGGACCGCCTGCGGGCCGCCCAAGAGCTGACCACCTACGGAGCCGCCGCCCGGGTGGCCGAACCCAACCTGGTGGGGATGCTAGAGAACCGCAAACAACAACCCCCCCAAGCCCGCCAGGCCGCCGCCGCCGCCCTGGGCAAACTGAAGATTGGCAACACCGCCCTGCTCACCCTGCTTCAGGATAGCCAAGAGGACCTGGAGGTGCGGGGCAGTGCCGCCCTGGCCCTGGGTGAAATGGGCGCCGCCCAGGACACCCTATTGACCCTGCTCAACCATGAGCCCCAACCCCTGGCCCTGCGCCAGGCCGCCAGCCAGGCCCTGGGGTTAAGCGGGGGCCCCAGCAGCCAACCCCAGCCCATGCTAGAGCTAGGCCTGAGGGAGGGCCAGCCCCTCCCCCGGGTAATTAGCCCCCTGGTGTGGCGGGAAGCCCTGCCCCTGGAGCAAACCCTGGCCTTGGTGCAGATCCCGGCGGGGGAATTTGTGATGGGGTCTGGGGAGGGTGAGGAAGGCCGAGATTATTACCCCTATAATTTTCCAGAGACCCAAGGATTAGATGTAGAACAGCAACACCGGGTCAGCCTATCGGCCTTTTACCTGGGCCAGCACCCCGTCACCCAGGCCCAATGGCGAGCCGTCGCCAGCCTGCCCCCTATTAAGTATGAACTCAACCCAGACCCGGCCCAGTTTAAGGGGGAGCATCGACCCGTCGAGATGGTGACCTGGTATGAGGCGGTGGAATTTTGCGATCGCCTCTCTCAACACACCGGCAAACCCTACCGACTACCCAGCGAAGCGGAATGGGAATACGCCTGTCGGGCCGGTACCAGCACCCCCTTTTACTTCGGTGACACGATCACCCCCGACCTGGCCAACTACAACGGTAACTACAGTTATGGCTCTGGGCCGAAGGGAACCTATCGAGAACAGACTACCCCGGTGGGTAGCTTTGGGGTGAACCCCTGGGGACTAGCGGACATGCACGGTAATGTTTTGGAGTGGTGTGAAGACCACTGGCACCCCAGCTACGACAGTGCCCCCAGGGATGGTAGCGCCTGGGTGACTGGTGGCGATGATCGCTTTCGCCTGGTGCGGGGCGGGTCCGGGTTTAGCCTCCCAGTGGGCTGTCGCTCGGCCTTCCGCAATCGCCTCGATCCGAATGCTCGATTCAATGTCATCGGTTTTCGGGTGGTGTGTGCGCCGCCTGGGCTCCTGTAGCCCTTTACCCTTTTGCGCTTTTGCCCTTTGCCCTGGGTCGAGGTTCGAATACGCGCGGAGCGCGTTTAAAAATTTTTCAGTGCCACGGCTGGGTATTCGTTCTAGCTGGCCGGCGACTATAACCTTAGGTAACATTATGGGCCACCGCCACATCTAGGGGTGTAGAGTGATATTTTCACCCCTTTACCCCCAGATAGGCAATTTATGACTAAACCTGCCGTCGCCGATTTGCCCGTCATTCAAAAAGCTTACGATCTGGTGAAGTGGTACGTCCCCATTCTGAACCGCCTACCCCGAGATCATCGTTTCACCCTGGGGGAACGCATCATTCAAGGGCTCTATGACCTGTTAGAAGGCCTGATCCAGGCCCGTTACAGCGCCAATAAACTAGAGCGTCTACAAACCCTCAACATCCGCCTGGACCTGCTTCGCCACCAAACCCGACTTCTATTCGACTTTCACCTGATGGAGGTTAGTCGTTATGAGTATGTTGGCACGATGATCAACGACCTGGGCATGGAACTAGGGGGATGGATAAAACAACAGAAAACCCGTCAGCCCCCCTCACTGCACCCCAGTTAAACCCCGGGTAACCACCATGAAACGCCACGGCTACCTGTGGGAGGGGATTATTGACTTTGCCAACCTGCTGGCAGCGGCCCGCCAGGCCCAGAAAGGGCGACGGATGCGGGATAACATTCTGCGCTTTAACTACAACCTGGAATCAGAACTCCTCCAACTACGCCAGGAACTGATCAACCAAACCTATTCTCCTGGACCCTACACCACCTTTCAGGTGAGGGAACCCAAGGCCCGATTAATTTCTGCCGCACCCTACCGGGACCGGGTGATTCACCATGCCCTGTGTAACGTGATCCTACCGATCTTTGAGGTCACCTTCATTCGTGATTCCTACGCTAACCGGCTGGGCTATGGCAGCCATCGAGCCCTGAAGCGATTTATCGAATTTAGCCGCTCCAGCCGCTATATCTTGCAATGTGACGTGCGCAAGTACTTCCCCTCCATCGACCATGCCCTTCTCAAGGAAATGATTCGCCGCAAGATCAAATGCCCCCCTACCCTGTGGCTGATTGATCGGATCATCGATGCCAGCAACGACCAGGAGCCGGTGATTGACTATTTCCCTGGAGATGACCTACTCACCCCCATTCAGCGGCGGCGGGGCCTACCGATTGGTAACCTGACCAGTCAATTCTTTGCCAACATCTACCTGAATAGCCTGGATCACCTGGTCAAAGAACAGCTCCGTATAGCAAAGTATCTGCGCTACGTCGATGACTTTGCCCTATTTGCCGATGACCGAGATACCTTAATCACAGCCCGCTTAGCTCTCGAAGCCCACCTAGCCAAACTACGCTTGAGGATTCACCCCATTAAAAGTCAACTGTTTGAAACATCCCGAGGCCCCACCTTTGTTGGGTTTCGGGTTTGCCCAGACCGGGTGCGGGTCAGATCCGCCAGCCTTCGCCGTGGTCGATATCGCCTGAAACGATATCAACGACAGTACGCCCAGCATGATTTATCCTTCGAGCAACTGACCCAGGCCATTCGTAGCTGGGCAGCCCACCTGAAACATGCCGACACCTGGCACTTGAGAGCCGACATTTTTACCCAGTTAGTGTTTGTCAAAACTCCCAAGCTGCAAACAAGATGAAAAATACTCCACTCAAGGCCAATTTAGCCTAGGGTGAAGGCTAGGGGCAGGTCAGCCCACCTGGTGCGGGGCGGGTCCTGGTATAACAACCCAGTAAACTGTCGCTCGGCCAACCGCAATCGCAACAATCCGAATAATCGAAACAATAACATCGGTTTTCGGGTGGTGTGTGCGCCGCCTGCACTCTTGAGCGCCAGAGCCAGTCAATGATCATTGATTGGGCGTGCCCATAAGAGTCCAGACCTGCTCCTGTCATACCCCCTGGCTCTCTAATCCTGGAGACCTGGTATGCAAAAACACCCCTGGGCTGAGCAGCCTGGTAGGCCATAGCTCGACGGGTTGTTTAGCCCATCCCTCCATTTGCCCGAGCTGCGGACCTTAAGAGATGCGGACCTTAAGAAAGGTTTTTAGATTTGAGCTCCCTAATCACTCCCCCGTAGAGTGAATAAATCACATCACACTCCCGACCCTGCCACCCCGGCGGGGTTCTTAGTTTGTGGTTGTCATCGCTGACGTCACAACTAACCCTGGGCTTCAGTGCCCCCCCCTATTCCACCACCCGCACCAGGGCCCCCTCCTTCACCCAGGTCCGTTTACTAGACCACTTCACCCGATAACGATTCAGCTCCCCGTCGTACTCCACCACCCTACCCACCCGGGGCACCAACACCCTTTTCCCCTGGGAATCCCCCCATTCCACCAAATTACGCGAATCCTGCACCAGATCACCCAAAGCAAATTTCATCCTACTCACCTGCTAATACCCCAACGCCTTCACCACATAGTCTGGTAACGACTCCACCCCCGTAGGTGGACTCTCCTGGGAAAAGGTAATCAACCGTACATAGCCACTCTCCCCCTCCTCCCCACTGCCCACAGGGCGGCTAAACCAGATGGCCGCCCCATACTTGGGATTACTACCACAGCGCCTCAGATAGTAATGGCCCATCCACCAGACCACCGTCGGCCCATAGGGATCTCGCTTAATTTCATGGGCCCCAATTCGACTCACCCAATTGCCCCCATACTCTGACAAAGGCTTACGCCAATTAGGCGGATGCTGACTGGCCAGTGCCATCATCGCCAGCTCTATACGCTTGAGGGTCTCCGTCAATAGCCCAAACAGGGCACTGGTATCGCTGCCATTACCGGTGGTAGTCGCCATAATTTCAACTCCTTTAACTCAAGTTTTGCTAGACAAGCCCTTAGGGAAAGCAAAACAAACTGGGCTGAAACCCCGACACCGCCGCCGCCGCCAGCCCCGTATCTAGATCAATGCCAATGGCGTCATAGCCCCGCTCACCCGCCGCCAACAAAGAGGTACCCGTGCCACAAAAGGGATCCAACACCGTAGCCCGCTGCCGCGTTGCACAGCCGAGTAACCGCCGGGCCAGGGCCGGGGCCATCTTACAGGGATGCTCTGAAGCCACCGACGGATAGGCCAGCACACTGGTATCGGTGGGGGTATAGGCTAACCGGGGCCGCTGCCGGCGATCGCAACCCAACACAAACACATACTCATGGCAACGGCGAGGATTGCCCAAGGGCTGCTGACTGCGGTTACCCTGATGCCAGATCAAGGTTTCACGATGCACCCACCCCGCCCCCTGCAACCGCTGTAGCAATAGCCAGGGCACCGGTATCTCCTCCCCACTGCGATAGCCAGGCTCCGGCCTCCGGCGATAGGACGCCGCCGCCCCCCGACCCCCTCGCCTAACCACGCTATAGCCACTGGTGGTCGGCCCCAGGTTCAGCCACAACACCCCCCCCTGGGCCATACCCGCCTGCACCAGGGCAAACACCCGCTCTAGACAACCCAGATAGGCCCCTAGACTTTCCTCATGGCCGTACTCCCCCGGATGGCCGTAGTCAATCAGACCATAGTAGGGGGGACTGGTGAGGGCATAGTGCCACCCCCGGCCCTGGGAAAGGAGCGTTTGCAGGTGGGTCAGGGCATCGCCCTGGAATAGGTCAATCATGGATTTAGTCCGAAGGAAGCAGGGTTACCCCCAGCCAGGGCCAGGGTGTTAGCAATCGACCAACCCTCAAGCCCGCTGGGCGGCCTGGGAACTGGCCAGACTGGTAATCAACTCAACCAGGCGATCGCAGTCGCTAGAGGACAACTGGCGCGGATTAGTCCGCCCATCAAACTCCGCCATAATCAAACTGCGCACCGACTCCAGATCTAAGCCCGCCGCCTCCCGGGCCACCCGGACCCGCCGCCCCTTACTCTCCCCACTCTCCTCCATCGGACTGCCATCACTGAGCCAGAGCATCAGGGTATCGGCCAAAGACTCCCCCGGATTAGCATGGGTGGTATTAGCCAGGGCCGGACAGCGGCTCTTGGAAATCGAGAGGATATGGTTAAGATCCATCTCCCCCGCCAGGTCAAACTCATACTCAATACCAGAGGCCTGAATCGGGGCCATCCCCACCTTGCGGGGGGCCGTCCTACCTTTCTGGTCTTCTTCTAATACCCACTCCGTCTTCGTCCGCATGGTGCCGATGATATGGGCGGGAGACCCCAGCATCTCCTGAACCAAAGCCCGCTCTAGCTTGCGCACATCTCCCCAGGCGGCAAAGGAATTTTGGGCTTGACTGGTCTTATCTAACTCCCAGAACCAGGCATGGCTAAGGGAATCAATAATGATCACCTCATACTCCGCCTGGGCCGCCTCCCGTAACAGATTGATGTAATTACCGGGATGGCAATCCTTCAACTCACAGACATCAAACTCGAACCGGTCAGCATACTTACTGGCACTGCCATGCTCGGTGTCAATCACCGCAATCCGTCTACCCAGATGCTGGGCAATATTGAGAGCGCTGTAGGTCTTACCACAGCCACTCGGCCCCGATAGGGCCAGCCGCAGGCGGGATTGGTGTTTAGTGGCCTTCTTAAACATGGTCAATCTCCTTAGTGGAATACTAAAACTCGTCAGAATCAACCTCAGTCAAGGGCGAGACCTGCCGCCTGCCCTTCACCCCCCCGGGGGATAAACCAGCCAACTCACCCTCAAAATTACGAAACAGCGCCCCCACCACCGCCAGTAGACCCCAGCGGTCTACGATGGCTTGCAGGTGGGCCAGGTCCAATTCCCAGGCCTGGGCGCGTTCATCCTCGATTCGCTCCTGTTCAGCCTGGTAATGCTGATAGGCCAGTTCAACGGGTTCACGGACCATCATGGTGATCTCCTCCCTACAGGGCCTCAAGCTTGGTCTCAATCCGTTGGATCGCCGCATAGGTGTCCTGAAGTAGCTCCAGGCTGGGCACCTCAGGCCGAGCAGGATCCCTGAGACTCTGATCAATTGCCTGTAGCTCACTCAAAACCTCCCCAAGCAGGGCTTGAACCTTCCCCACCTGGGCCGATTTCAGACTTTGCCGGTAGTTGCTGAGCTTCGCAGCGGCCACTATGGCCATATCCAACACATCATCCAGGGCCTTATCCGGCTGATTCCTACTCCAAACATTGGGATTAGCCAGCAACGCGGCCATCAATTGAATCAGAATTGGGTCGTCATCCATGGTTCTTTCTCCTTCAATCAGTAATTAGTGGGCAGATGCTAGCGATCGCGGCGGCTGATGTTCTGGGGATAACCCTTGAGAAAAAGGGCCTTTTAACGCCCTGCCCAGGGCTTGTAACCTAGCCCTGCCTGAGGGCCGAAAGGGGCTGAGGCTGAAAGTGCAGATCTCGCTCTACCGGTAACCCCAGCACCGTGACCGACTCCAACTCACTGAGACTGAAATAACCCAATTCTTCTTCCAACCCCTGCACCAGGCCAAACAACAGATCTTCCCCATCAAACTCGGTGACATACCAGCGAAAGCAAGACAGGGGATGGAAAAACTTGACCCGAGCGATTGGATCCTCTACCTTCTCTTGGGAATAGAGGGGAGGGAGGGTTTGACGGATAGTTTTAGGTAGCAGTTCCATAGATTGAGTTCCTTCTTGATTGCAGATTGATTAGGCGGCATAGACCGCTACAGCTTCATGAACCCGGGGAAATCGGCTAATCTTCTGGGCCTGGAGGTACTCATTTAAAGAACTCAAGCCAAGACGCCTAAGCACTGCGTAGCCATGCTTACAGCAACCCCGAGTAAAAAACTCCAACTGGTTATTAAAATCGTCACAGGTGCAGAAAAACCCATCAGCCCGTTGCTCCACCAAGTAGGCGGTATTTTGGCGAGGATTACGGACGGTGTAATGATTAGCCAGATCGAGGCGTTGGGTTACCCTTAGCCCTTGACTCTGAGCCTTTCGCCACTCCACAAAATGCTGGAGAAATACTCGCTTACTGATAAAGGTGGGCCGCCGCCCCTTGACCCAAACCCAGATCACCCAAGCAAATTTCTTGAGTTGAATGGGAACCGAGGAATTTAACCCTAATAGACGACGCACAGCCGCAGCAGAATAGAGGATGTTAAAAGCGGTAACCATGATGATGAGGGAATGAAATTGATAGGTATTCAGAAACAGCCCCCTGAGGTGTTAGCAGTCGCAATCATTGGGGCTGTCGTACCCGCCCCTTAGGTAAGCCTGACTGAGCAAGCTCCAGCGCACCTCAGAGCCAGGCCTAACCCGACTATGGATGGCCGCCACCTGCTCTAAAACAGCTCTGGTGCCCCATTGCTGCACCATGGTTTCTAGAGCGATACGATCAAGCTCCCAGCCGGAAATGGAGCGCCCCGGATCGTCGGATTGATATTTGGCATCAGATTCAAAAACAAGCATGACTTTCTCCATAACTAGAAACTTTGAACACCCGTCCCGGTAAAAGCCGTTGCAGTACCTCTGCTTGAGCTATAGCCAGATCAACGGTGCTAACTACCCCGAGAGAAACCCACCCATGAGGCCGCTTAATCCAAAGCTCTGCCATAGTGCCTCCCATGGTTTTAGGGGTAGAAAGCCGACTCAAGGGTTTAGACAGTGCCTCACTGGCTAACTCGCCAGCTAATCTGTTTACGCGCGATTTTCGGTCTAAAACACTTGAGCCGAAAGACTTACCAGAACTAACAATTGTGTTTGGTCGCATTTCTCGATAGCGTTTCTGTGGGAGTAATAACAGCCTGTAAACTTCGCGCCTACTCTGTTGTTAACCGACACAGATTACTGTTAAGAAATTGAGCGAGAAGGACACAACCCTTTAGCTGGAATTGCCTTGCTTTCTACTAGAACAATTGTACTATACTTATCAAGGTAAATCAATAGATTTACGGTAGATTCGAGTTATTTTTTAGAAAAATAGGAGTGATTTTGATATTGGGGAAAGCCTTGTTTTTCAAGCATTCTAGACTTTTTTAGATATATTCTATTGGGTTAATAGGTTCCTTTTCTTAATGGAAAAAGGCTTAAAAAGCTAACCATAAAAAATCAAAAAATACTAGAAAAGTCTTGACAAAAAATATCCCCCAGCCTACCCTCTTACCCCCGAGCCGGGGGGCGTGGGGGGCTGGCGGCGAAGCCCCCCACAATTAAAAAAAGTGACCGAAGG
>JAGWXD010000007.1 GCA_018970085.1 Cyanobacteria bacterium REEB459
GTTGTTACACGAGAAGATTCTGCTAGCGGGGATTGCCCGGGCGACTGAGACCTCAGAGAGTTGGGTGCAAGGCCAGGCCAATGCAACCTATGCAGCCGTTTCTAAAACCCCCGAGGTGTCACCCAAACCCCAAGGTCCCCTGAGGGTGCAGATGGATGAACTGTGGTCATTCGTCGACAACAAAAAGAATCAACAATGGGCCTGGTTGGCCATGGATGCCGAGAACTGAGAAAATACTAGCCGTCACCTATTGGCTGTCACCTCGGAGATCGTTCTCGGGAATCGGCGATCGCCCTCTGGCAGTCACTTCCACCGGTCTACCGACAATGCGCCAAGGTTTACACCGACTGTTGGGAAGCTTAGGTTACGGTAATTCCGAGTAGGCGGCATGAGGCTGTGGGCAAAGACAGCGGCTTGACCAGTTACATCGAGCGGCTGAACAACACCCTGAGGCAGCGAGTGGTGCGACTGGTCAGGAAGACCTTGTCGTTTTCCAAGAAGCTAGAAAACCCCATTGGGGCAATCTAGCTGTTCATCCATGATTACACCTACCGCATCCGGGAGAAGCTGGGAGAGGCCAGGTAATCCGATTCTTTCCTCCGTCCTGTACTAAAATCCACTACCGCCTTACCCATGGCTCTCATGATCTAGTTGATTTGCACTACTAGCCTATACCGTGTGAGCTTTTTTACGATTATCCAACTTTTCAAACACCCTCTAAAGATTGCATGATTTTTATAGGAGCCTGGTTAACGTCAACTCCAGGTCGGCGCCCTGTTAGCCTTTTTCCATGCGCACTAGATACCACTGCAGTCTAGCGCCAGAGTTCAGGGTGAATTCACAGGCAGTGTCGCACAAATGTTTAGCTTGATCGGCAATGGAAGCTTGCCGCTGCAAGTCGGGGGGCAGGTTACTCTGGTAATCCACCAGCAGAGCGCTGAGGCGATCTAATAGCTCCTGGGGAGAGAGAAACTCCTCTGACTCTCCGGGGGTCAGCAAAACATAGGCGTCGCCCTGGTACATAATCGCGTCAGGCATAGAAGGCTCCGTTAACTTCTGTGGGGAAACCACCATTTCCCCTGGATCCAATGATAATATGAATCAGATTTGGCCTTAATCCCGACCGACTTGCCGGAGATTTGAAGCTTTTTCCATTTCTCTGATATCTGGCGGTAGGGGGTTGGGGTTAATCCCTTGCCCTTGTATATGGTAGAACGTCTTGCTGCTATGGTTCAAACTCCTCTGAAGCCTTCTCATTCTGCGCCTGAACCTGGTGAACAAAAACGCTCGAAGGTGGAAACGATTAAGGAAAATAGCCACTTTCTGCGGGAACCCCTGGCTACTGAGCTGCTGACAGACACCACCTACTTTTCTGAGGCGGCGGTTCAAATCTTGAAGTTCCACGGGTCCTATCAGCAGGATAATCGGGACCACCGTACCCGGGGGGAGGAAAAGCAATACCAGATGATGCTCCGTACCCGTAATCCCGGTGGGTTTATTCCTCCGGAGCTTTACCTAACCCTCGATCGCCTGGCGGATCAGTATGGCAACCACACCCTGCGGGCTACGACCCGGCAGGGATTTCAGCTCCATGGCATTCTCAAGCAAGACCTCAAGGCAACCATTGCGGCGATTGTGCAAAGCCTGGGTTCTACCCTGGGAGCCTGTGGCGATCTAAATCGCAATATTATGGCTCCCCCGGCTACCTTTAAGAACCGGCCTGAATACCAATTGGCCCAGGACTACGCCAACCGCATTGCCGATCTATTGCGTCCCCAAACTGGAGCCTACTACGAAATCTGGCTGGACGGCGAAAAGTTTCTCTCGGTTGAAGAACATCCCGATGTGGTAGCGGCCCGGCAGCACAATAGCAACGGTACCCTGATTGCTAATAACGAGGAGCCCATCTATGGCACCTACTATATGCCCCGCAAGTTTAAGTGCGCCGTTACCGTACCTGGGGATAATTCTATTGATGCCTATACCCAGGATGTCACCCTGGTGGTAATCTGCGATCGCGCCGGCAAGCTCAAGGGATTTAACCTGCTAGCCGGTGGTGGGTTGGGTCGCACCCATAATAAGGAAGAAACCTTTGCCCGGGTCGCCGACGAGATTGGCTATGTCGATCGCGACGACGTGTTTGCCCTGATGAAAGCAATCGTCGCCACTCAGCGAGACTACGGCGATCGCTATAATCGCCGTCATGCCCGGATGAAATATCTAATCCATGATTGGGGCGTAGACCGGTTTCGCCAGCAAGTCGAAACCTACCTGGGTAAACCCCTGAAGCCCTTCAAAAAACTGCCCAAATGGACGTTCTACGATTATCTGGGCTGGCATCAGCAGGGAGACGGCAACTGGTTCGTGGGGATTGCCATTGAAAATGGGCGAGTGCTAGACCGCGGTACCCTGCAACTTAAAACCGCCCTTCGGGAAATCGTCGAAAGATTTAACCTGCCCATGCGGGTTACCCCCAACCAGAGTGTCCTTTTCTACGATATCCAACCCCAGCACAGGGAGGCCATCGAGGCCATCTTGAGCCGTTGTGGCATTCAACGGGAAACAGACCTTGATCCCCTGGTGCGCTATGCTATGGCCTGCCCGGCCCTTCCCCTGTGTGGTCTGGCCATAACTGAGTCAGAGCGGGTCATCCCTACAATCCTGGAGCGCCTGCGAACCCTATTGACTCGCCTAGGGCTAGCAGACCAGCATTTTGTGGTGCGCATGACCGGTTGCCCCAATGGCTGCGCCCGCCCCTACATGGCAGAGCTAGGCTTTGTGGGCAGTGCCCCTGAGGCTTATCAGGTTTGGTTAGGAGGCTCGCCCCACCAAACTCGTCTGGCCCAGCCCTACCTGGAACGCATGGCCGATGGAGCTCTAGAGGCCACTCTAGAACCCTTGTTTATTTTCTTTCGAGATGGTCGCAAGGGCAAGGAAAGTTTTGGCGACTTCTGCCACCGGGTGGGCTTCGAAGCCCTGCGCCAATTTGCCGCCATCTACGACCCCGAGACTTACGTGCCCAGCCATACCCGAGAAGGACGACACCGTCTGAGTATTTCCCACGACCTGTTTATGACCCTACAGGCTACTGCCGATAAAGAGGGGCGTTCCCTGGGGCAAGTTATGGCCGAGGCTCTGGCGGTTTACCTGCAACAGTCCTGACCCACTGAGAGACAACTCCCTCTAGCTTGCCGACCCAGGGTCTGGTCCGCTGGCGGGAGGGGTGGTCTTTGCCCGGGTAGATTTGGTCTTAGTTTTCTTGGCTATGGCCGTAGTCTTGCTGGTGGCCCCAGTCTTCTTAGTGGCAGCGGCGGTCCTGGTGGTCCGGCCAGATGGCTTGGCGGCAGCACCGCCTGGCTGCTTGGAACGATTGGCCCTGGCCTTGGAGGTTTTTGTACCCTGGCTGCTGGCTTTAGCCTTCAACCAACCCAGGGCTTGTTCCAGGGTAATAGTGGCAAGGTCGACGCCCTCTGGCACTGAGGCATTGACCTTGCCATGGTTAACGTAGAGGCCGTAGGGACCGTTAAATACCGCAATCGGGTCTTGATCTTCGGGATGGGGACCGAGAGTCTTGAGGGATTCAACCTTTTTGCGACCACGCCCGGTTTTGGGCTGGGCCAATAATTCTAAGGCCCGTTCCAGGGTAATGGTCAGGACATCATCATCACCCTTGAGGGAACGATAGTCCCGCCCCTCCTTGCCCTGATCGTGGACGATGTAGGGTCCAAATCTACCTTGACTAGCCTTGATAGCAGCTCCAGTCTCGGGATGGTATCCCAGTTGGCGGGGTAGGGCCAGCAAGCCCACCGCTAAATCTAGGGTTACCTGCCCGGCATCTAGCCCCTTGGGCAAAGAGGCCCGTTTAGGATTGGGGTTTTCGTCGCTACTATCCCCTAACTGCACGTAGGGACCATAGGGCCCTATGCGCAGATAAATGGGTTCACCTGTTTCTGGGTGGAGGCCCACTTTATCGGGGCCCTCAACCTTTTGCTTGATAATACGCTCGATTTGATCATCGTCTAGATCGGCAGGGGGCACATCTGGAGGGATTGAGGCCCGCACCGATGCGCCGTCGCTATCGAGTTCAATGTAAGGACCATAGCGGCCGATGCGAACCCTGGCAGCCAGGTCGTTGAGCAGGACGGTACGGGCTACGGTAGCGTCAATCTGAGTTTCCCGGGTCTGCACCTGGTGCTCCAGGCCCTGATCGCCAGCATAAAAGGAACGCAGGTAAGGCAGCCAATCAGCTTCACCGGTGGAAATATCGTCCAGGGTTTGTTCCATGCGGGCAGTAAAGTGGACGTCCACCAGATCTGGAAAATTTTGTTCCAGCAGGGCGGTTACGGCAAAGGCAGTAAAGGTGGGAATCAGGCTATTACCAGACAGACGAACATAGCCGCGATCGATAATGGTGCCAATGACGGTGGCATAGGTGCTAGGGCGGCCAATACCTTCACTTTCTAACACCTTAACCAGGGTAGCTTCGGTGTAGCGGGCGGGCGGTTGGGTTTCATGGCCGATCGCCTCCAGGTTAGCGCAGCTTAGCCCATCTCCGGTGCGCAGGGGAGGGAGTAAAATCTCCTGGTCTTCAATAGCGGCTTCAGGATCATCGGATCCCTCTACGTAGGCCCGGAAAAACCCCGGAAAATCAATGCGCTTACCGGTAGCCCGAAACACTGCGGCCTCGACTTCAATAGAGGCGGTGACATGGGTTTGTCGGGCCTCTGCCATCTGACTGGCGATGGTCCGCTTCCAAATTAAATCGTAAACCGCTGCTTCCCGCCCGCTCAGGCCAGTTTCGTTGGGGCTTCTAAAGCTACTGCCAGCCGGGCGAATCGCTTCATGGGCTTCCTGGGCGCCCTTAGCCTTGGTGGCATACTGGCGCGGCTGGGGGCTTAAATAGGCCTGACCATAGCGAGTCTCAACGCAGGACCGAGCCGCCTCGATCGCCTGTTGAGACAGATGTACGGAATCGGTTCGCATGTAGGTAATGTAACCCTGCTCATAGAGATTTTGGGCCACCCGCATAGTGTCACGGGCCGACAGGCGTAACTTACGATTAGCCTCCTGTTGCAGGGTTGAGGTCGTAAAAGGAGGAGCGGGCTTGCGGGTAGAGGGCCGTTCTTCCACATTGCTGACGGTCCAAACCCCACTCTGTAAACGGGTTTGGAGTTGTCGCGCCTGGGTTTCATCCAGCAAAACCACGCTGCGACCGGCAGCAATTTGGCCGGTGGCTTCGTCAAAGTCACTGCCTGTGGCCAACCGTGTTCCCTCCAGACTATGGAGTCGGGCTTCAAAGCTGGCCTTTTGCTTTAAAAGGGTTGCCTTCAGGTCCCAGTAGTCTCCCTTGCGAAAGGCCCGCCGTTCCTTTTCCCGGGTCACAACTAACTTTACCGCTACCGACTGCACCCTGCCGGCAGAAAGGCCGCCGGCGATTTTCTTCCACAATAGGGGAGACAGGGTATACCCCACCAGTCGGTCTAAAATTCGACGGGTTTCTTGGGCATGAACCAATTGATTGTCAATATCGCGACAATTTTCTAGGGCTGCATGGATGGCTTCCTCGGTAATCTCGTGGAAAACCATGCGCTTGGTAGGCACCTTAGGATTTAGCACCTGCAGCAAATGCCAGCTGATACTTTCTCCCTCCCGGTCTTCGTCCGTGGCCAGGACCAATTCATCTGCCTGCTTGAGGGCATCCTTCAAGGTTTTTACAACTTTTTTCTTATCCCCCGGAATTACGTACAAAGGGGCAAAATCAGCCTCTGGGTTAACCCCAAGTTGAGCCCACTTCTCGCCTTTGACCCTGGCGGGAATTTCGCTGGCGGAACGGGGTAAATCCCGCACGTGACCCATGGAGGCCTCTACCCGATAACCACTTGGCAGGTAATTACGAATGGTTTTAGCTTTGGTGGGAGATTCAACAATAACAAGAGTTGACATAGGACTGGTGAGAAGGGCCTGGGCAATAGTCTAAAAATTAAGCCTTTACTTTTAGAGTACTAATCAATTTACCGCACCGGTACAACTCGTCAACCTTAAAGGGGCTAGAAAAACTGATCATGGCTGCGGATCAGGGCTATTCTTAAATATTTTTAATGTTTTTCCAGGGAATTGGGGATGGAATAGTTACCTTTTGGTCAACCGGGTCAGTCGGCACCCATCAGTACCCTTTTCAAAGCGGCTCGCAAGCGTTAGGATGCGTGTTAATGCCTATCGTGGAAGGATTAAGGGGACGCCCCTATGGATTTTGCAAGCCTTGGATCCCAATTTAATGCTGGCACTATCTGGCCAGAGGTCGTTTTAATTATCACCATCCTGGTAATTTTAGTCGGAGATATTATCCAGGGTCGATCCTCCTCCGCCTGGACCCCCTACGCCGCCATTGGGGGTTGTCTAGCGTCAGTAGTTGCACTGGCCTGGCAGTGGAACCAGGCAGATACGCTGGGTTTTTTAGGGGCCTTTGACGCAGATCGCCTAAGTGTGGTTTTTCGCGGCATCATCGTTCTATCTGCCGCCGTCACCGTGCCCATGGCCATTCGCTACATTGAACAATCGGGAACGGCCCTGGCAGAATTTCTGGTGATCTTACTAACCGCTACCCTGGGGGGCATGTTTCTCTCTGGGGCCAGTGAGTTGGTGATGATTTTTGTTGCTCTAGAAACCCTCAGTATTTCTTCCTATTTGCTGACTGGCTATATGAAGCGGGACCCCCGCTCTAATGAGGCCGCCCTGAAATATTTATTGATTGGTGCAGCTAGCTCAGCCATCTTTCTGTACGGGTCTTCTCTGCTCTACGGGTTATCGGGGGGGCAAACGAGACTGGCGGCGATCGCCAGTCATCTGGCCGCCCAGGGAGACCAGGCTCCGATTGGGCTGGTGGTAGCCCTGGTGTTTGTAATTGCCGGTATTGCCTTTAAGATTGCGGCGGTGCCTTTTCACCAGTGGACTCCGGACGTTTATGAAGGCTCCCCCACTCCTGTGGTTGCCTTTCTGTCAGTGGGGTCTAAGACCGCTGGCTTCGCCCTGGCGATTCGCCTGCTGGTGACCACCTTTCCCCTGGTGTCAGAGCAATGGCACTTTGTGTTCACAGCCCTGGCGATTTTGAGCATGGTGCTGGGCAATGTGGTTGCCCTCGCCCAAACCAGCATGAAGCGCCTGCTGGCCTACTCTTCCATTGGTCAAGCAGGGTTTTTGATGATTGGGTTAGTGGTAGGTACAGATGCCGGCTACGCCAGCATGATTTATTACCTGCTGATCTACCTGTTTATGAATCTGGGAGGGTTCACCTGCGTTATTCTGTTTGCCCTACGTACCGGTACTGACCAGATTAGTGAGTACAGTGGTCTTTACCAAAAAGACCCCCTGCTGACCCTGGGATTAAGTATTTGTTTACTGTCTTTGGGTGGTATTCCTCCCCTGGCTGGGTTCTTTGGCAAGATTTATATCTTTTGGGCGGGCTGGCAGGCAGGGGCTTACGGCTTAGTTCTGGTGGGGTTGGTAACCAGCGTTATTTCTATTTACTACTACATTCGGGTAATTAAGATGATGGTCGTAAAAGAGCCCCAGGATATGTCCGAAGTGGTGAAAAATTACCCTACCCCCCGATGGGATTTACCAGGGCTGCGCCCTATGCAGGTAAGTCTGATTTTGATGCTAGTGGCCACATCTCTGGCAGGGATTATCTCCAACCCCCTGTTTACCTTGGCCAACGATGCCGTCACCCAGACCCCTATACTGCAGAGCGCCTCTACCTTAAAAACAGCCATGGTTAATTCCCCCTCATCCCTGCCTGTTAGGTGAGATGCAGGGCAATAAGAGGCGACTGTGGGTGCGGCCATCCTTGAGCAAATCAAAGCTGGCTTCACCTCCCAGCCGTTTAAGCAGGCGCTGACAGATGGATAATTCTAGCCCCGGGGCTTGGTCTAAATCGGAGGGCATCAGCCGGTCCCTGAGCTCCGGGTTCTGGAGTTGTTTGATTAACCTGGTGGAGCAGCGGCCATCGTCGGTGATGGAAAGTTCCAGACATTGAGAATTTACCATCCGGCACCAGATGTCCAGGCGGCCTCCCTGGGGAGATCGCTCACAGGCCAGCAATAGCAGTCGATAGATGATTAGCTCCAGCTTTACCGGGTCTCCCACCAGAGTGACATTGCCATCGTGATGGACCTTCGACCACAGTTGACGCCGTTCTAGTTCTGGAGTTAGGCGGTCAATAAGACGGTTTAATAGACCGATCAGGGGAAAGGGTTGGGAGTCGATCTGCACGTGCCATTGTTCCTGAATCCACCTCTGTTGAATTTGTCCCAGCGCTTCTGACGGTGGTTCAATCCCCTGGTCAGCCAGGCCAGTCAGAGCCTCCCAGAGCCTATGCAGGCCATGATATTTGTACCAGTTGAGCTGTTCTAGGTGCTCTTGCTGCTGAGCCAGGCGGCTAACCAACTGGATATGGCGGCGAGACCAGGCCAGTTGTAGGCTGATGCCCTGCAACCTGATGCCCTGCTGATGGTCCCACTCTACCGGGGCAGACCTCCACAGCAGGGCAATCAGCCCGGTTACCTGATGGCTGGGGTGGGTTCTCAGGGCCATTAACACCAGCCCTCCCAACCGGGGTACCTGGAGCCAGCTAGGGGGTGTCTGGCCCAGGGAAGGCCCGGCTAGCAGCAGCGGGCCTTCGCTCTGTAGGGCCTGATTAATCAGCTCATCCCTGGCCAGGTCAATGACCGCCTGGCGATTAACCCAACCGCGAGCATCGGGACTGTCCAGGGCACTGATCTGGGCCTGACCAGAGCCCGGTTGCCAGCTAACCACCATAGCCAGATCGGCCTGAAATAGATCCTGGCAATAGGTCAAGGCCCTTTGCTCGAGCTGCTGAATGTGCTCTACCGGGTCGGTTTCCCTCTCTGGGTAAAGGGCGGCCAGGGGTAATTGTGCCCCATGGGCCTGGTGCTGGCTGGGTAGGGTCTGGTAGTCAGATGAGCCCTGCTCCTGCCGGCTAGGGGCCAGGCAGTGAAGCACCTGGGCCGCCAGATCGACCGCGATCGCCAGGTATGGGCGCTGCTCAGGCGGCAGCCCAACTCCCCGGCGGGGGGAGGCCAGAATCACAACCCCCAAGCAGCGGTTGCAGCGGTGCAGGGGGTAGACCCATAGACTATGCAGGCCCAGCCCCTGGCAGACTTCTGCCAACTGCCCAATCCCTCCTGTCTGGCCGAGATCAGCCACCCCAAAGGGACGTCCCTGCCCCAGGGCCTGTCGCCATGGGTCGGTCGGGGCCAGGCTCAAGGTAGCCCCGGGCCAGCCGTGGTCAGGGGCTAGGCCCCGATAGCCCTGGAGCGCTAACTGGCCGGTATCTGAGTCATACAGGGCCAGCCAGACCACCTCAAAGCCAAACTGCGGATGGATATACCCTAGGGTTAACTCTATAATGTGATCAATATTCTCCACATCCCGGGCGGCCCTGAACAAACTGGAGAGCAGCTTCATCGCCTGGGAGCTGGCGGCGGGGCTAGGCGGAGGTTGCACCATGGGTGTTAAAACGGCGGGCAGTAAATGGGCATTATCTATCCTTTAGAAAACCTCTGGGATGATTGACAGGGGCACCTGGCTCATCCTCAGCAGCGTGTTCACCCCAATTCCTTGGCGTTCCTAGAAACTGTGAAAGATCCCTATCGTCAGTTCCTTCGACCAGTGCTATTTTCCGGCCTCAAGCTCGATGCGGAGTTGCTCCACGGCTATGCTATCAGAACCCTCAGCTATCTGGGCCGACTAGGGACTGAATCGAGCTGGCAAACGCAGTGGATGCAGCAACAATTTTGTTTTACCAGTCCCCGGTTGAGCCAGTCCTGTTGGGGGTTAACCTTTCCCAACCCGGTCGGTTTAGCCGCTGGTTTTGATAAGGATGGCGAGGCCGCCCTGGTGTGGCCCTGGCTGGGTTTTGGCCTGGCGGAATTGGGCACCGTCACCCGGCATGGCCAGCCTGGTAATCCTACCCCCCGCCTGTTCCGTTTAGTTGACGATGGGGCGGTGTTGAATCGTATGGGCTTTAACAACCAGGGGGCAACTGCCCTGGCCGGGCGCTTAGAGCAGTACTGGCGAGACCGGCCAGCCCGAATTCCGATGGGGATTAATCTGGGTAAGTCTAAGGTCACCCCCCTGGCGGAGGCCGCCGCTGACTACCAGGCTAGTTTTCAGCTGTTGCAGCCCTATGGGGACTATTTTGTCATTAATGTGTCTTCCCCCAACACCCCCGGGCTACGATCGCTGCAATCGGTGGAGCACCTGGGGGAAATCTTGACGGCCCTCAGGGCTGTGAACAACTCTGACAAACCCCTGCTGGTGAAAATTGCCCCCGACCTGGCCTGGGCCGACATTGATGCGATCGTAGACCTGGCTATTACCGGAGGACTGGCTGGCATTATTGCCACCAACACTACCATTGCTCGCCAGGGCCTAAAAACTCAGCGCCTGGCTCAAACTGGCAACCTGGTTGCAGCAGAAGCCGGGGGAATCAGCGGTCTACCCCTGCAGCAGCGGTCCACAGAAATTATCCGTCACATCTACAGTCGCACCCAGGGCACCCTGCCGATTATTGGGGTGGGGGGAATTTTCACCGCTGCCGATGCCTGGGAAAAAATTACTGCCGGAGCCAGTCTGGTACAAACCTACACTGGCTGGCTCTACGAAGGACCCTGGATGGTCCGTCGCCTATTAACCGGGTTGCTGACCTATTTAGATCAGGCCGACCTGGCCGGTATCGGAGATGCGGTTGGTCTGAGTCATCGCCGCTAGCCCCAGAGAGCGGCTCCAGCCTTGCCCAGGTCGCCTCTCAAAGCTCCACAAAGGCAGCCTGTTGAGCCGCCAGCAAAGTTTCAATACCCGACTCCCCCAGGGTTAGCATGGCATCCATTTGCTGCCGACTAAAACTACCGGCTTCAGCCGTGCCCTGCACTTCAATCATGGCGAGGCGGTCGTTCATCACCAGATTAAAATCCACAGCGGCTGCCACGTCCTCTGCGTAGTTGAGGTCCAGGCAGACCTGGCCAGCCAGCAAGCCCACGGAGACCGCTGCCACTCGATTTACCAACGGGTTCTCTGTCAGTTGCCCCTGATCCATCAGCGTTTTGATAGCGTCTCTGAGGGCTACATAACCACCGGTGATAGAAGCCGTGCGGGTCCCGGCATCGGCCTGTAAAACATCGGCGTCAACGGTCAGGGTCCGTTCTCCCAGGCGGGTAAAGTCCAGGGTTGACCTCAGACTACGGCCAATCAAGCGTTGAATTTCCTGGGTTCTGCCTGACAGGGTAAGTACTTCCCTGGCATGGCGCTGGGGGGTTGCCCCTGGCAGCATACGGTATTCGGCGGTCAGCCAACCCCGACCCGACCCCTGCAGAAACCGGGGCACCCCTGCTTCAATGGAAACGGTGCAGAGAACCTGGGTATCCCCGCACCGGGTCAGCACTGACCCGGCGGCAAATTTAGTAAACCGCCGTTCAAAGATAACTGGACGCAGCTGGTCTGGTCGCCGACCGTCGGGACGTTGCCAGGTCATAGGAGATTTGCTGAAGGAGCTTTCCTAGGATACCTTAAGATGGGATTTCCACCGCCGGGGCTGTTTTCTAGAATTTATGTACTATGGTTACATATGGAGTCATCCCCCTGCCTGAATAGAAAAAATACGCTATATTTAGCCCAGCCTCCCTATACAGTGGTTTTTCCTGATGGTTTTCCAACTCCAGGTTCCCAGCTTGCATCCGCCTTCGACTAGCGTAGTTCGCCATCCCCTACTGCAAACCATTGAGGGTAGCGTCCAGGTGTTTACCTCTTTGCATCGCAACTTTTTTACCGATGTGATGGTGCAATCCCTGCGCATCGCCGATCAAGGCAAGCTGGTCCTGGTGGTGCAGTTGCTGAAGGGGGGGATGCACCAAGGTCCAGATCAGCCGACTCAGTTGGGGCAGAACCTGGACTGGATTCGACCCGACATCCCCCGCTGCCTGGATGGTTCTATCCTGGCGGAGGAGGATCGCCAGGCGGTGCGTGATCTATGGAACCATACCAGAAATGCTGTGGCAAAAGGTCGCTATGGCTTGGTGGTGCTCGATGAAGTCAGTCTGGCTCTGAATTACGGTTTAATTGCCATGGAGGACCTATTGGATCTGATTGAACAGCGTCCCCCTGAGGTAGACGTGATCTTAACCGGGCCGGCGATGCCAGCTGAACTCTTAAACCTGGCTGATCAGGTCACTCAGTTTCGCCGCAATTTTCTTACCTAGGCCGGTTCGGGTTGTTTTTTGGGGTCTGAAGGGCAGCCGTGTACCAGGGATCAGGGCTGCATTTTAAGCTGGCCATTGCCGGACTCCTCCAGAGTGACTGGGGCAATAGATAAAAAAACAACCGGAAGAGGAGTAGCCCTTCCGGTTGTTTTGGGGTGGTTTTGATGTAACTGTTGCCGTAACCTTTGCTGTCGTTTTCGCAGTTGTCGCTGGCGGGCTGACCCGCCCCGGCCCTTTAGGTTACGACCGCAGTGGCGGGGGGATTCCCAGCGTTTAAGATGTTGGGCCATGGTTAGCGCTGAAGCTAGCCTTCAGAAAAATTTCCATAGTTCTATGGTAACAAGGAATCAAAGTTAGGCGATCGCCCCTAGATAAATTCCCCAGGGTAACACCAGAAACCCCAGCACTACTGCGATAGCCACCACCAGGCTGGCGGTATAGGCCAGGGAGCGGATCCCCCCCTGAAGGAGCCCCAGGGACTGCAATCCACTCCAAATGCCATGGCGCAGGTGCAGGCCCAGGCCCAGCAAGGCCAGGGAATAGGTAATCAGGTAGGGGGGCTGGCGAAACACCTGAATAACCAGACGGGCCAGGTCTCGTGCGGGTTCTCCCTGCACCTGAGTAGGGTAATGGGGACCCAGCTTAAAGGTGGCCAGATGGCTGACTAAAAACAGGCCCAGACCCACACCGGTGAGAATCATGGTGCGAGAACTAAGGGTTTGGTAACTGGGATGACCAACCGATTGGTATTGCTGGTAGCCCTGCGGCCGAGATCGCCATCGATTTAGGAAAATAGTGATCCCCACCGCGCCATGAAAGAGCAGGGCAATCCCCAACCCCAACTCCAGGGTCCGCAGCGCCCAGCCCCAGCTTTCCAGATGGTGGGCGTAGGCGTTATAGGCCTGGGAACCAGCTAGAAACCATAGATTACCCACCAGGTGAACCACCACAAAGGTGGTCAGGGTTAACCCCGTCAACCCAGAAATTAGCTTTTTGCCAATCGGCGACTGGTAAATCCCTAGTAGCCCAGAGACAGAGGGCTGCGGGGGAGGGGCTTGAAGAACATCGGTCATGGTAGTGGACAAGGGGGGTAGAGAATGGATGTGATCAGGGCTGGGCGGCCACGGCCCACCAGGCCAGAGCGTAGGGTTGGAGGGGTGGCTGGGCACCGGGCCGGTGGTACACCACCCTTAGTTTATAGCGACCGGTTTTGGGAATTTGATGAAAAATATGCTCAACATTATCTACCTGGCTCTCTGATGACCAGATGTTTTCCCGAATATCCTCTGCATCAATTGGCAGAAGATAGAGATCTAGATTATTCAGCCCTTTGTCTGTAAAGCTTTCTCCTTGATCGTAGAGACCATTGGCGTTGCTGTCGACCAATTCAACGGTGCGTTCCCAGGTCAGGGTGGCGGCCAGGTAGCTGCCGGCCTGCAAGGGGGTATTCAAGACGTAGTCCTGGCCAGCCTCTGCCAACTGGCTAAAGGTCCAGCCCATTACTGGGATGAGCCCCGGGGTAAAAGTGCCTGCCGCCAGTTGTTGATAGGCCCGGTAGGCATTCAGATGACCGGTTCCCTGGTCACGGTGTAGGGGAATGGCGCGATCGCTATAGGCATCGGACTCCAGCCAGGTTTGGTTGCGGATATCCAGCAGGGTACGGCTCATGCCCAATCGCAGTCCATCCCCCTGGTCTTGCAGTTTATCGGCGGAATTCAGCAGCACCGCCTTGATCACCATCGGGTGGCGACCCATTAGCGACCAGTGCTCTACCCCGGCCCGAAACTGCCGATCAACCAGTTGTTGCAGCAGGGCGATGGTGCCAACCACATGGGGGGCGGCAAAACTGGTACCGCTGCCTACCTGTACCCGACCATCGGGCTCCAGTAGGGAAATTTGACTACCAGGGGCCACCAGGTTAATTGATCGACGCGGTCCGTCGTCCTTTTCGGGTTCAGGAAACCGGGGCGATCGCAGGGTTGGTTCACTGCCAAGGTTAGCAATGGCGACCTTGGTAAAGACCCCCCCTACCCGGCGAGAATAGGCCACATTGATGCCATTAAAGTTATCAGTGGGAATGGGAATACCTCCCTCGCCCTGGTTACCAGCAACAACAAAAAGGGTGTGGTGAACTCGAGATAGCCAGTCAATACATTGGGTCAACAGGGCATTGCCATCCAGCCGGGGCTGGGGACGGGGATCCTGGTTGAGGGGTTCGCCAAAGCTAAAATTAATGGCGCGCACATCTCCGCCGTTCTGCAGGGCCACAGCCTGGGCTGCCAGACATTCCTCCGGCTGAGCGTTGCCGTTATCCCTGGGGCCAACCGCGCTGGAGTACAGCATGGCGGCGGGGGCAATGCCAGGATAGCGCTTATCCTGACTGATCAGGATGGCGGCTACACTGGTAGCGTGGCTATCAACATCTTCGTCAGAGGGGGGCCAACGGTCTAACCGCAGTACCCGACGGACCACCACGGGCATACCCTCGTAGGCAATTTTATCTAGCCCAAATTGGTTGGGGCGGCCCATTTCTACCTGGCCAATAGCAATTTTCTCTCCCCTTAAGTTGTAGGGTGCCTGGTGCAGGCGCAACGCATCAATGCCCTCCGGCCCCAGGGAACTGGATTGAGCCACCGCGGGGCTGCCCAGGGGTAAACCAGGGGTCAGAGCGATCGCCATCAGCCCGCCGATGGCCAACCATCCCCTAGTTACCGTTGCGATGTCCATGGCCAACCCCTCTATACCTGAGCAAACTCTAACGCAAAGTTCTGGGGTTTTCTCAGAGGGGTAGAAAATAGCTTTGTGTTAGTTGCTTGCAGCTTCAGCTCAAAAACCCTCAGCAGGGGGCACAATAAAGATAGGGAGCATGGTCGATGACCACTCCCACAGCGGTTCGCCCCCATCGGGCAGGAGGACTTTCTATGCTGGCTCTAACCTTGACCTACCATGATGGTCTTTACCTCTGTACTGAACTGGGTGCCTTGGGGTTAGTTCTACTCTTTTACTGGCTAAGCCTTAACCACCCCAATCGGAGATCGGGGCAGGGAACCTGATCAGGCTAGCCCCCCTCACTGTTAACCCGACAGATCGCTTAGAAAACCTGGGGCACAAAACTGCCGTGCAGACCGTAGGGAATATGGTGAGGTAATTTAAGCCTGGCCAGGGGACCAGCGGTGATCTCCCGACCATCCAGGATCACCACGTCGGAACAGCGGCGCTCGCCACTATAGACCATGGCAATCACCCAGCCATCGTCCTCAGTTTGGGCCTGGGGCCGGGGGATGAATAGGGGTTCTCCCACAAAGCCACGGGGAGCAGCGCTCCACAGCTGACTCTGGCGGCTGTGGGTATCAAACTTCAGCAATGCCTGTAGAGGAGCATTGCCCAGGGGGGCATGGGCAGCTCCAATAAACAGGTAGCGATAGGACTGACCCAGCCGGTCGGGATGGAGGACGGGAAACTCCACACAACGGGAAACCAGGGATTCTGACTGGGCGGTACCGGCGGCAAGGTCGATCTGGAAGCGCCACAACTGCCCGTCCGGTAGCTGGTCAAAGTCTACGGCGGTGTAGTCGGTGCCGCCCTCCAGTCGAGGAAATTCCTTGTAGCAGACCGAATCGACCACCACCCGCCCAGCCTCCTCAAAGGCGTTGCCGTGGTGAAAAACAAAGCAGGGATTAGTCTCAATCGTCTGCAGGGGGGCATTGCCCTGGCGCGGGATGAGAATAATTCTGGTGGGCTGGTGGGGATTGAAGTCAATACATTCTGCCGCTCCCTTTAAACCCAGTAAAAAGGGCAGAGGCCCAAAGCTAACTGGATTTTGGAAAAAAATGGCGTAATTAGGGGTGAGGGCAAAGTCGTGGAGGAAGGCAAAGCCAGGGATACTATGGCTATGCTGAGTAATTAAGGACCCGGCGGTATCAAACTCATAGAGAGTGATTTTAGTGGAGAGGCCGGGCTTGGCAGAAAAACCCACCAGTCGGGGTTGGCCGTGGTGACCAGGGTCAACTTTAGGGTGGGCGGTAAAGGAGCCCCCAGGAGGGATGAGTCCGTTGAGATCATCTAGACCCAGGGTCTCCAGGGTGGCCGGATGAAGTCGGTGGGGTTGGGCGGCTTCCCATAGGGCGAGGAGCTTGTCAGCCCAGTAGATGACATGGGTATTAGCGATATTTTTAAGCCGCAGATCAAAGGCATTAGCCAGCGGTCCCCCCGGTTTTTGACTACCAAAAACACCCCGGTACAGAGGTTTTTGGGCCTGTTGCTCAGCCAGGTAGGCAGCAGTGCGGACGTAACGATTACGGAAGTAGGCCTGACCCTGGTTAAAGCTAATGCTGGAGATCATGCCGTCGCCATCGAAGGGATGTTTAACCGGCTGACCGTAGACCTCCAGCAGGCCCGGGCCATTGCGAAAAACAGTTCCCCTTAGATCGGCAGGAATGGTGCCCTCAATATCGGTAATGGCGTAGCTAAACTCCTCAGGCTGAGACCGGTAGCCACTGCACCAATCTGCTAGGGAATAAGGAATTTGGGCCGATGGCATGGGGACTGGTGGAACTGGGGTGGTAGTCATGGTGGCACATCTGGTTAAAACAGCAATGGGTATGGGCTTAGCAGTCGGAATCAACGGTGGGTAGAGCGATCGCCAGGGGGGCCAGGTGAGGGGCTGCCGGAGTGGTCTCTGCCTCCAGGTCGGCTGCCTGCGCCGGGAGGCCAGGCCCTGGCGCCAAGGGCTGATCTGCCGGAGTGGTCTCTGCCTCTAGGTCGGCTGCCTGGGCAGAGGCAGCCGGCAGTAAAAACAATAGGGGCAGAGGCAGCAGGGTGGTTAGGTTAGTAATCAACACCAGTTGCCAGAGATGGTCAAAGTTGTTTTCTGTTATGCCTAACCATCGGGTTAGCAGGGCACCCAATTCATGGGAGGTCAAGCCGGCCAGGTTAAGAACGGACATGAGCAAGGCAAACAGGGTCGCCTCCACCCCGGCAGGACAAAGGCGCGCCGAAAGCACCAGTACCGGCATAAAAGCAATTTGCCCCATCACCGTCAGCACCAGGCTATCTCCCAGGCTAAACCAGCGATCGTCAATGCCCAGGCTACGGTTGGCGTGGGTCACCAAAATCAGCATGGTCATACCCAATAGGGCGGAAAGCACCGTAGACCAGCCAAAAATTTGCCGGAAGGGAACATCCCGCAAAAACCGCTGAAACACTCCAATGCCAATCAGGGCCGCCAAACTACTGACCAGTCGTACCCGCCCTAGAAATTCTGGTTCAAAGCCCAGATCGTTAGTGGTGAAAAAAAAGAAGGCGGCCTCCCCACTGGGGGTTGCCTGCCAGAGAAACATAAATAGAGAAGGCATCCAGATGGGCCGCTGTCGCACCGCTCCCCAGAGCTCTCCTGCCTGGGTCCGCAGCACGGACCAGGTAGAGGAATGGGGGCTGGGTGTTTCGCCGATCAGACCGGCTACCAGGGTAATCAATAGGGGAAAGCTGGCGGTAATGGCAAACACGGTGCGACTATCAAAGCGTTCTAATAGCAATCCCCCAAGGTAGGCCGTAAATAGCCCCCCGACTGCCGTTGCTCCCCAGCATAGGGACTGTAGCGTACCGGCATCGGCCTGGGATTCTCCCCGGGCTCGCTCAACCACCATGGAATCGACAATGACATCACCCACGGCTACCGAAAGAGAGGTGCAGGTAATCGCCACGATCGCGGCCCAGGTAGAGTGAACCACTGTAGCTAGAGCCAGCCAGGCCAGGACGCCCAGCAACCCCGATAAAATCAAATAGGGACGGCGCCGATAGCCCAGCACCGGCAGACCGTCGGACATCATGCCAAATAGGGGTTTGATCGTCCAGGGCAGGGCGGCAATACCGGTCAGAGCCGCAACTGATGCCGGGCTCAGGCCCAAATCATCCTTGAGGAAAAAACTAATAGCCAGCCGTGCCAGCCCTAACACCCCTTGAACAAAGTAGACCAGTAAAATCGCCAACAGTTCTGAGGTGAGGGGCTGACCCTGGAGTAGACGGGTTTCAATTAACCCCTTAATACGACTGGAGGAAGAGGACAGGGCCATAGACCGGCAAAGACAGATTTGTTAAGAAATATCAATTGGTTTCTATCATAGCTTCTCGCCGCCATGGAAGCCAGGACCATCGCCCCAGTTACTGGGGTTGACAGACGGGCGGCAAAGGGTGATACAACTATGCAAACCCTTGATTCCGGTTAATAGCAAGGGGTTACTGTTGTTGTGGAAATTTCAATGGCTTTGGTGTCCTGGCTTGATGCCCTTAAGCAGACCTGGCGGGGTCTGCAGCGGCGGCGACTGTTACAGTTTTTGAGCTTGTTTACGGTCTGTCTGATGGTGGTCACCGCTTGCGCTAGCAAGCCTGGTTCCCAAACTAAGGCTCCTAGTGGGGCTGAGGCTGGCCGGATCTCCCTGGGTACTACCCTGACGGCCCGCACCCTTGACCCTGCCGATGCCTACGAAACCTTTCCGGGGATTTTACTCTACAACCTGGGCGATCGCCTCTACACCTATAGCCCTGGCACCACCCAACTGGTTCCCCAGCTAGCCACCGCCCTACCCCAGGTCAGCCGTGATGGCCTCACCTACACCATTAACCTGAGGCAGGGGGTTAAACTTCACGATGGCACCGCCTTCAACGCCGAGGTGATGGCCTTTTCCCTGCGACGATTTATGGAAAACGGCGGGCGTCCAGCCTTTTTGCTGGCAGAAAAAATTAAGTCCGTCAAGGCCACCGGCACCAACCAGCTCACCATTGTCTTAAAGACCCCCTTTGCCGCCTTTCCTGCCCTACTTAGTTTTTCAGGCGTTACCCCAGTGTCTCCTGCCAGTTACGCCATTGGTACAGGCAAGTTTAAGCCCAATACCTTTGTTGGTACTGGTCCCTACAAGCTGGCTAGTTTTAGCAGTGATGCGATTAAATTAGATCCCAATCCTGACTACTGGGGTAAGGCGGCCGCTAATCAGGGTATTGATATTCAAATTTTCACCAGTCCTGCCAATCTCTACAACAGTTTTAAAGCTGGCCGCCTCGATATTGCTTACCAGACCCTTGATCCAGACCAGATCGCCAGCCTCGAGCGAGACAGCCAAAAGGGGGGCTGGCAGGCGATTGAAGCCGGTACCAATGTGATTAATTACATGTCCCTCAATCGCACCAGCAAACCTCTAGATGATGTCAGGGTGCGCCAGGCAATCGCGGCCATGGTGGATCGGCCTTTGCTCAATCAACGGGTCTTTAAGGGCCAGGCCGAACCACTCTACAGCCTGATTCCCCCCAGTTTTGATGTAGCCCGACCGGGATTCAAACAGGCCTATGGCGATGGTAACTTCGACAAAGCCAGAACCCTATTAAAGCAGGCTGGTTTTTCTGAGAGTCAGCCCCTTACCGTTGAAATCTGGTATCCCTCTGCCTCCACCACCCGCAGTGTGGTCGCCAATACCCTCAAAGAATCCATCGAAAAGGGTCTGCCAGGGCTGGTGACGGTAAGTGTTCAGAACACCGAGGGGGCAACCCTCTGGAATAATGTTGGCAAAGGGATTTATCCCATCGTGCTCTCCAACTGGTATCCCGACTACAACGATCCTGACACCTTTATTCAGCCCTTTTTAAGTTGTGAAACAGGCGACGGGGCGACGGGCTGTAAGAAAGGGGCCTCCCAGGCGAATGGCTCTTTTTACTACAACCCCCAGGCCAACACCCTGGTGACTCAGCAGCAGGGCCAGCAGGACCCCGCTGCTCGAGCTCGACTGCTGAGCCAGCTTCAGGACCTGGCAGTCAAGGATGTGCCCTATATTCCGCTTTGGCAAAATAAGGATTATGTGTTTGCCAAAACCGGGCTCAAGCAGGTAAAAATCGAACCTACCCAGCAGTTTCTATTCTGGCAAATTGCCCGATCCTAAGCCCCCGGGGGAGCACTCAATAGCTAACGGTTAGTCCCAACTCACCGGTAAGGCTTAGCTTAGCTCCACAAAGGTTGAGACTGGGTAAATCTAGGGGCAGATAGCCCGGGCCCAGATCTACCCGCACCGGAGCCTGGCATTGCCCTGCCTCCAGGTTAATTTGACGAGTCTGGCCAGGGGGTAGGGCGGTACCTAGGATATTACGGCCCGCCACCTGCAGTGACTGGAGGGCCACCCTACCCTGGTTAATGACCTGTAGCTGTTGGGAGATGTGGGCATAGTTAATCACACAGACACTACCATAGTTGCGATGGGGGCCGCAGCCTGCCCCGGTGTGGCTCCAGGCCGGGGAAAAGATGGCGGTGCGATGACCCCGGTTGGGTACCCCGTCATCCACGATCAAATCCAGCAACACCTGCTGGCCGGTGCGGGAACCATAGGCGATGTTCTCCCCCGCCCGGGTGTAGGGCACCCCGGCCCGGGTCAGCCGTTGGCCCGGGTCACTGCCATCGGAGCCCTGGTGCCCCACCCGCCCCTGGGCCTGATCCTGGGCGTGGGCCTGGGCCGCCTGGGCCACCGCCGTTGAGAATTGCAGGGGCGCAGCGGCGGGTTGACGGGCTAGGGCTGAGATCGCCTCTCGCACCGCCATCGGTCCTTCCTGGGTAATAATTCGGCAATTGGGGCCACAGCCCTGGCTAATCTGGCCCTGGCTATCCATGCTGGCCAAACGGGCCTGCAGCAAGGGAATGTAGCTGGCGGGATTTTGTCGCACCCGGTTTTGTTCCAACAAAATATCCTGGGCCAACCGCCGCCAGTCGGGTGCGGCGGCAGAGGCCTGAGGCAGGCTGGGGCGATTGCCGATCGGAGTCAGGGGTCGGCAGCTCCAGGGGAGGAGGCCCAGGGTGACGACCACCAGCCCCCACGGAAATAGTATTGAGCTGGCCATAGCCCTTTGCTTCACCATGCAACAGCCTAGAATGCAACAGCGTCGGCCTAGGATACCAACGTTGCCACTAATTTAGCTTCAAATACCTGTTCAAAATACTCCTTTTTATAGCCCAGGTTCCAGAGTTCCGAGGCACAATCTTCCCCTGGGTGGGAGGGCTGAATATCCAAATAGAGTACCTGGGACTCGGGTTCAAACCGACAATGAATGGTTTTAACCGCTCCCATCCCCCGCCGATCAAGGGCTACAGCCAGGCGCAGCAAGGCGCTCAACTGCAGCACTAACTGACGATGGTAGCGGGTGGGCAGGGCCCGGAAATTTTCATGCTTTTTCTTAGGCCCACTTTTACGGTGGTAGCGGGCGATATTGGCAATCACCTCTAGTTCGGTTTCGGTATAACCCAGCAGTTCACCATGGCGAATTAGATAGTAGGAATGCTTGTGATGGGCGGAATGACTGACGAAATGACCGCAGTTATGGAGAATAGCCGCCGCCCACATCAGTTCCTGTTCTGGGCTATTCCAGGTGTGTAGACTCCCCCAGGTTTGCTCAAACAAGGTCATGGCAAAGCGGGCCACCCGCTCCGATCGCTCCAGATGCACCTTGTACTTGTGGGCAGTTTTCAATACATGACGCTGCCGTACCGATTTCTGAAACTGCATTCGGTCTTCAATCAGACCGTGGGTTAGCATCCAATCGACGATAACTCCCTCCCGCAGGGCCCGCTCACAGATGGTGAGGGAGTGGGCCTCCAGTAGCCCCATGGCTTCGTGCAGAATCACCGCCCCCGCCAGGATAATTTCGGCCCGCCGGGGCACCATGTCGGGTAGGGTCAGACGTTCGGCGTAGGTGGATCGTCGTAACTCCTCCAGGAGTTGTGAGAGTTCTTCGTAGGTAAACTGAAAGCCGTTCAGGGGTGTGGGCACCACCTCCAGACGGCGGTAGGCAATCAGGGTGGCTAGACACTCGATCGTGCCGGAGGTGCCAATTAGTTGCATTGACTCCCCCGGCCCTAGTTTTTGCCGCAGTTCCTGGGTGGGGTTTTCCAACATCCCCCGAACGTAGGACCGCAGGGCCAGAAACTCACTATCGTTAATGGGGTTTGAGCTAATAAACTGGGCGGTAAGACGCACAGCCCCGACCTTGTTACTACTCAGGTAGCGATGGGGCTCTCCGGTACCCAGAACTAATTCCGTCGATCCGCCGCCGATATCGATGATGGCATGGGGTTGACCGTGGAACTCGACGCCAGAGAGTACCCCCAGATAGATCCGTCGGGCTTCCTCAGGACCGGAGATCAGATTAACCGCCAGGCCGACTTCTGCGTAAATGCGGTCTAGAAACGCTTGCCCGTTATGGGCTTCCCGCACCGCACTGGTGGCTACCGCCAGCACTTCCTCGGCCTGGAAGCTAGTGGCAATGGCATAGCACCGTTTTAGGGCGGCCACGGCCCGGTCCATGGCAGCGGTGGTGAGCTCCTTGGTGGTCTCATTAAAGTTGCCCAGCCGGACGGTTTCCTTTTCCCGATCGATGATGCTAAAGGCGGGCAGGTCAGGCTGGATCTTGACCACCACCATATGAATGGAGTTGGTGCCCACATCAATGGCGGCCAGAATTCGATCGCCCTTAACGGTGGCTGGGGTAAAGTCTGAAAAATAGCTCAGCCGCTTGATCGTTTCCCCCACAGGAGCCGCATTTACCACAGGTCACCTCCAACCATGCCTGTTTCAGATTTTACCCAGTCCCGTGGTTGGCAAGGATGGATTCGAAAAACTTTATCTTGTCAAGCCAGACTGTGTATCGATCCAATTAACCCGGCGGCCATTCCAGCGATCGCCCACCGAGAATGTGCAGGTGCAGATGATCAACGGTTTGGCCTCCGTCCCGGCCGGTATTAATCACCACTCGGTAGCCCGAGGTGGCCAACCCTTCCTGATCGGCCACGGTTTTAACCACCAGCAACAGATGACCCAGCAGGGTTCCATCCTCGGGGCTGGCCTGGGATAAATTGGCCAGGGGCTGTTTGGGAATCACCAAAATATGGGTAGGCGCCTGGGGAGCGATATCGCGAAAGGCCAGACAGCGGTCATCCTCGTAGACAATGGTGGCGGGAATTTCCCTCCGAATAATTTTGCCAAAGATGGTGTCTCCACTCATGGCCAGCCCTCCTAAGTCAATGCCGCTATTCTCCCATGGGGAGAGGCGGTGGTGTAAAGTCAGGATGGATTTCATCGATTCAGGCTGCTCAGAATGCGGTTAAACAGTTGTCCATGACTCAGTTTGCTTCCCTTTTCGACCTGGCCGGGGTGATCGGGGCTCCCCTGGATGGGGTGCCTGGCGATCGCCAGCCCAGGCTGGTACGGCAGATCACCACCGACAGTCGCGACCTGGAGACAGACGCCCTGTTTGTGGCCCTACCCGGCGATCGCTTCGATGGCCACGACTTTGTGGCCCGGGCCATCGCCCAGGGATCTCTGGCGGCGGTGGTACAGCGCCATCGCTGGGAGTCCAATCCCAACCTTTCCTCCCTCCCCTGTCTGCCGGTGGCCGATACCCTGGTGGCCTACCAGACCCTGGGCCAATGGTGGCGACAGCAGCAGCGAGCGATCGTGGTAGCGGTGACCGGATCGGTAGGAAAAACCACCACGAAGGAACTGATTGCGGCGGCTCTAGGCACCCAGGGCAAGGTGCTCAAAACCCAGGCTAACTACAACAATGAAATTGGCGTGCCCAAAACCCTGCTGCAACTCCAACCAGACCACCGCTTCGCCGTCGTTGAAATGGGTATGCGGGGACCGGGGGAAATTGCCCTCCTAGCCCGCATCGCCAACCCCGATGTGGCGGTGATTACCAACGTGGGTACGGCCCATATTGGTCGGTTGGGTTCCGAGCAGGCGATCGCCGCCGCCAAGTGTGAACTATTGACCCAGTTGTCTCCCCAGGGCATCGCTATCCTCAACCACGACAACCGCCGCCTCATGGACACCGCCCAGGGGGTTTGGTCGGGGCGCACCCTCAGCTTCGGTCTGGAGGGGGGAGACATTCGGGGGGACTGGTTAGATGATCACACCCTGGTGGTGCAGGGCATTCCCCTGCCCCTACCCCTACCGGGCCGCCACAATGCCCTGAATTTTTTAGCGGCGATCGCCGTGATGACCGCCCTCGATCTAGATTGGTCAGGCCTCAGCCAGGGCCTACGGGTAGACCTGCCCACCGGTCGGGCTCGCCAGATTCATCTGCCGGAGGACATTGTGTTACTGGATGAGACCTACAACGCTGGCTTTGAGTCCATGGCCGCCGCCTTGCAACTCCTGGCCCAAACCCCTGGTCAGCGCCGCATTGCCGTCCTCGGCACCATGAAGGAACTGGGGGACCACTCCCTGGATCTTCACCACCGCATCGGCGCGACGGTCAAACAGTTGGGTATTGACCGGCTCTTGATTCTGGCGGATGCCGAGGAAGCTGAGGCCCTCACCCAGGGGGGCGATGGGGTAGAGAGCCAGGCCTTTGCTGACTACCCGGCCCTGGTTGAGGCCTTGCAGGCCACCCTACGGGCAGGCGATCGGGTGTTATTGAAGGCCTCCCGATCGGTGGGTCTGGATCGGGTGGTCACGGCTCTCACGTCCTAACCCTTGCTCTCTTTTGCGGGCACGACCCGGGGTGTCCCAGAGCCCATCGTCCAGGTTAGGGCAGCGGTAATTAGGAGAAACTATGGCTGAGTCTTTGGTTTTAATTGGAGTCGGGATACTGGCGGGCATATTGGCCGGTTTCCTGGGCATTGGCGGCGGCACCATTATGGTGCCGGTCATGGTGGCCCTGGGCCTATCGGCCGTTAAGGCTGTAGGCACCAGTACCCTGGCCATTCTAGTGATTGCCCTGGGCGGTAGTGTTCAAAACTGGCGCATGGGTCTTTTAAATCTCAACAATGCCCTGCTGTTGGGCCTACCGGCCATAGTGACCGCCTTTCTGGGCACCGCCTTAGCCGCCTCCTTCCCTGAATATGTCCTACTCGGGGTCTTTGGCCTGTTCATGTTGTTCAATATTTACCTGATTCGGGTTAAGCAGCAGGCCGTCTCTGCAGCCCAGCCTCAGTGGCGATCAGCGCCAGAGTCGGCATCCCAAGCTCCAAATCCAATCCAGTCTCGTCTACTGATCGGCGGCACGGCGGGGTTTATGGCAGGGCTATTTGGCGTAGGCGGCGGAGTAATCATGGTGCCCTTACAGATTTTTTTACTTCAGGAAGACATTAAACCGGCTATTCAGACCAGCCTCGGGGCGATTGTTGTTACTGCCCTTTCTGCCTTAACCTGGCACACCAGAGCCGGCACCGTCGAGGGCTGGGTGGGGCTTTTATTGGGCCTGGGGGGGCTGGCGGGGGTGCAGATCGGTACTCGCTACCTACCGCGCCTACCCAATCAAGTCGTCACTCTAATGTTTAGAGGCGTGCTGGCCTTGTTTTCAGTATTTTTCTTTTATAAAGCCTGGCAAAGCTTTGTAGCCTTGGGTCGATAATCAACCAGTGTGGGCCCAAGTTTCTCGAAACAATCGGGTGCCCCCTACTGCGCTGAGCAGTCCGATGCCACCCATAGGTCGCCTGTGCCTGCTCCATCATGGTCTCCCGAAGCCAAGTGCGATCGCCTCTCTCGGTCTACCATGCACTCAGCAGTGATGACCTATGGATAGGACTAAACCTTAGATTTATAGGCCCTACAGGACCAGTTACAGGTTCAACAGGTGGTTAATTCTACTTAACTCCGCCCTCGGTTAGACCTGGCCAAAGTCGGGGGGTAGAAGCCAGCAAGGAGTGAGACCGGTTCAGCTTGGTTACGCTGCTGGCCTATAGGGTTTCCATCTAACCACCAACATCAAGCAGATCACCAGTTGGGCCAGGGTCGCTATCAGATTAGGCAGAATAGCCTGACGGGAAAAGGCCACCATCAGACCAAAATGAGGAGTAAAATCAGTCCGCCGCCAGCGGCTACAACCTGGTTTCGGTCGCCATTGGGGATCTTCCAGGAATTGACGTCCACAGTCTCGGCACTTGTAATTTTGCTTTCCTTGGTGGCTGGTGCCGTTCTTAGAGATATCGTCAAACCCACAGGTCGGACAGGTCATCTCAATGGTCATGAGCTTGTCTCCCTTGTGATGCCAGTGGCGCAACCTGATTTTCCTCTTTCCCGTGCATTAATGGACTACCGACTCAGTTTGTTTTACGCATGTCAAGGACACTCAACCGGCGATCGCATCTCGAAAGCAACATGATGAACGCACCTATCAATTGAGTTCAAAATACACACCTACCAGTATGCCTCTGGCTAAGTTTTGTCAGTCAAGCAGCTTCACCCCAGTGAAATCCGCCATATCTTCTAGAAAATTTCTACCCTAATATCCCGACAAAAGTTAACATAGATATTAATAAAACTTAGCCATGCCTGGTCTTGTTTTCCCTCGAGGAAGGCAAATTTCCGGGCCAGGTGGTCTAACCAGGCAGTCTAAATAGTAAGCCAATAAATTAGAGCGGTGCTTTTTTGGGGTCCTTTGTTTGACCTAATAAGTCGTTCTGATTTAGCTAGCTCGTGGGTTACTGGCTTTTTGGCTAATTTCTTCAGCCGATGGCTCTGGCTATGGGGCTGAACCTGGCTGACTTCATTTCTTTTCCTTAGTTAACACAGGAGTTATCATGACTGGATTTATTCGTGGACTGTTAGGCGGCAAGGCCAGGAACCCAGGCGAATCCGATCGCCCCGTTGCCAATGAGGCTCCTGCCATTGAGCGGGCTCGGGATGCCTTCTTCCTTGACGCTGACGATGCCAAGACCTACGGTAATATCGATTATATGCGTGCCAGCAAAACCGTACGGCGCACCTTTGCCAAGCAGCGGGGAGAAACGGCAGAAAAGGAAAGCATTAAAAAAGTCTCTGCCCTGGAGTCGGTAAAACTGGGGGAAAAGGAAAATCTGGAACCTAAAATCAGCCAGCCTACCTTCAGTCAGCCTAGCTTTGAGACCACTGCCGCCCCTAATTTTGAGCGGCGCAAGGTGGATACTAATCTAGATATGTTTCGTAAGATGGCGAAGGATATTAAGAAAAAGTAGCTGGGTTCCCTAGACAGTTAATCGGGACGTGGCCTGGGCCCGTCCTTTTTTATCGACCGATACGTTCTATCTGGAGCCTGTTCATGCTGCGCCTAGAGCACATCAGTAAAATCTATCCTACCGGTGAGGTCCTGAAGGACGTTAATTGGGAAGTAAAACCTGGCGATCGCATTGGCCTGGTGGGGGTAAATGGAGCCGGCAAGTCTACCCAATTAAAGATTATTGCGGGTCAGGTAGAACCCACCAGTGGGGCGGTAGTGCGTTCCTCCAGCTTGAAGATTGCCTACCTGTCCCAGGAGTTTGAGGTCAATCTAGAGCACCAGGTGCGCGATGAGTTCTGGACCGTCTTTGCAGAGGCTAACCAGGTACAGGCCAAATTACACCATATTCCAGCCCAGATGGAGGGGGCTGATGCCGAGGAGTTAGACCGGCTAATCCATGAGTTAGATCGACAGCAGCGTCGCTTCGAAGCCCTGGGAGGTTATGGACTGGAAGCCCGCATCGAAAAAATCTTACCCGAGTTAGGTTTTTCTAGCGCCGATGGCGATCGCCGGGTGAGTGAGTTTAGTGGCGGCTGGCAAATGCGTATGGGGCTGGGCAAGATTTTGTTGCAGGAACCAGATGTGCTGCTGCTGGACGAACCGACCAACCACCTGGACCTCGATACCATTGAATGGTTGGAGGGTTATCTGAAGAACCTGACCACACCGATTGTGATTGTTTCCCACGATCGAGAATTTCTAGACCGTCTCTGTACTCAGATTGTGGAGACTGAGCGGGGGGTATCGACGACCTACCTGGGTAATTACAGTGCCTACCTGCTGCAAAAGCAGGAAAGCCTGGCGGCCCAACTCAGTACCTTTGAACGACAACAAAAGGAACTGGCTAAACAACAGGCCTTTGTAGATCGCTTCCGGGCCAGTGCCACCCGCAGTACTCAAGCCAAAAGCCGAGAAAAACAATTGGATAAAGTCGAAAGACTGGAAGCCCCTGAAGCCGGTGTCCGCACCTTACATTTTCGGTTTCCCCCCGCTCCCCGTAGCGGTCGAGAGGTGGTCACCATTGCCGATCTGACCCACAGCTACGATGAAAAAATTTTGTTCTTGGGGGCTAACTTACTGGTGGAACGGGGCGATCGCATTGCCTTTCTGGGCCATAACGGCACAGGTAAATCAACCCTGCTACGCCTGATCACCGGTCTAGAAGTCCCTAGCGATGGCCTGGTCAGCCTGGGCCAGCACAATGTGATTCCCAGTTACTTTGAGCAAAATCAAGCTGAGGCCCTCGATCTCGACAAGCTGGTACTTGACACCATCCACGACGAAGTTCCTGACTGGAGTAACGAAGAAGTCCGCACACTGCTGGGTCGTTTTCTATTTACCGGGGATATGGTTTTTAAGGCGGTTAAGGCCCTCAGCGGGGGCGAAAAAGCCCGCTTGGCCCTGGCTAAAATGTTACTGCGCCCTGCCAACCTGATGATTTTAGACGAGCCCACCAACCACTTAGATATTCCTGCTAAGGAAATGCTCGAAGAGGCCCTGCAAAACTACGACGGGACGGTGTTATTGGTTTCCCACGACCGCTACTTCATTTCCCAGGTTGCTACTAAAATCGTAGAGATTCGCGATGGGGAATTGCGGCTCTATCGCGGTGACTACTCCTACTACCTGGATAAGATTGCAGAGGAGAAGGCTATTCTACAGCAGCTTACCCTGGCGGCAGAACAAAAGGCTCAGGCCCGGCAGCAAAAGCAAAAAGCTAAGCAAAGGGCCAAAGCTGCTAAAGGCTGATTAACCTCAGCCAAGGCTGCGAGATTCTAATCGCCGGCTGAAGTTCATAGTCAAAGCGTCCCGCTTTGACGTAAAATTTAGCGTATGATTTTTTTAAAACACTAAACTCCTTTTAGGCTGATTTATTCTTCAGTCCCAGGGTTATATAACTGTAACCTTGAGCAGCAGCCAAATTCTTTGGCTTTAAGCTTGCTCGGCTTAAGGTTGATTTGAGCCCTTAAACTATTGTTTCCGCTCCGCAAAACTCGCAGCTCTGGTTCTCCTGGCAATTGCACTACAGGGGGAAAGGCTTATATCATCGCTGCTTCAGCGTTGTGCCCTGCGATCTGTGGTGCTTGCCCCTTTTGGGGCAGAAAAATTTCAGGTGCTATGATGGCTGACACGCTAGTCAAAATCCCAAGGATGGTTAACCCATGAGTCAACTGCCTGTACCGCCCATGGTACTCGTTATCCTTGATGGCTGGGGATACCGCGATGCAACGGATGGTAATGCTGTAGCGGCCGCCAAAACCCCGGTAATGGATAGTTTATGGGCGGCTTATCCCCACACTTTAGTGCATACCTCTGGTAAAGACGTAGGTCTTCCAGAGGGTCAGATGGGCAATTCGGAAGTAGGTCACCTCAACATCGGCGCTGGTCGCATCGTTCCCCAAGAGCTAGTGAGAATCACCGATGCCGTGGAAGACGGCATTCTGCAAGAAAATCAAGCCCTCCTGGAACTTTGCCAAACGGTGCGCTACCGCCGCAGTAAGTTGCATCTGTTGGGTCTTTGTTCTGAAGGGGGGGTGCATTCCCATCTCAGCCATCTATTTGGCCTGTTAGCCATGGCAAAGGCTGAAGATATTGAAGATGTCTGTCTACACGTTATCACCGACGGACGGGATACCAAGCCTACTGAGGGCAGGGCGGCGGTGCAAAAGATTCAAGACTACATTGGGGCACTTGGGCTGGGTCGTGTGGTGACCCTCAGCGGTCGTTACTACGCTATGGATCGAGATAACCGTTGGGACCGGGTAGAAAAGGCCTACCAGGTCATGGTAGACGAGGGCGAGGGCACGGGCCAATCCGCCGACGCAATTCTAGAGTTTTCCTATGCCCAGGATATTAACGATGAATTTATTGAACCGGTGCGGTTGGCCCCCGGGGCGATCGCACCAGGAGATGGAGTCATTTTCTTTAACTTTCGCCCTGACCGGGCCCGACAACTCACCCAGGCGCTGGTGGATCCCCACTTCAAGGGCTTTAACCGTCCCCTGATTACGCCCCTTTCCCTGGTGACTATGACCCAGTACGACCCTGAGCTACCGGTCAAAGTCGCCTTTCAGCCCCAAAACCTCACCAACATTCTTGGTCAGGTGCTGGCCAGCCGCGGTCTCAAGCAATTTCGCACCGCCGAAACTGAAAAATACGCCCATGTCACCTATTTTTTTAATGGTGGTTTAGAAGAAGCCCTGGAGGGGGAAGATCGAGAGCTGGTACCCAGTCCCATGGTATCTACCTACGACAAGGCCCCGGCCATGTCAGCTGAAGCTGTGACCAATACGGCTGTGCGAGCCATCACCCAGGGGATTTATTCTCTGGTGGTGATTAACTATGCCAATCCGGATATGGTGGGTCATACTGGCAAGATGGAACCGGCGGTAGCCGCCATTGAGGCGGTTGATACAAATTTAGGCCGGCTGCTGGATGCCATTGGTAAGGCCGGTGGCACCGCTATGATCATTGCTGACCACGGCAACGCCGAACTGATGTGGGACGAGAACGGCAAGCCCTGGACGGCCCACACCACTAATCCGGTTCCCTTTATCCTGGTGGAGGGAGAGCGTCTGAAGGTGCCTGGCTATGGAGGGGAGGTGACCTTACGGCAGGATGGTCGTCTTGCCGATGTGGCCCCCACCATTCTGCAAATTCTTAATTTACCCCAACCTGCAGAAATGACTGGCCGGTCGATGTTTTTACCTGCTGATGTCGATGTTCGTAGTAACCGCACGCCGGTACGGCTGTCGCTGTAAGGAAATCCTGACAATCCGGCAGATGGGCTGCCCCCGTCAGGTTTCAGGTCATCACTCCAGAGGATTGCCGCAGAGACTTAGCCTGAGACAACAGTGACTCAGCAAAGGCCAGAGCCTCTTGATGGGTTGCTCCCCCTGCCAGTTGAGCGAGTTCTTCGCGCCGTTCTGGTCGAGAAAGGGTAGCGATGCGCACAACGGTCCGGACCGCGGCCTCTGCCCCAGCACTGGAGGCAGCTGGGGTCTGCTGCTTACCCACCCGCCAGTGGACATCTGCCAGGGCCGCCACCATCGGTTGGTGGGTAACACAAAGAACCTGATGACGACGACCCAGTTGCCAGAGTTTTTCGGCGATCGCCTGGGCCACCCGCCCCGACACCCCCACATCAATTTCATCAAACACCAGGGTACCGACCCCCTCCTCCTGGGAAAAACAGGTTTTAAGGGCCAGTAGAAAACGGCTCATTTCTCCCCCAGAGGCGGTAGCCGCCAGGGGTTGGAGGGGTTCGCCGGGGTTGGGACTAAAGTAAAACTGGACCCGGTCTGCCCCGCTAGGACCAGGGGGCAGGGCCGCCAGTTGAACTTGAAACTGCACCCGGTCCATGGCCAGAGGTTTTAGCTCGGCAATCAGCCGCTCCTCCAGGGCTCGGGCACTGGCCTGGCGGAGCTGGCTAAGACTGGCACAAAGGGCTTGGAGATCAGCCTGGCAGCGCTGGGCTTCGGTTTCCAGGGCAGCTATAGAGTGATCCTGGTCGCTCAGGGCAGCCAAATCGACCTCCAATTGATCCCGGTAGGTGATGAGTTCAAGGAGCGATCGCCCGTAGCGCCGCACCAGTCCCTTCAGATGTCGCAACCGCTCCTCTACCTGCTCTAAGCGTTCGGGGTCGGCCTCCACGCCAGCGGCATAGGTATTAATCCCCCGACCCGCTTCCTGAACCTGGGTGAGGGCCTCGCTGACCAGGGTTAAAATCGGCGTCAGGGCACTATCGTAGGCCTCCATAGCCCCTAAAATAGTTTCTACTTGACCGAGCAAATCGGCACAGGCTACTCCTCCATCGCCGTCATTTTCGTAAAGCATCTGGTAAACCTGGTAGCTCTGTTGCTGCAGGTCCACGCTATGGGTGAGGCGATGCTGCTCCTGGATCAGCTGCTCTAACTCCAGGGGATCCTCCAGGCGAGCCTGACTCAGTTCTTCGTAGTGGCGTTGCCAGAGGTCCAGGTTGTGTCGCCGTTCCTGTTCTAGCTGCTGGCGTTGCTGCAACCGTTTCTGGGCTTCACTGGCTGCCTGATAGGCCTGGACTACTTGCTGTCGCAGGCTCAGCAGGGGGGCACCGCCAAAGCCATCCAACCAGTCCCGCTGGCGATCTCCAGAACCCACCTGTAGAGTCTGGCCCTGGGCAGTAATTTCCACTAAACGCTGACGCAGAGCCTCTAACTGTAAGCGGGTGATGGGGCGATCGTTAAGAAAGCAGCGGCTACGCACCGAGGCCTTAGCTAGACTGATTTCTCGTTTACAGACCAGGCTCCCCCCAGGATCGGGTAGGTTTTGCTGCTCCAACCAGGTGAGCAATTCAGAGGTGATGGTAAAGTGGGCCTCCAGGCAGGCCTTACTAGCCCCAGAGCGGACCAGTCGGGGGCTAACCTTGCCCCCCAGGACCGCATCCAGGGCGTCAAGAATAATCGATTTACCCGCTCCAGTTTCTCCAGTGAGTACGGTCAACCCCTGGTCCAGTTGCAGTTCAAGGCAGTCAATCAGAGCAAAGTTCTCGATCCGCAAGGCCGTTAGCATAGGAATAGGCTCTAACCAGAGCGGGCTGAGGGAGCGATGGGAGCAAGGCCCCCGGGCTGATTTTAGTACAGACGCACAGAAATTATCCACAAGTCACTCAGGCGATACCTCAGACTGGAACCCCCTCCCGTTACAATATCCCGTTACAATAATTTACAGGATTACGTTTTCTGAACTTAAGCATGGTGGCTAACTTGGTAGCAGATGTCAGACAATCCATTGATACCGGTTTGGACTCCGCAGTGATTACCGTTAGCAGCGAAGTGGTAGCACCATCAGAGCCCAGCCTGCCCCAATTGCCTCAGCAGCGACGCCAGGACCCCTTCGAAGACATGGGCTACGACCCGACGGCGATCTCCGCCCATTACCGTAGTCGCCCTCTGCAGGTGATTGCTCGCCTGTTCGCCATCTGCTTTCCTCTGATGGGATTTTACTGCCAACTCTGGCTCGATCAACGCCTGGGTAGAACCACCCATCAACAGCAGCGAGCCCTGCAACTGCGACAACTACTCACTAACCTGGGGCCGGCCTACATCAAAATTGGTCAGGCCCTGTCCACCCGTCCTGATCTGGTGCCGCCTCTGTACCTGGAAGAATTAACCCGTTTACAGGACCAGTTGCCCCCCTTCTCTAACGATCTGGCTTTCCACTTTATTGAAGTAGAGCTGGGGGCATCCCCCGCTGAAATCTACGCCGAGCTGTCGGATCATCCCGTGGCGGCTGCTTCCCTGGGCCAGGTGTACAAAGGTAAACTCAAAACCGGTGAAACGGTGGCGGTTAAGGTGCAACGCCCCGGTCTGGCTAATTTAATTGCCCTCGATCTCTACATTTTGAGAGGGCTGGCGGCCTTTGCTAACCGCCATATTGGCCGCATTCGTAGCGACCTGGTGGCAATTATGGATGAGTTTGGCGAGCGCATCTTTGAGGAAATGGACTATACCCAGGAAGGGCGAAATGCCCAGCGCTTTGCCGATCTCTACGGCCATAATCCCGATATTTACGTGCCCCATATCTATCCCCAATATACGGCCCGACGAGTGCTGACTATGGAGTGGATTGAGGGCATTAAACTAACTCGCCTGGAGGATCTCAATCGGCTGGGCATCGATGCCACCCAACTGATTGAGGTAGGGGTGCAATGCTCCCTTCGACAATTGTTAGAGCATGGCTTTTTCCATGCCGATCCCCACCCCGGTAACCTGTTGGCCATGGCAGATGGTCGTCTTGCCTACCTGGACTTTGGCATGATGAGTCAAGTTAAACCGCAGCAGCGCTACGGCTTAATTGAGGCGATCGTGCATATGGTTAACCGAGATTTTGAGGGGTTAGCCAATGACTATGTGAAGCTAGAGTTTCTCACCCCCGATACCGATTTGAGTCCGATTATTCCGGCTCTGGCAGAGGTGTTTAATAATGTGTTGGGGGCTAGTGTCGCTGAACTCAACTTTAAGAGTATTACCGACGAGTTTTCTGCGCTGATGTACGAGTATCCCTTTCGAGTACCCGCCTACTATGCCCTGATTATCAGGTCCCTGGTTACTCTAGAGGGCATTGCCATTAATGTAGACCCTAACTTTAAGGTGCTGAGCAAGGCTTACCCCTACGTCGCTAAGCGGCTACTTACCGATCCAGCTCCCCAATTGCGATCCTCCCTGCAGGATTTATTATTCAAAAATGGAAGCTTTCGCTGGAATCGGCTCGAAAACCTCCTGCGTAATGCTCGAGACAATAGTGATTACGACCTAGACCAGGTGCTGGATCAAACCCTGGAGTTTATATTTTCTGATCGCGGTCTATTTTTGCGAGATCGCATTGTTTCAGAACTGGTCAATAGCCTCGACCACCTGGGCCAGAATACTCTGCGTTCAGCTACTAGCTGGTTTCAGAATGATCTAGGACCGCGCAGCGACGAGCCTATCACCCCTGGTAGCGACCTGACCCACCTGATTAGAATTCTAACTATCATTAAAGATACCCCGGGATTCGATGGCCTCAAGCTAGCCAGTCGCCTACCGCCCCTTTTGTTTAAACCAGAAACCCAAACTATGGGACAACAGGTACTCTCAGGGCTAGTTCAACGGGGTCTGGCCCGGCTGATTCGCACCGTGCTGATGGCAGAAGGCTCCATACCTGTGAGGCGTCTGCCAGCGCCTATCCCAGCACTTAATCTCTGACACTGGCGCTGAAACCGATAAAAAGCCCTCTGGTGGAAAACCTATCACCAGAGGGCTTTTTGTCAACGGTAGGAGATCGCCTACTTCACAGCCACCTTAGCACCAGCCTCCTCCAGTTCCTTCTTGGCAGCCTCAGCATCATCCTTGGCCACTCCTTCCTTAACGGGCTTGGGGGCAGCTTCGACTAATTCCTTAGCTTCCTTCAGCCCCAGACCCGTCAAACTACGGACCACCTTAAGGACAGCGATCTTCTTATCGGCAGGGACATCTTCGAGAATGACGTCGAATTCAGTTTTCTCTTCCTCCGGTTCGGCCGCAGCACCACCGCCAGCTCCGGGCATCAGACCCGGAGCCATCATCATCATGCCACCACCACCAGCGGCAGAGGCATCTACGCCAAAGGCTTCTTCAATTTGTTTGACCAGCTCAGACGCTTCTAACAAAGACAATGACTTGAGCTGTTCAAGAATTTCATCGGTTTTAGCAGACATGGCTTAATCCTTAAGTTGGGGAATAAATTAACAAAACAAACTCAATCAGTTGAACACCAGGGTCGTCATAGCAGCCTAAGCTGCATCAGCCCCCTGTTCGGAGACGGCTTTAATCGCCCGGGACAAAGAAGCAGGGACCTCTTTAATACCCACTGCCAGTTGAGTCGGCACCGCATTGATACCTGCTGCCACTCGAGTCGGCACCGCCTTGATCGCCCCGGCCAGACGAGCCATCAGCTCTTCCCTGGAAGGCAATTCGGTAATTGCCTTAACCTGGTCTTCGTTGAGAGCCTGGCCTTCCATCACTCCACCCCGCAGGATGGTCTTTTTAGAATCTTTCTGGAAAGCCTGGTATTCCTTAATGGCCCCTCCCAGGTCTTCTTCCACCAGCACAAAGGCCGAGGTTCCCTGCAGAAACTCGGTCATCGGTTGCCAGGCCTGATCACCCTCAATGGCAATCCGCATCAGGGTGTTCTTGGTGATCTTACACACAGCCCCCTTGGGGCGCAGGCGGTTACGCAGGTCGGTAATTTCAGCTACGGTCAAGCCCTGATAATCAATTACCAGGGCTAACTGGGTTTGCTTCAAAAGGGCTTGAAGTTCCCCCACAATCGCCTGTTTATTCTCTAGGGTTCTCCCCATATCAATCTCACCTCCTTGTTAGCGGGGATAGAAAACATTTGACTTACCCGGTCTCAGCCTGAAAAAACAAAACCCCGGCAGCAGAGCCGGGGTAAGAGCGAAGAAAGGCGCCCTAACAAAATGAGGACAACCTATCAGCCACCCAACCTCGGCAGGACTTATGCATTTTTAACTATGCACCTGCTGTCTACAGTCGTTTATGCAGTTGTGAAACGCTTAAAATCGATAGATAGATTTCTCCGGGTGTAATCTTAAACTGGTTTGAAACTCTGCTGTAGAGGGCATCCCTACAGATCGTCTACCAACTTGAGGTCTCGTAGGGCACTAACATCAAGGCGAATCGCTGGACCCATGGTGGCAGAAACCGCAACTGTACGCCAGTAACGACCCTTGGCCCCTGATGGACGATTGCGATCAATACATTCTTGCAGTGCCTTTAAATTGGCCAGCAAATCTTCGACAGCAAAACCAGCCTTGCCAAACATAACATGAACAATGCCGGTTTTGTCAGCCCGAAACTCTAATTTACCAGCTTTAAATTCAGCGATCGCCTGGGGCAGGTCAAAGGTTACAGTTCCCCCCTTGGGAGAAGGCATCAAACCACGGGGACCCAACTGACGACCCAGCTTTGCCACCTGAGGCATAACATCAGGGGTAGCAATCAGGATATCAAAGTCCATCATGCCCTTTTGAATTTCATCAATTAACTCTTCTGAGCCCACCAGATCAGCCCCGGCAGCGGTCGCCTCGGCCACCTTTTCGCCTTTAGCAATCACCGCCACCCGAATGGTTTGCCCCGTTCCTTTGGGCAAAATCACCGTAGTCCGCAATTGCTGATCGGTATACTTAGGATCAATACCCAAGCGAATATGGGCCTCAGCCGATTCTGGAAACTTAGCGGTCGCAGTTTCCCTCAATAAATTCAAGGCTTCCAGGGGTTCGTATAGGCGGTCCTCCACCTTTGCCTGGGCAGCTTGTAGTCGTTTTGAAACGTTCCTAGTCATTTTTTCTCCTCGGGGTAATAGCGAAGCTAAGCCTCTTCCCCAAACGTGAATGGTTTACAAAAAAACTTTAATTCGAGCATTAAAGTTAGCTAATCGGTGCAGCCCTGTAGCTCCCTAACCAGTCTAGCGGATTATTCCAACCCTTAGTCTGCAATAGTCACCCCCATATTACGAGCTGTTCCTTCCACTATTCGCATGGCCGCCTCAACATCGTTGGCGTTGAGATCGGGCAGCTTGGTTTCAGCAATCTCTCGTAATTGGGAGCGAGTGATAGAACCCACTTTTTTAGACTTAGGTTCCCCCGATCCAGTTTCAATACCAGCCGCCTTCTTAATCAGCACTGAAGCAGGGGGTGTCTTGAGAATAAAGGTAAAACTACGGTCTTCAAAAACAGAGATTTCCACTGGCACCACCAGGCCAACCTTATCCTGGGTGCGGGCGTTATACTCCTTACAAAAGGCCATAATATTGACCCCATGCTGGCCCAGGGCCGGCCCAATCGGCGGAGCAGGGTTAGCCTTACCAGCAGGAATTGCCAGCTTAATCAATGCAACAACTTTTTTGGCCATTATCTAACTCTCTTTTTCCACTTGATTAAATTCCAATTCCACGGGGGTGTCTCGCCCAAAAATTGATAACAGGGCTTTGAGTTTACTCCGTTCTGGGCTAACTTCTACCACCTCGCCTTCAAAATCTTTAAAGGGACCCGATAGCACCGTAATTTTATCCCCTGGGGCCATATCAATTTTGACCACAGGTTTTTGTTCTTCGGTACGCTTAAAGATGCGCTTAACCTCGCCAGGACTGAGGGGCATAGGTTTGACGTGACCCCGTCCCCGACCATAGGCTCGTCGTTGTTCAGCACCTACAAAATTAATCACATGGGGGGTATTTTTTACCACAGACCAGGTTTCATCGTCCATGTACATTTTCACTAGCACATAGCCTGGAAAAACCTTTTCTTCTATGTTTTGCCGACTGCCGTCCTTACGCAGCTTAATAGCGGGGGTTTGGGGAATCTCAATCTGAAAGATACGATTAATAACATCCAGGGTGCCCGACCGCTGTTCTAGATCCAGTTTGACTCGTTTCTCGCAACCCGATGCCACCTGTACGGCATACCAGTGAGCTCGACGCTGAAAGAAACCGGCAGCCTGGTCCTCATTGTCTGGGACCACCGTCTCGAGCGTCTGGTCAAGATCTCCATCTCCAGAAGGGTCAGAGGCAGCTGTATCCTCTCCAAAATTATCAACGCTCACCACCATTAGAACACCTGCCTTGAAACCCATCCAAACAGTTGATCGACCAGATAAATAAGAATCGTAGACAGGCTCACCATCAGAATCACTGCCAGGGACTCACTGATAAGTTGCTGACGACCAGGCCACACAACCTTACCCAGCTCTTCTCTGGTTTCCTGCAAAAAAGTACCTGGGTTAAACCCGTCACCGGTCTCCTTGACTTCTATAGCCTTGCGAGTAGGCTCGGCAATCCCATCTTTTTTAGCCACTGGTTTAGCTCCTGCTGAACTGGAGTGCATACCCTGGGGGTATTGACCTGATAAATAGGCTGCCCAACTACGATGGAGACAGGGCTAGCCACCCTACAACAGTAGCTTAGAACCAAAAAACTGGAAATAAGCCCCTGGGGGTGGCTAGCATCGGCTCAGCGCGCCCTGGAGGACTCGAACCCCCGACATCGGGTTTTGGAGACCCGCGTTCTACCAACTGAACTAAGGACGCCTGGGATCGTAATTGCACAGCGAACTAACTGAGTAAGAACCCGGTATATACCCAGTTTACTTGATCGGACGATCGAATCGCTGCTTTAGGCGAGTTGCCTTACCGACTCGATCGCGCAGGTAGTAAAGCTTAGCCCGACGAGCCTTACCACGCCTGAGCACAGTGATATCAGCAACCTTGGGAGCATGGAGCAGAAATACCCGCTCTACCCCAACCCCTTGAAAAATTTTGCGAACCGTGATGGTCCGATTGATACCGCCATGGCGCATAGCTATGACCGTACCCTCGTAGGGCTGAATCCGCTCCTTTCCACCTTCCTGAATACGTACGCCAACACGAATGGTGTCGCCCACATAAATATCAGGCAGGTCTTGTTTTAAGTGTTCCGCCTCAATGGAGCGGATAATCTGTTCTGCGTTCATAGAACCTGCAAATGTGCACGGTCTTTGATTATAGGTGATCGATCTAGACAAACACAAGAGTTGGCGGCCAGAGGCGGGGGCTTTTCAAACATTGCCGCGCTCGATTAAAACCACCACTGAGCGAGGCTGGACCCGGTAGGTAGCCTCGCTCCAGGCTAAGGCTTGGTCAGGATGGCAAAAGTCACCAGGGGGCAGCAGGGCTGTATCAACAATGCGACCCCAACATTGGTGGCTAGCCAGAGGGGGAACCTCAAAAACCAGCTCCTCCCAGTAGGCGTTGATCATGGCGTGGAGTTGCTCCCCAGCGTCAGGATAGCGCAGGGTAAAGGCCAGGCTGTGGGATTGATCGGACCAGTCGGGTTGCCCCAGGCGACACCCATGCCAGACCAGATGGGGTTCGTGGTGCCAGGTGGGGGTTACCCGCAGTCGATGTTCGAGCCGAAATACCTTGAGGGTTTGGATGACGTGAATCAATCCCCGGGTAAATCGCAGCAAATATTTTTCCCGTTCTAGGGCCGTCCAATCAAACCAGCTGATGTCGTTATTTTGACAGTAGGCGTTGTTATTACCCCCTTGAGAACGGCGAACCTCATCCCCCATTAAAAGCATGGGAGTCCCCTGGGAAATCAGCAGCAGGGTGAGAAAGTTTTTAATCTGTTGGCACCGTAAATGGGTCACGGCGGAGTCATGGCTGGGTCCCTCTACACCACAGTTCCAACTGTGGTTGAAGTCGCTGCCATCGTGATTGAAATGGCCATTGGCACTATTGTCTTTGTGGTTGTAGGAAACCAGGTCGTTGAGGGTAAAGCCATCATGGCAGGTAATAAAGTGAATACTGCGGTTGGGCTCCCGGTTAGGTTGGGGGTAAATGTCAGGGCTACCCAACAACCGGTTCGATAGGGCTGGCACCATGCCCCTGTCACCTTTGACAAACTGTCTGAGGTGGTCCCGGTAGGGGCCGTTCCATTCGGCGAAGCGATCGCCAATAAAGCTACCCACCTGGTACAGTCCTGCCGCATCCCAGGCTTCGGCAATCAACTTGGTGCCTGCCAAAACGGGGTCAGACTCAATGCTCCAGAGGATCGGGGGATCGGCCAGGGGCTGACCCGCCATATCCCGCGATAGGACAGAGGCCAGGTCAAAGCGAAACCCATCTACATGCATCTGGGCCACCCAGTAGCGCAAACTATCTAGAATCAAGCGCCCCACCACGGCATGGCTGGCCTTGAGGGTATTGCCGCAGCCACTGTAGTTAGAGTAATAAATCGGATTCTCCTCAAGGAGATAGTAGGTCGCGTTGTCAATACCTCTAAAGCTAAGGATGGGGCCTTCGTGGTTGCCCTCCGCTGAGTGGTTAAACACCACATCTAAAATCACCTCAATGCCAGCCCGGTGAAGCATCTTCACCAGGTCACGAAACTCGGTCATCGGCCCCAGGGGATCTTTGCGGGAACTATAGGCTCGATGGGGCGTGAAAAAGCCCAGGGTGCTGTAACCCCAATAGTTTTCCAAGCCAGGATGACTATCCTGGGGATCAAACTGATGCACCGGCAACAACTCTACGGCGGTTATACCCAGGGATTTCAGGTAGGGAATCTTGTCGATAATACCGGCGAAGGTGCCTCGTTTTTCTGGTGCCAGACCCGAGGAGGGATGGCGGGTAAACCCCCCCACGTGCATTTCGTAGATGACGCTGGCAGCATAGGGAATGTGTAGCGGGCGATCGCCTTCCCAATCGTAGCTGCGATCATCCACGACCACCGCCTTTAGGGCGGTAGCACAGTTATCACCGGGCTCCAGAGCCGCCTGGCGATCGTAGTCTTCCTGGCCAACAATGGCCCGGGCGTAGGGATCCAGCACTACCTTAGAGGCATCAAAGCGATGGCCCTGTGCCGGGGCCCAGGGCCCATGGACACGAAAGCCATAGACTTGGCCTGCCCGCACCCCCGGCACAAACCCATGCCAATAATAGGAGGTGCGATGCTTTTGACTATCGAGACCAATGACCCGACTGGGCTGGCGGATATTTTCAGAATTAAATAGCAGTAGATCAACCCCGGTCGCATGTTTAGAATAAAGACAAAAGTTTGCACCGGTGGCATAGAGGGTCGCCCCTAGGGGATAGCTTTGACCGGGCAGTACTTGACAATCCATAGAGCCGTGACAATGTAAAGATGACCTGGGTAAGGATGACCTGGGGATTGGGCAACCCCCTCCGCAGGGGCTATCTCTTCCATTATGGAACCCCATGGCGGAACCCTATGATGGACATCTACAGGGGCAGATGGATTAGATTAAGTCCATAGCGGCGCTGGCGCGATGCTACCCCTGTAATCCTTACCCATGGCTACCAGCACCCTAGCCCGCTTTGGTATTGTTATGCCTAGTGTTGCCAGCCATTTTCAAGATTCTTAAGCGATCTCCTATGGATAGCCCGATTCGACCCCATACCCATCTCCGCCCTGGCGACCAGGTGGTTTATCGGATTTTAGATGCCAATCTGGATCGCAGTCGCGAAGCGCTGAGAATTATTGAAGAATGGTGCCGCTTTGGCCTTAATCACCCTGGCTATACCGACCAGCTCAAGCATCTGCGCCAAACCCTGGGACAGTGGCATAGCGCCGATCTGCGACTAGCCCGCGATACGCCTAACGATCCGGGCACCCAGATCACCCATCCCCAGGAAGTAGCACGACCCAACCTCCAGGCCGTGCTTCAGGCTAACTTTTGCCGTCTGCAGGAATCCCTGCGGGTGCTGGAGGAATACGGCAAACTCTACCAGACCGAGTTCGCCCTGGCTTGCAAAGCGGTGCGCTATCAAGTCTATACCCTGGAAAGTCAGTTACTTGGTAGCTATCGTCACCAACGCCTGCACCAAGCCCTCACCTACCTGGTTACCTCGCCCCAGGACAATCTGCTGGCGGTGGTAGAGGCCGCCTTGCAAGGAGGCATTGCCATGGTTCAGTACCGCGATAAGCGCAGCGAAGATTGTCTGCGTTTGGAGTTAGCCCAGCAACTAAAACAGCTCTGCCATCACTATCAGGCCTTATTTCTGGTTAACGACCGGGTCGATTTGGCTCTGGCGGTGGAGGCGGACGGCGTCCACCTGGGGCAAACTGATTTGCCCATTGCCGTAGCTCGCCAGTTGCTGGGTAGTCAACGAATTATTGGCCGATCGACCACCAACCCGGAGGAAATGGAACGGGCCCTGGAGGAGGGGGCTGACTATATCGGGGTGGGGCCCGTCTATAGCACCCCCACTAAACCCGGTAAGGCAGCAGCCGGTTTAGAGTACCTCCGTTATGCCAGTAGTCATGCCCCGGTGCCCTGGTTTGCGATCGGGGGCATTGATGTTGATAACCTGGGGCAGGTACTGGCGGCGGGGGCTCAGCGGGTAGCGGTGGTCCGGGCGGTAATGGCAGCGGCAAACCCCACCCTGATTGCCCAGTATTTTGTAACCCAAACAGACTACTCTCAACGGTTCCATCGCTCCCCCGGGTTGCCAGGGGAGCAGGGCGACCAGGGCTGAGCTGGCTTTGTCCTGGCTGACCAATACCTTTCAATACCTTGCTTCTGCTGATTTTGCCCCTACTGCTATGGTTGACTCCAGTTTTGATAGGTTTTCTGTTTTGGTTAATGGTGAGAGCCAAATCTGTCGGTCTGGCACCCTCTTGCCTGCCTTTATAGAGTCTCTTGGCCTGAATCTGCGGTTAATCGCCATAGAGTACAATGGCGAAATATTGCCTCGCCAGCTATGGGCCACCACCCATCTCCACCCCCACGACAGGCTGGAAATTGTCACCATTGTTGGCGGTGGCTGAGGTAGCCTAAGCGCTAGCCTGGCTTTAGGGGTTCGGTTTTCCCCTAGGAAATTGCCCCTCCCAGGGTCGGTGAGGAACGCGTTACAGTTATAGTCAGAACCCAAACTAGGGTTTATTTACCTCCCTTGTACGATTGAAGGCAGCATACCCAATGTGGAAGACAATGAGTGGACGACTTCAACTCCCGATTAAACCTCTGATTGCCCTGGGATTAGTCGTGCTGTTATGGTTCGCTAACGCGGATGGAGCCTGGGCCGCCAGATCGGGGGGACGCATGGGGGGCGGTAGTTTTCGTTCTCCCAGTCGATCCAGCATGCCCTCTCGCGGTGCCTATGGCCCCAGCGGCGGTGGCTACTACCCGGGTGGGGGGATGGGGTTTCCCTTTTTGTTTCCCCTGTTCGGCTTTGGCGGCGGCTTTGGCGGTCTGTTTACCCTGCTGGTGTTTATTGCCATTGCCAATTTTTTAATGCGTAGTTTGCGATCGCTAAAGGGTGACAGCGACTATAGCGATGGCCCCCCCTCTAGCAATCCACCGGTAACCGTGGCCAAATTACAGGTGGGGCTGCTGGCCAATGCCCGCGGTCTCCAAGAGGACCTTAACCGAATTGCCCTGGAGGCCAATACCGGCAACTCAGAGGGGCTGGTCAGGCTATTACAGGAAACCACCCTAGCCCTGCTGCGCCATCCTGACTACTGGATGTACGGAGCTGTGGACAACAAACAGACCCGACTGTTGAATGCCGAGCAAGAATTCAACCGGTTTACCCTGTCTACTCGCAGTCGCTTCACCCAGGAAACCCTTTCCAATGTGAACCATCAATTGCTGCAGACCAAACCGGCAGAATTAATCGCCGCCGCCGATGACCACCAGGTTCCGGGAGAATACATTATGGCCACCCTGGTGGTGGCGGTCCAGGGGCAGCTTGATTTGCCCAATATTACTGACCCTGGCAATCTGCGCCAGGCCCTCAATCAGATTGGGGCTATTGCCCAAGACCGGCTGCTGGCAGTTGAAGTGCTCTGGACCCCCCAGCAACCCGGGGAGACTCTGAGTGCCGATGAGATGGTGGCCGAGTATCCAGACCTGACGCTGCTGTAGGTAGGCCGGGCCGGAGCGGTTTTTGGGTGGCAAAGCGGCCAATTCTCTATATTATCAAGGGGGCATTTGCGATCGCGCCCGATTTTTCCCCTTGATCTCTGGCCATGGATATCTTGAATCTGCTCACTCGCCTTCTACTATGGCTCCTGATTGGCTATTTGCTCTGGTGGGTGCTGAAGAAGTTCATTCCTGTCGGGTTTCTCACCTGGCTGGGGGGAGCGATTTTACTGCTGATGGTGGCTTCAGTCTTTATTGCCCCCGGCAACAAACCCCTTAGCCCCCTCTGGCAGGTGGTAGACACCTTTTGGCAGGTAGCGTCTTTCCCCCTCAAACCTCTGGGGACAACCATTACTCTGCTAATCGTAGCCCTGGCCAATGGCATTAAAAAAGTCGAGGGGCGGCTGGTCCTGATTGCCCTGGCAATTTTACTGGTGACCAGTACGCCCCTGGTTGCCCGAACCCTGGTGAATCAATCAGAGGGTGCCGTACAAAGAGCCTACCAGAGTCAGAAAAAACTTTGCAGCGATATTTGCAGCGTTGATCAAGTGCCCCTAAACCTGGCCAGATCCATGGTAATTCTGGGAAATAATGCCGATGAGGGGGCCAGCAGTACCCTCCCCAGTCAGATCGACGCTGAGGTTCAACTAGATCCCATGCTGGTTTCCCGATTGAATAGTGCAGCAGAGGTTTACCGGCGGATAGGGGCCGGCCAAGCCCTGGTGACCGTCACCGCAGGAGCCCTGGACAGCACTAGCGATGCCGGCAAACGAATCGATCAGCTGATTCGGCAGCGGTTAATTGGTGCAGGGATTCCGGCGGGCAACATTCAGATCAACAGCACGGGTATGGATATTCGGCAGGTGGTTCAAAGTCAAAAAAACTACTTGAAGGACCAGGGACTCTTCATCCCACTATCTGGTAAGGTTGGGCGTCAGACGGAGCGCAACAATCGAGAGGCCAATCGGGTAGTTTTGGTAGCCCCGGCTATGACCATGCGGCGGGCTGCTCTGGCCTTTGAAAACGAGGGACTACAGGTGGTTGCCTGGCCCACCGAGCTCTACAGCACCCCTGGTCTTAAGCGGGCTAGTAAGCTGGCCCGGCTGGTGGATCTGGTGCCCAATGTGGCCGCCCTCAGGTTAACGACCCGCTATTGGGATGAACTGCTCACCTCGGTCTACTACTATCTGAGGGGCTGGCTACCATCCTTTAGTGTGCAGTGGGACCAGGTGGTGGAAACCCTGAGCTAGGGTAGGGGGGGTGACACCTTAGCCAATCGGTCACTAGGGATGGGAAATTTTTGTATTCAGGGCAAGGGCTATGGCGCGATCGCAATTTCAAAAACTGGCTACTTACCTCAGTCCTCACTGGTCCACCGTGGCCTTGGGGGTCGGTGCCTTGCTGATGGTCAACCTGCTGGGGGTGTGGATTCCCCTGTTAATTCGAGACGGCATTGATGAGCTACAGGTAACCTTTAGTTATCAGCGGGTGATCTATTACGCCGCCATCGTACTGGTGCTGGCATCGATCATGTGGGTCATTCGCATGGTTTCCAGAATCAGCTTGTTTGGGGTAGGGCGCCAGGTGGAGTTTGATCTTAAGCAACGCATCTTTGAGCATTTGTTGCAGATGGAACCAGCCTACTTTAGCCGCAACACCCCCGGAGAATTGATTAGCCGCGCCACCAGTGATGTAGATAATATCCGGCGGCTGGTGGGCTTTGCCATTCTCAGCTTAGCCAATACTTTATTTGCCTATGCCCTCACTGTACCGGTGATGATCAGCATTAACCTGCGGTTGACCTTTCTGGCCTTGATGGTCTACCCCCTGATGTTGATTCTGGTCCAGATGTTTAGCGATCGCCTGCGCCGGCAACAGCTGAAGGTACAGGAGCGCCTGGCAGACCTGTCGGACCTGGTGCAAGAGGATATGAGTGGCATTGCCCTAATTAAAATCTATGGCCAGGAGGTCAACGAAGCCCGGGCCTTTGATCAGCTTAACCAGCATCTGCTGCGGGCCAACCTGGCCCTGGCCAGTACCCGTAGTACCCTGTTTCCCCTCCTAGGAGGACTGGCCAGCATTAGTCTGCTGGTGGTTTTGGCCACCGGCGCTGGGGCGATCGCCGCTGGCTACCTGACCATTGGTGACTTTGTCGCCCTGCTCATTTACGTAGAGCGATTGGTGTTTCCGACCGCTTTGCTGGGTTTTACCATTACCGCCTACCAGCGAGGAGAAGTCAGTATTGATCGGGTGCAGGCGATTCTAGAGGCTGAACCGGCAATTGAAGATGATCCCACTGCCCTAGCCCTTCCCCGGGAGCAGGTAAAGGGCACAATCACCGCCCGCCACCTCACCTACACCTACCCTGGTCATCGGGTACCGGCCCTGGCTGGGGTAACCTTTACCATCCAGGCAGGGGAACGGGTAGCTATTGTGGGGCCGATTGGTTCAGGTAAGTCAACCCTGGCCAATGCCCTGCCGCGTCTACTAGAGGTGGAACCGGGGCAACTCTGGCTAGATGGCCTAGACATCACCCAGATCAAACTCCACGATCTGCGTCAGGCGATCGCCTACGTGCCTCAAGATAGCTTCCTCTTCAGCACCACCATCAATAACAACATTCGCTACGGCCTACCCCAGCTAGAACCAGTCAACGTCCACCATGCCGCTCACCAGGCCCAGATCGACAGTGAAATTGAAAACTTTCCCCAACAATATGAAACCCTGGTAGGAGAGCGGGGTATTACCCTATCGGGGGGACAACGGCAGCGCACCGCCCTGGCCCGGGCCCTGGTGATCGATGCCCCCATTCTGGTGCTTGACGATGCCCTCTCCAGTGTCGACAACCGCACCGCTACAGCTATCTTAGATGCCCTATCTGCTGGCACCCAGCAAAAAACCGTGGTGTTTATCTCCCATCAAATGTCAGCGGCCGCCACCGCCGATCGCATCCTGGTCATGGACCAGGGGCAAATTGTCCAAATCGGCACCCATGCCGAGCTTGTAGCCATCCCGGGCCTCTACCGGCAACTGTGGGACCAGCACCATCTGGAGGCGGTACTGGAGTCCTAGGGGCAGATCAAAAGCGACGTCTATAATTAACTTGGCAATTAATTTGGCGTTCATATCGCAATTCCTGCATCAGTGCAGTGCAGCCGAGGCCCCAGAACAAGGGGCTTAAGCCCTTTGCCTGTCGTGGACTGATCTAAAAACCGCTGTCAATTGCGGTGTAACAGCCAGGGCTTTATCTGACCCTACGCCTCAAGGTGTGAGGAAACCGGTCGTGAGTTGGCCTTACCGCAGATTGATCGTCCTCAAGCCTGGGTCAAGTCCATTTATAAGGGTTTTCACCGCACCACCCTGAAGGAGCTTAATCAGATCACCTTTGGCCAGAACCCCTGAGGCAGTATTGGGAACTACAAAAAGATATCGATGGGTAGCTGGGGTTTTATAATCAGGAGCGACCCACTCAAGAGGCGACTGCTAGGGCCAGCCAGCCATGCAACCATCTAGCCACGGCGAAACAGTTTGATCAACCCGTAGGCCCAAAGGATAACTATCAAACCGGGCCTGACGCCCTTCCACCTGTCTGACATGGCCGATCTGTCAGGTCAGGTTTGACCCACTACATTTTTTTGGCATCTCGCCTATGATCTCTACCCCACCCCTCTCTGCGGGACAATTCTTTAATACATCGGATGGACGTTTTCAATCGGTCTACCTGGACTCCCCGCATTCTTTTAGCGGCCTGGAGGGACAGGACGTGATCGAGGGATTGACCCAAGCGCCCAAGGTATTGCCACCGAAATACTTTTACGACGATCGCGGTTCCCAACTATTTGAGCAGATCTGTGGCTTACCGGAGTACTACCCGACCCGGACCGAAGCCTGGATTTTACAGCACTATGCCCCGGAGATCGCCGAAATCACTGGCCCCTGCCAGCTAATTGAACTGGGCAGTGGCAGTTCCACCAAAACCCGGCTGCTGCTAGACGCCTACCAGGCCCAGGGCTATCCTCTCTATTACCAACCCATTGACGTAAGTGCGGGAATGCTAGCGGACAGCGCCGCCCAATTACTCACCGACTACCCCACCCTGCAGGTGCAGGCCCTGGTGGGTACCTACGATCAGGCCCTAACCGCCTTGCCGCCGGCTTCTGCCCCTCGACTGCTGTTATTTCTAGGCAGCAGCCTGGGCAACTTTACCCCCCTGGAGTGCGACCAGTTTTTTGCTCAGGTCACCACCGTGCTGGAGCCGGGCGATTATTTTTTGTTAGGCATTGACCTGCAAAAGGATAGGGCCATTCTGGAGGCGGCCTATAACGATCACCAGGGGGTGACGGCGGCCTTTAATGTGAATATGCTGGCCCATCTTAATTACCGCTTTGCCGGCAACTTTAACCTAGAGGCCTTTCACCACCAGGCTATTTATAACCCTGGTGACTGCCAGATTGAGATGTATTTGCACTGTCGGCAACCCCAGTCAGTGCGACTCAAAGCGCTGGATCTGAGTCTTGATCTAGCTAGGGGGGACAGCATCCGTACGGAGATTTCGCGTAAATTTAACCTGGAACACATGCAGGGGTACTTGCAAGCCCAGGGACTCTCTCCCTTACTAACCTGGGTTGATTCCCAGCACTGGTTTGGGATGATTCTTTGCCGCCTGTAGCCTGACTCATGGAACTGACTTTAGGATCGCCTGCGGATAGTCCAGACCTGTCATCGGAGACATCATGATCCAGACCACCCTGGCCCCGCCACTCCGCCTCGATCGCTGCGATCCTCATGCGCTCTTGGCCTATTACCAGCGAGCCTGGGCCCTGGAGGACCGGCTATGGCAAAGCCTGGTGGGGGATGAGCCCTTCTACCTCAATCCTGACCCCCTGCGCAATCTGCTGATTTTCTACCTGGGCCATACCGCGGTCTTTTACATCAACAAACTCCAGCGGGTGGGCCTCCTCCAGCAGGCTCTGCAACCAGCCTATGAAGAGCTCTTTGCCGTGGGGGTTGACCCGGAAAAACCCGAGGACATTGCCGGCAAGGTCGCCCAACTGCGCCGCGCCCCCCTGCAGGGTGTCTGGGGCTATCGCCAAACCGTCTACCACAGCATCACCGATCTGATTTACCAGAGCGATTTCACCGCTCCCGTCACTCCTGGTCACCCCCTCTGGGCCCTGATCATGGCGATCGAGCATCAGTACATCCACATCGAAACCTCCTCCGTGCTGATTCGACAGTTGCCGGTGGCGATGGTCCGCCGCCCGGCCGATTGGGTGTACCTGCCGGGCAACGGTGAGGCGCGCCCCAACCCCCTGGTGGGGGTGCCAGCCGGGCCCGTGCGGCTGGGCAAACCCCAGGATGCCCCCAGCTACGGGTGGGATATTGACTACGGCGATCTCCCCCTGCAGGTGGCCCCCTTTCGGATCAGTCAATACCAGATTACCAACGCAGAATTTCTCGCCTTTGTCCAGGCGGGGGGCTACCAGACCCCCACCTACTGGTGCGCCGCCGCCTGGGGGTGGAAAACCCAGCCGGCCGTCACCCACCCCAAATTCTGGCTGGCGGATCCGCTAGCGCCGGGGGGCTATCGATACCGGGCCCTGTTTGATGAAATCCCCATGCCCTGGCAGTACCCGGTGGAGGTTAACTACCACGAGGCGGTGGCCTACTGTCGCTGGTACAACGACGCTACCGGAGACTGCACCCGCCTGATGGGGGAGACGGAGTGGCAACGGGCGCTCTGGGGCGAGTCCCAACCGGTGACGGACTACAACCTGGACAGCCAGGTTGGCTCTCCCCACGCGGTGGGGTCCAGGCCCACCGCCCAAACCGCGATGGGCCTCTACGACCTGCGCGGCAATATCTGGGAGTGGCTGCGGGATCCCCTCACCCCCCTGCCCGGTTATCGGCCCCATCCCCTCTACGAAGACTACTCCGCCGGCTATTTTGATCAGCACCACCGCATGATGGCGGGCGGCTCCTGGATCACCTCTGGGGCCGGGGCCCTGCCCGACTATCGCAACTGGTTTCGGCCCAACTTCTATCAACACGCAGGCTTTCGCCTGGCGGCAGACTCTCCGCCCCCCTGACCCTAAGGGATCAGGCCCTGCTGACCCGACAGCACCATTTAACCTATAGCCTGGCTGTTTGCCCTAGCCCGACCCCGGAGCTGGCTTGGGAGTCAAGGTCAGGGACGGCAGATCCACCCCTAGGTTCTCGGGCACCTGGGGATGGACCCGTAAAATATACACCGCCTGTTCTGGTAGAGAAGCGGTGGTGTGGCTGGGGCTGAGGATGGGGTACCAATCCAGGGGGAAGCAGTCCCGGCTGTAAAGACTAAAGTAAAGGCGATGGGTCTGGAGTAGACCGGCGGGTAAATCCAGGGTGAGCCGTTCGCCCCGGTCTAAGGCACCGTAGAAAAAGTGGGTTTCGGGGTTGGGAACGGGCAGAAACACCCGCTTTACCCAAGCCTGGGGCAACCCCTGGCCCCAGCGCAGCAGGGGGTAGACGTAGAAGTTGAGGGCACTGTAAAGCCACCCCCGGCGGGCCGGGAGCTGGCGGTAGAACTGGTTAAAGTCCGGCGGGGCGTTAAGACTTTGGCTGGCCAGGGCTGGTTTGCCATCGACGCCAATGGCCGGTAACTGTACCGGGTCTCGCCAATTGTAGTGGCGCACCCCCACCAGGTAACGCCCGGCGGGCAGGGGAATGGTTACCTTGGTTTGATAGCGGGGGGTGGCCAGGGAACCGACGCTGGTTACCGTCTGATAACCCTGCAAGGTGTAGACCACCGCAGTCCAACTGGGGGCCGATTGCCATAGGGACTCCAGATCTAGGCTGAGCTGGTGAGTAACGGTGAAGGGGCCAGCGATGGCAATTAGGGCATGCAGGTTCCAGCGGGCCCGACTCATCACCCAAAGGAGCTTTAGGGGCGATCGCAGAAAGTCGGCATTGGTGACCTGCCACTCGGGTTGGGCCCGGCGATCGTTGGGATTGTAGTAGCGACTCACCAGGGTGAGAGTAGCCCTGACCAGCCTGGAAAACCCGAAGGAGAGTAGCCCCAGGGGTACCTCCCAGAGCAGGGTCAGCTTAGCCGGTAGGGCCATGGGAACAGGTCTCCAGCATCATAGTTTGAATAATCCGGGCCAGGGCCAGGGGGGTTTCGGTGGGTAGGTCATGCCCCCCCGCCAGGGTCAGGGCTTGGGCCTGGGGCAGGTGGGTAGCTAGAAAGGCTAGATCCTCTGGTCGATTAAACTGGCTCTGCTGGCCTAATACCAGGGTGATGGGTAGGGTAATCTGGTCCAGCATCTGACCGTAGCTCTGGCGATCCAGCCAACCGGCCCCCAGGCTAAAGGGGGTGCGGGCCTGGAGACGTGGATCCCAGCGCCAGATCAGGCCCTGACCCTGGGGGGCAGGACAGGTGAGCCGTTCAGCTAGTTTCTCAGTTGCCAGGGTAGGGAGATGGGGTTTGAGGCTCTGGAGCCGCTGCACAGCGGCGGCCAGATTCTCCATTACCACCGGATTCACCGGAGTCGCCAGGTAATCCAGGTGGGTCACCAACTGGCTGGCGGTGGCGGGGGATGAGTCGGGAGCAGGCACCACCGGTTCCACCAGTACCAGGCCCCTAAACCGCTGGGGGCGCAGACTGGCCAACACGGCACTGAGTACGGCACCCATGGAATGGCCCACCAGTACCAGGGGGCGATCGCGGGCCAGTAGTTGACTCAACTGGTCGATGTCGGCGAGAAAATCCAGCAGTTGGTAGCCGCCGTCTGGCCCGGCATGGGCGGAACGACCATGGCCCCGGAGGTCGGGAGCGATCACATGGAAGCCCTGGGCCGCCAGGGAATCGGCGGTACCATCCCAACTGGCGCCCTGCTCTAGAATGCCGTGCAGGCAGAGAATGGCCTCACCCTCCGCCGGTCCCCAGTGGCAGAGACAGGTATCTCGCCCCCGCAGGTGTAGACTCTCTTCCCGCAGGTTGGCCAGGGGCTGGTGGGTAGGGGCCGTATCGGGGCGATCGGAGGTTTCCTGGGGGAGGGGGTAGGCAAACTGGCGGGCGATCGCCTGGGTGCTAGAGGTTAGGGGCCGGGGTAACTGAAGAGTCTGCCACACCTGGGCCAGATTGACCTCGATGCGATCGCGCTGGCGAAAGTTAGGGTCATCCACCGCCAGGGACCTGGCCCGCACCCCATCGGTCATGCGCCGGCCTTCATAGGGGCTCAGCAGGGCGGCATTAAAGGGCAGTTCCAGGAAGGTGCAGAGGCGCTCCATCACTGCTTTAGGGTCGGCAACTAGATCTTCGTAGCGCATCACCTGATAACGACTGGAATCCACACCCTGCAAAAAGGTGGTAATGTTGCGGTTGCTGGTTTGCCACACCTGCTCCGCCAACCCGTAGGGATCGGCGCTAGTCAGATCAAAGATTTTGTGCATGCGATTGCGCACAAAGGAATCAATCACAGCGTAGGGGTGGCGCACTAGGTGAATGTACCTGGCTCCAGCAAAAATTTGCTCCGCCCGCTTCAAGGTCTCCAGGCTCAGGCTGTAGGTGGGCGATTTATCCACAAGGCACCGAGGAGCGGCGGTCTGCTGGAGCTTGCCGTAGACCTCTGCAATGGTCAGATGGTGCTGACTCCACTCTGACAGTAAGGTCTCCGCCTGGTCGGCGTCCAGGTGTAACAGTTCCATCACCGCTCGCTGTAATCCTTCCTGCAGGTAGCTGCTACCCAGAGCCTGTTGTTGGGCCTCCAGGGTATTGAAGGGCAGCAGGTGTAGTTCGGGCGGGCAGAACAGGTCAGGGTGGCCAGCTAGCATGACCCGCAGTAGGGTAGACCCTGAGCGAGGGGCAGACAGCAGAAAAATCATACTGTCGTTGCGCCGACTGGGGAGCGGATCTAAAGGAGCCAGGGCTTGCCAGGGGTGGGTAGGCAGGGTGTCGGCCCCCTCTGGGGGAGCCAGTTGCCCGGCGCCGGGCCGATCGGGCTGGAGGGATTCAACCCGGTGTTGGTCTGGGGGGAGAGTGGGCTCCAGCTCCCGGGCCAGGTATTGGGCCAGCTCTGCCAGGGTGGGGTGGGCCAGCACCTCTCGGGGATACAGTAGTAGTTGCAGGTCCTGTTTGCACAGGGCCAGTAAGTCCATGGTCATCAGGGAATCCAGACCCAGTTCCAGCAGGGGCCGATCCATTGGTAAGGGGGTTTGGCTACCCATTACCTCCCCTACCTGGGTTTGCAGATACTGCTCCAGGGCCTGGATTCGCTCTCCCTCTGGCAGGGCCACCAGGCGCTGGCGGATGGGGGGTGGCTCGGTCCCCAAGCTGGTTAGGGCCGCCTCAGCCGATGGCTCTGGCCCCGTCGCCACCAGACTGAACACCGGCGGCAGAGTGGGCAGGTAGCGCTGTAGTCGGGACCAATCCAGGCTGGCGATGCCCACCTGGGAATAGGTCGGGGGAGTAGACAACAGTGTCCCTAACCAGGCCAGACCCTGGGCCGCTGGCATCAAGGCCATTCCTCGCTGCTGCCAGGCGATTTCAGACTGGGCCTGGGCGACCGCCATCCCCGCCCCCTGCCAGGCACCCCAACTGATGCTGAGGGCCGGTAGGTGCTGTTGCGATCGCCACTGGGCTAACCCATCTAAGCCCGCATTGCTGGCACTGTAATTACCCTGGCCCGGAGACCCCAAAAGGCCCGCCATGGAGGAAAACAAGACAAACCAATCCAGATCCAGGGACTGGGTAAGCTGGTGAAGATGCCAGGCCCCCAGCAGTTTAGGCGATAGGACTGCCTCAAAAGCCGCGGGGGTTTGACCAACCAGAAACCCATCCGCCAGCACCCCGGCGGCGTGAAAAATCCCCTTCAGGGGCGGGCCTTGGGTCTGGAGGCGAGCCAGCACAGCGGCCAGGGCACTACTGTCTGCCACATCCACAGCTTCTACAACAACCCTGGCCCCCCGGTCAGCTAGGACTGTCAACAGGGATTCCAGGTCGGTGGATGGGCCCCGTCGACTGAGGAGCACCAGATGACGAGCCCCCTGGTCAACCAACCAGCGGGCCAGTTGCTGGCCCAGGGCGCCGCTGCCGCCGGTAATCAAGTAGGTGGCAGTGGCGTTAATGCCAGGCCGGGGCGATCGCCCGGGGTTCAACTCAGGCAACAGCCGTAGCCGCGGCACCCAGCCCTGGCCAGCCCGCAGGGCAATTTCATCCTCACCGGTTTGCCCCTGGATATGGGTGATTAAATCAACCAGGGCAGGGGTGGACTGGGGGCAAAGCCCCAGGTCCACCAGACCGCCCCAGAGTTCGGGATGCTCTAGCCGCAGGGTTCGTCCCAAGCCCCACAGAACCGTCTGCAGGGGAGCCCTGACCGGGTCCTGGGGGCCGATGGACTGGGCTCCCGTGGTGACCAGCCAGATTTTGGCGCTCCGGGACCCCTGGGCCAGGGCTTGAACCAGGCTGAGGACGGGTACTACGAGATCGGCCGCTGCCGCCGGGGGGCGATCGGGGGCCAGGTAGATCACCTGCCAGCTCAGCTCAGGGGCTGGCAGGGTGGATAACCAGGGGCCCCAGGGCTGGTCTGCCTGAGGGTGTAGGGGGCGATCAGGAAATGGCTGCGGCTGACCATCCTCTCTCCAGCCAACCCGTACTACTGTTGCCCCTGAGGCAGTCAAAACCTGCTCCAGGGCTGCTCCCAGAGCCTCTGCCCCCCCCACGATCAACCACTGGGCCGGGACGGCAGAGTCTGGCGACTGGGGGGGACAGGGTTGCCATTCCATCCGGTAGGCCTGGCCTGGCCCAGGGCTGACCGGGGAGGGGGGCAGCCGATCGATCCAGTAGCGCTGACGTTGAAAGGGATAGGTGGGCAGGGCCAATTTATGGCGGCCATAGGGTCGCTCAAACCCCTGCCAATCAATGGCCACTCCCTCTAGATATAACTGACTCAGGCTTTGGCCCAGAACAGTCCAGTCCTGGCGCTGTCGAGCCAGGGAGATATGCCAGTAACCATCATCCTGGGGCAGACATTGGGGTGCCAGGCCAGATAGTACCGGATGGGGGCCAATTTCTAGAAAGTGGCGATAACCCTGCTGGTAAAGGCTGGCGATACCCTCAGCGAAACGGACTGGTCGCCGGGCCTGGTGCCGCCAGTAGGTAGCATCGGGAATGGCTCCGGTGGCGAAAAACTGGCCGGTAAGATTGGCTACCAGGGGGATTTGAGGGGGGTGAAAGTCCACCTGGCGGGCCAGATGCTCAAATAGATTAAGAATGGGATCCATTTGAGGTGAGTGAAAACCGTGGGAAACGGTCAGGGGAGTTACCCCCATCTGGCGGCCCTGGCAAACCTCCAGCAGGTCCTGGATGGCGGCCTGTTCTCCGGCCACCACCGTGTTGTTGGGGCCATTTAGGGTGGCGATCGCCACCGTCTCAGCGTAGGGGGCAATCAGGGCGGCCACCGTTTCGCCATCCGCCATGATCGCCGCCATCATGCCCTTGGCTGGCAAGGACTGCATCAACCGCCCCCGCTCAGCAATCAGTTTGAGGCCCGACTCCAGGTCAAACACCCCGGCCACGCAGGCTGCCACGTATTCCCCCAGGCTATGGCCCAGAACTGCCGCCGGTTTTACCCCCCAGGACTGCCACAACTCCGCCAGGGCGTACTCCAGGGCAAACAGGGCGGGCTGGGTATAGGCAGTTTGGTGTAGGCGCGAGTCCTCCGGGGTATCGGGGTAAATTATCTGCAGTAGGGAATCCTGCAGGTAGGGCCGGAGAATTTCGTCACACTGCTCCAGGGTGGCCCGAAATTGGGGGTGGGTCTCGAACAGTTGGCGCCCCATGCCGGTATACTGACTGCCCTGGCCGGTGAACAGCCACACCAGGGGAGGAGCCTCAGGGCGACTGCTATGGCCGATCGCCAACCCCGGGGGAGAGGTTCCCGCTGCCACCGCCGCCAGGGACTCCACCAGGCTATCAGGCTGTTCGACCCAGGTGGCTAGGCGATGGGCAAAGGCCGTACGGCCACTGTTGGCGGTGTGGCAGAGATCCCCCAGGGCCGCTGCCGGCAACGTCTTGAGCAGTTCACTATAGCGCCCAGCGAGCTGGCGCAGGGCGCCTTCGCTCCGGGCTGAGAGGGTGAACACATGGCCGGGGCGGTCGTCGCGGTGATCGCCCCTATCCGCATCTAACTGAGGTCCAGCCTGTAGCACCAGGTGGGCATTGGTGCCGCCAAAACCAAAGGAACTAACCCCGGCGATCGTCTGGGGAGAAAAGTCGGGCCAGGGCTCTAGCCCGGTTTGCACCCGCAGGGGCAACTGGTCAAAGGGAATATAGGGATTGGGTTGGTGAAAATGGAGACTGGGGACCCAGCTCTGGTGCTGTAGACACAGGGCTACCTTAATTAGGCCCGCCATGCCAGCGGCGGCCTCGGTGTGACCGATGTTGGTTTTAACCGAGCCAATCCGTAGGGGCTTAGAGTTCCCATGGCTGGCACCAAAGACCTGACCCAGAGCCATAGCTTCAATCGGATCCCCCAGCAGGGTGCCGGTACCATGGGCCTCGATGTAACTGACCTGGGCCAGGGGCACCCGGGCTTGGCGGTAGGCCCGACGCAGTACAGCCGCCTGGGAGTCGCGGTTAGGGGCGGTGAGGCCATTGCTGCGGCCATCCTGATTAATTGCCCCGCCCCGAATCAGGGCATAGATGCGATCGCCCTGGGCCAGGGCCTGGCTTAGGGGTTTTAGCACTACTACCCCGGCTCCCTCAGAGCGCACAAACCCGTTAGCATCAGCAGCAAAGGCCTTACAGCGCCCCTCTGGAGAGAGGGCAGTGAGCTTGCTAAAGCCAATGGTGAGGGAAGGGGTGAGAATCAGGTTGACTCCAGCCGCCAAGGCCAGGGTGGATTCCTTTTGCCACAGGCTCTGACAGGCCAGGTGCACCGCCACCAGGCTAGAAGAACAGGCTGTATCCACCGTTAGACTGGGACCCTGGAAGTTGAGCAGGTAGGAAATGCGATTAGCCAGCATGGTAGAAGCCAGACCGGTGGTGGTGTAGGGCCCGATTTGATCATCGCACTGGAGTAAAATCTGGCCATAGTCGAGGGTGGAAGCCCCAACAAATACCCCAGTTTGACTACCACTCAAGGCTTGGGGCAAAAGGGCACTATCCTCCAGTGCTTCCCACATTACCTCCAGTAACAGGCGCTGTTGGGGGTCCATATAGGGAGCTTCCCGGGGGGCAATGCCAAAAAATTCTGGATCAAACTGGTCAATATGCTCGAGAAAGCCCCCCTGTCGGCAATAGTGTTTGCCGGCCTGGTTGGGGTCGGCATCAAAAAACTCTTGCAAGGACCAGCGATCTCCCGGAATCTGTCCAACCCTATCTTCCCCCTGGCGCAGTAGTTGCCAATAGGCCGATAGACTGCTTGCCCCGGGAAACCGGCAGGCCATCCCCACAATGGCAATGGGTTCAAGCACGCCTTTGCGCTCCCCCAGTCGTACCTCTAACAGGCACCTTTGCTGGGGCGAAAGCTCCGAAATCCGTCGGGCCAGATCGTTCACAGGCCTACTCCCTAGTTCCATTGAATGCTTGATGTGCCCAGCAGGGCTTGAATTTCCGCCGCTGAAAGCTGGGCGAGCTGATCGACTAATTGCTCTACCCGATCATCCCGGGCAGCCTCGGCCAGGTCCTCCGGCCAAGTGCCGGCGGGTTGGGCCTGGGCTTTAGCCAGGTAGGTAGAGAGGGCCTCAATGGTGGGATATTCGTAGGCCAGGGTAGGAGACAGGGGGATGCCCAGGGAGGATTGCAAGGCCTCCGCTAGTTCCACCGCCTTGAGGGAATCTAACCCGTAGTCCGCTAACGGCCGCTGCACATCAATGGCGGTGGTCGGCAGTTGCAGGGTTTGGGCTAACCAATCTACCATCCACCCCATCAGCCCTTGACGAGAGGGTTGGGGCTGGCTTGGGGCCGGGCCAGCCGGCTCGAGCGACTCTGGGGCTACCACTCCAGCCCCGCTATCGCCAGCCTGCCAGTGGTGTAGCACCTCCAGCTCACCGGCCAAAAAATCAGCCTTGCACTGATGGCGCTGAATTTTACCACTAGAGGTTTTGGCAATGGCGTTGGGCCGCAGCAGGGCGATCGCCCCAATCTGCACCTCGTGCTGCTCTGCCACCTGCCGCCGAATTGCGGCAAATACCGCGGCGCTATCCACGGTACGCAGGGCGCTACGCTCCAGCTCTTGCACAATCACCAGTTGTTCCTGGTGGTCCAGGTTCAGCGCAAAGGCTGCACAGGCCCCTGGCCGCAAGGCAGGATGAGCTTGTGCCACCGTGGCTTCGATATCTTGAGGGTAGTGATTGCGCCCCCGGATAATAATTAAATCCTTGAGCCGGCCCGTGACATAGAGGTTGCCCTGATGCAGAAAGCCCAGGTCACCGGTACGCAGAAAGGGTCCCCCTGACCCCTCTGCTAGTACCCCATGGAAACTGTCTTGGGTGGCAGACTGACGCTGCCAGTAGCCCTGGGCGATGCTGGGGGAGGGGCCTACCCAGATTTCTCCCACCCGGTGGGCGGGACAGGGGTGGTGAGTCTGGGGATCGACAATCCAAACCTGACCGGCAAGGGCCGGTTGACCACAGCTGACAACCTTGACCTGCCGGGCCGAAACCGCTGGGTCTAGATCGGGACTAGGCTGAGTCTGGCTGGGGGCATCGGCGGTAACCACCACCACTTGATTTTGCTCCAGTTTGGAGGCCTCCAGGAGCAGATGGGTAGGTGCCTGTCCCGGAGCCATGCCCGTCACCATTAAGGTGGTTTCCGCCATTCCGTAGCAGGGGTAGAAAGCTTGTAGACGAAAGCCACTGGGGGCAAAGGCAGAGGCAAAGGCAGTGAGGGTGTCTTGGTGAATGGGCTCGGCTCCGGTAAAGGCCAACTGCCAACTACTCAGATCTAGAGCCTGGCGTTGGTCAGGGGTAGTTTTGTGGATACAGAGGTCGTAGGCAAAGTTGGGCCCACCGCTGGTGGTGGCTCGATAGTGGGCGATCGCCTCTAACCAGCGGAGCGGCCGTTGCAAAAAGCTGACCGGTGACATCAGGGTCATTTCAGCCCCTACATAGAGGGGTTGCAGGATCCCCCCCACCAGTCCCATATCGTGGTACGGCGGTAGCCAGCAAACTCCCCGGCTGCTAGGGGTATTCCCAAAACATCGACTGATTAAGTCTGAGTTGTGAAGCAGGTTGCCATGGCTAATCATGACGCCCTTAGGGGCGGCGGTGGAACCGGAGGTATATTGCAACAGGGCCAGGGTCTCTGCCGCCAGGGTAGGCGGTCGCCAATTAGCCCCCAGGGTGACCTCAATCCCGTCGGTATTGAGGCAGTAGAGGGGTTTTAATGGGGCTGACTGGGCCAGCTGACTGTGTAACTTGGGGAAGCTGCTGCCATCGGTAAGGGCAACCCGGGCACCGGTATCGGTGACAATCGCCTCAATTCGCTGCACTGACCGATTGGGGCGGGGGGGATAGGCGGGTACGGCGATCGCCCCGGCGTAGAGGCAGCCAAAGAAAGCGGCAATATAGCTCAGCCCTGGGGCGTAGAGCAGCAACACGGGCTGTTGTTGACAGCCCAGGTCCTGCAGTAGAGCAGCGATCGCCTGAGCTTGCTGGTGCAGGTCCAGGTAGGTGCAGGTTTGCTCACAGGAGGGCATACCCTCGGGTAGAAACCGGTAGATCAGACGGTGGGGACTTTGTTCAGTCCTCCAGCTCAGCAGATCTACGAGGGTTTGAGGCGAATTGATAGATTGGGGCATCTCCTGATTGACCATACCTATAGCCTGACGAGAGTTGGCCTAAAGCCACTGAAAAAAGCCGACACTGGCCCAAAGCACCACTTACATAATAAGAAGTAAACCGGGAGCATTGATCTAAAGTACCAGTAGTGGGAAAGCATCGGCACCAGGGAATCGGGAATGGGTCGCAAAGTATAGTTGCAAACAGCTAGCCAGGGGTCGCCAAACGTACACAGGGATGATCTAGACCTTCAGGGCCGATGGTTCAACAGCGCCCCTGGGACTCTGGCAAAGCCTGGAAGAGTGGCCTGGTAGGGATATCAGATAGTAGCCAGGGCTTCTCAATAGGCTTTCTGCCGATTAATTGGGCTAAGCCCAGGACTGCACAGTAGTTCCTAGCGGTAGCCAGGGCTCCCTAACCCCGATTCAGCAGATTCTCCCATAAACTGGCTGATAACCACTCAGCCGGCTGCATGGAGAGGGGAGCTGGGACCATATCACCCCGAAAATCTAAAATTTGCACCAGCAGCAGATAGCCCAGAGCTAAGGCCAGGGAGATAACTCCGGTAATCAGCGCCACAAGTTTAGAGCGGTCCATAGGATGTTCAGGGGTGGAGGAGGTCGAAAAGACCAGGGAACAGATCAACAGGTGATTAGCCTACTTTTAGATTCTACCCTGGTCGGCTGACAGACCACCGTTCTAGGAGGCGGGTCAGGATTAGTTGACGTAACCCCGGAGCTTTGCCTAGGCTAGGAAGACCACAATGTTGCTTTAGACCTTAGTTACTTTAGACCTTACCGCTGACGATGGGGCAGGTATTACTCACTCCACTATCCCCAAGCTCTCCAGGCTCAGACTGGGCTGTGCAAACCACCGACCTGGGCAAGGTGTATCGCAGCGGTTTTTGGCTGAACCAGCGGGTTATGGCCTTGCAACCCTGTAGCTTAAGGGTGGGTACTGGCGAAACCTTTGGGCTTTTGGGGCCTAACGGAGCCGGTAAAACTACCCTGCTAAAAATCTTGCTGGGCATCATTCGTCCCAGCTGTGGCAGCGGCACTGTGCTGGGCCATGCTATCGGCGATCGCGCCATCAAACACCGGTTGGGGTATTTGCCCGAACAGCCCAACTTCTACGACTTTCTGACCGGGTGGGAATTTTTGCGCTATGCCGCCGGGTTATGTGGCCTCGACCCCGCTCGTCAGCCTGGACGGATGCGTGAACTATTCGATCTAGTCGGGCTGTCCCAGGCCCAGATGCAAAAAAAACAACTACGTCAGTACTCAAAGGGGATGTTGCAGCGCATTGGTATTGCCCAGGCGCTAATCAATGACCCTGACCTGGTGTTTTTAGATGAACCCATGGGAGGGCTAGACCCGATTGGACGATTTCAGGTCCGGGAAATTATTCTGGCCTTGAAACAACAGGGCAAAACTATTTTCTTTAACAGTCATATATTGGCTGATGTAGAGGTTATTTGCGATCGCATTGCCATTCTCAACCAGGGCGAATTAGTTTGCATTGGTCGGCTTGAGGACCTGCTAGGCAGTGCCGATCGCTACGTTGCCAGAGGACAGGGAGGAACAGCGGATGACCTGAAGGCCTGGTTGGAGCCTCTACGGCTGGAGGGCGATCGCTGGCAGGGCACCCTCAAGGGTGATCCCTACAGCTTTGTTCAGCATCTGGCGACCCAGGGAGTGCAACTAACCAGCCTGCAGCAGGCTCGCCCCACGCTGGAGGCATTCTTCATCGAGCAAATCGATCCACCAGGGTACCTTGACCGATCTTAGGGATGGCCAATCGATGGGTCAGGAGGTCCCCAACAGGGGAGCCAGGTTGAGATGGGCCCCCACCTCATCGGCCAGGGAATTGAGCAGAGCTTCCCGCTGTTCGCGGTAGTTCGGAATACCAGTCGGCAAGGACCCCAGGCCCCGCTGCTGCCGTAGGCGATTGAGCCAGGCCCGTCGCCAGGGACCATTGTCAAAAATGCCATGCAGATAGGTACCCCAGAGGGACTGGGTGCTATCAACCACCCCTAAACTACGATCTTCAAACAGAAACTCAAACTTGCCTCCAGTTTGGGCCTCGGCCTCAGAAAGCACTAACTGGGTACGACCCTGGTGCAACTCATAGCCCGACACCGGCAGTCCATCCTGGGGATAGTAGGAACTCACAGTTCGCTGGCGAGCAATCTTTTGTCGGGTAATGACCGTTCGCATGGGGAATAAATTCATCGCGGGGAAGCGACCTTCCTGCCCTTCAATGCCTTCTGGGTCGGCCAAAAACTCTCCCATCATTTGAAAACCTCCGCAGATGCCCATAACAGTGCCGCCAGCGGCAACATAATTACGAATCGCCTCCGCCATGCCACTGCGTTGCAAAACCAGCAAATCGGTGATGGTGGTTTTGCTGCCTGGAATCACTACCGCATCAGGATACCCCAGGTCTTCCTTAGGATTTACATACACCACCCGCACATTGGGCTCTGCCTCCAGGGGATCAAAGTCTGTAAAGTTAGAGATGCGGGGCAGTCGAATCACGGCGATGGTAATGTCGGTGTGCCGTTGACTGCGGGACTGACGATCAGTCAAACTAAGGGAGTCTTCGGCCGGCAGGGCCTGGGTTAGCCAGGGCACTACCCCCAGCACCGGTAGCCCGGTGCGCTCCGTTAACCAGGCCAACCCTGGTTCCAGCACCTCGACTTGACCACGAAACTTGTTGATAATGATTCCTTTCATCAAGGTTCGCTCTTCTGGGCTCATCAGCTCCAGGGTGCCGACGATGTGGGCAAACACTCCACCGCGCTCGATGTCTGCCACCAGCACAGTGGCAGCCTGTAGTTGTTGAGCCACGCGCATATTGGCCAGGTCGCGATGTTTGAGGTTGATCTCAACCGGACTCCCAGCCCCTTCGCAGACCAGTAGATCATACTCCTGACTAAGGCGACCGAGGCTTTCTTGAATGGCTTGCCAGCCCTGATCGAAAAAGGTTTCGTAGTAGGCAGTCGAGTTCAGGGTGGCGACTGCCTTGCCTTGAAGAATGACCTGGGAGGTCATATCGCCCTGGGGTTTGAGCAAAATTGGATTCATATCTGTCTGGGGAGAGACCCCCGCTGCCCAGGCTTGCACCGCCTGAGCGTAACCAATTTCTCCGCCATTGGCGGTGACGTAGGCGTTAAGGGCCATATTCTGCCCCTTAAAGGGAGCCACCCGCCAGTCCCGACGGCTCAATAATCGACACAGGGCAGTAGTAATCAGAGATTTACCGACATGGGAGGCGGTTCCCACTACCATGATTGCTCTCATGGAACCTCTCGAGAAAAGAACAGGGATGGCGTCGTCAACGGTAGACTAGTGAGGCATATCGCCGCCGACTGGCTGGGTAGACGCCTAGGCAGAATTCACTATACAGAATGTCCTGAAAATGCTAGCTGCTGCCGCTAGCTCTGTAACCATCCCGGTAATCGGAACCACCGGCACCATGCATTATATAGTCGATCTCGCAGGCGCGGATGGAATTGGCTGGCAGATAGCCTCTCTAAGTTATCGGCTACTTGACGACCCAAGGGGGTCAACCTGAAACCGTCGGTTAACCCCTGGCCGTCTACTTCTCGCCTCAAGAGGCCAACCGCAATCAACCACAGAAGTTCTGCTTCGGCCCTCAATTCCGAGAGCGATCGCCGGGTATACCCCCGCCTGACTCCCTCCTGGTCACAGATCTGGCGTAATAGCACATGTCCCGATCGCATCGCCAGCAGCACCTCTAACCGTAGAGGAGAACAGCGAAAAGCCCGTTCTGCTCGCTGTAAAGACTGGGGAAAATAGTAGCTGGTGATCGAGGCAGAGGAGGTTACTCGGGTCATAGCATCGGACCGGCATAGCAAAACGATATGGTTACTATTGTAGGGTGGGGTCCTTCGGCCTATCAAGGTTAAACCCATCAAGTTCAAGTGATCCACAAGTGATCCAATAGCTGGTACCAGGGTCTACAGGCAAGCCCGTCGGTGGTCTTGAGAATGCCGCTCCGCCCTGCCCCAGGGCCAACGATATTTCGCTAAGATAACATCAGAGAAATTTATTGTCAGCCCCCGAACCGTCATGCCATCTGCTACCGATAAGTCCTTTCCCCAACTTTTTGCTGGACTATTAACCCTGTCAGCGGCTCTGGTGATCAGTTCCCTGGTGGCAGCTACTGCTCTCCGTGACTTTAAACACGCTAGCGATGTGCTGGTGGTAACCGGGTCGGCCAAGCGCGCCATTCGCTCAGATTACATCATCTGGCAATTTTCAGTGTCAAGTCAGCGCCCCACTGCCCAAGCGGCCTATCAAGATCTGCAAAGTCAGAGTGAGCGGGTTCAAGCCTACTTAAAAGGCCAAAAGGTGCCTGAGCAGGTCTTGAATATCGGTGCTATCACCACCGAATCCATCCCGGCGGTAGATGCCAATGGTCGAGAAACTGGACAAACCCTGGCCTACCGTTTGAGTCAGAAGTTTGAAATTCGCTCTGAAGATATTGACCGCTATACCCGACTGTCTCAACAAGCGTCTGAATTAATTAACCAAGGAATTAACTTAGTGGCCCAACCACCCCAGTACCTCTACACCAAACTTAGCCAGGTGCGAGTAGAGATGATGGCAGAGGCAACAGAAGACGCCAAGGCCAGGGCTAGCGCGATCGCAAAGAGCAGCGGCGATCGGGTAGGTTCGGTACGCAGCGCCCAGGCTGGAGTCTTTCAGATCACCCCACGCAATTCCACCGATGTCAGCGACTACGGTATCTACGACACTACATCTATCGACAAAGATATCACCGCCGTCTTGTCAATCACCTTTAGTATGCGCTAGCAGATCCAAGCCCTACCGCCAACTCGTGCTGAGCCCCTTCACCCTGGCTGAGCCGGCCGGTAACAGGTACAGTAATAGATAGTATTTTGTATTTCAGCCAGAACCTCTAGGATCTTTAATCCCAGAACACGGCGGGTCGTTATTCTATGCACCAGTTTCGCGCCAGTCAAAACCTGAATCTACGGGTACCCCACGAAGCCCTGCCAATTGAACACTATCTACGCCAGCCCCAACGATTAGTAGAGGCTATTACCGATCCTAATTACATAGAACAACTGGAGGCAGGTATCTACCGTCTCAGCTTACGACCCATCCAGTTTCTCGGTTTGAGTGTAGAACCTACCGCCGATCTGGAGGTATGGGTTTTAGCCGATGGCACCCTGTGTCTACGATCGGTCAACTGTGAAGTACGGGGTCCAGCCTACTTAAACTATCTCAATCAATCCTTCACCATGGTCTTAACAGGCAGTCTGCGACCTCAGCGCCATCTACCCTACACCGAACTCCAAGGGCAGGCAGACCTGATGGTACAGCTTGAACTCCCCTCGGCTCTAATCATGCCTACTGCAATTATAGATAGGGCAGGGGGTAAGCTTCTGGGCGGAATCCTGGCTTCGATTAAAAACCGCCTAGAACGGCAACTGGTGAATGATTATCGTTCCTGGGTGGTTCAGAGTGCTAGTGCGGCAGCTTGTTTAGATTCCGGTAAGGCAACTAAGCCACATCAGACTGTAATCCCATAAGGCTAGTGGACCACCAAGCGAGATAAGCTTGTACCAGGATAATAGTTACCCAAAATATCGGTATAGCGATAGCCGCGAGTCGCCAGATCCATGGCACCAGACTGACTCATACCGTTACCGTTGTGAACAGCATCAACAATAGTATCGGAAGCAGCGTAAAGAGACTCCACAATGCCACCTCTGTAGCTAATAAATTCTCCTGTAGTGGCTACCACAGCAGCCTGGGTAGTGTTAGTCTCCTTAGCAATGCCCAGATACGCTTGATAGCGTTGAGTGTTATCGAGATCGTAGGGACGACTGGCGTTACGAACGTGGTGCACCAGAGCGTAGGAACGGGCAGCTACAGCCTGTGCTTTGAGAGCTTCTAAGGGCCAGTGGGCATACATTTCACTACCAACCACACTACTCAAGTAGTCACCCAGAAGTACAAAATTAATAGCTGTCAGGCCACGATCAGAAGCCATGATTAACACCCGACCCCGATACCATCGGTCATTAACGTATACGTATCCACCCCGACCCGGCTCAATCCAGGCGCTATTGCTAAGCTGGCAATTGTCCATCACCATGCCACCGCGGTTGGAAGATACCACAAAACTACTTTGGGCCTTGAGATTACAGTAGGTCTGGCCATTCAAGTCGGTTAGATGGCTGTTGGTCGAACTGGCAATTTCCAGACTTGCGGTAGGAGCCGTCAGGGCTACACGCATTTCCAGCAGGGTGTCAATCGCCTTAGCTTGACTGCCCCGGCTAGCAATCGGGGGTTGATTCACTACATGGCCAGCCTGGCTAGCCCCAGGCTGGGATAGGGAGGACTGGCCTGACAATCTGGATGCCTGGTCTGACCCATCGCCATCAGTAGCCTGCGGAGTTTGCCCAACAGGGGAGTCCGGGGAAAGGTTAGGGGAGGACGGTTGCAGCAAAAATCGTTGAGCCTGCTCAAGATTCACCAGGGATTGCCGAACCGGACCGGTGGTTTTCCACAGAAAAGAGTCGAGCAGGGCAGGATTACTAATTCTGGACCAACTCGAGAGGGAGAAAGCCGATAAACAGGTCAGAACTAACCCCGAAGAAGCTAATCCACCTAGCAATTTCCATTTTAGGGGTAGCTGTCGAGAACTATCAGGTGATAATAACTGGCGAAAGGGTAAGGGTTTAAGCTTAATAACTTCAGATTGGGGTGGTTTTAGCTTGGGCAGTGTGGCCTTAATTAAAGTCTTCATTATTTTTAAAAGAGTCTTTATAGATAGGTATTCAACACGAAAAAATATAAAAAGCAAATCTGTCTATATAACTAAAAATATTGAAGCGTTAACTGGATAGGCAACGGTAAGCAAGGCAGTCATTTTGGCCCAATTTTTCGTTTGGTAACTGAGTGGAGAACCCCTGCTCTGCCTTTTTGTTACCTCTAGTTTTTTTTAACTCAAGCGATACAGCAAACGATCATAAACCTAAATCGAGAAAAAGTATAGCCTTAGCCAACCTAGGCAGCAATTCTTATTTTAGAACTCTTGTGCCAGAGATGGCGTTTCGACCTTAGAACGTCTGACGGAAGCATAGGCTTTCCAGGCAGAGCTATTGAGAATATTCTCAATAGCTAGAGCCAAGATACGATCAAGGTTTTCATAATGAGAATTGCTGGGCTAGGACTGGAAATCCCTCCCAATAGCAGCTGATTCTTTAAAATGAGAATTGCTGTGGCGCCTTAGGCCGGTCCATAGCCCTAGCCACCTGTAGGGGGCGGCGGTGAGCCGGAAGGCCCGATTGGTGTTAGCTTTTGCGGGGCTCGTAACTGACAGGCCTATCCCATGCTAGGAGCCCTGCAATTGACCGAACAACTTGGGTCCCCAGGGCTCTGACCAAAACTATTCTGGCCGGGGACGGCAGGGGAAAAATCTTGACGTCGGCTTTGTCCTGATCATAGGCTAGGCCAGGCTTAAATTACGGAACCTTCTCACCTATGGCTTCTGGAACCGCTATTTTGCTGGTATCCTGCCCTGACCAGAAGGGGTTGGTGGCTAAAATCGCCAACTTTATCTATGCCAATGGGGGCAATATCCTCCATGCTGACCAGCATAGGGATCCAGAAGCAGGACTATTTCTATCCCGAATTGAGTGGGATTTGGCGGGCTTTAACCTGCCCCAGGAGATTATTGGCCCAGCCTTTAATGCGATCGCCCAGCCCCTGGGGGCTACCTGGCAACTGCATTTCTCCAACCTTGTTCCCCGTCTATCCATTTGGGTCAGCCATCAAGACCACTGCCTACTCGATCTTCTCTGGCGCCATCAAGCTGGGGAGTTGGCCGCCACCATACCCTTAATTGTCAGTAACCATCCCCATCTGCAAGGCATTGCGGAACAGTTTGGTATTGCCTTTCACCATATTCCGATAACAAAGGTGACTAAGGTGGCCCAGGAGCAACACCAACTAGCCCTGCTCAAGGAATACGAGGTTGACCTGGTGGTGCTGGCTAAGTACATGCAGGTGCTGTCCCCCAATTTCCTGGGGGAGTTTAACCAGGTGATTAATATTCACCACTCCTTTTTACCGGCCTTTATGGGGGCTAACCCCTACCAGCGAGCTTACCAGCGGGGGGTCAAAATTATTGGGGCAACAGCCCACTACGTCACCTCCGAACTCGACGAAGGTCCAATTATTGAGCAGGATGTGGTTCGTATTAGCCATCGGGACGATGTCAAGGAGTTAATTCGCAAAGGCAAGGACGTAGAACGCATGGTGCTGGCCCGAGCCGTGCGGCTGCACCTGCAACATCGCACCCTGATCTGCGGTAATCGCACCGTGGTCTTTGCCTAGATGGCCTCGCTAATCTGGGCCAGACGCACAGCCTGTAGCAGGTCTTGGTGGATGGCTGGGGTGGCGGCTATCAGCAAACCAGGCCGCTGATAGTCTCGACAGCGATGGAGCGGAGGAGGCTCAGAGCCATCCAGGGTGGTGACGATGTAACCCATTTCCGCCGCCATAAAGGCCAGGGCCGCCCCATCAATAAATTGTCCCCGAGCCATCACCGCACCGGCCAGATCCCCATTCAGAACACCGTTGAAGTTAGGAATCTGAGTGGTTTTAGAATAGTCGGCCCGGGTGTGAAAGACTCGATAGCGATCGCTCAGGTAGGGCACCAACTCCCCCATTTGCCAGCCCAGACACAGAGCCATGGTGGGGTTAGGGATCTGAAGCGGAGTACACTCGCCTAAATCCTGACCCAACCGGCCTTTAAAGGTGCCCTCACCCCGCAGGGCGTAGTAATAGGTCTGTTCCCCTGGCATGACGGTGATTGCCGCTTCGTAGTCATCGGCATTGAGCACACTCAAAATAATCTGATAGTTGGAGTGACCATCTAGGTAAAACTGGGTGCCATCAATGGGGTCAAGGGCCACCAGGTAATCTCCCGGGCTGCCCAGGTCCGTAGCCCGAAAATATTTGGTGTTGTAGGTCTGCTCGTGCTCTTCACCAAAAAACCTGACCTGGGGAAACAGGCCCAACAGCACCACCTCCATCATGGTTTGAATGGAGAGATCGGCGTCACTCAGAGCCGAGGCAAAAAAATTATCCCCCTTGCCGTCTTTGTCGGGTTGGGCGCTGATGTGGGTCTGAATTTGCTGGGCGTAGGCCCCAGCGGTTTTGAGGTAGGGCAGGAGGATCTCTAAAATTTCTCGGGGGCTGGGCTGATTGGGCATAGCCGCAAAACCTGCTGGTGAATGTGCTTGGACCTCTCTCTATCTTAACGGTGACCAGGGGTGACTAAGAAATTCTGCGTCTACCCCTTTTTGTCATCAAAACAGCCTAGATTTAGATAACCCTAAGGTGCAGTTCTACTACATTACTGCAGGAGATCAGGTAACCCATGGTAAATCGGCCCGTTGATTCTGTCTTTCAGCCCTGGGAGGTAGGCGAGGCCCGGCCAGGGCCAACCCAGGTCCAGGCGGCCGGGGCCATTGCCACCAGCCGGCCCAGTTGGCGATGGCTCTGGATTTTTCTGCTGTGTTCCTGCAGCACCAGTAGCCTGGCCCTGGGGGCTTTTTTCTGGCTCATCCACCTGCCTGCCACCCCCGATTGCCGCAATAGCATCACCATCACCAGCGATCGCGCCGAGTTGTACTGCGCCCAGGTAGCCGCTGAGTCAGGTGATCTCAAAGACATCCTCAGCGCCCTTGAGGCCGTGGGGAGCTGGTCCAGCAGCCACCCCCTTTATCACGAGGCCCAGCCCCTGGTAGAAAAGTGGTCGTGGATAGTGCTGAAGGCTGCTCAACAGCAGTTTCAGAATAACCATCTGGAGACGGCTCGATCTCTGATTGGGCACATTCCCGCCACCAGCCCGGTCTATGCCTCAGCGAGCACTGCCTTAGACCGGTGGAGCCGCCAGTGGACCCAGGCCCAGGGGATTCTAGCCAAGGCCCAACAGGCCCTGCAGCGGCAGGACTGGACCACCGCCTCAGCCCAGGTGCTGGCCCTGTCAGCTCTGGAAGATGACCAATGGCAGGCCCAGCAAGTGCAAACCCTAGCTCAGCAAATTAGTCGAGAACAACAGGCACACCGGCTGCTGGCCCAGGCGGTAGCCATGGCAGCTACAGGAGATCGGCAGCAGTTGGCTCGGGCTATGGGGCGGGCCAGTCAGATTCATGCCTCTACCTTTATTCATAGCCGCGCCCAACCCTACCTGGACCAGTGGAGCGATCTCCTGTTGAAGTTGGGACTCCAGCAATGGTATGCCGGCAATCTCCCCCAAGTCATCAGCCTGGCTCGCCCAGTTATGGCTAATCCTAACCGGGCCAAGACAGCCCAGCAGTTGATCTGGCTCAGCCAGGCTCGCCAGATAGCCCAGCAGAGTTTGAACTCCTGGCGGACTTCCCCCGATCAGCTGGTTAAACTCTACCAGGCGATGATGCTGGCCAATCGGATTAGCCCCGACAGTCCCTACTACGGTCAGGCCCAATCCAGTCTGATTACCTGGCGTCGCTATCTGGGGGATCTAGCCAGACTACAAACGGCGGAGATCCCTGGCCGTCTACAACAGGTCAATACCCTGAAGTTAGCCATAGCCCAGGCTCAGCAGGTACCCCTGGGTCACCCTGCCCGGCGGCGGGCCCAAACCCTCATAGCTCACTGGCAGCTCACCATCGAACGCCTGGAGGACCGGCCGATACTGGTCAGGGCTCATCAGCTAGCCATGGGGGCAACCATTCCCAACCTGCGGGCCGCCATCGCCACCGCCCAGCAAATTAGTCTGAATCGGGCTCTCCGCCCCGAGGCCCAAAGCTGGATCTATATTTGGAGAAGTCAGCTTCAAAGCATTGAAGACCGGCCCCTATGGCAGCGATCTCAGCAACTGGCCCGCCAGGGAAACCTATCCCAGGCCATTGTCCAGGCCACTGCCATCGCCCCTGGTCGGGCCCTCTATGGCGAAGCCCGGGCTGCCATCGCCACCTGGAAAGGCCAGCTTAGACGCCAACAACTGGCCCGTCAGTGGGCCGTTGCCGCCGGGGTTACCAGACCATCAGCCCCACCCCCAGCGGCCCCTCACCCCCAGACACCCCTAACCCTGGCCAGGCCGGCCCCCTCCCCAGCGCCCCTGGGGCTGCAGAGCAAACCGCCGCTGCCAGTACCCCAGCCCACCCTGCCCATCCGGCTTCGCCGGCCGGCCCCACCACCGGTTGCCCCCGCCCAGGCGGAAGACCCCCAAACCACCCCGGTCTCGCCGGGAGTTTCCACTGCTCCTGAACCAGAGCTGAGTCAGCCCCTCAGGTAAGGCGGTCTCCTGTACAATGAATGTCTAACCTTTGCCAAGATTCAGCCCCAGCGGTTGACCGCCACTTCCTTTTCCTATGACCCTACTGCAAGACCTGACGGCTAGCCTTGACACCCTGGCGGGGCGCACCGTAGGTCGCAGGTTTCAGGCTGTATTTTTAATGATTCTGGCCCTGGCCGTGGGGGGCGGCTTTAGTTTACGGCTATTTCAGTTGCAGATGGTCAATGGCGACTACAACCGCCAGTTGGCAGATCATAACCGTCTGCGACTGGTGCCTAATCGACCCGCTCGGGGTACCATCAGCGATCGCAACGGTAAGGTTCTAGCCACCAGTCGCCTTTCCCAGGGTGTTTCCATTTGGCCTATCGCCCTGGCAGAAGACCAATGGCCAGGGGTGATCGATCGCCTCTCCAGACTTCTAAAAATCCCAGCCGAAGATATTCAAAAGCGCTTAGCAGCAGCGGGGTATCAATCCTTAGAGGCAGTCTCCATTGCCAGGGATATTAGTCCGGCCCAGGCCACCGCAGTGGCCGAATATGGCGACCAACTACCGGGGGTACGTCTGGAAGCAGAGGCTATCCGCAATTACCCCAACGGCGATCTGGCGGCCCATGTCCTGGGCTATACAGGGGAACTCACCGACAAGGAACTGGCCAAAAAACGAGACCAGGGCTACCGGATGGGGGATGTCGTCGGCAAAATGGGGGTTGAAGCGGTGTTTGAGCCGCTGTTGCGGGGCCGCTGGGGCGGCCAACAGGTGGAGGTAGATAGCGGCGGCCGAATTGTCAGAATTCTAGGAAATAAGCCTCCCCTATCTGGCCAGGATGTCCAATTAACCCTAGATATCAATCTCCAGAAAGCTGCCGAGGCCGCTCTGGGTAAGCGTAAGGGGGCGATCGTGGCCATCGATCCTCGAGATGGGGCGATTTTAGCTATGGTGAGTCGCCCCGCCTACGACCCTAATATTTTTACCACCCGCATTACACAAGCCCAATGGAAAGCGCTGCAGGGGAGTGACCATCCCTTCTTAAACCGCTCTCTTCAGGCCTTCCCCCCCGCCAGTACCTTTAAGATCGTTACCACGGCGGCGGCCCTGGAATCGGGCAAATTCAGCCCTAATACCGTGCTGTCTACCTTTCCCTACGTTCAGGTGGGCAGTATCCAATTTTGGGACTGGAACCGGGCTGGCTTTGGCCCCCTGGGCTTCACCGGGGCAATGGCCTGGAGTTGTGACACCTTCTTTTACCAGGTGGGGATGCGCATCGGCGGCCCGACCCTGATTGAAATGACCCGGCGGTTTGGCTTTGGCCGTAAAACCGGGGTTGAACTGGCACCAGAAGAAAGTCCAGGATTTGTGCCCGACAAGGATTGGAAGCTCAAAACCCTAAAGACGGACTGGGTGATTGGCGATGCCATTAATATGTCCATTGGCCAGGGTTTTTTACAGGCAACCCCGCTGCAAACAGCGGTGATGTTTGCAGCGGTAGCCAACGGTGGCTACCGCATCACCCCCCACTTAAAAAAAGACGCCGCTGCCCCCGAACACTGGCGAGAATCTCTAAGACTAAAAGACTCTACCCTGGATGTTCTGCGCCGTGGACTGCGTCAGGTGATTACGGGGGGGACGGGGGCCGCTTTAAACAGCTCCCCCATACCGCCCTTTGCTGGTAAGACCGGTACCGCCGAGGCTCCCCCAGGGGCGTCCCATGCCTGGTTTGGGGCCTATGCCCCCCTCGACCAGCCTAAAATTGTAGTCGTGGCCTTTGCCGAGCACTCCGGTGGCGGTGGTGGCCATGTAGCGGCACCCATTGCCCTCAAGGTTCTGGAGTCCTACTTTGGCCATGGCCAACCCTCCCCTGCTAAGCCTTAGTTAACCGGTTAAGCCGCCACTGGCAAGCCAGATCTTTAGACCAGACTTAATGGAGACCAGACTTAATCGGCCTCTCTGGGAGTCCTGGGGCCAGCAGGTTTGTGCCAAGGCCTGTATTAAAACCTTTAGAATAGGTCTATGGGCTGATATCGCGCCCTATTCCCCTGGGGCCGGTGTTGCTGCAAAGCTGGTCGCTTTACCCTCTTGGGAGGGTCAATCCCGACTAGCCGGTGCGCTAGGGTCTAGAATCAATCACCAGAGATAAGAACTACTATTGCTAACCCAAGGAGATGATCGTGACAAATACTACCGTCAGTTATTTAAGGGTAGGTCAATTGGCACCAGATTTCCTGGCCACCGCCGTTATCGACCAGAGCTTTAAAACCATCAAACTTTCCCAGTATCGGGGTAAGTACGTTGTGCTCTTTTTCTACCCCCTCGACTTTACCTTTGTGTGCCCAACAGAGATTATTGCCTTTAGCGATCGCTACCATGAGTTTGCCGACCTTAATGCCGAGGTCCTTGCTGTTTCCGTTGATAGCGAGTTCTCTCACCTAGCCTGGATTCAAACCGAACGCAACCAGGGAGGACTGGGAGATCTTAACTATCCTCTAGTTTCTGACCTGAAGAAAGACATTAGTGCGGCTTATAATGTTCTCGATCCCGATGCGGGCATTGCTTTGCGGGGTCTATTCATTATCGATCGCGATGGGGTCGTCCAGCATGCCACCATCAACAATCTGTCCTTTGGTCGCAACGTAGATGAAACCCTGCGGGTGCTCCAGGCGATTCAGTACGTCCAGGCCAACCCCGAGGAGGTTTGTCCAGTAGACTGGCAACCCGGTGACAAAACCATGGTCCCCGACCCGGTCAAGGCCAAGGAATTTTTCGCCACCGTTTAGGGCACCCCTGAGGTTCTAACCATGGCTCCATCCCCGATCTTTTTTAACCCACCCTCCTACTGGCGCTATCTGTTGCCCCAGCCGCCGGCCCTGGGCCTGGGCCTGGGGGAGATCGCCCCCGATTTGGCCCTCTGGGATGTCACCCAGAGTCGCACTGTGAGGCTGGCCAATTGGCGGGGTAAGCAACCGGTTGTGTTGGCTTTCACCCGCATCTTTGCCGCCGGCCTCTACTGTCCCTTTTGCTATCCCCATATCATGGCCATGAATCAGGCCTACCACCAGTTTCGGCAGGCGGGGGCAGAGCTGTTTATGCTGACCAGCCTGGGGCGGCGGCAGGCTCAGGCGGTGATGGAAGATCTACAGTTAACTCTGCCCCTTCTGGCCGATGAAACCGGCCAGAGCTTTAAGACCTACTTTACCGGACAGGCCCTGGGGGCACCCCTACCAGGGCAGTTTGTACTGGATATCCAGGGCAGACTGCGTTACGCTCACTTATTCTCCTTCCTCCACCCCAATGCCTCGCCAGAGACTTTGCTGACCATGGTAACAAGCCTTTGACCTTCGCCTTTACCTGGGGGCTCTGCCGAAGTCAAGTAATCACGCCCTGGCCAACTAGTGATCACAGTCACCTCCAGCGGCCATCGAGATCCTGTCGCGGTCTGTGAAAAAAAGTAAAGATAGTAGTGTTAAACGCTCTAGTCACCTTTATAAGCTAAATCTCTATACTAAACCGCCCTCGCAACCACAGGCTGCGGGGGTTATTTAATCGCAGGTGAAGTTTAACCAAGGTAAGCCCTATGGCCCATTAGCCAGTCACCCATAACTCGCCCAAATCTTGGTACAGCAGCCTAAAACCCTGGTCACATCAGCGTTTTCTCCCGACTGATGGCGAAGGGCCCGTTAGCAGAAATAGATGAGAAATGACAAGAGGGGTGGTGCATCCCTCAATATTCTGGTTAAAATTGAGAAGCCATCAGTTGGAGCCCGTCTATTTGACGTAGTGTCGGGCGTGCTAACTGCGGCATGGGCTCCTGTGGAGTTCCCTACAGGTTGTTGTATCAGCCTTTGTGCTTGATGCCGGGTTGATTTCTGCTTTCTATAGGGGCGGTATAACCTGTTTAACTTGTTAGTCTGATCACAGTTTTGTTCAAGCTTTCCAACGTTTAAGGAGCATGAGGACGCGGCATGACCCAGGCAAATCATCTGCTCGAAACCATCGAACCTGAGAACGATTTTGATTTTGCTCCGGATCCTGACGGGGATTCTGAGGTCGATGGAGACGAGAATTTTATCGCTCAAGATGAGGACGCAGATCCGAAATCATCCAAGGGTAAGGCAACCCGCCGTCGAACTCAAACCAAAAAACGCCACTACACCGAAGACTCGATTCGACTCTACCTGCAAGAAATTGGTCGTATCCGCTTGCTACGGGCTGAAGAAGAAATTGAACTGGCTCGTAAAATTGCCGACCTGCTCAAACTGGAAAGAATTCGAGAGGAGCTGATTGATACCCTGCAGCGAGACCCCCAGGATGGGGAATGGGCTGAGGCTGTCACCCGGGATGAAGGGGCTAACTTTACCCTGGCCAGTTTTCGCCGCCGGCTTTATATTGGCCGACGTGCTAAGGATAAAATGGTGCAGTCCAACCTCAGGTTGGTGGTTTCCATTGCTAAGAAGTATATGAATCGAGGCCTTTCTTTTCAGGACCTGATTCAAGAAGGCAGTCTGGGACTGATCAGGGCGGCTGAAAAATTTGACCACGAAAAGGGGTATAAGTTTTCTACCTACGCCACCTGGTGGATTCGCCAGGCCATTACCCGGGCGATCGCCGATCAATCCCGCACCATTCGCCTGCCAGTGCACCTCTACGAGACCATTTCTCGCATCAAAAAAACCACCAAACTCCTGTCTCAAGAATTAGGTCGCAAGCCAACGGAAGAGGAAATCGCCACCCGCATGGAGATGACCATCGAAAAATTGCGCTTTATTGCCAAGTCAGCTCAACTCCCCATTTCGCTGGAAACCCCCATTGGTAAAGAAGAGGACTCTCGTCTGGGAGACTTTATCGAATCTGATGGCGAAACCCCGGAAGACCAGGTGTCTAAAAGCCTGCTACGGGAAGACTTAGAAAGCGTCCTGGGCAGCCTTAGTCCCCGCGAACGAGATGTTCTGCGGCTGCGCTACGGCTTAGATGATGGCCGTATGAAAACCCTGGAGGAGATCGGCCAGATATTTAACGTCACCCGGGAACGCATTCGTCAAATTGAGGCTAAGGCCCTGCGTAAGCTTCGCCACCCCAACCGCAACAGCATTCTCAAGGAGTACATTCGCTAAGTCTTACCAACCAGGCTCTCCACTGCTAAAGAGCGGGGGGCCTGATTAGGACCCTTAATTTTTGCCCTGGCTACTCCCCCGGGGCTGATTTTGACATAGCCAATAACTCCTAGCCAACGTGGCTTGAGTGGGTTAAAGTGGCGATCACAAAGGGCCCTAGCAGAGCCTTTAGGGTTCTTTAATCAAGCTACCCAGATAACTGCCGGTCAGCTTGGAGATAGTCTCAAGAACCACCTGAGCCCCGGCCTGTTCTAGCGCCCCCTGATAGGCCTGGCGGTAACTCTCCTGGCTGGCTAGCACATGGGGCGGCAACACCCCTACCCCAATCCAAGGACGATGGGGATATTGGCGACGGGCCTGATGCAGGGTATGCATATCGGCCACCGTATCTCCGGCGTAGATCACCGGCAGGTCGGGAGAAAGATTGTGGTGCTGACTGAGCACCTGTACCACTGCCAGCAGTCCTGTCGGATCGGGTTTACCAGGAGCATCTTCCATCGCCACTAAAACCGGATCCACCAGGCCTAGCCGCCTCTCCAGCACATACCGGGCTGACCCCCGGGTGGCTCCACTAAAGAAGCCCCAGGCAATTTCTCCAGTCTTCAGGTCGGCAAAGTAGGCCGGGCTGATCAGCAGAGGTTCCTGGGTGATATAACCACTCCAGCGATCAGGGTGACTCTGGTCGGGACCCCGATATCGACTTTGAAAGAAATCAACCAGTTCTTTGTAGTCCAGCCCTAGCTGGTCACGAGCACGACCCAGGGTTTCGAAGTGGCGATAAACCAGTTCCTGGGCTCCTTCCCAGTCATTATTCCAGAGCCCCTCTGACTTCAGGGTGTCGATATCTTCTGGGGAAGGACGATACTGTTGGCTGGTAAACTGCTCAACCGTATCCGCCAGGGCCCGACGGTAGGAATGACTGACATCTCGCAGTACACCATCAATATCAAAAACCAAAATTGCCGGAGAAGCGCTCATGTGGCCCAGATAGGAGGGTCGATGCTATGATTATAAGCTGTAATATTTTCGGAAACCCTTGGGGAGGTTTAGTTGTCCAGATTTGTCTTAAAGGTGCTCTGGCTTGAAAAGGATGTGGCACTGGCTGTTGATCAGGTGGTCGCTAAGGGAACCAGCCCGCTAACCTGCTATTTTTTCTGGCCTCGCAACGATGCCTGGGAAGAAATGAAAACCGAGCTGGAGAGCAAGCCCTGGATCGAAGAAGAAGAACAGGTAGAAATTCTTAATAAAGCTACGGAAATTATTAACTACTGGCAGGAAGAAGGCAAGGGTAAACCCCTTAGCGAGGCCCAGGCGCGATTTCCTGAAATCACCTTTACTGGCAGCTCGTAAGGGTCACCATCAATCTGTCACCCCCCAGGGTATTTTGATGCTGATCGCCCCGGGGTCTCTGTTAACCCGGCCACCAGGGGATGAGGATTTTAAGCAGACGGGGGTACTGAGGCTGTGAAATGGGCGTGGATTGCTACTAAATTTCCCCTTAGACTCGTTTGCCGGCGAGAACGCTGGGTCCTAACGGCCCAGGGTTGGCTGGCCGGTTTCACCTGTTTGGTGCTGCTGACCAGCCATTGCCTAGGGCAGACCTACCCCTTTCTGGCAATCAACCGGCCCCTACCTGCCTCAATTCTAGTCGTGGAGGGCTGGTCTTCCGATCGCTGCCTGGAAGCCGCCCTGGGGGAATTCCAGCGACATTCCTATAGATACCTGGTAACCACCGGCGGACCGCTTAAGCTGGGGGGATACCTGGTCAACTACAAAAGCTTTGCCGACTTAGCCGCTGCCACCTTGATTAAGCTGGGGGCCGACCGGCGTCGACTAGTGATTTTACCGGCCCCCGATACCCTCCGAGACCGCACCTACACCTCGGCCCTAGTGCTGAAAAAATGGTTACAGCAGACCGATTTGTCGGGCCAGGGCGTTAATGTATTTACCGTTGGCCCCCACGCCCGGCGCAGCTGGCTACTGTTTCGTAAGGCCCTGGTCTCCGAGCCGGTTGGGATTCTAGCCAACTCTGACGACCTGGATTACGATCCTCACCATTGGTGGGCGTCTAGCAGTGGTTTTCGCAGTATTCTGTCAGAGTTACTGGCCTACTTCTATGCCCTGGTGTTCACCTGGACACGGTGAGGCCCAATCCCCGGCCTGGGCGGTTCTTTCTCTACCATCAGCCCTCCGCCTATGTCCCATTCTCTCTACCTCAGCAGTACGGCAGCGGGGAGCGGCAAAGCCCTGGTGGCCTTGGGCATTATTGAACTCATGTTGCGCCGTACCCCTCGGGTCCACTTTTTTCGTCCGCTGATTCAATCTTCCCCGCCAGGGGTCCCCTTGCCGGGAGAATTACCCCTAGACGAAGATATCCACCTGATGGTGCATCACTTTAACTTGAAACAGAGTCAGCAAGAGTCCTACGGGTTAGGGTTGGAAGACGCCAATACCTTAATCTCCCAACATCGAGTCAATGAGGCCATAGACACCATCATTAGTAAGTTCAAAATCCTTGAAGGCCGGGGGGATTTTTTGCTCTGTGAAGGCTCAGACTACCTGGGGGATAGTTCGGCCTTTGAATTTACCTTTAATCAAGAAATTGCCAGCAACTTGGGCGCTCCAATTTTGATTTTGGGCAATGCCTACCAGCGCAGTCCAGAAGAGGCGGTTAATCCGATACAAATGGCGGTAGATGCCTACACCAGCCATGGCTGCGAAATTGTTGGGGTGATTATCAATAAGGCCGACCCGACCCAGTTAGAGGCAATCGCCGCAGAACTACAGGGCCGATTTGGTCAGCAGGGATGGGTGTTGTCAGTGATTCCCCACCACCTGCGCCTGAGCAGCCCCAGAATGCGAGATATTGCCACCCAACTGGAGGCCGAGGTTCTTTACGGGCAGGGCCAATTGAAGAACCTGGCCACCAATCGGATTGTGGCAGCCATGCAGCTACAAAATAGCCTGCACTGGCTGCAACCCGACTGTCTAGTCATTACCCCCGGAGATCGAGGCGATATTATTGCCGGTATGCTCCAGGCCCACCAATCCAGTAGCTACCCCTCTCTGGCGGGGCTGTTGCTCTCCACCGGGCTGCAGCCCGACCCGGCCATTGCCCGGCTGATTGAGGGCATCGCCGATCCCTTGCCGATTCTCTCGGTTAAACCCGACACTTTTACCACCGCCGCCCAGGTCAAGGAGGTGCACAGCACTCTGTGGCCAGACGATGAGGAAAAAATCCATCTCTGCATCGATAGTTTTGATCGCTGGGTGGATCTCAGCAAACTGGAGAAGCAGATCAGTGCAGTACAGATGCGAGGGATCACCCCTAAGCTATTTACCTACACCTTGATGGAACAGGCCCGGGCCCATCGCCGGCATATTGTTCTGCCAGAAGCTACCGATCCGCGCATTCTCAAAGCGGCCAGCACCTTAATACATCGTGGCATTGTGGATTTGACCCTGCTGGGCGATCGCTACGATATTCAGCGGGTGATCGCCCAGCACCGCCTAGTCCTTGATTTAGACCGGGTCCGAATTATTGATCCCAGCTGTAGTGATCGCCTGGCCGACTACGCTGAAACCGTTTATCAGCTACGGCAGGCCAAGGGCATCACCCCTGATCAGGCCCTGGATACCCTCCACGACCCCTCCTACTTTGGCACCATGATGGTCTACGAGGGCGACGCCGACGGCATGGTATCAGGGGCGGTTCACACCACTCAGCAAACCATCCGTCCCGCCCTGCAGTTGATTAAGACCAGGGCTGGGTTTTCGGTGGTGTCATCAGTTTTCTTTATGTGCCTGGAGCACCGGGTACTAGTCTATGGAGACTGTGCCATTAATCCCAACCCCAATGCCGAAGAACTGGCAGAAATTGCCATTGCCTCTGCCGATACGGCCCGGACCTTTGGCATTGATCCAAAAGTGGCCCTGCTCTCTTACTCCTCGGGTAGCTCAGGACAGGGCAAGGAGGTGGAAAAGGTTCGCCTGGCTACCCAGATCGCCCGAGATCGCCGCCCTGATCTGTTGCTGGAAGGCCCGATTCAGTACGATGCCGCCGTTGACCCAGCGGTAGGGGCTCAAAAAATGCCAGGATCGGCGGTGGCGGGTCAGGCCACTGTGCTGATTTTCCCAGACCTGAACACCGGCAATAATACCTATAAAGCAGTGCAGCGAGAAACCGGGGCGATCGCCATTGGCCCGGTGCTGCAGGGGTTAAAAAAACCCGTTAATGACCTCAGCCGGGGGTGTAGTGTGGAAGACATTATCAACACCGTTGCCATTACCGCCATACAGGCCCAGGCTCTAGCACCGGCAGATACAGGCCCTGGCTAAATGGTCATGGCGGCTCTAGCTGCGGCTAGAGCCTTGAGCCTAAACCTATTCAATACTCACCCCACCAAAGCTCTCAGCTGCCCGGGTCGGGGACAGGGGGGCCTGTTCCAGACGACGAGCCTGTTGCTGATGGGGTTGAAAGTAATCCAACCAGGTGGCAGGGGCATCCATGGTTTCACCCCCGTGCTTGGTTTGGCGCTGACGCACCTGGCACAGTACCGGGGTATTCACACAGGCTCCTGAAATAATCACCTGACCTTTGGTGAGGGCGGGAAGCTCCTGCAGCAGGTCCCGGCCGGCTGCCTCTACGCCGTACTTGAGGCTGTCTTGATCAACGGGATTAACGATGCGCATTAAAAACTGACTCATACACTGGGAAAGCACATCGGAATCGAGCTTACCAGGACGCTGGGTAATCAGACCAACGCCCATGCCAAACTTGCGACCCTCGCTCAAAATAGTGCGGAGAATTTGCTTACAGCGGGAGGGCTCATGGGAGGGGGCAAAGCGATGGGCCTCTTCGATCAAAATAAACACCGGATAGGGCAGGTAATTTTCCTCCCCAGCAATAATTTTATCCTTGGCTGTATTCATGCGGGCCTGATAGCTCTGGCGCAGCACGGCAGCGCAGATTACCTGCTGTTCTTCCTGGCTGATTTCGTTCATTTGCAAAACGGTTACCTGGCCGGGGGTAAACAGGTCCTTAGGGGCCAGGTGGTCAGTCCGATGGAAATAGGCCGATCGCTCCAGTTTACCCAGCTTCCATTCCAGGGCGGAAGCTGAGGATCCGGTTTTTTCGTTGCCCTCGTCGTCGGTGCTGCGATCGGCCTCGTAACAGGCAGAAATTAAATCCTGGGCATCCCAGCGGTGCTCTCCCCCCTTGACCCGATGTTTACCCATAAGGGTGAAGGCTTTGTTCAAAATCGCCTGCTGGCGATCGCTCATCTCTGGCAACAGGGTCAAAATATCGTAGTAATCCAGGGAAGACATGCGAATGCGAATGGCATCAGGGGTAAGAATTTTCACCTCAGGACTGTAGCCATCATCACTGGCAAAATGGCTATGGCCCCGCAGGTCAGTCAGGGTGCCATACTCTCCGTGGGGATCAAAGATCAGTACTGCCGCCCGGTTGTAGGGGCTCAACAGTTCCTCAATCAGAACCCCAGCGGTGTAAGACTTACCAGAGCCAGTACCGGCCAGAATCGCCATGTGAGTACTGACTAACTCCTTTACATCCAGCACCACGGGCACCCGCCCACCGGGCCGCAACAGCAGGGAACCCACGTGGGCAGACCCGGTTTCTCCGGCCTGCTTCTTGTTAATAATCTGGCGCAGCCCCTGGTCATCTGCTAAGCAGACCTGGGCGCCTGGGTCGGGGGCCAAACGCGGGTTAATAAACCCCAGACCCGGCTGGAAATAACCCACCACCTCTACGGTAACCGCGTAGATTTCAGGGTTGGGATGGGCGAAACCCACCAGGGCCGCAATGGCTTCAGGATTAATATCGGGATCGGCAAAGATGCGATCGGGGAGGTGATCTATTAAACATCGTTCTGAAATTTTGCCCAGAATCTGAGCCCGGGGACGATCAACCAGGTCTACGGTGTAGTAAACAAATTCGCCAATCTTAACCTGGCGGTTATTAGCCGTAATAAACACGTACTGGTTGCCGGTTTTACCTGGCCCCTTGACCGTACCTATGACCTCGGCGGGAGGCTGCTTTGCTAACCGTGCCATCGGTGACTCCCTGGGCTACCCACTGTCTTAGTTAATACTAATGTGCTGATGGTAATTGTGCCATAATTACGAAATACTGATGCTATAATAAGTAGGAATACTTATTTGTTTTCATGGCCATATTTAATCCCGATCGGATCGCTAGTCAGCCCATCGCCCCGACAATGGCTTCTCCAGGGCTAGCTCCGTCAGGCCCGGCGCAACCACAGGTTAGCATTCGCACCGAAAGCTCTGGCCAGCATCAGCGCCGCATTCTCGCCGCCACAGAAATCGCCACCAGTCCTGAGCGGGTCTGGCAGGTATTGACCGACTACGACAATTTGGCCAGCTTTATTCCCAACCTTTCCCTCAGCCAGCGGTTGCGCCATCCCCAGGGGGGAATTCGCTTGGAGCAAATTGGCTCCCAATGCTTTTTAAGCTTGCGTTTTTGTGCCCGGGTGGTCATCGACATGGTTGAGGAGTTTCCCCATCGCTTGAAATTCACCCTGGTGGAGGGAGACTTTCGTCAGTTTCAGGGGGAATGGCGGTTACAGTCTGCCTCCACCGGTCTAGCCACCTACCTGAGCTATGAGTTGAGGCTGGCTCCGGCCTGGGGTATGCCCATTGCTCTGATCGAGGGCCACATTTGTCAGGACCTGACTCGCAACCTGCAAGCTATTAGAGATCGCGCCCTTACCCTTTAGCCGCCCAACCTCAAGATGACTGGCGGTGCACATGGAACACTGAAGATTGATCCGTTGGCATCAGTAGAATTTCACTGATATTGACATGGGCAGGACGGGTAAGGGCAAAATAAATGGCATCGGCCACATCCTCTGGAGTCAGAGCCGTCAGGTTCTGGTAAACACCCCTGGCCCGGTCTTCATCTCCATGGAACCGCACCTGGCTAAATTCCGTTTCTACCAGACCGGGCTCAATGTTGGTCACCCGCACGGGCGTTCCCAAGAGGTCTAGCTTCAGACCTTCAGAAAGGGCTTTGACCGCCGCCTTGGTAGCACAATAAACGCTACCACCCGGATAGGTCTGGCGGCCAGCGATGGAACCCAGGTTAACCACATGTCCCCTCCCCCGGGCCACCATCCCTGGCACCACGGAGCGACTTAAGTAGAGCAGCCCCTTCAGGTTTGTGTCGATCATTTCTTCCCAGTCCTGTAAAGAAGCCTCATACTGCTTATCCAGCCCCCGACTGAGACCGGCATTATTAATCAACACATCAATAGCCTGCCAGTGGGCAGGCAGCGCATCCAGAGCCGCCTGCACCGCCTGGGGCTGCTGCACATCCAGCGGGGATAGCCAGATCTGGGTACCGTACTGGCGATGCAAGTCAGCCGCCAGGGCCTCCAGGCGCGGCCGTCGCCGTGCCATCAAAATCAATCGGGCCTGGGCCTGAGCTAATTGGCGGGCGCAGGCGGCCCCAATGCCACTGCTGGCCCCGGTAATTAGAACGGTTTGATGCGTCAAGGCGATGGTCACTGCTGCCTGGCCCCTTGGTAACGATAAATGGAGAGTAGTCTTAACCTCAAGATAAACTTTAATGTCATTCCCAGTCCCAACCCAATTTAGACTCTATGATAAAAACCATGGGACAGATGCATGAACCCATCCCAATCCCATCATCTCGATGTCCATAGTTGATCTTTATCCGGTAGGAGGTTGCTATTTCCCTAGCGTTTATGGCCCGGATACCAGCAACACCATGCTCGAGTTGTTGATATTTCCTCCCCTGTTTAGCTGAGAGCTCTGGGTCTATTATCTTTAAGGCCATTGCTTTAACTAAAGCGGTAATTTCCCATCTCTAAATCATAGAAAAACTTGAGGAGATTCCTCAACCAAGCAAGGAAAGATCCGACAGCCAAAAACAACCCGAATGGGTGTTTGTTCTAGTCAGGTCTGCTCATCAAAAAGCTATTGTTCTGTATGTCCCGGGTAGCTATGGCAGTTACCCGGGATATCGTTTTTATACTGCCTCGCTAGTAGGGCTTTATGGGCATCCTGAGGCGATCGTTTTATTAACCCAGTCTGTCAGGGTATTGGCCTGGGTATAGCGAATGTATTCACTTTCCTGATTGCCAGTGTTGCTGATGCGAACTCCCCCCTTGACGACCCCCAACAGCATCTGTTGATCTGGGGTGTTGCCCTGGGTATAGATTGGTCCGCCAGAATCTCCGTAGCCAGTGCGCTGCTGGGCAGCGGGAGTACCCACACAGAAATCATGGCTAGGATCAAAGGCCACCCAGGGGGTATCACAGTGGGAAGAGTCTGCCACTGCCGAACTATAACCCAGCAGGGGGCTGCCAAGCACCCCCGTCCCCAGGCCAACGGTAGTGGTTGCTAAGCCCGGCGTCACCGCACCCTGATAGAGGGTGGCGACTTTAGCACCCATGCGGGTAGCATCGCCGTCCAACTTCAGTAGGGCCGCATCAACCCGTTCTCCCCCCAGCCTGGTGGGGGCGAAATGGTAGGCCACCACCCGCAGCCGACCAGCAAAGGTACCGTCAGCCTGGATACGCACAGCCACCTCCACAGGGGTTTTGCGATTGGCCAGGTTCTCATAGGCGGGGCGACAATGGGAAGCGGTCAACACCCAGTTAGGGGCAACCAGGACCCCGCCACAGGCGTTGATGTCGGCACCTTTTTGACTGGGATAGGTGCTGACCCCACGAATGGAGACATAGGAACTGTAGCGATTAGCTTCTACCCCATCGCCCTTAATAATTCCATAGGCGGGCCAGCTGAGGGCAAGGGAGACCCAAAGGATACCTAGTTTAGACAGTGATCGTAAGGTTATGGTCATGGGCAACTCCGCATGGATTAAGCTTCTGGATATAGCTCTGACCAGACCCTCAAGCCCTTTAAAGCAGTAAAAGCCTAGACTGGGGGGCTTTTGACTACTCAGGCAGGGGCCAGAACTACAGCACAGGGATTGCACAAGCAATCTAAACTAAAAAGGCACTCTAAACTAAAAAGGGAGGTGATAATCACCTCCCTGACAAAACTTAGAACCTTAAGGCCCTAGTCCGATGGACAGGCCTAAATCCTAGAGAGCGTTACCACGGGGCAATACCTCTTCGGGGAATGCAAACTTTTCATGGGGCTGGTCGGTGGGTGCCATCCAGGCCCGAATACCTTCGTTCAACAAAATATTCTTGGTGTAGAAGGTCTCAAACTCAGGGTCTTCAGCGGCCCGAAGCTCCTGAGAAACAAA
>JAGWXD010000085.1 GCA_018970085.1 Cyanobacteria bacterium REEB459
GGTACCGAGGCCGGTGAGGGGGTTGTAGAAGGCACTGACCTCAGGCAGGTCAGCGGAACAGAAGCGGTTAAAGGTAATGGTGCTGGTGGTGGTAGCAGAGCGTTGGGTGGCCACATCCCAGTTGTAGACTTTTTGGATTAAATCCCCACCACTGACCACCGAGAGGTCAGACTTGTTAATTACCCAGCTGGAAATAAAGGCTCCCTTGCCGCCGTGGGCCCTAACCGCCCCGGTGGTGCTGCCCAGTTCGTGGCCCATTAATAGGGTAAAGGTGCCATCTAGGTTGTCAAAGGCCCCTAATCCATCGGGAATACCCACCATTTTGTAACCGTTACTGGGGGCATCGCCTGTGGTTAGAATCGAGGTCACCTTCACCCCCGTGGCCGAGGCCACTGGAATCACGTAGGGGGTCTGACTGCTGCTGGGACCGGTCAGGGTAGGGGTAGTGCCCGGTACCACTCTCAAGTCCAGCTTCAAGGGTTGGCTCAAGCCCAATAGTAGAATCTCGTTGTTGTCGATCGCGGGGGGACGCCCGACTGAGAAGGGATAGTTGTTATCGTTGGCCACCAGAATCGTGTTTTCGTTGATTACGAGAACATTTTCGATCGTCTGGAACGGCATCCGATAAGTGGTGCTGCCATCCTTATTAAGATCACCCGGATCTTGAATATTGAGCAGATCGGCCACTTCCACCTTCTCCACAAAGCCTTTGGCATCCTGCTTTGAGAAATCCAGCTTGAAGATTTTCTTGAATGCTGCGGTTGCTCCCTGGTTGTTGTCCCGCTCAATCACCAGGTATTCGTTGTCGTTAATAACCGTCAGATCTCCGATCGCATTGGCAGTGCTCTCCAGCTTGTAGTAGCCCACCAAGCCCAGGAATTTACCGGTAGCCGGATCAAATTTATGAATCCGCAATGCACCCGCTGGATCACCCACGACCGTTCCTTCCAACAGGGGATAGAGACGGCTCTTGTCGGGGTTGATCGCCATCCCCTCAAAACCCTGGGAACGGTTCAGGTTCGCCACAATCAGGTTGCCGTAGTAGGGCTGGTTGGGGTCGGTCAGATAGGGTGAGTTGAGGTTGCCGTTGGGATTGGCATAGCCGGTTCCGGCCAGGTAGTCATTCACAATCACGGAACGGCCCGTGCGGGAGAAGTCGGTAAAGAAGCCATCCACACCCAGGTCAATTAACTGCCGATACTCGGCAGTTGGGTCGCCGTTATAGCTGGCTGGCAGGAAGAAGGACTCGTTCCGCAGGGTATAGGCATGCACCAGCAAGCCGGCCTTGTGAGCATCCGGAATCAGGGTCGTGGGTGTGCCGGTGACGCGATCGCCATCGCTAATTACGCCATCCCCGTTTAGATCATCTGGTTGTCCATTGCCATCCCGATCCACGGTAGACAGAGGCACAATTCGCTGCTTGTTAGGCCCAATTCCAGCCGCATACTTGGCTATCTCAGCCAAACCAGCTGGAGTGGACAAATCGGTATAGGTGCGGGGATCACCACTGACGACAAAGTCGAAGGGGCGACCGGTACCGCCAAACAGTTGGATCAGGGGAATGTCGATCCCTGCGGCTGGCATGATCCTATCGTTGAGCGCCTTCAGGTTGCCGACCTCAAAGGATTGGATAAAGATGCGGGTGGGGTCGGTAAAGCTGTTCGCTTTCAACGTATCCGCCAGCAGTTGGCTGGTGTTGTAGCCCTGCAGTTGGAAGAAGGTGGGATGCTTGGTTTCGGGATAGATCCCGATTTTGCGGCCGGTGTCAGCTTCCACTTCCTTCACCAACGCGATCACTTCTGCCAGGGTGGGCACCTTCAAGCCGTCATTATTGAAGGCAGTACCCCGGATTGCTGGAATTCGCTCGATCGCATTCAGGGTTTTGATTTCTGCTAGGGTCAAGTCTTCCGCAAACCAACCCCGCACCGTCACCCCATCCAGCACCTTAGTCGTCAGCCGACTAGCGAACTCTGGACGCAGGTAAACATCGGTACTGGTATCGGTTGTGTTCAGGGAGCCGTCAGCATTGAGCACTGCCAGCATCGGTTCGTGGCGGGCAATCAGTACCCCATCCTTGGTGACCACCAGATCGGGTTCAATGAAGTCGGCTCCATCCGCGATCGCTTTCTTGTAGGCAGCCAGGGTATGCTCTGGGCGATCTCCACTGGCTCCCCGGTGACCTAACACGAGTGGCGTTTGACCGTTGAGGGTGTTAAAGTCGGGTTTGCTTAACACACCTGGATTCTGCGGCGATCGCACAAAGGGGCCAGTAATCTGATCCCGCACCAGATCACCAGTGCCGGGGAAGTCGGTGAAATAACCATCTACACCCAACTGAATAAACTGCCGAAACTCCAGTTCGGGGTTGCCGTTGTAGTTAGAAGCCAGAAACTGGGGTTCGTTACGGAAGGTATAGGCATGGATAAATAACCCTGCCTTGTGAGCATCGGTGATCAGACTGGAGGGAGCCAGGGTCACGCGATCGGCATCATTAATTCTGCCATCCCCATTCAGGTCATCCGGGCGGCCATCATTGTTATTGTCCACATTCTTAACAGACACGATCATCCGCTTCCAGGGCCCAATCCCATCGGCGTAGGTGGCAATTTCTGCCAGACCAGCCGGAGTTTGCAAGTCGCCGTAGGTGCGGGTGTCGCCGCTGACCGTGAAATCGTAAGGACGAGCATATTCGTCCTGATACAGCAGGGCCCCAGTGTTATAGTCCACATCAAAGGCATCCAGCAGTTGCACCAGGGGAATATTGGTTTTGGTGTTCAGTTCCTTCAGGTTGGAGACTTCAAAGGACTGGATGAAGACACGGCTGGGGTCGGTGAATCCCGTTTTTGCCAGGGTTGCTAGCAGGGGTTCTTCCAGGGACAAGCCCAGTTGATCGTGGTAAGTGGGATGCTTGGTTTCAGGATAGATCCCAATTTTCTTACCCGTTTCTGCCTCAACCTGTTTCACCAGATTGATCACATCTTCCAGGGTGGGAATTTGAAACACACCATTAAACGCATCGGTGCGGTAACCCTGGGGCATGATAGCCCGCAGTGTCCTAATTTCTGCCAGGGTGAAATCGGAGGCGAAGAATTCATTTTCGTATAAAACGCCATCAATCACTCCGCTGCGTTTGCGGTTGGCGAATTCGGGCCGGCTGGCCACATCGGTTGTGCCACCCAGGGTCGGTTCGTGCCGCGCGATCAGCACACCATCTTTGGTAGAAACCAGGTCAGGTTCGATGAAATCTGCGCCCCGTAGAATCGCCAACCGATAGGCTTCGATCGTGTGTTCTGGAAGTTCGCCACTGGCTCCCCGGTGACCAATCACGATAGGGGGTTGACCCTTAAGGGTAGGAATATTGAAGTAGTTGGGCGTGGCCACGGGGGCGCTCAAAACCTTGCCTGTGGCATCGGTGTTGAGCAGGAAGGGGCCAAATTCTTCACCAAACCAGATGGTGCCATTCTTGGGTAGAACAAAGGATTCAATGTCGAAGTCGGCTCCCGTCAGTAGGCGACCACTGGTGTTGCTGTTGACGATGCCAAAGGGAATCTTCTGATTCGGATCTTGTAGTTGGATAAAGTTTTGGAAATTGACGCTAACTGTGCCATTACCGCCGGGTTCTGCCCCCTGAAAGCTGGGGTCTACCTGGTACACCCGGAGCAAGAAATCCGCACTATTACTCTTAGCACCGTAACCGTTGTCAGGCATGAACCAGAAGGTAGATGGGTTGGCAAACTGAACGGCACTGAAGCCTTGAACAGGTTGTCCAGGGAAAGGGCCAGTCCGGTTATTCGCAGAAATGCCCTGACCAGAGAGGGGGCCGGGAGCGAAGGTATCCGCTGGAAGATATGCAAAACCCTTGAGAATTGTGTTTGCCATGACTAAATGAATGAAGGATAGGTTGACTTAACCGGGAGGAGGATCTGCGGTGATGAGCCGCAAGATGAGGGCAAAAAAAAGACTCGTTACATTAGGCCGAGATCGCAGCTTGTCTAGTGCGATCTCGGCTGCCTTAGACCTGATAACTACGCCATAGATAGGACTCTAAACAGTCAATTGGACCTTAACGAGCATGTCGTTGAAGTCTCTATCACCACCGCCACCGAGGTCTTCAAAGCCAAAGACGTTGTTACCCAGCAGACGGATATGGTCTAACTTATCTGGGTTAGCACT
>JAGWXD010000008.1 GCA_018970085.1 Cyanobacteria bacterium REEB459
GTTGAGCACGCCTCCCCCGAATCTGACCATAAGCCGGTTGCTCAGTGGCAAAGGTAACCACCGCTTCCTCAATCGCCACCTTAACCCGGTTCTTCCCGCAAGGTTTTTTGCGACCCACGCTATTACAGGCAACAACGCCATCTAGAGCTCGATATTATGGTCATCACCAGGGGTAACTCGATTAGCACCCAGTGCCCCAGAGAGTAGAGCCAAGGGGGAATCAAATGCTAGGGTCGACTGCAAAAATACTTAAACCCATCAGGTGAGCGTCGGCGGGGGTGTTACTGGTCAAGGTGAGGGTCAGACTACCCCCCTCCACCCTGACCCGATAAGGACCATAGCGGCCCCAATCGCCCAGCTTGAGCTGGCCGATGGCCGGGGCGATCACCTGGTCACCCGCCGCCACCTGCAGGGAATGCCAGTCACTTCGATAATTTTCCATTAACCATAGATAGAGGTCGTAGGAGCCATCTGGTAGAGATTGCTGCAGGGTTAAGGCCTTGGCCTTGAAGGCTACGGTATTGAGCATCTTGGTGATGCTGTAGCTGGTGCTGGGGTTGGGTTTGACGTAGCTCCGGGCGGTCTGGGGATCGGCCATGGTTAACCCCCTGGTCAGGGTTTCCCCCAGAGAGAGCCAGCGATCGCCCTCGATGGTCAGGGCCGGGCCCCCAAAATTGATGCCCTGTACAAATTTACCGGGGTGCCCCTGTTCCCCGGTGCTGCCATGAAAAACCTCTACCAACCGCAGCCCTGCTTCATAGAGGAGAAAGAGCAGTTTTGATACCATGACCACCACTTAAAAAGAACGCCTGGAGCCACCTTATCTTTGATCATCGCCAGGTGCAATGACGCCATCCCCCTTTTCCCGTTCTAGAGAGCCAGGGAACCCGGTGGTGAACCCTATCAAGGTTGATCAAGATGATAAAATCAGCATTCTCAATGTCAACGTCGTTTTTCGGGTTCCTGGCCATGGTTCGCCTACCCAATCGGCGCTAAGGTTATAGCCAAATCCCTGACTCTTGCCTTGAATCATCGACAAGGATAAAGATCTGATAGCGCCAACCTAGCCCTATAATAAGTTGTTGAAAGCCTTACAATCCTTGAGTTTCAAGGGATGGACGTAACTGGACTCGAACCAGTGACCCCCACGATGTCAACGTGGTGCTCTAACCAACTGAGCTATACGTCCATGCGAGAATTAAACCTAACATATTCATCTCAGCCAGTGCAAGCCAATTCCTATGCCGATTCCCGACTTTCTGGCAGAAACGCCCCCTGCCTACTGGCTACGAAATGCCCGCTTGCCCCTGGCCTGTCTAGATCACTCTACGCCCTGGGCAGTACCCATGCCAGACCCCTTAGTGTCTCCCCTGGCGGCACCCCTGGTGGCGGCTCACCTGAAAATCGAAGCAGGAATCATTACCGCTATTGTGCCCATCGATTATGCCCTAGATCCCGATCAACCAGCCTGGGATTTAGGCCAGGGCATGGTCTGGCCCTGCTTTGTTGATGTTCATACCCATCTAGACAAAGGGCATATCTGGCCGCGACAACCCAACCCCGATGGTACCTTTGAGGCTGCCCTTGCCGGGGTTATCGCCGATCGCCGCCAACACTGGAGTTGGCAAGAACTCTACCCGCGCATGGCCTTTGCCCTGCGCTGTAGCTACGCCCACGGAACCCAAGCCCTGCGCACCCATCTAGACTGTGGTGAAGGGCAAGAACAGATTAGCTTTGCCCTACTTCAACAGTTACAGGCAGACTGGGCCGATAAACTGACCCTACAGGGAGTTCCCCTGGTACCCATTGACTACTACGATCGCCCCGAGAGCGGCGAACTGGTCAATCTTATTGCAGATCACGGCGGTATCCTGGGGGCTGTTCTCTATCCCCAACCAGGGCTGCGGCAAAAGATCGAGGGGATTTTTCGTTTAGCCCAGGCCCGGGGCCTGGATTTAGACTTCCATGCCGACGAAAGTTTAGACCCCCAGGCTGAGGGCCTGCGCCTGGTGGCCGAGACTCGATTAAAGCTAGAGTTTACTGGCCAGGTTACCTGCGGTCATTGCTGTAGTTTGTCTACCCAACCAGAGGCAAGGGCCCAAGAAACCATTGATCTGGTGAGTCGGGCCAGAATCGCAGTGGTCAGCTTACCCCTGTGTAACCTCTACCTGCAAGACCGCCGCCCAGGACGAACCCCCCGTTACCGCGGGGTCACCCTGGTCAATGAGCTGGACCAAAGTGGTGCGGCAGTAGCCCTGGCCAGCGATAACTGTCGCGATCCCTTTTTTGCCTACGGCGACCATGACATGGTGGAAGTGTTTACCCAGTCGGTACGCATTGGTCACCTAGATCACCCCCTGGGACATTGGCCCCGGGCAGTTACCCAAACCCCTGCTCAAATCATGGGCCTACAGGGTGCCGGCGAGCTGGGGGTGGGGCGTAGCGCCGATCTGGTTGTGCTTAAAGCCCGGACCTTTAATGAAATGCTATCCCGGCCCCAGGCTGACCGCATCGTCCTGCGGCGGGGCCGGGCGATCGACTCCACCCTGCCAGACTACAGCGAACTGGATGAGTTACTGGCCTCCAAGTGAGCGGTTTTGGTATACCACCAGTTTTGGATATCGGGGTCAAAGCGGACTGTGTAAAGGGTGGTGACAAAGGGCTCGCCATGGTAGGCCTGGCCAACGATTTCGACACAATAGGAGGGCGATCGCCGGGTGGCCATATCGGCAATCAATCGCTTCCCAATGCGACGCCAGCTGGGTTCCTTGCCCCGCCACTGAATCCGGCAGCAGGGCCAGGGTAGCTGTTCTCGATCGAACAACCGGCAGCAGGGGCCAATCACCCGATAGGTGAGGTGGGCCCCCGGGCTTTGAAAAATGTGCCCCGTTGGCCAGGGGTGTTCGATATTCTCAGGGAGGGGAGGTATCATGGAGCTAGGGCCCAGTGGGCTAGATGAGAACAGATAGAGGTGCTCAGGCCCTGACAAACAGGTCGAGCATCTAAACCCTAGGCCTGGATAAGCGTTTCGATCTTCTAGGGAAGTTATTAAATTAAATTCCTTTAAATTAAATTACTAGTGTAGTGTACGGGATTTTTTTATGGCTGAGCCAATTACCACCGCCGTGAGCGATCGCATCTGTCGCCACATGAATAAAGACCACGGTGATGCCGTACTATTCTATGCCACCGCCTACGGCAACCAACCCGAGGCCACCAGCGCCACCATGACCGCTATCGACCCAGAGGGGATGACCCTGGAAGTGACCGTAGGGGGGGAAGAAACCTCCCTTCGAGTCCCCTTTGACCATCGCCTGGAAGGGGCAGAGGATGCCCACCATACTCTGGTAGCCATGCTCAAAGCTGCCAAAACCGACCCCCCAGCCTAGCCATGGCCGTATTGGTGGAGTTTCTGCCTGAGGGGGTTACTGTTGCAGCAGAGGTGGGGGAGCCCTTACTTAAGGTGGCCGCCCGAGCCGGAATCACCATTCCCACCGGCTGTTTAATGGGATCTTGCCATGCCTGTGAAGTAGAACTCGAGGGTGAGGCTGAGCCCATCTGCGCCTGTATTAGCGCCATCCCTGCCGGGAAAGAACATCTGAAGATTAATCTGTATACCGATCCAACCTGGTAATTCTAGCCACAGGTTATCTATCCCAGTAGGGGTAGTAAAAAAGCAAGGGTAAGACCGCTTAATACAGCGATCCTGACAATTCTAAGGGGAAGATGGCGGTGCTTCATCGGGGTTTCCTATCGGCCAGGCGCTGCCGTAAATAACCGAGCCAGAGGGCCGGAGAATCCTCTGGGCGATAGGAAACTTTTACCATAGATAGGAGCAGGGATCGCCCCCCTACCTGCATGGCCATGGAGAGGTGTAGGACAAGACTCAGCAGCAGCAATAGCCAGGCCAAAAGGTGAAGACGGTACCAGAGCTGATCTACCTCACCAGCTGGTAGCCAGGCCTCCTGCATCATTCGACCACTGATAACGGCAAGGGTGGCGGCTAGCAACATCAAGGTGTTGCCTAAGCGTTGTAGATTTACCCACCATACCGGTTGGCCGGGTCGGTGCCAAAGCCGTCGCCAAAAGTCTGGAAACAGTAACCGCCGACTACCCCAGTAAAGACTATAAATAGCCAGTCCCGTAAAACTAATTAAAAAGAACAGTCCCAAGCTGCCGTGAATGCCTTGAACATCGGGTAGGGTGGGTAACCGGAGGTAACCAAAACGCCGGTCGTAGGTGTTATAAACCCAAAACCCGCTGATCAGGGCTGCGATCGCTAATAATCCACTAATACCGTGGAGCAACCTTAAAACTAAGGGTTGGTAAGGAGTTTCTTCGGCCATAGTGCGCTGAATAGGGAGCGATAATCAACGAACGGAAGGAATCGATAGCTTTGTCTAAGACCCTGAGGACCCAGTTAATCGGTCAAAGGCGAACCCGGAGAGACGTTTTGACCTGATTGACTGACAAAATCAGTACTGCCCTCTCCCCAACCCCTCTTCCAGAGCGGGAGAGGGGCTTCTGAGCCAGGCTTTTAGTTTGAAGTCCCTTCGCCCCTTGTGGGAGAAGGGATTTAGGGATGAGGGTAAAAGGATTTGTCAGCCAACCAGCGTTTTGACGCCCCTGTACTTTTCCAAAGGTGGCTAAGGTCATATTTTAAACCCCATCCCGGTTGGGGTCAAATGGCATCTCAACCGGGTAAAAATATTAAAATAAACCGTTTCAAAAAGCCTTTTCAAAAATGATTCAATTATGAAAAATATGAATTATTTTCGGCTATTGAGAATTTCTGTTTCTAAGATTTTTCGTTGACAGAAGCTAGTCATGGATTCATGGTTAATATATATTCCTTTGGGCTTTAAACCTATGCCGTCCCTGACTGGATTTACCGCCGCCCTAACCCTAATTACCCTGTCAGAATTGGGCGATAAAACCTTCTTTATTGCCATGATCTTAGCTACTCGTCACCCCCGCCGCTGGGTGTTTGCGGGGGTGACGGCGGCCCTGGTGGTGATGAGTATATTGTCGGTATTTATTGGTCGGGCGGTGACTGCGCTGCCCCACCGCTATGTTCAGGCCTTAACCGTAGCCCTATTTATCGGGTTTGGGCTCAAACTGCTCTACGACGCCAGTCGCATGGGCCCTACCCTGGGGTTAGAAGAAGAGCAGGCCGAGGCCCTAAAAACCGTTGAGGCGACAGAAAACCACCATCAGGCTGGCTGGTCAATGCAGGCGGTGCTGGTAGAGGCCTTTAGCCTGACCTTTGTAGCCGAGTGGGGCGATCGCACCCAACTGGCCACCATTGCCCTGGCGGCGGTGAACCATCCCCTCGGGGTAGTTGCCGGAGCAATCATCGGCCATGGTGTCTGTGCAGCCATCGCCGTAGCCTGTGGCAAACTGGTGGCGGGGCATATTTCTGAGCGCCTGCTGACTATTCTGGGGGGTCTGTTATTTATCCTGTTTGGCCTGGTGGCCGCCTCAGCCATGGGGTAAGCTAATTTGCCCCTGGCTACAGGCGATCGCAGCGGCCCAGGCGGAGCATCAGGGCATCAAGCCTGGCCAGATCGGCAAAACCTCCCCCCCGCCCGGTGCCAAACCCCCCGGCCTTGAGGGAATCCACCCAGGACAACTGCCAATACCAGAGGGCAGGCAAATGCCCTGGTGGGGCATCCAGGCTGAAGTTAAGAAAATCATAGAACTTAAAAAAAGCCAGGGGCCGGGGCAGGGAGACCATCAGCCAGCCTACCTGTTGGAAAAAAGGATGGGGATTCAGCCAGTTGGATTGGGTGGGGTCAAACTGGCTATCCAGTTGGTTGTAGATGCGCTGTTGTACCGAAAAGCCAAAGTTACCCTGGCTAGCCCTGACCCAGAGATAATCCAGGTTATGGAGCAACTGGCAGGGGACCTGGGCCAGGGTCAGGGTGCTGAAGCGGCCTGTTTGAGGTTGGTTGACAGAGGCCAGCAGCAGCGATTGAGTCACCCGGTCGGCGGCTTGCCATTCCTCTGCTTCTAGCAGGGTAACTAGATCATTGAGACCCCAGTCTTGACTGACTTGACTAATTAGCATTGGGTTTTTTGTCCTCTGGACTGAGAGTACGCTTGGGTTCTGACGCTAAACATTGGTTTAACCGTTTCATGACGACTCTGATCAGGACCTCACTCAAGCTATAGCCGGATTCCAGACTGACACAACACCAGCGCCAGGTGGGTAGATGCCCCAGGGGCGCACTGAGACTAAAGCTCAGGCTTTTGTAGGGCCTATGGCCCAGGGGTCGGCCTACGGATTGACTGGCCCACTCCACCGCTCTGAGAAAATCGGCGGGCCGGTTTTGGGCATGGGCATAGACTTTTTGCTGCACGGTAAAGCCAAATCGCCCCTGGCTATAGAGATGCCACAACTGATCGATGGTGCACAAATCCACACAGGGAAACTGGCTAATGGTCTCGGCTTCCAGGGGCTGGCGATCGGGGCTCAAAGCCTGAAAGATGGCATTTTCAGTTTCCTGATCGGCCCCCCGCCAGTCCTTTTGCCAGAGCAACTGCCGCAGTCGACTATAGTCAACCCCTGCCTCGGAGGCAATTGGCCCGTAGAGCTCACATTTAATATCTGCTTCGATTTCCAGGGCCAGCTCTGGATTAATCTTCCATAGTTGGCGAGCCTGTTCTAAGCGACCCTGATCAAAGGTAGCCGGATAGAGGGTAGTCGCCAGGGCCTGACGCACCATGGCTCGATAGTGGTCCAGGTGTTGCCGCTGATCTACCTGGTGTTGGTGCTGCTGGTTCCGCTCCTGGATCAATAGCTGTTCCTGGCGGGCTTGATCTGCCACTTTTTGCTGATGCAGGGCGCTGGCGGCAATTTGCACCTGTTGCAATTGGTCCTGATATATTTCCCTGGCCACCAGAGACGGCAGGCCCAGGTTATCTGCCAGTTCTTCCAGGGTTTCCCAGGTTTGCTCCGACAGAGGGCAGGCTCGGGTCATTTCCATGACCAGCACCTGCTGAAAGTACTGGCGCTTCTCCGCCAGGGTTTGGTAGGGCCCCTGGGCTAGGGCCTGAAGCTGGGCCGCCACCTCAGCTGTCAACCCCAGGTGCTGGCGCAACAGCTCCAGGTTGGCTACCTCCGCCGGCGACAACTCCCCCTGGCTACGGCTGTACCTCAGAGCCTTACCCAGAAAAATGCGCTGGGCTGGCAGCATGGCTTCGGCCACCGCCACAATACCGGCTAGCTCCTCCGATCTCCGGGTCTGTATCTGTAGCCGCAGGGCACCCTGGTAAATCAGCACCAGGGTCTCCAGGGGATGGTGATCGAGGCGATCGCACAGGCGCTTCAGAATAGAGTGCAGGCGATCGCCGTCGGCCTCAAATAGAATCCCGTCCCGCACCGCCCCATCTGCCTGGGGTTTTTGGCAAAAGCGAAACCGGGTCTGGTGCAAACCACTTAAGGCGCGAAGATCTTCGTAAAGATAACGAACCTCCTCCGCCAGCTGATCGACGCTTAGATCAGGCTCTATGACCTTAATTAAGAATCCCAGCGGGGATGACGGGGCAGCATCCCTGACCATAGCCATAACCCAATCAGCAAAGACAACTAGCCACTGTTATAGCAGTTGATGCCTGCCCTGACTCATTTCCATCGTCAGTCAGCAGCGAGTCTAGAGTCAGCCACCGGGGTTGCAAAGGCCAGAGCAATAAATCACCGATCCCCTTGTAACGCTAGGGGATAGTTGTCAGATCAAAAAAGTCTTTAAAACAAAAGAGATGCCGACGACTGGCCGTGTTTCGTCTCGGCATCTCCTCTGGTTCGCTCCTCACACGCCTCTGATTATAAAAGCAGCTCCAAAAATTGTCCAGACTGTTTCTAACTATTTCAGGGCTATTGGCCCATGGTTTTCTCTATAGATAAAATAGACAAACCAGGGGTAAAACGACTGGCATCGGTGGAGCCGTCGCCCCCTCAGGGTTCTAAGAGATTAAATAGACCCTCTTCAATTTCGTAACCCAGGGTTTGGGCCATAAACTTGACCCGGCCATAGCCACTGCTGCCCTGCTGGTTAAGCCAGGCAGTGGTGACAAAAATTTTATTCATAATAAAAATTTCCAGGGCCTCAGGGTTATAGCGAATTCCATCGGTGGGGCTAAACTGATGGGGTACCACCATAGCCGCATAGCGAGCCAGTTCTCCGGCCTCCCAATCCAGCACCAGGGGTAACCAGGGGTAGTGGCCATCCAGCCGGATAAACCAGAGCCGCACCTCTGGTAGTTCAGACAGTTCCCTGGGATCGGTAGGGTCACGGTCAAGATTAATGGCAAACTGCAGAGCCAGATTCTCCTTGAGAATATCTCCCTTAGCCAGCAGCGGCTCAATCACCGTCAGGGCTGGGGTTAGATCTAGAGATTGCAGATGGGCAGCGCTCAGGGTAATGGTTTGGGCCATAGCTACAGAGGTCAGAAAAAACTCACTCCCTATCTATTGTGGCAGAGGGGATGGAGCATGCCATGATGATTATCGGTTTAAACCCTTAGGGAGTTTGGTGTCATGTCCCCTCTACCTGTTTGTATTGTGCTGGGCACCCGTCCTGAAGCGATTAAACTGGCCCCCCTCATTCAGGCATTTCGCCAGGACCCCAGCCTGCATACTGAGGTAGTGCTGACGGGCCAGCATCGAGAAATGGTGGACCAGGTCATGCAGTTGTTTGGGCTGGAGGCCAATGCCGACCTGGCCATCATGCGACCCCAGCAAAGCCTGAGCGAGATTACCTGCCGTAGTCTGGAGGGGCTGGCCAGTTATTTCCAGCTCCATCGACCGGCCCTGGTGATTGTGCAAGGCGACACTACCACCGCCTTGGCAGCGGCCCTGGCGGCATTTTATGAGAAGATTCCGGTCGCCCATGTGGAGGCGGGACTCCGCACAGACAATATCTACAGTCCCTACCCAGAAGAAGCGAACCGACGGCTAATTTCCCAGCTCACCACCCTGCACTTTGCCCCTACCCTGAAGGCCGTTGATCATCTGAAGAGCTCTGGTGTAGTCGGGGAAATTCACCATACGGGAAACACCGTCATTGATGCCCTGCTAACGGTTGCCCAGCAACAACCTGATTGTCCCATCGATGGCCTTGACTGGCATCGCCATCGAGTCTTGCTAGCTACGGTGCATCGACGGGAAAACTGGGGCGATCGCCTGGGGGATATTGGGGCGGGCTTTCTATCCATACTAGACCAACAGCCCGATACGGCCCTGCTGCTTCCCCTCCACCGCAACCCCCTGGTGCGGGAACCCCTGACGGCCCTGCTGGGGCACCATCCCCGGGTATTTCTCAGCGAACCCCTGGATTATCACCATTTGGTGGGGGCGATGCAGCGCTGCTATCTGCTGCTGACCGACTCGGGCGGTCTCCAGGAGGAAGCCCCAGGGCTGGGCAAGCCCGTCCTAGTGCTGCGAGACACCACGGAACGTCCCGAGGCGGTGGAGGCCGGCACCGCCCGTCTAATCGGCACCAGTTCCACCGCCATTGCCACCCACGCCCTGGAACTTCTGAGGGACGCCACTGCCTACGAGGCCATGGCCAGGGCGGTTAATCCCTTTGGCGATGGCCATGCCTGCGATCGCATCTTAGCCGCCGTTAAGCAGTACTTTGCGCTATAACGGAACCCTATCGCCTCAATTAAGTCCCCCCCAACCACCTCTTCACGGAGCCCCAGGTGAGCCCTTTCCCCTTTGCGGATGAGACCCTATTATTTCAACCGGCAGAGCCACTAAATTCCGCTCTGGCGGTGGTTTTCGCCTTTCCCAATCAGTACAGTGTGGGGATTACTAGTCTGGGCTATCAGGTGGTCTGGAAAACCCTGGCTCAACGCCGGGATGTAGCGGTGAGCCGGCTGTTTACCGACTATCAGGAGCCCCTACCGTCTAGCCCAGATTTACTGGGGTTTTCCCTATCCTGGGAATTGGACTACGGCAATCTTCTAGACCTGTTAGATCGTCTGCAAATTCCCCTCTATGCCCGCGATCGGGATAGTCACCATCCGATTGTGTTTGGGGGTGGTCCGGTGCTGACCGCGAACCCCGAACCCTTTGCGGATTTCTTTGATGTGGTGCTGCTGGGGGATGGAGAAACCCTGGTGGATGCCTTTATAGACCAGATGGTGGAACTGGGAACCGCCGATCGCGGCGATCAGCTCCGCTATCTGGCCCAGGTGCCAGGGGTTTACGTTCCCAGCCTTTATCAGGTCACCTACGAGGGGGCCGAGGGACCTGTGGTGGCGATTCAGCCCCTTACCCCTGAGGTGCCGCCGACGGTGACCAAGCAAACCTACCGGGGAGAGGTGCTATCGGCCTCCACCGTGGTCACCCCCCACGCCGCCTGGGAAAATATTTTTATGGTGGAGACGGTGCGCAGTTGTCCAGAGATGTGTCGGTTTTGCCTGGCTAGCTACCTCACCCTACCCTTTCGCCCCGCCGGTCTAGAGGGTTTTCTCATACCCACCATCGACCAGGGGCTGGCGGTTACCGATCGCCTGGGCCTCTTGGGGGCGTCGGTGACCCAGCATCCCGAGTTTGACAGTTTGATAGACCACCTCAACCAGCCCCAATACGACTCCATTCGCCTCAGTCTGGCCTCGGTTCGCACCAACACGGTCACCCCCAAACTGGCCCAAACCTTGACTCGCCACGGTACCCGGTCAATTACCATCGCCATTGAAAGTGGATCGGAGCGGGTGCGGGCGATCGTCAACAAGAAGTTAACCAGTGATGCCATTCAAGCAGCTGCCATGAATGCGCGTAGCGGTGGCCTCAAAGCCATGAAACTCTATGGCATGGTAGGGGTACCCGGGGAATCCCCAGCCGATCTGGAGGTAACGGTTAATCTCCTGGTCCAGCTTAAGAAGGCCGCTCCAGGCTTGCGCCTGACCCTGGGTTGCAGCACCTTTGTCCCCAAGGCCCATACGCCGTTTCAATGGGTAGGGGTGAACCCTGAGGCCCAACAACGGTTGAAATATTTACAACGCCAGTTGGCTAAAAACGGTATCGAATTCAGGCCAGAAAGCTATAGCTGGTCGGTAATTCAAGCCCTAATTGCCCGTGGCGATCGCCGCCTTACTCCCCTGCTAATCCAGGTGCGTCAGTATGGGGATTCCCTCGGTAGTTACAAGCGGGCCTTTAAGGACCGGCGAGGGCACCTCCCTCCCCTAGATTTCTACGTCCACGAGTTCTGGAACAGGGATCAAACCCTGCCCTGGGATCACCTCCTGGGTCCCCTACCTAAAGCCACCTTGCAAAAGCATCTAGAAAGTAGCCAGGACCTCTGGTGACGACCGCCCAAGGCTGTCCTCAGTTTTCTGACCAAAGCTTTGATCAGAAAACTGAGCCGAAAGGAGGTGGGAGCTTGGTGTCCTGGTAAGGCCCACCCGTGCTGCGATAGAATCAAGCCTAGATTTTATCTATTTCTTAATATTGGCGAAATATTGGCGATGACGACACTCAGTCAGGCACTAGCAGAGTTGAGCCATAGGGACGGTACCTACCTCCAGGCCCGCAATCCCTATGAACAACTGCGGGCAATTCATGAAATCTGGCCTCTGGTAGCCCGGACCTTTGGTGATATCGTCGCCCTCGATGACCCCCATGGTTACCCCGTGGCCCGCCTCACTTACCAACAGCTGGGGGAGGCGATTCGCACCTTTGCCGCCGGTTTACAGGCTCTGGGGGTGGGGGTTGGCACCCATATCGCCCTCTTCGCTGACAACAGCCATCGCTGGCTGATTGCCGACCAGGGCATGATGACCGCCGGGGCCATGAATGCGGTGCGCAGCGGCACCGCCGAAACCCAGGAGTTGCTCTATATTGCCGAACACAGCGAAAGTACGGTGATCGTGGTCGAGAATCTGGCTCTGCTACAGCGGCTGGGCGATCGCCTGGCCGATCTACCGCTGACCCTGGCGATTTTACTCTCGGACGAAGAGCCGTCCTCCCCGCTCCCCCTGCAAACCCTTAACTTCAGCCAGGTGATGGGGCTGGGGCACAGTCATCCCCATACCCCCGTCCAGGTCAGCTTACAAGATATTGCCACCTTGATTTATACCTCTGGTACAACCGGTCAACCCAAGGGGGTGATGTTGAGCCACGGTAATCTGCTCCACCAGATCAATACCCTGGAGGTAGTGGTGCAACCCCAACCGGGAGATCGGGTGGTGAGTATTCTGCCCTCCTGGCATAGCTTTGAACGTACCGCCGAATACTTTTTGCTATCCCGGGGCTGTAGCCAAACCTACAGCAGCATCCGCCACCTGAAGGCCGACCTGAAGGCCGTTCAACCCCAGTACATGGTGGGGGTACCTCGCCTCTGGGAGTCGATCTATGAAGGGGCCCAGAAACAATTTCGAGAACAAACCCCGGCTAAACAACGGCTCATTTTTACCTGTCTAGGCCTGAGCCAGAGTTACGTAGAAAATCTCTGGCGGTACCAGAATCTAAAAATCGATCAGCCCCATCTGTCCAGATTAGAACGGTTAGTTTCGGGTCTGAGGGCCCTGGTGCTCTGGCCCCTCCACCAATTGGGACGATTACTGGTGTACAACAAGGTGCGTCAGGCCACCGGCGGCCAGGTCAAACAGTTCATTAGTGGGGGCGGTTCCCTGGCCCGCCACCTGGATATTTTCTTTGAGATCATTGGTGTCCCCCTGCTGGTGGGCTACGGCCTGACAGAAACCTCGCCGGTGTTATCTGCCCGCCGTGCCTGGCGCAATCTGCGAGGGGCGGCGGGCCAGCCCATTCCCGGTACGGAATTAAAAATTGTTGACCCCGAGACTCGCCAGGACCTGCCCCAGGGAACTCAGGGTCTAGTCCTGACCCGGGGCCCCCAAATTATGGTGGGCTATTACCATAATCCAGAGGCGACGGCACGGGCCATTGATAGCCAGGGTTGGTTTGATACTGGCGACCTGGGCTGGATTAGTTCTGATGGCAATGTGGTGCTGACGGGCCGGGCCAAGGATACCATTGTGCTGACCAACGGGGAAAATATTGAGCCCCAGCCCATTGAAGATGCCTGTCTTCGCAGTCCCTATATCAGTCAGATTATGGTGGTGGGGCAAGATCAGCGATCGCTGGGGGCCCTGATTGTGCCTGACCTGGAGGCCCTACAACAGTGGGCCGCCCACCAATCTCGCTGGTTAGCGGTAGCTGGCCAAGAGAGTCCGGCTTCCCCTAGCCTTGTACCCATTACCCTGGCGGATAGGGCCATAGAAACACTCATCCGCGATGAACTCACCCGTGAGGTCAAAGACCGCCCCGGCTACCGCCCCGATGATCGCATTGGTTCCTTCCGATTGGTGCTGGAACCCTTTTCCATTGACAATGGCTTACTGACCCAAACTCTAAAAGTTCGCCGTCCTGTAGTGATGGAACGCTATCACGATATGATTGAGGCCATGTTTAAATAGAGTTTGGACCGGGGACCTCCCCTAGGGGTCCTAGAAGTTTATCCAAATCATCCGATCAAGGGGATCGGAATCCCGTAGATTGTTTTATAGGTATCGTTAACCAGGCCAAACTCCTATGGATGAAATTCAGCTACTACAGTTAAAGCGTGTTGTAAACATTAAGGCGATCGTCACTCCCCTTTGGAAGGAAGAGGCCCAAAAACAACTACAAAGTCAGATCAACCAAATCGATGGCCAACTGCAGCAACTGGAAATGCAGGGCCAACGGATGATGAGCGAACTCCAGAAGCAGGCAGAAACCCAACCGGGCAATCTAGCGATTCAGCAACAAATTGCCGAGGTACAGAACCGCCTCAATCAAGACAAGAGCAATTTACTCCAGCAAAAGAATCAAAATTTGCAGCAGTTGCAGCAGGTGCAAACCGTTGATCTAGAGGCAGAAGTTGATCAAGGCAAGGTGGAAAGCTTCTTCACCGTTGGCTTGGGCGATAACCTGGTGCAAAAGCTCCAGGTAGAAATACTTCTGAAGGACGGGGTGATTCAAGAAATTCGCGGTCAGCTGTAGCCCGGGCCAATTCCCAGGAAGATAGTTCAGCCGATCAATCGAGGGCGGGCGGGGGCTGCGTCTGCCTAACCCCAGAATTTTACTGCCGCCAAACTAATGGGGATTTCTGACATCCCTGGGGTTAGATGTCATCCCCTTAGGGCTAAGATGGAACCATAGTCTTAAACTACCTACTTAGCCCTGTTTCGGAAGTCATCCCATGATTCGTGAAGTCTTTATGCCTGCCCTCAGTTCAACTATGACGGAAGGCAAAATTGTCTCCTGGGTAAAAGCCCCTGGTGATCGGGTAGAAAAGGGCGAAACGGTGGTCATCGTCGAGTCCGACAAGGCCGACATGGACGTAGAATCCTTCCACGAAGGGATCTTGGCTGTAATCGTGGTAGAAGCCGGGGGTACGGCTCCGGTAGGCGAGGCGATCGCCCTACTGGCGGAAACCGAAGCAGAAATTGCTGCGGCCCAGCAACAAGCTGCCACTAAGGCTAAGGCTGAGGGGGGTACGGCGGCGGTGGCAGAAACAACAACCTTGCCAGAGGCGGCTCCTCCCTCCAGTCAAAACGGCGGTACCCCTAGCCGGTCGGATCGGGCGGTGATTTCCCCCCGGGCCCGCAAGCTAGCTAAGGACCTCAAGGTGGATTTGACCAGCTTGCAGGGCAGCGGTCCCCATGGCCGCATCGTCGCCCAGGATGTGGAACGCGCTGCTGGACGTCCGATCACCGCCAGTGGGCCGGTGGTTACTCCAGTGGTTGCTGCTCCGCCTGCCCCGATGCCCTTGCCCCTACCGACCCCAGCTCCTAGCACCGCTCCCCTGGGTCAATTGGTACCCTTCAACACCCTACAGCAGGCGGTGGTGCGCAACATGAACGCCAGTCTGGGGGTGCCCACCTTCCACGTGGGCTACACCATCACCACTGACGCCCTGGATACCCTATATCAGCAAATTAAATCTAAGGGCGTCACCATGACCGGCCTGCTCGCCAAGGCAGTGGCCGTGACCCTGCAAAAATATCCCCTACTGAATGCGGGCTATACCGACCAGGGCATTCAATACCGATCTAGCATCAATGTGGCGATCGCGGTGGCGATGGATGGCGGCGGTTTGATTACCCCCGTCTTGCAAAATGCCGACCAGCAGGATATTTACACCCTTTCTCGCAACTGGCGCGACCTGGTGGAGCGATCCCGCACTAAACAACTGAAGCCTGAAGAGTACAACTCCGGCACCTTCACCCTTTCTAACCTGGGGATGTTTGGGGTTACCAGCTTTGATGCTATTCTGCCGCCTGGCCAGGGATCAATTCTGGCGATCGGCGGGTCTCGACCCATGGTGGTGGCCACCGCCGATGGTCTACTCGGGGTAAAGCGACAAATGCAGGTGAACATCACCTGCGACCACCGAATTATCTATGGAGCCGATGCGGCTGGCTTCCTTAAAGATCTAGCTGAGCTAATTGAAACCAATCCCCAATCCTTGACTCTTTAGGGACCAAGCCGCCAGACTGGTCTCTAACCCGCCGCCAAGATCTCAGATGAGGGCTGTTGCTCCTCAATCATCACTAAAAACAGCAGGCGCTCTGCCTCTGTCAAAGTTAGCCACTGCACACTGGCCCGTAAATGGCAGCCATCCAAACTGGTGAAATCCTGGGTCAATACCAGAGAACTGTCGGGAAACAAGTCTCGACTTTCCTCCAAGTAACCACAGATGGTCCAGAGACTGGTGGGGATAGCCTTGCCTTCCGTACCCTCGAGCTCCCTGAGGTGGCGGGCAAAGGTCTGGCCCACCTGATTGCCATGCAGTAAGCCACCTTCTCGGGTTAAAACCAGAATCCCGCTGGTAAAACCCTCCAAAATAGCGGCGAGAAAGGGCACCTCTGGAGACCGGTCAAAGGCATCGGCAAAAGCCTGTCCACCTCTTGGGGTAGGAGCCGTGGCAACAACACTCGGACTTGATAACAACTGATAGACCATAGTACTTTCTAGGTAAGAACCAACAATAGGAGGGAAAAGAGGCTACCGGAGTAGCCCCTTCGGAGAACGGAAACCGCACCATGCCGTGCTTATGGTAGCTATAGTAGTGGCTGATCACCGCTCTGGCCATCAGGGTCAGACCCCTAACGGCCCCAGAACTTTCTCACCGCCATGGCCCTGGGTAGATAGGGGAGATCTAAGGAAATTCTAAAATAGTGGTTATTTGAAGTGCTTATCGCTATACTAGATGAGTCATCGCGGGGTAGAGCAGTCTGGTAGCTCGTCGGGCTCATAACCCGAAGGTCCATGGTTCAAATCCATGCCCCGCCACCAATTTTTCAAAGGGCTTCAGAGTTATTCTGAGGCCCTTTGAAATGTTTACCTGAGGGCTAGCAGCGAAAGTCTGATGCCACGATCATAGAACCAATGCCCAGGTCACTGAAGATTTCCAGTAGCAGGGCATGGGGGATGCGCCCATCGAGAATGTGGGCGGCTCCCACTCCTTGGGCCAGGGAACGAACACAGCAATTGACCTTGGGAATCATGCCTCCTGAGACAACACCAGCCTCGATCAGTTCCCGGGCTCGTTGAATATCTAATTTGGGTAATAGGGTAGAGGGGTCTGTGTAATCTTCTAAAATGCCCCGGGTATCGGTCAAGAGAATTAGTTTTTCGGCTCCCAGGGCAGCAGCAATTTCTCCGGCCACTGTGTCGGCATTAATATTGTAGGCCTGCCCGGTTTCATCGCTGGCGACACTGGAAACGATAGGAATATACCCTGCCTCCACCAGGGATTTAAGTACGTTAGAGTCGATATTACTCACTTCTCCCACAAACCCTACTCCCTGGGCGCCCTGGGGTCGAGCGGTAATTAAATTGCCATCTACACCACAAAGTCCTACCGCTTTACCGCCAGCCTGGTTAATCAGGGAGACCAATTCTTTATTGACTCGTCCTACCAGTACCATTTCCACCACGTCCATGGTGGGGGCGTCGGTTACTCGTAAGCCATCTTTAAATTGGGGTTCAATACCCAATTTATCAAGCCAGAAGTTGATTTCTGGCCCGCCGCCATGAACCACCACCGGCCGGATGCCGACACAAGCCATAAAGACGATATCGCGAATCACATCGGCTTTGAGGCTACTGTCTTTCATGGCGGCACCGCCGTACTTAACGACTACCGTGCGTCCACGAAATTGCTGGATGTAAGGCAGGGCTTCGCTTAAAATACGGACTCGCAGAGCTTCGGCGGCGTGAATGGCATCGGCGTGGGAGGGGGCTGGAGAGACCATGGTACTGGCACAGGTAAGGAACTAAAGTAGGAACCTTGGTTAGTGTATCAATTCAGTCCCGTGGAATCGATCGGGGCGGATGCTTTCGTCAACAAGCCTTAATATGCGATTTACGATCGCCTCTACCGAGTCCTCTGGTTGCACGGTAACCCGCACATCGGCCTGGGCGTAGAGGGGCTGGCGCTGCTCTAGCAGGTGGGCCAGGGTGGCGAACCAGTCAGGCTGGTGGAGCAGGGGCCGCGACTGGTCTCCCTGGAGGCGTTGGTGTAGTAAGGGCAGGGGAACATCCAGCCAGATCACCACACCATGGTGCAAATAACTCCAGTTAGCCGGTTGGGTCACGATGCCACCCCCGGTAGCCACCACCAATCCTTGATAGGCCGATAGTTGGGCCAATACCTCTGTTTCCAGTTGGCGAAAGGCGGTTTCTCCCTGCTGCTGGAAAATATTGGCGATCGCCTCACCACTAACCTGTTCAGCGAGGGTATCGGTGTCAAAGAACTGGTACTCCAGAGCCTGGGCTAGCCCTTGACCGGTTGTACTTTTACCCGCCCCCATCATGCCAATTAGATAAAGGTTCAGGCCCTGCAGTCGTTGGCGTAGGGCGATAGTGGTAGGGGACATAGGCCAGCCTAGGGAGAACGGTCGGGATGGTCTTGCCTATCCTGGGAGTCGGGGGCAGGATAGGGGGGAATAATCACCCGGTAGTCGGCATCCACCACACCGGCGTCCTCAGTCTCTGGCGCGTCGGTGGACTGGGGTGGGGAGGCCGATGCCCGATCAGCCTGCTGGTCGGGGGGAGCGTAGATGAGATCGCTCTGGCCGGCCCCGGGGCGATCGCCATAGCGGTAGGAATAGATAGAGCCATCTCGATAAACCTGTCGGGGCGATTGGGGGGCTTCAAACTCTCCAGTGGCAGGGGTAGACTCCAGATCATCCCAGCCTGCCGTGATTTCCTCCAGACTATCCTGGACTGGACTAGCTCCGGTGGTGTAATGTCGGCGGCGTTCCAGGTCGCCCCAATCACTGGATAGTTCCTCCAGGGATTGCTCCAGTCGCCAGGTCTGGTCTGCATCAGACCGATCAGAACGGCCAAACCATGATCGGGCACGGGGCGGGGGCGACCCAGGGGGCTCTGTCGCTCTAGAGGGCTGATCTCGGGATTCCCAACTCTCCCATTGGGTGGGTTGGGGCGTACTCCAGGACTGCCAGTCTCCCTGGTCGGAGGAGGGAGGAGGCGCGGTCGTTGGCCCCGGGGAGGGCTCATAGAACCCCTGGGGACTGTAGCGGTACCGGTCTTCTGCACCGCTCCTGCCAGGACGACGATTGATGCCCAGCAGGAGATTTAACAGTAGGGTCGTGAGGGCACCCAGGGCGATCGCCCCCAATAGCCAGACCCCCACCGGTAAAACCGGAAAACGCCCCCCCAGGAAAATCAGCGGCAGGGTCACACTGGTATTTTGCAGGGTGAGGAGTAGTACCAGGCCCGATGCGATCAACACAAAAATAGGGCGCACCATAGCCATAGACTTAATCCTCTAGAAGGGGAGTTGGAACCGGGTCGGACCCAGCTGGCTGGAGTTCGTGGGGAAGATGCCCCTGCCAGCGCTGTAGAGCCCCGCAGTCAATATCAAGTTGATCGAGGGCGCGAGCTATAACGAAATCTACCAGATCCTCAACCGTTTGGGGATGGTGATACCAGGCTGGAATAGCAGGCACTACCCGGACTCCGGCCTCAGCTAAGGCCACTAAGTTACGTAAATGGATCAGGCTAAAGGGAGTTTCCCGAGGCACAATCACCAGGCGGCGACCCTCCTTAATCTGAACATCGGCGGCTCGCTCTAACAGGTCAGAGCTAATGCCAACCGCCAATCGGGCCACAGTGCTCATGCTGCAGGGAATGATCACCATGCCGGCAGTGCGTCTTGACCCACTGGCAATGGAGGCCCCCACATCAGCCCAGGCGTGACAGCGCAATTGACCAGCTTCAGGGACACCAGCCTGCTGCCGCCAGAAGGCAACCTGGGCATCGGGTGCCAGGGGTAGGGTAATACCGGTCTCTGCCCGCCAGACCATCGCTGTAGCCTTAGAGGCAACCAAATCAACGCTCCAGCCAGCCTTAAGCAGATATTGGAGGGTACGGACAGCGTAGATTTGACCAGAGGCTCCGGTTACTCCCAGCACCAAAGGATAGTTAAGGTTGGTCATCGCCGGAACCGGGGAAAGAATCGGAGCTGATAGGGGCCGTAGGGGGTGAGCAGGGAGGTGGCTATAGATCCAGCTTACCCATTCTCGTAATCCCCTGGCTCGTCGCCAGGAGTCGGTTCAGGCGCTTGGCTGTCGTAGTGATTGTCATCGTAGCTACTGGCCTCCGCTGCCTCTTCCTCTGTCAGGTGGCTACCGCCCCCTACTGCCACCAGGTCAATTTGCTGACGGTAGTAGTCTACACTTTTAACCTGAACGTCTACTTGATCGCCTAGGCGATACTGCTGGCTGTTTTTACGGCCCACTAGCTTTTGCTGCCGGGCCCGGTACTCGTACCAGTCATCCTTGAGGGAGCTCACGTGCACCAGACCCTCCACCAGCAGGTCCTCGATTTCGACAAAAAATCCGTAGGACTGAACTCCGGTGATCAGACCATGGAAGATTTCACCAGTGTGGGAGCGCATAAACTCGGCTTTTTTTAGGCCCTCCAGGTCAGACTCTGCTTCTTGAGCCAAGCGCTCTCGCTCGGTCAGATGAATGGCCAATCGCCCCAGATCGTCTTCTAGATCGTGGTGCAGATCGGGGGGCAACACGTTCCAGCTTACCTGGCCATGGCAGGAGCTATGGTGCAGATTAACGACTTCCTTAGACCGGGTGGTACGGCGATCTCGACCTGAGGCAAAGACCGCATGGAGAATGCGTTGGGTGAGTAGATCGGCATAGCGGCGAGAGGGGGAGGTGAAATGGGTGTAGCCCTCCGTCAGGGCCAGGCCAAAATGAAGATCGGGATGGGTGCTGTAGAGGGCTGGTTGAATGGTTTCCAACAGCAGGTAGGTGAGAATTTTCTCGGCGCTGGAGGTGGCAAACTGGTGGACGAAGTTCTGGTAGTCCTGGGGTTGGAGTTGCTCAGAATCAATTAAGGTGAGGCTGATTTCCATATTTTCCGCCAGCTTAATTAACTCTTGAGCATCGTTTAAATCGGGGGCTCGATGCAAACGATAGAGGGCCGGGACTGCCAGGGCCTTGAGGTGCTGGGCCACCAATTGGTTAGCCAGCAGCATGCATTCAGTCACAATGGCTCGGGCCATGCCTGCAGTTGAGACCACCATCACCCCCAGCAGCCCCTCATCGTCATACTGAAACTTGGGCGATCGGTAGTGGGTCAGGGGGTCTTCGCTATCGGCGGGGAAATTATATTCAGGTAGTTTCAGCTCAAAGGACCCCCGCTGTAGCCGTTGCCGTTTAATGGCCTGGCTCAAATACAGCAGATTGTCCACCAGGTCAAAGGTTGACTCTAGCCCAGCCAGGGCTTGTAGATCTAGGCCCAGGGCAGTCACCGCCTCGGGGTTATCCCGTTCTAGCACAGCCTGGGCCTGCTGATAGGTGATCTGATGATCTACCTTAATGACGGTAGGTTGAATCTCGTAGTCAAGGATTTCACCTCTGTCATCTAGGTTAATTAGCACCGACAGAGCTAGCCGTTCTTGACCTGGACTCAGACAACCCAGTTCTTCCACCAGCACTGGGGGTAACATGGGCACCGTTTGATCCCCTAGGTAAACCGCAGTCCCCCGTCTGGCCGCTTCTTGATCAATGGGGGAATGGGCGGTAACGTAGGGGGCGATATCGGCGATGTGAATGCCCAGACGCCAGCGATCGCTGGCATCTTTTTCCAGGCTTAGGGCATCGTCAATGATCTGGGTATGGGGTGCGGTAATAGCCAGAGTAGGCAGCTTACGCAAATCTAGCCGACCCTTTAAATCAGTCCGGCGGACCCGGGTCGGCAACTCCGCTGCTGCCGCCATCACCGTTTCAGAAAAACGACGCGGTAGGTCATGCTTGCAATAAACAATATCAATGTCGGAGGCAGTCTCTGCATCGCTACCTAGCACCTGGGCCACCCGACCCTGGGGCGGGTCTTGCCCCAGGGGATAGCGCAGGATTTCAATATGGGCGAGTTGGTCGACTGCTGTGTTGAGATCCAGACCATTGGCTAGCAGTTGCAGCTCAAACAATAATCGATCATCGAGAGGTACCGCCCGATATTCACCCTGCTGCTGTTTTACCCGGGCTAGCACCGAGGCATTGGCCCGCTCTAAAATCAACTGCACCTCTCCCTCGGGACTACGGCGACCGACCCCCTCTTTGGTGACTTTGACCAGCACCCGATCGCCATTCCAGGCTGTACTTAAGTGACTTTCTCGGACATAGATATCTTCGCTACCTTCTTGATCCTGGATGGCAAAGCAAAAGCCTTTGCTGGAACAGCGCAGCTTACCTTCTACTAAATTATCGGTGACCTGGCGACGATACTTGCCCCGGTCCTTGACCAGAATACCTAGCCGTTCCAGGGCGTCAACGGCAATTTGAAGCTCCCGCTGGCTATTATCACTGCTACAGTGCAGCTTCTTTTCCAGGTTTTTGAGGGTAAGGGTTTTGTCCTTGGCAAAGCTGGCCAGTAATGCGGCGATCGAAAATTCCATGTAGCGATTCATTCCTACCTATTCTTGGGCGTACTGGGGGGATGACCTGCCCTGCCCAAAGCTTGCCATAGACCAGACAAAACAGATCATTTATTCATCCTGCCCCTATTAGTCTCTCAATAAATGACTCTCTCGCAAAGCTTTTTGTCAATAGAGAGTAACGGTTTGTAAAAATTGTCTAGCCCCAAGCCCGATCCCCAGAGCCGATCGCCGCCGGGCTAGACAAGCTGACTAGGAGCGTTCACCGGTGACAATATAGGCCACCCGCTTACCGATGTTGGTGGCGTGATCAGCGATGCGTTCCATGTAGCGAATGGCCAAGACCAGTAAAACCGTTGGTTCCACAGAGCCTGCCAGGTTAGATTGATGGGCCAGGCAGGTATAGAGGTGGTCGTAATCTGCATCTACCAGGTCGTCTTTTTCTTTGATTTTAAGTCCAGATTCTGCGTCTAGATCGGACAGGGCTAGCAGACTCATGGCCACCATGGAACGGCAGCGGTCTAGCATAACCTGCACCTGGCCCATGAGCGGCGGAACGGGGTAGGGGAACAGTTTAACGGATATCTCGCCGAGATCCTTGGCGTAATCGCCAATTCGCTCCAGGTCTCGGACCATTTGAATGAAGGCGCCTACTCGCCGCAGGTCCTCGTCGGCTAGGACCTGGAGTGTAAATAAATGGATGCAGTCGACTTCGATCTGGCGGTAGAACCGGTCCACCTGCTTATCTTGGGTTTCCAGGCGATGAACTGCATCCAGATTGCGATCGCACAGGGCATCGCGGGCCAGAACGCAGGAATTTTCCACCAGGGCTCCCATGCGTAGCAGATCGCGCTGGACCCGCAGTAACTGCCGTTCAAATTCAGTGCGTAGGGGTTGGGTTGAGGTCACAGGCGCTTAGCAAATAGAGATTAGATGTATACCAAACATAGAGATCAGGGGGGCCGCCCGACTCCGCTAAATTAGGGGACAGAAAAGAGGGAGATATCACTTTATTGTAAAACCATTAACCTGTGTAACAGTTAGTGGCTCTGGCTACCCGGCTGGAGCCATCTTGATTAACAATCAGGTCTAGATAGGCTGATCGCCTTAATGATGTTTACCCTCCAGGGAGAACCGGTTTTATGCCCCTTTCTGATACCCAGATCTTTATTGCCCTTGCCCTTGCTTTAGTACCTGGTATTTTGGCATTTCGGCTATCCACAGAGCTTTATAAATAGGTTAAGTTCCTGCCCTCTGCACCCAGCCCTTGGTCAGTTTTCTGGCCAAGAGCCCGAATCAGCGGCCAGGCCGAGGATAGCCCTGAATAAAATAAAAACCTATTGTTGTGAAACCCTGACAAATCTTGTCAGGGTTTTTACCTTAGCTGATTAGCCCTAGAGGCCGCTAACCATGGGGTCATGCTTGGCCGCCCCCGTTGCTCCGGCATAAATCAGTCCTCGCCGGGTATCAAGGGTGAGAATCGCCCCATCTCGAATGATTTCTGTGGCGTTTTTTACCCCCACAATCACCGGCACTCCCAGGCGCAGACCAATCACGGCGGCATGGCTGGTGAGACTGTCGTCTTCGGTAATAATTCCCCGAGACCGGCGGATTGCATCGACGAAATCGGCACTGGTGTGGGAAACTACGAGAATTTCCCCATCGTTAAAATTGCTGACTTCCAGGCTACTGTGGGCCACCCTGGCTCGCCCGCTGACGGAGGCCTCGCCAATGCCAACCCCGCGACCCAGCACCGCCGTCACCACATCTACTTTGATTAAATCGGTAGAGCCCGACACGCCATGGAGGGTGCCTGCGGTCAATACCACCAGATCGCCATCCTGGAGCATACCCTTTTCCTGGGCGACCCCCATGGCCGCTTGAAAGGTTTGATTAGTAGAGGGTAAATCCAACACCAGTAAGGGGCGCACTCCCCAAACCAGTTGTAGCTGGCGAGCCACACCAACCTGGGGAGTCACCGCTAAAATCGGCGTCTGGGGCCGATATTTAGACACATTGCGGGCAGTGGCACCACTTTTAGTCAGGGTCATGATGGCGGCAGCATTGAGTTGGGTGGCAATGCGACTGACCGCCTGACTGATGGCGTTGGGAATGGAGTAGACACCAGTGCTGATGCGATCGCCCCTAATCATCCCCTCCTGCTCCGTGCGCACGGCAACTCTGGCCATGGTCGCTACGGCCTCTACCGGAAACTTACCCACCGCGGTCTCATTGGATAGCATCACCGCATCGGTACCATCGAGAATGGCATTGGCAATATCAGAGACCTCAGCCCGGGTAGGACGCGGGTTAGACACCATGCTATCGAGCATTTGGGTAGCCGTAATAACGGGGATACCAAGGGAATTGGCGGTTAAAATCAGCCGTTTCTGCAAAATCGGCACTTCTTCGGCGGGCAGCTCCACCCCCAAATCGCCCCGGGCTACCATGACACCATCTGACAGCGACAGGATTGCGTCCATCTGCTCGATCGCCTCATGCTTTTCGATTTTGACGATAACTGGTACATGTTTACCAGCGCTGGCAATAATTTCCTTGATTTCTAGCACATCCTGAGGGTTGCGAACAAAACTCAGGGCAACCCAATCCACCCCCTGGTTTAGACCAAACAGCAGATCTTCCCGGTCCTTATCGGTAAGAGCCTTAATCGACAGGTATACCCCCGGGAAATTAACCCCTTTATTGTTGGATAGCACCCCTCCCACCAGGACCCGACAATGGAGTTCCTGAGCCTCTAGATCAACCCTTTCTACCAGCATTTCGACCCGGCCATCATCTAGCAGTACCCGGGATCCTGCTGGCACCTCTTGGGCTAATTTATCGTAGGTTACGCAGGCTCGCTCCTGGCTGCCCACCACCTGTTCACTGGTGAGGACAAAGCTATCTCCCTTGGCCAGTTGAATCGAGCCCTGGTCGAATTTCCCTAACCGAATCTTTGGTCCTTGCAGGTCCTGCAAGATCCCCACGGGCTGGTTGAGTTCAAAGGAAACCTGGCGAATTAGACGAATACTACGCTGGTGGTCATCGTGACTGCCATGGGAGAAGTTGAGGCGCAAGGTGGTGGCTCCAGCCTCAATCAGGGCCCTCAGAACCTCAGAACTTTGGGTAGCTGGACCAATGGTGGCAACAATTTTAGTGCGGCGACAGTTATGGGGCAGAAGGGTAGGTGGCATAAATGACATCAACAGAACAGTAGGAGAAAAAGGCGACTCCACCCAACTCTAAAAGAAGATGGCCGTTGGAACAGCCCCAAAATACACCAGAAATCGGGTCACCAGTAGTTAGTCAGCCAGACTTAAGGACTAAAGCACCGATCAGTAAGAATTCTAACCTCCATTGCGCTACAACCATCCCCTTGGCGGACCATCTAAATTCAATTTTTTCCTGAGGAGCTGTCACAAAACTTTATTATTAGGGCGTGGTAACGTATACTACCGGAAACATGGTGTGTAGGAGCAAGGCGACATGTCGGTGGCAGCTGAGCCCCTGACGATGCGGAAAACCGTTCCCTCCGAGTTATTAAAGACCGAGGGAGGACTGAGCGTTGATGCGCTTATGTTTATGGCATCGGCAGGGCTAATTACCCTTTCTACCCTAGGCTACTTTCTCTGGGGCTGGGCGGGTTGGTGTGTGTTTTTAATGAACGTACTCTCCCTCCATCTGGCGGGTACGGTGATCCATGATGCTTCCCACAACTCAGCCCATCGCCATCGTCTGGTGAATGCCGTGCTGGGTCACGGCAGTGCTTTGATTTTGGGCTTCTCCTTTCCTGTGTTCACCCGGGTGCACTTGCAACACCACGCCCATGTTAATGATCCCGATAATGACCCCGACCACTTTGTTTCCACCGGCGGCCCCCTGTGGTTAATTGCAGCTCGTTTTTTCTACCACGAGATTTATTTCTTTAAGCGTCAGTTGTGGCGAAATTGGGAGCTGCTGGAGTGGTTTTTGGGACGTTTTGCGGTGGCTGCTCTGGTTTTTACGGCATGGAAATTTGATTTTCTGGGCTATATTTTCAATTTCTGGTTTTCTCCAGCGCTGGTGGTGGGTATCGCCCTGGGATTATTTTTTGATTATTTGCCCCATCGCCCTTTTCAAGAGCGAGATCGCTGGAAAAATGCTCGGGTTTATCCCGGTGCTATTTTAAACATTTTGATTATGGGCCAGAACTATCATTTGGTTCACCATCTCTGGCCCTCTGTGCCCTGGTATAAGTACAAATCCACCTACGAAGTCATGCAACCCTTGCTGGATTCTAAGGGTTCACCCCAGTCTCTGGGGTTACTACAGGTCAAGGATTTTTCTCACTTTCTCTATGACCTATTTTTGGGTATTCGCCTCAAGGGTCACTAGTAATTTGGGCTAGCCGACCATAGCGGTAGTAGGCTGCACAGGCCCCCTCTGATGAGACCATGCAGGCTCCCAGGGGGGTCTCAGGGGTACAGGCTGTTCCAAACACGCGACAATCCCAGGGTTTTTTCACCCCTCGAAGAATATCTCCGCAGGCACAGGCGCGATGGTCGGCTACCAGGTTGCCGGGCAAGTCAAACTGTACCTCGGCGTCATAGGCAGCCAGGCTGGATTGCAGCTTTAAACCCGATGCGGGGATGGCCCCCAGCCCTCGCCACTCAAAACTATGGCGCCGTTCAAACACTGCTGCCATGGCCTGCTGGGCAATCTGGTTGCCCTGACTTTGCACCAGCCGGCTATACTGATTTTCGACCTGGCAACGGCCCTCTGCCAATTGTTTCAGGACCATCCACACCGATTGCAAAATATCTAAGGGCTCAAAGCCTGAAATCACCATCGGTTTACCGTAGCGGCCAGGAATCACCTGGTAGGACTGGGTACCTGTAACCACACTGACATGCCCTGGCCCAATAAATCCATCCAGGTGCAAATCAGGATTACTCAGTAAGGCCTCTAGAGCTGGTAACACTAGCACATGGTTACTGAGTATAAAGAAATTACCGATGCCCTGGTCTTGGGCCTGGAGCAGGGTCAAGGCGGTACCAGGAGCGGTGGTTTCAAAGCCAAGGGCTAGAAACACCACCCGACGGTCGGGGTGGGCCTGGGCCAGACTGAGGGCATCTAGGGGAGAATAGACCAGGCGAATGTCTGCCCCCTGGGCTCTTGCCTCCAGCAGGGTCAACCGCCTGCCTGGAACCCGCATAGCATCGCCAAAGCTGGCCAGGATCACCGAGGGCTGCTGGGCTAGGGCGATTGCGTCATCCATCCGGCCCCTGGGCATAATACATACAGGGCAGCCGGGGCCATGGACGAGCTCGACGGTGGCCGGCAAGAGTCGTTCCAACCCAAATTTAAAGATAGTGTGGGTGTGGCCGCCACAGATTTCCATTATTTTCAGCGGCCCGGGGCGGTCCTGGTGGATCTGGCTAGCCAGGCGATCAATCGCCTGCAGCAGGGCTCGGGCTCGCTGGGGATCTCGGAACTCATCAACGTATTGCATCCGCTGTCCCCTCTGCTAAATCCAGTTGGTCCAGCAAGGCCAGGGTAGCGGCGGCTTCCTCTGGATCAAGACGATTGAGAGCGAAGCCCACATGGACCAGCACCCAGGCCCCGACATACTCTTCCAAAGCCTGGTCGCCATCTACAATGCAGCTAATATTAACCGGACGCCGCAGGCCGTTGATATCTACGATCGCTAGGTGGTGCGCGGCATCACTGATGGCTTGAATCTGGCCAGGAATACCAAGACACATAGGGCTTATCCTTCGGTTCAATTAAGGGACCAGGGGCGAGAGTCTCTGAGCGGCAGCAACCAGGGCCTGGCCCAGGCTCAGGCCGCCATCGTTAGCAGGTACCTGGCTATGGCTCAACACCGTCAGGCCTGCGGCCTGGAGTTGCTGCCTTACCTGGTTCAGGAGTAGTTGGTTTTGCCAGACCCCCCCGGAGAGGGCCACCGTAGTCAGGTGCTGCTGCCGGGCCAGCTGCACCGCCAGCCCGGCGATTGCCTCGGCCAATCCCAGGTGAAACCGGGCTGCCATCAGGCCCAGGGGGGTCTGACGCTGGAGGTCCTTAAGTAAGGCCCACCACAGTGGGGTGGGATCAACCACCAGGGGATAGGCCTCTGGATCAGCCCCTGGAACAGCCCGCCCGACCCTGAACCGATAGCCTGTGCCACCGACGGCGGCCAGGTCGGCTGGGCTCACCTGAGCCGCCAGTTCCATCGCCGCCTGGCCTTCGTAGCTAACCTCCTGCTGGCAAATTCCTAGGGCCGCTGCCACCGCATCAAACAGTCGCCCGGCTGAGGAGCTGAGGGGGCAGTGGAGGCCCTGGGTGAGTAGGGTATCTAATAAGGATCGGGGCTGACGATCTAAAAAGGCAACCAGGGGCAGGTCCGCAAAGGCGGCTTTGAGGCGGGGCCACCCCCCCAGAGCCGTGACCAGATGGGCGTAGGTACTGCGCCAGGGCTGGCGTATAGCCTGACTCCCCCCCAGCAGGGGGATGGGCTTGAGGTAGGCCAAGCGGCGGTAGTGGCGGTAGTCAGCGAGCAGAAATTCGCCGCCCCAGAGTTGACCGGCCTCACCGTAACCCAGGCCATCCAGGGCTATTCCCAAGACAGGGGCACTCAGCAGCGGCAGACCGTTATCAGCCAGGCAGGCAGCAATGTGGGCGTGGTGATGTTGCACCCGGGTTACCGCCAGGCTCTGGCGATCGCCCCAGTCTTGCCCCAGCTTGGTAGATAGATAGTCAGGATGGTGATCTACTGCTAATTCTTGGGGCTGGTACTGCAACACCTGCAGGTAACGCTGCAGGGTCTGCTGGTAGTCCTGATAAATAGCACTATTGTCCAAATCCCCTAGATGGGGCGATAGGGTGGCCTGGCCCGCCCGGATCAGACAAAAGGTGGCTTTTAACTGGCTCCCTAAAGCTAGCACCGCCGGGGCGCTGTAAAAGCCTGCTGGCAGGGCTAGGGGGGTTGGAGCGTAGCCCCGCGATCGCCGCAGCACCTCCACCCGGCCCGCGGTCACCTGTACCACCGAGTCCTCTACCCGGTTCACAATCCCACGATTATGGAGCAGGAAATAGCGGGCAATTGACCCCAGCTGTTCTCGCGCTGCCTGGTTGTCAATACATTGGGGGCGGCCCTGGTAATTGCCACTGGTCATCACCAGGGGGCGGTCTAGATGGTGAAATATCAGGTGATGCAAGGGGGTATGGGGCAACATCACCCCCAGTCTGGCCAGGCCCGGGGCCAGATCGGCAGCCAGGGCAGGATGGCTCCCCGGGGGGGAAGTCTGATTTCTGGTTAACAACACTATCGGAGCCGCCGGGCTGGTGAGTAGGGCGGCTTCCTGGGGGCTGACCTGACAGTAGGGGATAATGGCAGCCACATCTCGTGCCATCACAGCGAAGGGTTTGTGGCGCCGCCCCTTGGCCTGCCGCAGCTGGCGCAGGGCGGCAGAGTTAGTGGCATCAGCGGCCAGATGCACTCCCCCCAGGCCTTTAATGGCGACGATTTCTCCGGCTAAAAGCTGGTCTAGAAGCTGGGCCAGGACCCCGCTAATCCCCTCTGAGGTTGCACTGGCAACAACCGCACTGCCATCGCTGGCGGCTTCCAGCCAAACCTGGGGACCACAGACCGGGCAGGCTATGGGCTGGGCATGGAAACGACGCTGTTCTGGATTTTTATAGTCGGCCCTGCAGGCGGCACAGAGGGGAAACCCAGCCATAGCCGTATGGGGGCGATCGTAGGGCAGCTGGACAATAATACTGAGCCGGGGGCCGCAGTGGGTACAGGTGGTAAAGGGATAGTGAAAGAAGCGACTTTGGGAATCAAAGACCTCTGCTAAGCAGTCTCCGCAGGTAGCCCCATCGGCGGTGATGGAGGTATTCACCGGGGTGAGTTGGCTGTCTACAATCCGAAACTGGCTGGAGTCGGCTGGCTGCCACCTCAGGGGCTGGGACTCGATCTGGGTAACCCGGGCCAGGGGAGGTAGGTGCTCTAGCAAAGCCGCCATCAACTGGTCAATTTGGGTTTGGGCACCCCATAGGCGAATGAGAACACCCTGACCATCGTTGCCCACCTCTCCCCCCAGCCCTAAGGCCTTAGCCAGACGGTAAACCATGGGGCGAAAGCCAACTCCCTGCACAGTACCTGACACCCTGATCAACTGCCCAACCTTGGGCTCGGATCGCCGGCTGGAAGCCTGTACATGAGTAGGGTCTGTTTCGACTGGTAATGCCATCCCTTAGCCTCGGCCCCAAAGGCCGTAATGCCAACCAGTTACGGTTTTTGGCAGAACACTAATGCCTGGCCGGGAGAACACCGACTAAGCCAGGTCTTCCCGTTCTATGTAGAGAAACAAAAAGGCCATCAGGGCGGCTGGCATAACAATTCCCACCAGGGGTACCAGGATAGATGGCAAAAAAGCGGCAGGCATGGCGGTTTTCTCCCTAATACACTCACAGTAATGCAGTTATGAGGATAAGCCTACTCCGATTTGAAGCACCCTACGGCCTTTCTGTTACAAACCGTTTTATAGCCTTCTTGGCTGGCAGCCTGGTTCTACCCAATCGGTAGGGAACCCCTTGGCACCGAGATTTATGGCTCTGGCTGCAACAGGAATTGGGCAATGGCCTCGAGCAACTGCTGAATTTCTGTTTCCAGGGTGAGGTAGTGGGTGCAGGCCCGCAGGCAGCTTGGGGAGGCCAGGCTGCGCAGCAGGTAGCCCTGTTGTTCTAGGCGGTTGATTAACTGGGTCTGGAGCGGTAGAGAGGGTTCTCCCTGGTGGAATAGCCGAAAGGAAACCAGGCCTGAGTCCGGTGGAGTTTGCCGCAGACACCGCACCTGGTAGGTGGACGAGCTGAGCTGGTTGAGGCCGCGCCACAGTTGCTGACTGAGCTGGCAAAGTCGCTGATAGCGCTGCTCGGCTGTACCCCATTGGTGCTGGGTAGCGATCGCAGTTTGTAAACCCGGGTAAAGACTGTAGTTGGAGGTGGCAATTTCAAAACGCTGGCCACCGGGTTGCCAACCCGTGGGGTTAGCGGCGGCATCGGTGGTAATACCGCGCCAGCCAATAAAGGTGGGATGCAGAGTGGCCAGGGCTGCCGGGTTAACGTAGAGTCCCCCCAGCCCGGCTGGGCCACACCACCATTTGTGACCGGTAAAGGCATAAAAGTCAATTGCCAAATCCTGCAGGGCTAAAGGCATCATGCCCACGGATTGGGCGGCATCTACCAGCACCTGTACGGGTTCAGGACTGTGGCGATGGCACAGTTGGGCGATCGCCTGCAGAGGTAGAACCTGGCCTGTATTCCAGAAAATATGACTGATCACCAGCAGGCGCGTGGTTGAGCGTAAATGCTGGGAGATCGTCGCCACCACATCGCCGCCATTTACCGTAGTCATCAGGGGGCAGAGGCTATAGGTAACCTGAAAGCGACGACAGATTTCTTTGACAGCAGCCACCACCCCTGGATGCTCACAGTCTGATAACAGCACGTGATCTCCAGGTTGCCAGGGCAACCCCCAGAGAACGATATTACACCCAACGGTTACATCCTCCGTCAGACTAAGGTTTTCGGGCCCGACCCCCAGTTCTGCCGCCATCAACGAACGGGTAGCCGCTGCCGTCTGCCTAATCCACTGGTTCATAGCGGTGGAAAAGGGACCATAGCGTTGTCCATAGCGCTGAGCCTCCTCTATGGCTTCCAGGCTGGCCCTAGCCATTGGTCCCTGACCACCATAGTTAAAATACCGGGTGTGATCGAGGGTGGGAAACTGCTGCCGGTGCAGCAGCAGGGAATCGGCGCTGGGGTTTGCCATCGTCAGGTTAGGGCAGGCTGGATTGGGAAAAGGTTAGACCGGGGCGGTTGGCTCCGATTTGCCAATCACCTCATCTAGAAAGCCCGTACAGGCATCCATCAACAGGTCAATTACGTAGGTAAATCCCTCGGGACCACCGTAGTAGGGATCGGGCACCTCCTGGTCGGGATAAGAGTGGCAATAGTCACACATCATGCGAACTTTACTACCGTAGCGTCGACCGATGTCGAGGGCCTGAATATCCCGATAGTTTTGCCTATCCATAGCCAAAATCCAGTCAAAACGCTGTAAGTCTATGGCTTCAAACTGTCGAGCCTGTCCACTCAGGATAATACCGTAGGCCCGAGCGGCCGCCGCCATGCGGCGATCGGGAGGGCTGCCAACGTGATAACTGGCGGTACCGGCGGAATCACAGATCACCTGGTGATGCCACTGTCGTTGCCCGATCAGATGGTTCATAATGCCTTCGGCAGAGGGCGATCGACAAATATTACCAAGACAAACAAAAAGAATCCGGGTAGCCATGGTCATCAACAAAGGGAAACAACCAGCGCAGGGGCATCGACTAGAGACCAGGCAGGCTTAAGCCTCCGGTTAGCTCCTCCATGCGATCGCGCATGGTGGCTGTCGACTTCTCATAGGCATCTTTCATGGCTGTTGTAACCAAATCAGAGAGGACATCAGCTCCCTCTATTAGAGCTTCTGGGGCAATAGTGACGCTACGGGGCTCCTGGTTACCACTGAGAATCACCTTAACCAAACCGCCTCCAGATTCCCCAACAATTTCCATTTGTTCTAAATCTTCTTGCAATTGCTTGGCCCCTTCCTGAATCTGTTGGGCTTTTTTGAAGGCCTCGGTCAATTCCTTCATTTTGCCCAGCCCAAACCCAAACCCTTGACCTTGTGTCATGTAGTTACGTCTCAAACGAAGGTGAATGTGTGGCTGAGGTCGTTAAAACCCCAGGGTAGCTTTATGATTTTACCCCTCAGATGGCAAATCACAAGCTACTGCCTGGGCCGGCTGTGACCTTACCCGGGTTCCACGCCATCCCTGCCAGCCGAGATCACCCTACCAGGTAGCCTTAGCCCGGTGATAAGGTGCTAGGATAGGAAAGCTCAAGGGCACGTAGCTCAGTGGATAGAGCACTAGATTCCGGTTCTAGGTGTCGGGGGTTCGAATCCCTCCGTGCTCGTTTTGATACAGGTGACTATTTCACCGCCTGGCTGGGGGTCGCTCAGGGCATCCTTGAGGACCATGGCCAAGTGATAAGGGTTCCCATCGTAGAGGCCAGAGTGGGGGATAAGGTCTGGGGTTGCCCGATCCAATAGCGATTGCCTGACCAGTCCCTTTATGGACCAGGTCAGGCAATCGCTGGTAGGGTTGGTGCCAGATGACAGCATAGGACACCCCGTCGGGGCAGAGAAGAGCCATTCCCGGCACCCGCAGCGGTGGGGTTACCTGTTTTCCATCCAACCAGTCTTTCCGATCAATCGGGGTTTCTAGTCCAGATCCACTCAGGTTAAAAAACGTCAAGACGTGGTGCCCCTGGGCAGCAATTCTCATTTTAAAGAATCAGCTCCTATTGGGAGGGATTTCCAGTTCTAGCCCCTCGAGCATGAAGGTAAGCAGATGATTCCAACTATCGAAATACAGGTACCGAGTTAAAGCCCGCAGGTCATCAAAGCAGGTTTTTCGAGTGGGAAGGTGGGCCCTTAGCACGGCATACTTTTGGTCAAGCCGCTCCAGGGCGGCATGAAACAGCAAAGACAGGATGTTGAGGGTGGCGAGGACGGAAGCCACATGCTGCTGACCATGGCCGAAATTGTGCTCCAGATTGTAGCCCTTGGTTTTGAGGGTGTTGTTGTTTTCATTCTCGACCTTCCATCGGGCTCGTCCGGCTCTAACAATTTCAGCGACGGTGTCATCGCTGATGGGATGACTGGTGGCAAAAGCGTTGTGGTAGGTCACCTGACCGTCGGGGCGGCTGACCTGTAATAGCTAGGACTTTATCTGACACTCTGTGTAAACTAGTACTGACTTAGGAGTGTCACCATGAATACCCAAGAGAAGATTGTAAAGAACAAATTGGGTCTGTTAAACCTGGCCAAGACCCTCGGCAACGTATCCCAAGCCTGCCAAGTGATGGGGGTCTCGCGCGATACCTTCTACCGCTACCAGGAATTATAGGAAACGGATGGGGAATTGGCTTGGCAAGACATTGACCGTCGTAAACCCTGCGTCAAGAACCGCGTTGAGGCGGTGATTGAAGAGGCCGTAGTCGCCTTTGCCATCGAGCAACCGGCCTATGGTCAGATTCGGGTGTCTAACGAGATGAAAAAGCGGGGTCTTTTTGTTTCCCCCGGGGGGGTGCGCTCGATTTGGTTGCGCCATGACCTACAAACCTTTGCCAAGCGGCTGAAAGCGCTAGAAGCCAGAGCGGCTCAGGAGAATTTGATTCTCACCGAGGCCCAGCTGAAGGCATTGGAGAAAGCCAAGGAGGAGAAAGAAGCCATGGGGAAATTGAAACCCATCATCCAGGCCATGTCGGGGCTTAAGACACCTTCTTGGTAGGCCATCTCAAGCGCATGGGGCAGATCTACCAGCAGACCTTTATCGATACCTATACGCGCGTCGCCACGGTCAAACTCTATGATCGTAAAACTGCCCTGGTGGCGGTCATCTGCTTAATGAGCGGGTTGTTCCCTGCTTGGAAGAGCAGGGCTTGGGGCTCCTGCGGGTTCTGACCGACCGCGGTACAGAATCTGCGGTATAGAATACTGTGGCAATTAGTTCTTGTTTCAGTCCCCACTCGCTGGGGAAACCCATTTCCAATTGAGTTGAAACTCCAAAGACGGTTACAATAACTGCGGCTAGTTTCCGCCCAGTCCCCACTGGCTGGGGGGGCCAAGTGAATGGAAACAAACGATTGACATTCTAGAGAGGAGTGTGTCCATAGTGGCAAGAAGAAGAACATCGGGTTATCTCGCAGACTTTCGTAGTTTCATCATGCGCGCTAACGTGATTGACCTGGCAGTTGCAGTCATCATCGGTGGTGCGTTCGGGAAAATCATTGAGTCACTGGTAACGGACATCATTACTCCCGCCCTGCTAAATCCTGCGATGCAAGCAGCGGGTGTTGATCAGTTGACCAATCTGCAAGTCAATGGCATCAAGTACGGGCTGTTTTTGGCAGCGATTATCAATTTTGTGGTGATTGCCTTTGTGCTGTTCCTGTTGATTCGTTCCTTCGAATCGGCAAAGCGCCAGTTTGCCCGCGAAGAAGCCGCAGCTCCCGCAGCCCCTGACCCAATTGTTGCTTCTAATACCGAACTGACCGCAGCGGTTGATCGGTTAACCGACACAATTCGCTCTCGTGGCGTTTAGTCCCCACTGGCTGGGGGGCCCCGGCTAACCCCTATACAGACCGAAGATGGCGGCGACGGCGGTTTTAGTCTTCTCCACCATCATCTCCGGCGCGACCACCCTGACCCCGTCTTCAAACCCCAAAATCCACCGCCACAGGTTCCGGTCTTCCCTGGCCCACAGGGGCAATTGCACCTGAAAGCGGTCGGGATGGCGGGGGTCAGGACTTTTCGATAGACAGAACAGCGACTGCGCCGGGCTGGGGCCGGGGGTAAGGCGGGGGGACATTTTTAACTGTTCTCGGGGAAACCGCTGGGTGCCTTTGCTGATGAAGGCAAAGATGCCATCGGCAAACCACAGTTCTAACATCAGGCCGCCGCCAGAGGCCAGATAGAGAGGTTGCAGACGCTGTAGGGCTTGGCGGTGGACCGTCTGGGACCGTTGGTTGGGCGGGGGATGGCCGCGAAATAGGCGGTCTATGCGCTCAAATTGCAGTAGCCCGGCTTCGGGACCGGTGGCGATTTCATAGCCCGAATGCCAGGCGATCGTGTGAAACACAATCTGCAGGGGCCAGGCCCGAAAAAAGCCGGTGGAAGAGGGGGCGAAGCGACCCGCCCCATCTCGATGACCGAATTGCTCAATTCCAAAGGCTTTGAAGCCCTCCTACTTTAACGATCTAGTGCAGGTATGGGTAACCTCCCTATCTGAAGCAGAAATGGGGATGCCGACGATGTTTAGGTTGGGCTGATTACTGACTTTGTTTCATAGGAGCTTACCATACCTCTATAGCGGCCCTGGAACCCTTAATTCTTCGTGAACCCCTTAAGGGTTACCTATTTTTAACTACGAAAGCCCTGGGCCGATCCAATCAGCTACACTTTAAAATATATTGAGAAAATATATTGAGCTTTAAAGACAGGGAAATGCTCTACGGCCTTGATTTTCTCCAGTTGCATTTTTTTTATATACCTAATTGCTAAAGTTATGGATATCGATATCCTTCCAACCCCAGTAACGGAAATCGTTGCAGACCAGCCTTTACGGGTTTTGATGCTGGCTGAGACTTGTAACCCCAGCTGGCCTTCTTTGCCCCTATTGGCCTATCGATTAGCTCGGGAGTTATCAACCCAGGTAGAACTGGTGGTAGCTACCCAGATCCGTAATCGGCCTGCTATCGAACAGGAGGGTTTGGGCCGTGCTGAGGTGCTGTACTTTGATACAGAAAATATTGCTGCTCCCCTGACTCGATTGGGAAGCTGGCTGCGGGGAGGCAAGGACATCGGCTGGACCTTGCAAGTGTTGATCGATTACCCCAGTCATCTAGCCTTTGAACGGGCGGTTTGGCAGCGATTTAAGACTGATTTGCGCCAGGGTCGATTTGATCTGGTCCATCGTTTTACCCCGATGACTCCTCCCATACCCAGTTACATGGCCAGTAAATGTCCGATTCCCCTGGTGTTGGGTCCCCTTAATGGAGGTCTACCCTGGCCTCGGCAATTTACCCAGGAGTTAAAGCGAGAGCGAGAATCACTCACCTACCTGCGGGAGGCTTATCGACTATTTCCCTATTATCGGGCTACCTATAAAAGGCCCCAAACCATCCTGGCTGCCCATGCCCATACTATTAAGGATCTGCCGGCCGGCAGCCGAGCTAAGGTGATCAACTTTCCGGATACCGGCTATGATCCAAATCTATTTCCCATGGTCGATCGCCAGCCCGGCGGCCCCATGACTATTCTTTTTGCCGGGCGCCTAGTGCCCTATAAACAGCCAGCGGTGGTGTTGCAGGCTATTGCCCATAGCCCCCTTCTGCAACAACACCGTTTAGTGGTGATTGGCGATGGCCCAGAACGCCCAAGGCTGGAGCAAATTATTCAGGACTACAAGTTAGAGCACTGTGTGGAACTGTTACGGTCAGTTCCCTACGCAGATTTTGCCCGGGTTATGCAGCAGGCAGATATTTTTGCCTTTCCTTCAATTCGAGAGTTGGGGGGCAACGTGATTCTAGAAGCTATGGCGGTGGGTCTGACCTGCGTGGTTGTGGATTACGGTGGACCGGGTACGTTTATCGACGCGGACCGGGGTGTGAAAATCCCCATGGGGGATGTGCACCATCTAATTCAGGCCTACCAACGCACCCTAGAAGATTTAGTCAGCCATCCAGATAAGGTGGCTCACCTGGGCCGGGCTGCCCATGATCATGTCTTGAGATATTATTCCTGGCAGGCCCGCAGTCGGAAGATGCTGGAAATTTACCATTGGACTCTGGGGCGGTCTGATACTAAACCTGACTACTGGCAGCAGCCGGCTTTGGGGCCTCAATCCTAGGGGCTGGTGAGCCAAGGGGGAGATGACCTCCAGGGTTGTAGACCTTAATCGATCGCCAGGGTAAACCTGACCCCCTAGCCTGTCACTACCTACCCCAAATAGTGACAGGCTAGAGTAAACGCTTCCCTAGCCTGTCACCATTTTTCTGTTAAATGAGTCAATGGTTCTTCTCCCTGAAGCTTACCAAGGTGGACTTTGAGTTAGTAGAGCCTGCCTGGCCCCGCCCACAGCCGCCTCTTGCTAGATCCTCGTTTGGTTCTGCCCCTCAGGGCTGACCACCTTTTCTGTGGTGGGGGATGATCTACATCCTCATCTATATACTAACAAATCCTGACTTTTGCCGGGGCCACCCCTCGAGACTTTTAGAAAAGTCAGGTAACTAGTCACAGCGGCTGGGCTACCGGCTGTCAGTAGGCACCCTCTGCCCTTGAAGGATGGTCACGGCTACGCGCTCCTGGGTTAATCCCTGGGCCCACCCGAGGGCGGCGGTTTTTACCACTTTGCAGGGGGGCGGGGGCATTGGCCATACCTCTGAGCTAACCAGCGGGTCGATCACGCTTGAATCGGGCCGACATCACGATTAAAGCTACCAGCAAGATAGAGGCGGCCAGAGCGGCACCGATCGCAATGGCTGGGGTGGGACTACTCTGGCGCACGGCGATCGCCAGCAGGGCCCAGATCAACACCAGGGTAAAGGCATAATCCTGCCGTTGCCAGATGACCAGCAGCCCCAGTAGGGTCGCTACTGCCAGCATTACCAGAGTCCAAACCAGGGGAGACACTCCCCACCCAGTCCATCCCCAAGCGTAAAGGGCAGAAGCCACATTGACAATGGTGGCCACTCCAATCCAGGCCAGGTAGATACTAAAGGGTATCTGGCAGAACCAGCGGTCTCGGCGGCGAAACTGAGACTGGCCCCCATGTAAGGTCCGATAAATACCGACTAAACACAGCAAAATCGTGGCAATGGCCAGAACTGACCAACCAAACTGGCGCAGGGTAAATAGAAAAATCCAGATTACCTGAGCCATACAGGCCAGGATTAATAGTTGATTGACCTGCTGTAAACGGCGTTGTCGGCGCTGGGAGGGATAGAGCTGATAAATGCCGTAGGCGATTAACCCCAGATAGATCAGTCCCCAAATAGCAAAGGCGTAATTCGCCGGTGTAATCAGCACTCCCGCCAATCTGGTGTTAGCAATTTGACCGACGTTTTGACCACCGGGTGGATGGATGTTAGAAAGGGTATTAACCACCAGGGTAGTCATAATCGCCCCCAGCGTTGCGATCGCCAGGCCCGGACCAGGCGCAGCCAACCGTTGATCATTGAACCGTTGATCGTTATGCATAGAAGGTCATCAGATATCCAGCCTCTCTGTCATCATACTCTTCCCCAGCCCATCCGCAGTGGGCGATGGGGCTGGCCCTGCCTGGTGAGGCCCGAGAGGGAAGCGGCTCAGCCCACCCCTCTTCAGCTTGGAAGCACTAGAACCGTTAAAGCAAATCATCATCCGGCCATTTCGGGCTGGCGATCGATGGGACCAATCCGTTCTCCGGTAATCAGTTCCACCACATCCATACCGTTACTGATCACCCCTGGCACGCTGGGATAGCCGGCACTGGCTCCGACCAAAACCAGGTTAGGTAGATCGCTCCGATAGCCGAGACGGTGTAACCCACCTGCTGAGGTACAGCTTGGCTCCGTAGATATTGCCCTCGGGCTGCCCCAGAAAGTGCTCCGTGGTGGTGGGGGTGCCATAGACCCGAAAACGGGTGTAGCGATCCACCTCTGGAATCAGACCCACACACTGGTCATAACCGCCTGATACACCTCGCCTAGCGATCGCAAGGTGTTGTCTATCTGGTTCTATCTTCCCCTGGTAATTAGGGAAATTCACTAAAGGATAGAAAACGATCACAAAAAATGGAAAACTAAATCTTACCTGAGGCAAAAATGATCAGAGATTAATTTCTCTGACTCAAATCGAGATTTTCTGGGCACCTAACCCGTCGTGCCGACAGGCTTGCGATCCTCGGGGGTAGAGGTCACCTGCTGTAGGCGATGAAATTCCCGTTCCAGAGCCTGGCCCAGGGAGCGATTTTTGGGATCCACCCGTCTGGCTTTGTGGAGACAGGCGGCGGCTTTGTTAAACTCCCCGCTGCTAATGGAGGCCTGACCCCAGCGGTAGTAGGTAATTGCCTGCCACTGACGCACCTCGGGGTCTTGGGGAAAGCGATGGGCCAACCCCTCCACCAAGGCGATCGCCCGGGCGTAGCGGCGGCTCCGAAAGAATCCCTGTAGCTGGTGAAAGCCAATTTGCTTCAAGTCCTGGTTAGACAGGACTGGTCTGGAGGCAGCCTGGTCAGAGCGATTGGGGGGAACCGCAGCAGGGCTGGCCGGAGGCACTCCGCTGCTCTGGGGCCGGCCAGGCTCTGGCCGAGAGGCGGCTTGATAGCCAGGGGCTGGGGATGACCTGAAGGGCGATTGTTCCTGCTGAATACGGGTAGCCGCTGGGGGCAGGGCCTGGGTTAAGGCCCGATAGGCCTGGGTCACCTGAATAAATTTGTCCTTAGCCTGGCTATTGCCAGGGTTGGTATCGGGGTGATAAAGGCGGGCCAGCTGGCGATAGGCCAGCTTGATGTCGGTGAAGCTGGCTCCGGTTCGTAATCCTAGAATGCGATATTGGTGTGCCAGAACCATGGTGAGTGATCCTAGAAAAACTAACTAAGGGAATTGTCCCTAATTGTGCCAACTTTCTGGAAAACTGGTGCAAAAAAAATAATCCTCTCCCCTGGTAGGAGGGCTAAGCCTGGTTCTTTGGGGGCGCGGGTGATGCCGGGGCGCTGGGCTTATACTAGACTAACCGTGTCCCACACTAACCCTGTCCCACCTTCTTTGCTGCCCTTGTCATGAGCATTTTCAAACAGCTGCAAGCCCATGTCCAAACCCTGGGGTCTGCCCTGACCCCAGAGGTGCGTCAGGCCGCCAAGGAGTACCTGGTGACGTGGATCCAGGCTAATGCTACCCAGCTCGGCACCAAGCCCCTACCGGCTGCCACCAATGGGGTCATGATGCAAGGGTTCCATTGGTACACCAGCGCCGAGGGTAACCACTGGCGTCACCTGCAGGCAGAGGCCAGGGCTCTGGCCGCAGTGGGAATAACCGGTATCTGGTTACCTCCTGCCTATAAGGGCATAGGCGGCAGCGGCGATGTCGGCTACGGTGTCTACGATATCTTTGATCTGGGCGAATTTGACCAAAAGGGTAGCGTGCGCACCAAGTACGGCACTAGTCAGGAATACCAGGAGGCCGTGGCAACCTTACGAGGGGCGGGGATTCAAGTCTATGCCGATGTGGTGTTCAACCACAAAATGGGGGCGGACTACGAAGAGGACTTTAATGCCACTCCCATGGATCCAGCCAACCGGAACCGGCCCCTGAGGCCGATGGAAAAGATTAAATCCTGGACTGGCTATAGTTTTCCTGGCCGGGGGGAGACCTATTCCAGCATGAAGTGGCACTGGTGGCATTTCGATTCCGTTGATTACAACAGCTACGATGCCGACTTCAGGGCTGTCTGGTTAATCGAGGGCAAGAGCTTCGAAAATAAGGTCAGCCTGGAGTCAGGCAACTTTGATTACCTAATGGGTTGTGACCTGGACATAGAACATCCGGAGGTCAGAGGTGAACTAAAGTACTGGGGTGAATGGATACTGGATCGCATTGGCGTTGATGGTTTTCGCATTGACGCCATCAAGCATATTAACGGTGACTTTTTTAGCGATTGGCTCGACCACCTGGAAGGCTATGCCCAACGGGACCTGTTCTGTGTAGGGGAGTACTGGACCTACGACCTGAATACCCTGAGTTGGTACCTGGGCAATTCTGGAGGGCGCCTTAGTTTGTTTGATGCCCCTCTGCATAATAACTTCCACCAGGCCAGCCGGGCGGGGGGTAACTATGACATGCGCAGGATTCTAGACGGTACCCTGATGAAGGACATTCCTCTGCTGGCGGTGACCCTGGTGGAGAACCATGATACCCAGCCCCTCCAGGCCCTGGAATCCCCCGTGGAATCCTGGTTTAAGCCCCTTGCCTACGCGATTATTCTACTGCGGGCGGAAGGCTATCCCTGTATCTTTTACCCTGACTACTACGGGGCCCACTACCGCGACCGCGGGCGGGATGGTCAGGAGTACGACATTTCTATGGATGCTCACAAAGTCATCATCGATCAACTACTGGGAGCCCGTCAGCGCTATGCCCATGGGCCCCAGTACGACTATTTTGATCATTTCAACACGATTGGCTGGACCCGGCTGGGGGATCAGGCCCATCCCGGCGCTATGGCAGTAATTCTCAGCGACGGACCGGCTGGTAGTAAGTGGATGGAGGTGGGCAAGCCCCATACCACCTTCCGCGACCTGACCGGCCACAGACCGGAACGGGTAACCACCAACCCTGAGGGGTGGGCCGAGTTTTACTGTAACGGCGGTTCGGTTTCAGTCTGGGTGGAAGACCATTCCCCCTGGCCCTGGTCTTAGGTACCCGCAGGTAGGGGGATTTCCTCTACCGTGGGTAGGGTTTCGAGGCTAAGCTGCGGAGGCTGGATGCCCCCAGACAGCCGTTTTAATAGTTTAGGTTTGGCATCGTAGAGCAGATAGATCAGGCGATCGCCCGCCCGCCAGGTTTCCTGAGCGATCGCCACCTGTAAATGGCCTTCCCGCTCTAGCAGCAGAGGTATCATCGTGCCACTATTAATCAAGGCCAGCAAGTGGGCCTGTTGCAACTCCCTCTGGGAATGGCGCAGCCAGGTTTCTCCCAACCGCACCTCTCCCTGCTGCAGGTAAGTGTTCCACTTTCTCAAGGGCAGTCTAGTCAGCCTTGCCTGCTTCAGGTTAGCTGGTTCGGGGGCTTCTTCCAGTTCAGTTTCCTGCGGTAGCACTGCAATTACCTGGGGTGGTGCAAATTCCTCTAGGGCCCGTTGCGCCACTACGGCATTTACCTCTCCGTTTTTGGTGATGGCTAGAAAAGTCCCGGTTTGGGCCAGACCCGCCTGTTCCAGGGCATCGTGATCAAGGGCGCTGCTAATCAATACCGGCAGGCCCTGGTTAGCGGCCTCTTCGCAGGCCAGGTCACTGGTATCGATCAGCACTACCGGGTCACCGTGGTCCCGAATCAAACGGGCAATCAGCAAACTCAAGGGATTACAGCCGACCACCACCGCTCCGGCGGCGTTGGCCTTAGTCAGACCCAGCCAACGGGCTACCAGCCCGGCGGTGAGCCCCTGTACCAGCACAGTCATAATGATGGTGAGAAATACCAGGGCCTTAATGGCATCACCACCGCTTAAGCCTTGCTCTGTTAGCAAAATTGCAAACAAAGAGGCAATGGACGCCGACACAATACCCCGGGGGGCTACCCAGCTGAGAAAGGCTTTCTGACGCCAGTTTAAATCGCTGGATCGGGTACATAGCCAGACACTGAGGGGGCGCACTACAACCATTAAAACGCTCACCGTTGCCACTGCCCCCCAGCCCAGGGCAAACACGCTATCGATGGATAGATCGGCGGCTAGCAAAATAAATAACACCGATACGGCCAACACCGTTAGCTGCCCTTTAAATCGCCGCAGCAGCCGTTCATCGGGCACCGACAGCGATCGCACCAGCAACCCCGCCACCACCGTAGCCATTAACCCAGACTCACTGCGCAGGGCCTGGGCTACTCCAAAGGTACTCCACAGACCGGCCAACACCACCAGATTCGAGAGGTCTTCGCTGAGCTGGGGGGTAGACTTTAAAAACAGCCCCATCAGCCCCCCCCCCAGGGCTCCTACCGTGATGCCAATCGCCAGGCGCAGGGCCAGGCCGCTGAGAATAGAAGCGGCATCGGTATGACCATTCAGCACAATTCCCAGCACCACCACCGCCAGCACAGCTCCCACCGGGTCAATCAGCACCCCCTCTCCCTCTAAGAGGGTAGAGACCTTGCGATCAACTTTGACCTGGCGCACCAGGGGAGTCACCACCGTAGGACCCGTGACCACTACCAGAGAGGCATAGAGAAAGGCCAGGGGCCAGGGAAACTCGCCCAACCAATGGGCCGCCAGCCCTCCCCCCACCAGGGTAATCAGGACTCCGAGAGTGACCAGATTACGCAGGCTGCTGGACACCTGACCCAGTTCACCTAGTTCCAGGCTTAGCCCTCCTTCGAAGAGAATTAGGGCCACACTCAGGGCGACTACCACCTCCAGTCCTACCCCCAGAGCCTGGGGATGGAGCAGGCCCAGGCCATCGGGCCCCAAACCGATGCCAAATAGAAGCAAAAAAATAATACTAGGTACGCCACTGAAGAACCCAACCACCTGAGCTGTAACCCCAGCCAATACCGTCAAGACTATTTGTAGGGTCAGGTCAAGGGCGACATCCATAGGCCAGGCAAGTGGCAAAGTAACTGCTTGGGTGAGAGTCTTCAGACTCACTGAACGCCAGGGGCAGGTAAATTCTGCCGAGGCGAGCTGACCAGCCTGAAAAGGGGCTAGAAATAGTAGAGCAAAAGCCCTTACCCGCGGTGATTAGGGACAGTGGGCAGGCGGTAGCCAGTCCAAGAGCCATAACCGTTAGTCAGTCTGGTCACGTCCTGTTTAGAATAGCACTTCTACCTACCCGGTCGGGTTTTACCGATAGTGCTCCCAGGACAGCCGCGGTGCGCTCACCCGCCCTGGCCCAAAGGGGTTGCCAGAGTTGGCGATCGCTAGCCATCGGTGCCCATAGGTTTAAGTGACACCGCCGGATAAAATCTCTAGCATGGCTGACATTTTCATGCGAATTTCCTCCGCTTCCTGGGCTGGGTCAGACTCAGCCATTACTCCGGCTCCAGCCTGAACAAATAGCCGCGCCCCATATTTATAAAGGCCACGAATAGTCAGGGCAAAGCGGCAGTCTTGCCCTGAGATCCAGCCCACGATGCCGCCAAATAGCCCTCTCGGAAAGGGTTCTATTTGCCGCAACAGCTCTATGGCCTGGGTCTTAGGAACGCCACTGACCATGGTGCTGGGAAACAGGGCCAGGGCCGCATCTAGACAGTGGTGGTCAGCCCTGAGTTGACCTTTAAGGAAGGAACTTAAATGCACAATTTGGTTTTGCTCAACCGTATCAAGCAGGCGACTGACCACCAGGGTTTCGGCTTCGCAGTAGGGGTGTAGCTCTCCAATGATCTGTACCAGAGCCAGGGTGTGTTCGGCTAGTTCCTTGCGGTCTCTTAGCAGCTCCCTGGCAATGCGATAGTTTTCTTCAGGATGATTAGCTAAAACCCGGGTACCGGCTAAAGGATTGGCGGTAATCATCCCCTGCTCTACACGAATTAGCAATTCGGGGGAGGCGATGGCAGCTCCCACAGACTTAAAATCCATCAGAATGGCGTCAGTAAACTTTTGTTTCAGACAATACTGAGAAAATAATGTTAATAAATCGGCGTCGTAATTAAAGCCTAAATATCGAGACAGAACGACTTTGGTGATATCTTCAGACAAACAGTTTTTAGCGGCTTTGACGGCCTCAATAAAGGCTTGCTCAGAAAATTCCACATCTGCAAAAACAGCCTTAAGATCACCCCCGACTGCTGCGGTAGACCCCCCATTGAGCCCTGGGATCGAAGGGTCTAGAACTGCGGCTAGAATATCGGGATTGTTGCCCTGATATTCAATGTTTTGGGAGTGAATCACCAGCCGATGTTCGGGAATAAAAAACTGAACCAGGGGAAAGCTGGCACTGCGATCGGGGGCAAAACCCTGGCCACTATCACAGGCATCAAAACCAATGTAGCCGAAGGCTTTAGTGTTATGAAGGGCTGCCTGATCGCCAATTTCCTTCAGCTTGCAGATCCAGGATTGGCTATTAACCGATTCCCCAGCCAGACAGGTAATTTTTTTGCTGGCTTGCCAGCCAATTTCGGCACACCCCTGGGTGATGTGAAGATAGTAGGGTGGATTAAGAATCTGGCGTTCTTGCAGCCAACGCACCATGGTAATGGGATTGGGTCTAATCCCATCGGGCGTGGTGATAATTAGGTTTGGCAAGTCATGTGCAGGCGTAGATATCAGTACCCATTCTAAGGCGAGAGGAGTTCGAGATAAACCCGACCGGAGCCCGGGGAAAACTAATAACTCTGGCGGGAAGTTTTTTAATAGGCTGATGAGTGTTGCTGAGTATAGTATAGGTGCAGTGATTCAGGCCCTCATTAAACTACCTGGCTGACGCCTGTTGCCCTATTTCTCAGGACCTTTGCCCATGCCCCTGCAGCAGTACCTTCAGATTAACGGTCAGCGGCTAAATCAGCGCCTTCAAGAGCTGGCTCGCTTTGGTCAAGCAGCCGATGGTGGAGTCTCCCGGCTGGCCTTCAGCCCGGCAGATGCCCAGGGCCGACATCAGGTGCAGCAATGGATGCAACAAGCTGGGCTCGAGACTCGTCTGGATCCAGCTGGCAACCTGATTGGCCGACTACCCGGGCAGTTGTCAGGACCGGCCCTGGCCACTGGTTCTCACCTGGATACGGTACCCGGTGGCGGTAAGTTCGACGGGGTGCTGGGGGTGCTGGCAGGCATTGAAGTAGCTTCTACCCTAAGGGACAGCGCCCTGGTGCTGACCCACCCCTATGAGGTAATTGTTTTCACTGACGAAGAAGACACCATGATTGGCAGTCGGGCCATGGCCGGGACAGCCCCTCTAGATGCTGCCGCCTATCGCCGTAAGGACGGTAGCCCCATTGATGATTGTGTCAACCAGGTCGGTGGTTGCTGGAGCCAACTCGCTCTGGCAAGGCGCAGCCGGGAGCAGATTTGCGCCTTTGTTGAACTGCATGTAGAACAGGGCGGTGTGCTGGAAACGGCGGCCCGGCAGATTGGGGTGGTGCAGGGGGTGGTTGGTATGCAGCGCTATCAAATCACTATTACTGGTCGTCCCAACCATGCCGGCACCACCCCCATGGACCTCCGCCAGGATGCTCTGGTGGCGGCGGCCCAGGTGGTTTTAGCGGTAAATCGGTTGGCTACTTGTCCCCCCGGGCAACGGGTGGCTACGGTGGGAGCATTGCAAGTATGGCCCAATGCCGCCAATATTGTCCCTGGCCGGGTACAGGCCAGCCTGGATGTGCGGGACTTAGACCAGGGGGTAATTGACCATCTGGTGCAGTCCTTGAGCTTGGAAATAGCTGCGATCGCTGAGGCTACCCACACCTCTATTGACATCGTGCCCCAACTACAGGTGGCCCCCAGCCCAGCGGCCGATCATATTCAAAAAATAATTGCAAGGGCCAGTGCCGATCTGGGGTTGAGCATCATGGCCATGCCCAGTCGGGCTGGCCATGATGCTCTGGAAATGGGACGTTTTACCGACATGGGTATGATCTTTGTTCCCAGCCAGGGGGGGGTTAGCCATTCTGAGGTGGAGTATACGCCGCCTGAAGCCTGTACCCAGGGGGCCAATGTCTTGCTAGAGACCCTGCTGCAACTAGACCGGTACTACAGCCTGGAGCAGATGCGGCAGCCATGATTACCCTGATGACTGACTTTGGTCTCCAGGATGTTTATGTCGGGGTGATCAAAGGGGTGATTGCCAGCCATTCTCCCACCACTCCTTTGATTGATTTAACCCACAACATTGCCCCTCAGGATTGCTATGGGGCCCGGTTTCAGCTTTTGAATGCCTTTCCCTATTTTCCCCCGGGTACCATTCACCTGGTGATTGTTGATCCAGGGGTTGGTGGGCACCGTCGGGCGATCGCGGTGCAACTGGCCGGGGCCTATCTGGTGGGTCCCGACAATGGCGTATTTAGCGGTGTTTGCGATGATTACCCAGTACTGCAGGCGGTCGAACTAGATCGCCCCCTCTACTGGCGCACGCCGACCCCCAGTCCCACCTTCCATGGCCGGGATATTTTTGCCCCGGCAGCCGCCCATCTAGCCGCAGGGGTGCCCCTAACGGCTCTGGGTACGCCGATCTCACCGACCTCCCTGAAGCGCCTAGAGCTACCCCCTGGCCAGCCCACAGATCGGGGCATAGAAGGCTGTATTCAGGCGATTGATCACTTTGGTAACGCCATTACGACTCTGCCCTCCAGTAGACTAGATAACCGACCCTGGCAGGTGCAGCTGGGTGCAACGGTGATGCCTGGCGTGACTACTTACTCCAGCGTTCCAGAGCAAGCCCCCCTGGCTCTAGTCGGTAGCCACGGCTGGATAGAAATTGCCCTGAACCAGGGCCGGGCTGAGGCGGTCTTAGGCCTGAAGGTAGGCCAGAAGATTCAGTTGATTTGGCCTCAGGATCATCATTAATCCCCAAAAAACCTGGCAATCCTTAAAAAACCTGGTGAATCAGGTCCCCTAGATGCCCCGGCATTAAATTAATGCCAACCGCCGATTTAATTAGATAGGCTCCTAGAAACAGGGTCACACTAATCATTAGATTCACCCCCAGCAACAACACCACCGCTGTCAGCCAATTTAATAGGGTGTTAAAGCGACTAAGGGAGTGCTGACGGGGCGATCGCCGGCGGTCTTTGCCGACAAATAAAACAATAAAAAAACGCCCAAAGATTACATCAATATCAAAACGCAGATCAACAATTTTAGGAGAGGGCCGGGGCATGGCCAGATCAATTACCCGGCTAACTTCCCTGAATTGCTGCGGGGTGAGACTGGCCCGTACCTCTGGAGCCATACGGTTGAGATAGTCTGAGACTTGGGGTGGTTGGATGGGTGGACGATTTTGTCTGAAAAGCTTCATCATTTAATTAGGGGTATGGGTGACTAGGAGGGTTGAAAAATCTGAAAGTGGCTTTAATCTATAGAAACATCTACCTATACTCCAGCCGTCCAACCCTTGATACACCCCTGGCCATTCTCTGTATTCTGAGTTGACAGTCCATCTACTATGCCCTTAGCGCCGCTGTCCTGTTTAACCCTGACTCTCCCTGCCCTGGCCATGTTTGGGCTGCCCTTAGATAGCGTCATGTCTACCCAGGGCATTATGGTCATGCTGCTAGCTGCCTACGCTGGGGCCATGTGGATGTTCCTCAGGAGTGCTCCTAAGGTTTACACCGTGATGGTATCTGACCTGGAGATAGCCCGGCGCTTCTATGGCACTATGTTAAACCTGCCCTCAGCCGATGTGCCTCTGCATTATTACTATAATTATGATCAAACCTTGGGCAGTCCGGGCATTGATCCCCTATCGATGGCAGGGTCGTCGGGCTTTGCCGCCCAAGCCACTGTGGCCGGTGCCGCAGGGCTCTGGTACCAGTTGCGTAAAAATACCCAACTCCATATTATCGGTGGTGCCAGTCTGGGCAACCGCAATCAACAGCGTCATGTTTGCTTTGACCATAGTTGCCTTGAGTACCTGCTAATGCAGATTCAGCTGCGCGGGGTAGATTACAAAATTCGCTCCGAGAAGCCGCTAAATTTTTTGGTCAGAGATTACGATCAGTTGGTGATTGAAATGGCTGAAGTTGATGGTTAGCAGCCTGGCTACCCCGGAGTGATGGCCACTAACCAGGGCTGGATCTATCGCGACCGCATTACTTCCTCCAGTCAGGGGGTGGCCATTCTGGACTTTTATGCTGAGCGCTACCGCCATTCCAGCCGATCTGATTGGCAGGCTCGCCTGGAGGCTGGCCAAATCTGGGTAGACCATCGGCCGGCCACTGCCCAGGATCGGTTACAGGCGGGCCAGGTGCTGGCCTACCACCGCCCAGCCTGGCAGGAACCACCGGTGCCGCTAGATTTTCAGGTGATTTACGAAGATGGCGACCTGTTGGCGATCGCCAAGCCGCCGGGGTTGCCCGTCCTCCCTGGTGGTAACTTCCTTACCCATACCCTGCTATACCAGTTGCAGCAGCGTTATGGCAACCCGGCTCCCATACCGGTGCATCGCCTGGGCCGAGGCACCTCTGGCGTCATGGTGATGGCTCGCTCAACCCAGGCCCGGGCTGGCCTGAGCCACCAGTTTCGCCACAGTAGCCTGGCCCCTACCGCAGGGGCTAGGCTGGGCAAGATCTACCGGGCGTTGATAACCCCTGGTGATTATCCCGATCAATTCACCGTCACCACCCCCATCGGCAAACAGGCCCACCCAACCCTGGGCCATCTCTATGCTGCCAGCCCTACCGGTAAGCCCGCCCATAGTCAGGTGCAGGTATTGCAGCGGGGGCCGACCGCCACCCTGGTAGAGGTGGCAATTACCACGGGTCGGCCCCATCAAATTCGCATCCATCTAGCGGCGGCGGGTTACCCCCTACTGGCCGATCCCCTCTATGGCCCCGGAGGCATCCCCGCTAGTCGGCTGCAAACCCCCAGGGAATTTGCCTTAAGCCCTTTCCAGACCTTGGCGGTACCTGGGGATACAGGCTACTATCTGCACGCCTATCGACTGCGCTTTCACCATCCCCGCCATCAACAGCCCCTAGAGGTGATCGCTCCCCTACCCGACTGGGGCCAGGGGAGTGGCCTGCTGGCTTGCAGTGCCGGGGCGGCATCTGCCATCATGGGCTTATGACTGAGTGGTATACCCTTGATATCCCTGAGGTTTTGCAGCAGTTGGGCACTATTGCTGGCTATGGGCTAAAGCCAGCTGAGGTGGCCCAACGCCAGCAACGCTACGGGCTGAATCAATTGCTAGAGCGCCCCCCCAAAGGTTTAGGATGGATGCTGTGGGAGCAACTCACCGCCACCACAGTGCTAGTGCTGATTGCCGCCGCCGCCATCGCGGCTGTTCTGGGAGATTACAAAGATACCCTGGCGATTTTAGTCATCGTTATTTTCAATGCTGGCCTTGGGCTTAATCAGGAGTACCGGGCCACCCAGGCTTTTGCCGCCCTACGCCAACTGGCAGTGCCCCTGGCTAAGGTTTGCCGCGATCAAGAGTGGCATTCGATTTCTGCTCGTCAGCTGGTGCCTGGTGACCTGATTCGCCTCGAGGCCGGAGATTTTGTACCGGCCGATTGCCGACTGATTGACAGCGTTAACCTGCAAGTACAGGAGTCTGCCTTTACAGGAGAGTCTGCACCGGTCAACAAAACTAGTCAGTGGCTAGCCCCGGCTGGTCTGTGCCTGGCCGATCGCCAGAATATGGTCTACCTGGGCACAGTGGTCACCTACGGTCGGGGGCAGGCGGTGGTGACGGCCACGGGCATGGGCACCGAACTGGGACATATCGCCCAAGCGGTACAAACCATCGCTCCAGAGCCCACGCCGCTGCAAAAACGCCTGGACAGCCTGGGAAAACGCCTGGCCATCGCCACCCTACTGTTGGTTTTGGTGATTTTAGGCTTGGGTCTGCTTCGGGGTGAGAACCTCTACATGATGGTTTTAACGGCAGTCAGTATTGCCGTTGCCGTGATTCCCGAGGGTTTACCAGCGGTGGTGACGATTACCCTGGCCCTGGGAGCTCGCCGCATGCTAAGCCGTCAGGCCCTGATTCGAAAGTTACCCGCGGTGGAGACCCTGGGATCGGTCACCACTATTTGTGCAGATAAGACTGGTACTTTGACTGAAAATCGTATGACCGTTGTGGTTTTAGAGGTGGCTGGACAACGGCTGGATTTAAGCTCCCAACCCTTACCGTCGGCACCTCTGAGCCCTGGCTTCGACCTGTTGCTGAGCGCCATGGTGCTGTGTAATGATGCCATGCTCTGCTGCCAGGTTAATACCGATGTCAGTAAGGCCCTGGGAGATCCGACCGAGGTGGCCCTGGGGGTGGCAGCGGCGACTTTGGGGGTTGAGCCAGCCCAGCGATCGCAGCAATTTCCCCGGCTGCACGAATTTCCCTTCGATCCTGATCGCAAGGCCATGACCACTATTCACACCATAGCCCTGAGCAAGCCGCCAGGGTTGCCCGCCAATCAGAGTCTAGATCGGGGTTTAGGCTCCAGGGATCAGCCTGATCTACTGTGGTTGCAGCCCATCCCCGCCTCTGCCCATCTGGTATTTACCAAAGGCGCCTTTGCGACCCTTATCGATCGCTGTAATCAACTTTGGGTCAATGGCCATATCGAAGCTCTGACCTCAGCTTGGCGGCAGCAGCTAGGTAGCCTCCACCAGCAGTTGGCCGCCTCCGGGGCCCGGGTACTGATGGTAGCCTTTCGAGTGCTGGAGCAATTACCTGAACCACTGGTGGCAGCAGCGGTGGAAACACACCTGGTATTTGTCGGTATTGTCGGCATGGTTGACCCGATTCGGGCAGAGGCCAAACAGGCGGTCGAAATCTGCCAGCAGGCCGGTATTCGTCCGATTATGATTACTGGGGATCACCCCCTTACCGCTCAATATATCGCCCAGGAACTGGGCATTGCCAATGGTCCAATTCTTACTGGTCACGACCTGGCCCAGCTCACCTCTGAGCAACTGGTTGATCAAGTAGAGTCAGTTTCTATTTACGCCCGGGTCTCTCCTGACCAAAAACTCAGTATTGTGGACGCATTGCAAACCTGTGGTCAGGTAGTAGCCATGACCGGTGATGGAGTCAATGATGCTCCAGCCTTGAAGAAAGCCGATATTGGGATTGCCATGGGCATTACTGGGGCGGATGTGGCGAAGGAATCCGCCGATATGGTGCTGCTGAACGATAATTTTGCCACCATTGTAGCCGCTGTTCAGGAGGGGCGGGTGATCTATGACAATATTCGCAAATTTATTAAATACAGCATGACCGGTAATACCAGCGGCGTAGCCATTATGCTGCTAGCCCCGATACTGGCTATGCCCCTGCCCTTGTTGCCTATCCAGATTCTTTGGATTAACTTGCTGGCTGACGGCCTACTGGCGATCGCCCTCAGTGTTGAGCCCGCTGAGAAAAAAACCATGCAACGTCCACCCTATCGATCTAATGAAAACCTGTTTGGACGAGGAGTGGGTCGAGATATTATCTGGATTGGTGGGCTACTGGGTTTAACCATAATGCTGTTGGGCTATGGCTACTGGTGGCGAGCACAGGACACCTGGCAAACCATGGTATTTGTTACTCTGGCCTTTTCCCGCATGAGTCTGGCCCTGGCCATGCGATCGAGTCAGGACTCCTGGTTTAGCCTCGACTTCTTTGGTAATCCCAGTATGTTAGGGGCAGTGGTGCTCACCTTTGGATTGCAAGTACTGGTGATTTATCTGCCCTACCTGCAGGATTTCTTCCAAACCGTACCCCTGTCCTGGCCTGATTTAGCGATCTCCCTGGGGACTAGCACCCTGGGTTTCTGGGTGATTGAAGCGCAAAAATGGCTGGCCAGGCAAGCTGCCAGGTCCTAAAATTTCAGCTTTTATCGACAATCAGTTTGATCAGTGCCCCTGGCTTACGTTAAATTAAGTAAAGATTCATCTCATATTGTCGGCTGCTCCTGAATATAGGCCATTGGTTTATGAAACTTTCCTGGCGAGTCATTTTACTCTGGACCCTACCCCTGCTGGTGGTTGGTTTTTTTGTCTGGCAAGGGGCTTTTTCCCCTTCTCCCACTAATCTGGGACGCAACACAGCGAGTACCCGCATGACCTATGGTCGCTTTCTTGACTACCTGGAAGCCGGTCGCGTTACTGCTGTCGACCTCTACGACAACGGCAAAACTGCCATTATTGAAGCGGTGGATCCTGATATTGACAACCGGGTGCAGCGCTGGCGAGTGGACTTGCCGGGCAACTCCCCTGAACTGGTCAGCCGCCTGCGTAACGCCAATATCAGCCTTGATTCCCATCCTCCCCGTAATGATGGAGCTCTGGTGGGGGCCTTGAGTAATTTACTATTTCCGGTGTTGTTGATTGGTGGTTTATTTTTTCTGTTTCGTCGCTCCAACGTCGGCCCTGGCGGCCCTGGTCAAGCCATGAGCTTTGGTAAATCTAAGGCCCGCTTTATGATGGAGGCCAAGACTGGAGTCATGTTTGATGACGTAGCCGGTATCGACGAAGCCAAGGAAGAATTACAAGAGGTCGTCACCTTTTTGAAGAAGCCAGAGCGCTTTACGGCGATCGGTGCTCGCATTCCCAAGGGAGTGCTGTTGGTAGGCCCTCCAGGAACTGGTAAAACTCTGCTAGCTAAGGCGATCGCCGGCGAAGCCGGGGTTCCCTTCTTTAGCATTTCCGGTTCTGAATTTGTGGAAATGTTTGTCGGGGTGGGCGCTTCCCGCGTTCGTGATCTATTTAAGAAAGCCAAAGATAATGCCCCCTGTATCATTTTTATCGATGAAATTGACGCCGTGGGGCGCCAGCGGGGAGCTGGTATTGGTGGTGGTAATGACGAGCGGGAGCAAACCCTTAACCAGTTACTCACAGAGATGGACGGTTTTGAAGGCAATACCGGCATCATTATTATTGCGGCCACTAATCGGGCCGATGTGCTGGACTCCGCTCTGTTGCGGCCTGGTCGCTTTGACCGACAAGTGATGGTTGATCCTCCCGACATTAAGGGACGGTTGGAAGTTTTAGAAGTCCACGCTCGTAATAAAAAGCTGGCAGAAGACATTTCTCTAGATGCCATTGCTCGTCGTACACCAGGGTTTACCGGTGCTGACCTGGCTAACCTGTTGAATGAGGCTGCCATTCTAACTGCCCGCCGCCGCAAGGAGGCAATTACCATGGTCGAAATTGACGACGCTGTTGACCGCGTTATTGCCGGTATGGAAGGGACTCCCTTGGTCGATAGCAAGAGTAAGCGATTGATTGCTTATCATGAAATTGGTCATGCGATTGTGGGGACTCTGCTGAAAGACCACGATCCGGTTCAGAAGGTTACTCTGATTCCCCGCGGTCAGGCCCAGGGGCTTACCTGGTTTACTCCCAGCGAAGAGCAAATGCTGATCTCTCGAGCCCAACTACTAGCCCGGATTACTGGTGCCCTGGGCGGTAGGGCTGCTGAGGATGTGATCTTTGGTAATGCTGAAGTTACCACTGGAGCCGGCAATGATTTGCAGCAGGTGACCGGTATGGCCCGTCAGATGGTGACCCGTTTCGGCATGTCTGATCTTGGTCCCCTTTCCTTAGAAAGTTCCCAGGGTGAAGTTTTTCTGGGTCGTGACTGGCTTTCCAGGTCAGAGTATTCCGAGGAAATTGCTTCCCGCATTGATGGTCAGGTTCGTACCATTGTTGATCATTGCTACGAAAACGCCTGTGAGTTGATGGCTAACAACCGAGCCTTAATTGATCGCTTGGTTGATCTGCTGGTGGAGCGGGAAACCATCGATGGCGATGAGTTCCGTCAGATTGTATCGGAGTATACTGTGCTGCCCGACAAGCAACTGTTTGTTCCCCAGTTTTAGCTTGACTGGTATCTAAAAAAACACCCCAAAGTAAAGGTTTTGGGGTGTTTTTTTTATGCGGTCACAGAGCTTAAAAATCGCCTCCAATCAGGTTACCAGAGCTTCTGGGAGCGACCTCGAGGCATTAATCTGTTGGCCTGGCTCAAGCTATTTATCAAGCTAGTCGACTGGCAGTTAGAGTCGGCAGATTAATTTGGCTAACCCGGGGCTGACGGCCCAACCACTGTATGGCCAAGCGTTGAAACTGATGGGCGGGTCCACTGACACAGAACTCTGTGGGCCAGGTTGGACTGGTGTTCCGCAGACCTAGGGCGTCTAATTCTCGAGCTGCCGCCGTCACCATAGAAACAGCTGGATTGATGTATCGAGTACCAGGGGGAAGGATGCGCTTGAGGACGGGAGCCAGATGGGGGTAATGGGTACAGCCATAAATTAAGGTATCAATCTCAGATCTAAGCAAAGGCCTTAAATAGGTTTGGGCGACGCTGTGGGCGTAGGGGTCTTGAATTTGATTATTTTCTACAATAGAAACAAAGTCGGGGCAGCCCACCTGCCAAACCTGACAGTCAGGTGCCAGTTCTTGAATGGCGTTGGCATAGGCATTACTGTTGACGGTAGCGGCGGTAGCAATCACGCCAATCCGTTTACTAGCCAGGGCAGCGGCCTGGGCGCCAGGGCGAATTAATCCCAGAATCGGGAAGCAAAACTCTGTTTGTACGATGTCGAGAGCTAGGGCCGAACTAGTATTACAGGCCATCATCACCATTTTCACTTGCTGATCGGCCATCCAGGTGAGAATCTGGCGAACGAAGTAAAGAATTTCTTCGGGGGACCGGGACCCGTAGGGCAATCGGGCAGTATCGCCAAAATAGAGTACCGACTCGTTGGGTAGTTGCCGGTAAATTTCGCTGAGTACGGTTAGCCCGCCCACGCCACTGTCGAAAATGCCAATACGACCCGGCTTGGGGGTAACTGCATACTGGGGATAGGACCCGTCGCTCATAAGTACTTATGCCTAATTAATACCGTTGGTGTTAATGAGTTTATCTGGTCTGGCGAAATTTCGCTAGAAATCTGGATGAACTTATGTCCCTGGTAGTTAAGCCCTACTGCTGCTCACCCGGCGCAGTGGCCTTGATCTCAGCAGTAGTCAGACCCTGGGCATCTTCTGTGTTGCCAAAAACCAGGCGTAGCAAGGGGGGGGCGAGAAAGGTTGTGAAAATCACCATAACAATAATGGCCGCATCTAAAGATTCGGATAAAATTCCGCTGGTGGCCCCGACTCCAGCAAATACCAGGCCAACTTCGCCCCGAGGAATCATGCCGATACCAACGGCCAGGCGATTGATCCCTGGTTGCCCAAACACCACAAAGCCTGATAACAGCTTGCCGACGATGGCTACCACTACGAGAAACGAAGCAATAATCAGTCCTGGTCGATTATCTGGGTTAAAGGGATTGAGAACACTCACATCGGTGCGGGCACCTACGGCAATGAAAAAAATTGGTGCCAGCATGTCAGCGATGGGACTGACCTTTTCTTGCAATTCCTGGTGTTTTGAGGTTTCTGCCAATATTAAGCCGGCGGCAAATGCCCCCAAAATCGTCTCAAGTTGAATGGCAGCGGCAAGATAGGCCAGAAGGAAGGCAAAGATTAAAGCCGTGATTAAGATTTGCCCCCGGGTCTGTAAGCGATCAACCAGGGCAACAAAATAGGGATTTAAGATCCGACCAATAAAAATGGATCCGACTAAGAAGGTGACTGCCCCGACCATTAGATAGATTACATGGGCTATCTGCACCTCACCAGTTTTAGCCAGGCTGGCTACGACGGCCAGTACGATAATGCCTAGCACATCATCTAAAACCGCTGCACCAATAATAATTTGTCCCTCTGTAGAACTGAGCTTTTTCAGGTCAGCCAGCACCTTTGCGGTAATACCAATGCTGGTAGCGGTTAGAGCGGCTCCGGCGAATATCGCCGGAATTGTCCCCAGGCCAAATAGGGTAATTAGTCCAGTAGTACCCACCGTAAAGGGGACCGCAACCCCCACCACAGCGACGATCGCTGCCTGGGGGCCAACCCGAATTAACTCTTTGAGATTAGATTCCAGACCGATCTCAAAGAGCAGAATAATCACTCCCAACTCAGCCAGTACAGAAATTACCCTACTTTCTGCCTGGGATACCTGCTGGAGGGCTTCCCCTTCTAAGCCCGCCACCCAGCCCACTAGCTTAATCAGGGCTGACTCGGGAGAGTCACCAGTCTCAGCCAAGACGATTAAATGGAGGACGGAGACCCCGACCACTAACCCGCCAATTAGCTCTCCTAGAACCGGGGGGAGGTTAATGCGAATACAGATTTCGCTGCCAACTTTAGCGGCCAGATAGACAACGATTAAGCTTAGCAACACACTGGTTAAAACCAGTGGTTCAACCTCAGCCTCGGAGACCTGCCCCAGCAGTGGCAAGGAAAGGAGATCGGGAAACATCCAGGGGGCGCCCTCTATCAGGCTACCGAACCAATTCACCATGCCAGTTGCGATAACTTATCCTTCTCAATGTACATGAGTTCTCGGCGATGTTCATAGGGGGGCAGGCTACCGCCAATGCAAAATCAGCGATCGCCCCAATCAGCAACTCCCTAGAAGAAAATTCTGTGGGCCAGCGAAGGCATCTGGCGGCGCACCTGGGCCAGCCGATTGGGGTTGATTTCGGCGATCGCGGCGCCTTGCTCCACCCCAGCATCTGCCAGCACAATGCCCCAGGGGTCAATCACCATGGCGTGACCGTGGGATTGACGACGACTGTTGTGAAATCCGGTTTGAGCTGGGGCAATCACATAGCAGGTATTCTCAATTGCCCGGGCCTTGAGTAAAACCTGCCAATGGTCTTTGCCCGTAAACTCCGTAAAGGCTGCCGGAATCACCAGCACCTCTGCCCCTTGATGGGAGAGATGGCGATACAATTCAGGAAACCGAACGTCGTAGCATACCGACAGGCCCAACATACCAAAATCCTTAGAGGGAAATACATCGGGCAGAAGGTGGCCAGAAATGACAATATTAGACTCCTGATAGGTGTTGCCATCGGGCAGGTTAACGTCAAACAGGTGAACCTTCTCGTACCGCAAAAGCTCCTGGCCATCCGGCGATATCAGTAGAGCCGTATTAAACACCTTGCCCTCCTTGGCAGGCACCGGATACCCCCCGCCTATTAGGGTTACCTGATAGCGCTGGGCCATGGTTTTGAGAAACCGTTCGCTGGCCTGGCAAATTATCTCGGCCTGGGCGATTTTGGCTTCTTCGTCCCCCAGGAAGGAAAAGTTTTCAGGCAAGGTGACTAGCTCTGCCCCCTGCCTGACCGCCAGATCAATTAACTCTTCCGCCTGGGCTAGATTTTTATGTAAATCTGGCACACTGGTCATCTGTAATGCGGCTACCCGGTAGGCTCTCATAGAATCTGGCTGAAAAACTAATTGATTAGTCTCTCATTTTATGACTATAGGGGCTCAGCCAGACCAGGGGGAGCGGTTCTCTAGGGCCGCAGTCAAAGGGCTGACTGGGCTTAAGATAGGGGCGACCAGTGGAGATTTTTCTGGGTTACAATAAATCAAATCTTTGTGACAGAAATAATAAATACTATGTTTTTGGATGAACTAATTCCCATCGCCCAACCATTATTAAGTCATCCAGTGGCTTTTTTGGGTGGCTTTACCTCTGGTTTGTTGCGTCTTGAACTAGGGGCAGATCCGCTCAAGAGCTGGCTCGGTACCCAGGGGGTAAGTGCTCCTGCCGCCCCTGGCGCCGATGGCAATCGCAACGGTAGGGGCCCCAAATCAATTGCCATTGATTAATAGGGTTGCCAGCCAGGGGTCAGGCCTAACCAGACTGAGGGCTTAAAGGTTCGATCTGGCGCAGCAAGATCACCGTGCTGGGTGTCTGACGAGCCACCTCCAGCGGCACATTGCCCTTGAGCACCTGGCTGAGCAGGTTCTCCCGGGAAGCCCCCAGTAAAATGACATCGCTATGGTCCTGCTGGGCTTGACTGATAATCGCTACCGCTACGGAGCTATGGGTTAAAACCTGAGCTTCTACGGGCTGCTGCAGGGTTGTTTCTAGACTTTTTGCCAGGCTGGTGAGATGGTCAGGGGTGAGGCATTCCCCCTTTTCTGGGTGGCAAATGGTACAGAGTTTAACCTGCGGTTGACTGCCCAGGCTGATTAATCCCGGTAATAGCTGCTGAGCGCTCTGGGCATTGGGTCCGCCAGCGGTGGGAATCAGCCAGCGATTGAAGTTAAGGTTCTGACCAGGCCGCACTACCACCACCGGACAAGGGGCCTGGCGGATGAGGGTGTCGATAACACTGCTGATTACCCGACCTGGTACCGGGGTGGGTCGGTACCAACCCATCAGCACCAGGTCAATATGGCGATCGCGAATCACCTCCAGCAGCGTACGCCCTACCTCATGGGCAGTTCGCCCCTGAAAGTGCACCGGCAGGCCGCTGCGCTCACCCCAGTCCATCACCAGCTGACGCAGGGCCTCTAGTTGATGCCGATCTATGGTAGCTTCATCGGGGGGAATCTGACGAGGCACCGGTACCACATGGAGACATTCCAGCTCATAGTGGTAGTGATGGGCCAGGGCGGTGGCTATCTTGAGCAGGATGGGGGCGGTTTCGGGGGCGGCCAAAGGCACCAGCAACCGCCCCTGACCCAGGGCCGGCGACTGCTGCTGTAAAACCAGATAGGAGGGCTCAGCCTGGGGGCCTGGGTCAGGCAGAGTCCCCCCGACCTGATCGGATTCAGCCCGAATGATATCGGCCCGGGTAATAATGCCCACCAGCTTATTTCCATCGGTAACTGGCAGCCGACTGAGTTTGAGCCGGTTGAGTAGATGCAACACCCTGGATAGGGAGGCGTCCGGGGCCACTGTCACCGGCGTTGGGGTCATCAGGTCCGCCAGGGTGGGGGGGCTGGGCAAGCCCGAGGCGGCGGCTTTGCTGAGGTCGCTTTGGGTGACAATGCCGACCAGCCGACCGGCCTCTAGCACTGGAAACCCCCGATGATGGGAGCGGGAAAAGGCTTGCACCACCTCCGGCAAAGTCATTTGACTGGTCAGGGTCTCCACTCGGCGCTGCATCAGGTCGGCAGCCCTCAGATCAACCCAGGGATTATTAGCCTGGGCTGGGGGGTCCAGGTAGATGCCCTGGCGGGCAAGGAGCTGGTGATAAATAGATCCCCGGTTGGCCCGATCGGCAATCAGGTAAGCGATGCCAGATCCAATCATGAGGGGGAGGACCAGATTGAAGTTAGCGGTCATCTCAAAAACAATCACAATGGCAGTGATGGGCACCCCGGTGACGGCGCTAAAGAAGGCCCCCATGCCGGTGAGGGCGTAGGTCGCCGTGGTGGCCAGGTCAATGGCCAGGGGCCAATGGCCAAAGCCTGTATATACTCCCTGGGCCAGAAAACTCACCAGTCCTCCCAGGCAGGCCCCCAGCACCAAAGACGGCGCAAAAATTCCCCCGGCAGCCCCCGAGCCATAGGCCAGCAGGGTGAGGAAAAATTTAGTTGAAAAGGCGATGGCAATCATCTGCCAACCCGCAGACCCGGTGATTAAAAACTCCTGCAAACCAGTGTTATCGACAGCAGCCACTGGCACTAATAGCCCGACTAAGCCGGTAATCAAGCCTGCCAGACCAATTCGGCCCGGTACACCCAGGCCCTTTAAGCCTTGAAAAATCCCCAGACTGGCAAAAATACCGCGACTAAATAGGGTCCCCAGCAGTCCCGCCAGGCCCCCTAAAATGACTAAAAAGGGCAGATCATACATGGACAAACCAATGGGTTTGGCCTCCACCATCAGGTTTAATCCATGCCCCCCTAGGACCCGTGACACCACCGCTCCCACAAAGGAGGCCAGGATGGCGCTGCCCAGGGTAAGGTCAGAAAAATCCTGCAACAGCTCTTCGACTACAAATAGAACCCCAGCGATCGGAGCATTAAACCCCGCCGCTAATCCAGCTGCCGCACCCGCCGCGATCAACTGCCGCCGGTATTCTGGTGAGGTGGGTAGCCAGCGGCTGAGTTGGGCGGCCAGCCCAGCACCAATCTGGACCGTGGGTCCCTGGCGTCCCAGGGATAGCCCCGACCCCAGGGCCAGCAGGGTGCTAATCAGCTTGACCACCGCCACCCGCAAATTCAGAGGCATTGGCACAAAGCCCAGGGCCGCCTTTACCTGGGGAATCCCACTGCCGGCTGCCTCAGGGGCCCAGCGCTGTACCACCCACCCCGCTAGCCAGCCGCCCCCCAGGCCAATGGCCGGTAGGGTGAACCATAGGGGCAGGGTGGGGGATGTACGCCACCAGGCCAGCCATTCTACCCCCTGTTTTAGTAAGACCGCCGCTACCCCCGAAACCAGCCCAATCAAACACGCTTCTAAAATGGCCACCCGCTTGCGGCTCAGCAGAGGCTCGAGGCGATGGTGTAGCATAGAAACCGATACCGGTAGGGACCCCCATGGGCCTACAACGACCCCAGCGAATCAAGGTTATCTACCCATGGTAAGCCCTACTGACTTGTACAACTCTGCCCGGTAAGACGACGATGATAGCAACTGTAAAATTGGCGGTGAATGGGACTTTGATGAGGGGCCTGGAGCTGAATCAAAATCTGCTCCAGGTGGGAGCCACCTTTCTCTACGAAACAACCACTACTCCCAACTATCGGCTTTGGTCCATTGGCGATGTGCATCCAGCCATGGTGCGGGTAGACACCGGCGGGGTGGCGGTAGCCCTGGAAGTGTGGGAACTGCCAGCAGCAGGGCTGGGACAGATTTTGCAGCAGGAACCGGCTGGCCTCTGTATTGGTAAGGTGAGCCTGGCCAATGGGGAAGAGGTGCTGGGGGTGCTGGGGGAACCCCTACTCTGCCAGGACCAACAGGAGATTACTGCCTACGGAGGCTGGCGAGCCTACTGTTCGGCTACCATGGCCAAGGCCGTGCGCCAGACCAGATAGCCGTTGCTATTCAGGTGCAGACCATCGGTGGTGAGGTCAGGGCGTAGATAACCGTCGCCGTTGACAAACAGGGGATAGAGATTTAAGTAGGTGACGCCACTATCGCCGGCGATTTGCTTGATCTGGTTATTAATCGCCACGATCCGTTGGGGAGTTACCCTAAGTAAGCGATCGCGACCTTCCCAGGTGGCAGCCTGGCCACCGTGGGGCAAAATCGATTGCACTACAATATGGCTCTGGGGATGGCTGGTTTTCAGGTATTGCACCGCCGCTTTAATATTGTCTACCAGAGCAGCATCACTGCCGCCCCAAATCAAATCATTAATACCAATCATCATAAAGATGGTATCTGGGCTATTGTGATCCAGCAGATTGAGGCGATTCAACAAACCGCTGGAGTTTTCCCCAGAAATTCCCTGGTTCAGCCAGGACCGGTGCCCTGGTAGCAATTGGGCTGGAAACCACAGGGTCAGAGAATCGCCCAGCAAAATCGTTTGCCGGGGTAAGGTTTCTGCCGCCCTAGCCTCTGCCCTCAGCAGGGCAACCCACTGACTATAGGTGAGGGTAGAGCGATGTTCTGCGCTCCGGGGGGTAAACATGGCCTCACCGGTGACGACGCGGGGACTGGCGGCAAAGGCATTGGCCGGGAATAACATGGGGCTGGGTGGCGGGGCGATCGGTCGCGGCGTGACCAGCACCATTAGCCCCAGCAGGCCATTCATCCCCAGGGAGGCCAGGGCCCAGGGGGGCACTGTTTGCAGGTAAGCCAGGGTGGCGGTGAGCCAGAGGGGGCGAAGGGGAGGAGAGGTCACGGAAATAATCGCATCGGGTTGACAAGGGCCGGCAGCGATCGCAGAGCCGAGATCTGGCCAGCTGTTGGATCTCCATCTCTGCACCCGGCGGGGTAGGGGCTGCAACAAACCTCCACTGGCTCAAATTGTAGATAGATTTAGTCTAAGTGATCCCCCGTACTGATTTTTTTGCTGTAAACCTACACATTGAAGCGAAACAGCATCACATCTCCCTCCTCCACCAGGTAATCCTTACCTTCACTGCGTACCAGCCCCTTGTCCTTGGCAGCGGTGATTGAACCACAGTCCACCAGATCCTGGTAGGCAACGGTTTCAGCGCGAATGAACCCCCGTTCAAAGTCGCTGTGAATCACCCCCGCCGCCTGGGGTGCCAGCATCCCAGCTCGAATCGTCCAGGCTCGGGTTTCCTTAGGCCCGGTGGTGAAATAGGTGCGTAGCCCCAGCAACTGGTAGGTAGCCCTAATCAGGGTGACCAGGCCCCCTTCGCTCACCCCCAAACTAGCCAGAAAATCCTGGCGATCGGCAGGGCTCAGGTCCACTAATTCGGCCTCCACCTGGGCTGAAATCACCACCACCTGGGCCTGCTCACTGGCAGCCAGGGCTCGCACCTGCTCCACCCAGGCATTGCCAGACGCCAGGTCCTCTTCAGCCACATTGGCAGCATAGATCACCGGCTTGCGGGTCAGCAGACCCAGCGGCTTAATCAGGGCCTCGGCCTCGGCATCCAGGGCGACCAGTCGGGCTGGTTGGCCCTGGTTAAGTACGGGCAGCAACTGCTCTAAAATTGCCAGTTCCGCCTGGGCCTCCTTATCGGCTCGGGCCAACTTGCGCACCCGGTCAACCCGACGCTCTAATTGGGCCAGATCGGCCAGGGCTAACTCCAGGTTAATGATGTCTATATCGCGCCCTGGGTCTACCGATCCAGAGACGTGAATGATATTCTCGTCGTCAAAGCAACGGACTACGTGGACAATGGCATCCACCTCACGAATATTGGCCAGAAACTGGTTACCTAAGCCTTCTCCCTGGCTGGCTCCCTGGACTAATCCAGCAATGTCAACAAATTCTATGCGAGCCGGAATTGTTTCAGCCGATTGGGATAACTCGGTGAGAACCGGCAGGCGAGGGTCGGGCACCGCCACTATCCCCACATTGGGCTCAATGGTACAAAAGGGGAAGTTGGCCGCCTGGGCCTTAGCATTGGCTACCACCGCATTAAATAGGGTAGATTTACCAACATTGGGAAGACCGACAATTCCAGCTCGCAACATGGGACAGGATGATCCAGGAAATTAGCGCTTGTATTAGCCTCTATTTAGCATAGGGGAGGATGGGGCGAATCGGTGAGTTCGGGCTTGATTGCCATGGCATAATCAAGGCACCCAATGGATCAGACAAGCTGGGGGAAACCGGTAGTGAAACAGGCAGGAGTCGCAGAGGTCTCAGGGGCGCGTTCAGACGCCTGTGGCCCTTGGGCTAGGGGCCCTGGTGGGAGTCGCCAGGGCCTGTCACTGCTATTACTAACCCTGATACTGGGTACCGGCCTGGGCGGCTGCCGGATTCTTGGCCTCTCTAGCCTGGTTAAACCCAAAGATGTTACCTCCAGTGCCAGCCAGTTTGCTGAAAAGTCCCTGTGGGGTGGTGACCGGGTGGTGAGTAGGGTCTTACCGGTTCGTATTGCCCTTAGAAAGGGCTGGCAAGAAGCCCCCGCCCATAGCCTGCATAGCAGGGCTGATTTGCAAATCTATCATCCTGGTCAGAATATCTACCTGGTGGTACTGGGGGAGAGTAAGACGGTGGTGCCCTCCGGTAAGCTGGAGCAGCAAGCTCGTCGCTATCTACAATTGCTGGAGCAGGGGTTTACCAGCTCCACTAGTAAGGAATCTGCACCAGTTACCACCCAAATCAATAAGATTCCTGCGGTGCAATACGAGGTGGAGGGAGAGGTGATGGGCCTGCCGGTGACCTACCTGCACACAACTCTAGAAATAGCCGATTACTATTATCAGGTGGTAGTCTGGACAGCGAGCGATCGCTACGCCGCCAACGGGGCAGAAATGCGATCGATTCTGCAGGGCTTTGGTTCTGATCAAACCTGATCTGCCGCCTATCTATGCTGAAGGCCGGGGGGCGATCGCCCGATAACTGCAAAGACAGTTACAAAGAAGTTACCAAGGAAGAGGTGGGGCTGATGGCACAATGGCTGAAAAATATCCTGGGCATCCTGGTCAGCCCCTGGTTATCTGCCCACCGGGCTGGCTGCCATGCCCAAGCCTGGGTCAGGGCAGCGGGGGTCTTATTAATCTTAGTTCTGGGGTTAACTCTGGGCCCATCCAGTAGTTTAGCGGGCCTGAAGGACGACCATTACGACGGTAATATTTTTGCCCTCTATGCTGGCAACGGTTCCCTGGTGCCCCCCCCGATGTCTCTGGCCCAGTCGCTTCAGTACGGCAAACCTGCCCTGGTGGTCATTTACGTCGATGACAGCGGTGACTGCAAGCAATTTGCCTCAGTGATTTCCCAATTACAAGCTCCCTACGGACGGGCGGCTAATTTTATTCCCGTGATGGCTGATGCCATTCCGGTTAAAGCCAGCTATAGCCCTAATGAGCCCGGCTATTACTTTCGCAGCGCAGTTCCCCAAACCTTGGTTTTTGATAGCCAGGGCCAATTGGTCTTTAACCAAACTGGCCTGGTCTCCTACGAAGCCATTGACGATGCCATGCGGCAGGTATTTGATTTGTTGCCCCGCAGTGATTCCCTGGAGTTGCGGCGCCGTTCTGTCAATGAGGTGAATGTAGAACTTACCCCCGCGGACCCTTAGCTATTCAATCCCCAGGTTGGCTGCCCCGGCAGGATAGCGGCTAACCTAGAGGCCTAGGGCCCTTAACTGACTCGGGCCCCATAGGCGGACAGCCCCTCAAAACTCTTAGGGGCTATTTAGTCTATCAAACCGTGGCTCAGGCTTCGGTTACGACATCTCCCTCTAGCAGCAGGGTAGACATTAGGACCAGATAACGCTGATCCATAGTCAGCCAGCCCTCGGCCTTAAATTCCTTTAGCAGGCGGGTAACGGTCACCCGGGTAGTGCCAATGGCCGTAGCCAGCTGATAGTGGGTCAGGCGGATGGGAATGCGAACACCCTTGGGTTCAACCTGGCCAAAGTCCCTGGCCAACATGAGTAAAAAGTGCTTTAGCCGATCGGCCACCAGGCGCTTACCAGAAAGAGCCAGCCAGGCTTCCGATTGCTGTAGCCGCAGGGTGAGGTAGCGAAAAAAGCCTGCCATGAGTTCGGTGGAGCCGACAATCTCGGCGATCGGTAGAGCCAGGAGGTCTACATCGGTAAGGGCTATGGCCCAGTAGGGATAGACGGTGGTCAGGGGCAATCCCAGGGGCATAGAGGAACCCGCCAGCCCTAGCAGGGTTTCACTACCATCGTGCTGAATGGTGAAGAGCTGCACAACACCACGGCAGACCACCAGGACTTCCTCCGCTTTTAAGGGAATAGGTTGGCCCATCGAGTAAGGAAGAAGAGCTCGATCGCGATAGAGTTGCTCCAGTAAGTCAATAAAGGTCTGATGATAGTTTAGCCCCTTGGGAGCAGAGGTCATGACAGACACAGCTTTACCTAGAATGCGTTGGGGAAAGGGTCTGCTCTGAAGGTATCGCTTTGGCCCCACCGCTAGGATGATCCGGCAGGCTTCCCAAGCAGACTATTTACCTAATTCCATTGTGGGTAGGAAAAATTAAGAACCATCCCCAATCAGGTTAAGAAGCTGCTAATAAACCATAGATTTTTGTTATCTTAAACACCTTATGTCAGGGTCCTCGTAGCCCCCGGTACAGTCATGGCCATGCCCTTTGGGGCTGGCTAGGGGATAGGTATTCTCCCTTAAGGAATGGGCGTGGTTGCCAGTAAATCTTCTAAGATGGCCTGGGCAGGGCTACTGCCATTGGTTACCAGGCGATGGGCCAGCACTGGAAGGGTCAGAGCCTTAATATCGTCGGGAATGGCGTAGGTGCGTCCCTGCAGATAGGCCAGGGCCTGGACTGCGCGACCAAAGGCTAGGGTACCCCGGGGGCTAACACCAAGGCCGATATCCGGGTGCGATCGGGTGGCCCGTACCAGTTGCACCAGGTATTGCTGCAGCGAGGCTTCCAGTCTTACCTGGCTACATTGGCGGCGAATCTCTAGGACCTCCCCCAGGCTCAGGCAGGGATGGAGGGGGTGGGTCCCAGGGGTCAGGCCCAAACCCTCTACCATCTGGATCTCTTCCGTCTGACTGGGATAGCCCAAACTCAGGCAGAGGGCAAAGCGATCCAGCTGGGCCTCGGGCAGGGGAAAGGTACCGTGGTACTCGGCTGGGTTTTGGGTGGCGATCGCAAAGAACGGTTGGGGGACAGGCCGTGATAGGCCATCGATGGTCACCTGATCTTCCTCCATGACTTCCAGCAGCGCCGATTGGGTGCGGGGGGTAGCCCGGTTAATTTCATCGATCAGCAGGATATTGGCAAAAACAGGGCCAGGAAGAAACTGAAAGTCTCCCTGGCCAGGGTTCCAGATATTGGTACCGGTGATATCGGCGGGCAGTAAATCGGGGGTGCATTGCAGCCGTTGAAAGCGGCCATCAATGGATTGGGCCAGGGATCGGGCCAGCAGAGTTTTTCCCACCCCTGGTACGTCTTCCAGGAGGGCATGGCCACCAGAGAATAGGGCCACCAAGACCAGACGAATTGCCTCTGACTTACCAATAATGGTGTGATTAAGGGTTTGAAGCAGGGTTTCAATGCGATCGCGCATGGTTCATCCGGGGGATAGGGCGATAGTCGGGGCAGGCCTAGGGATAGAGGTCCGGTGGGGGGGTGGATAGGTACCCCCATGCCTGCCGACAGTCCTCTTGAATTTGCTGTTTCAGGGCCTCCAGGGAGGGAAATTTTTGTTCCGGACGCAGGTAATGGGCCAAAACCACCTGCAGGGTCTGACCGTAGAACTCAGGCCCACTCCAGCCCAACAAGTGTACCTCAGCGGTAGGGTGGGTTCCATGGACCGTGGGGCGTAGGCCCAGATTCATAACCCCAGGTAAGGCCCCACCCAGGCCCTCGACCCAGACGCTGTAGACCCCGTAGGCGGGTAAAAACTTATCCTCCGCTAGATCTAGATTAGCGGTCGGAAAACCCAGACGCCGTCCTAGCTGTTGACCTTTGACAACTCGCCCCATCAATCGGTAAGGACGACCCAAAAGGGCCTGGGCCGTGGCCAGGTCCCCCTCGGCCAGGGCTGTTCGAATGCGAGAACTGCTGATCCGCTCTGCCCCCAGCCGGGCCAGGGGGGCAATGTCTACCTCAACGCCGTAGGGTTGGGCTAGGGCCCTGAGTTGGGTAACCGAGCCCTGGCGATTCTTGCCAAAGCAAAAATCTTCTCCCACACTAATGCGTTGAGCCCCTAGACCTTTAATTAATAGCCTTTCTACAAAGGCCTCTGGCGACAAATTCGCTAAGCTCTGATTGAAGGGTAATAACACCAGCTGTTCTACTCCCAAGCCACTGATCTGCATGGCTTTTTCAGGCAGCGGGGTGAGTAGCCGCAGGGGTCGGCCAGAAAAGAACTCCTGGGGATGGGGATAGAAGGTCATCACCGTTGGCACCGGAGCCGGGACAGTCCGACCAGCGGGCTGCCCCGGCATGGGGCTGGAGTGCAAGCGACTAAGCCCCTGCAGCGGCGGTAACAGGACCGTAGCGGGCGGGGTAGAAAGACTGGCTGCCGGTAGAACCTGGCGAATCACTGCCTGATGCCCCAGGTGAATACCATCAAAATTTCCCAGGGCGATCGCCGTTGGGGTGATAGCGGTAGCTAGGGAAGAGGTAATCCACACACCTTAGATTTTCCCATAGATCGCCAATCTATAGCTTTGACTAGAAGGCTGGGGATGCCCCTCCCACTACCCATCTTATCCCGGTGATTCACCCTAACGCTGAGGTTTCTGTTACCCTCAAAGGGCATTGCAGAAAACCGATGGGTAAGGCCAATAGTGATAGACCATTCATTTCAGTATTACGGCATAGTTTTTTATGCCATTATTCTGGCCCGGTACTTTGTTATAGCTGGGGGAATTTACCTTTGTTTGTATTTTCTCCCCAGGCCCCCCGTCTCCCCGTCCCGGCGGCGGCCTAGCTGGCGCTCAATCTACCATGACATCAAGCTGTCGGTGTTGTCTGCAGGTATTTTTGCCCTGGCTGCAGCCTTTATCCTCTGTGCATACGGCAACCATGGAACACAACTCTATGCAGACCCATGGAAATACGGTCTTTGGTACCTAGGGTTGAGCTATGGTTTGGTATTGCTGCTGCAGGATACCTACTTTTACTTTACCCATCGCCTATTTCACCATCCCCGCCTGTTTCCCTGGGTACACCAGGGTCACCATCGATCGCGCTATCCCACTCCCTGGACATCCTTCGCCTTTGACCCCATTGAGGCGATCGTCCAAGCTCTGTTTTTAGTCGGGGTGACTTTCCTGATTCCCCTTAATTTCGGGGTCATGATCGCAGTCTTAACGACGATGACGGTCTGGGCCGTTCTCAACCATCTCGCTCCCGATCGTCTACCCCTGGCTTTTCCCCACCACTGGTTGGGCCGGTGGATCATTGGCCCCGCCCACCACTCCATTCACCACGCCAAGTACCATAGCCACTACGGCCTTTACTTCACCTTTTGGGACCGCTGGTTAGGTACCCAGCACCCTAGCTACAGAGCTATAACCCTGGCCAAAACAGCCAAGTAGCCAAAAAAGGGGGATATCTTCAGGACTCCCCCTGTAGTCGCTGCCGGTGGTAACCATCGGGTCAGTCGGGGCTAGGACATAGCCTGAATAATATAGTCAAAGTAAGGGGTAGCCTCAGCCGCATCGGCGTCGTTGAGAAGATTGAGGGAGGCCTGCTTAAGGCAACGAATTGCTTCGGCCATGCCGGGCACGGGGACGTTCAAAGCATTGTACATTTCCCGTACCCCAACCAGGCCAATGCTTTCAATTGGAGTGATGTCGCCAGCGATGATACCGTAGGTGACTAACCGCAAATACCAACCGTAGTCGCGAATACAGAGAGCCCGTTGTTTTTGGCCAAAGGCGTTGCCACCGGGGGCAATAAAATCAGGTCGCCGCCGCCATAGCTCTCGGCTAGCCTGGTCCACAATCTTTTTTTCATTCTCGGCCAGGGTGGTAGCGATGCGGGTACGCTGCTCACCGGTTTTCAAAAAGTCTTCGATGGCCTTTAGCTCACCGCTGGTGGGGTAGCGCAGCTCATCATCGGCGTTCAGAATGACTTGGCTAACGACAGACATAGTTATTTAATCGCGGGATGATTCTCTTATCATTGTTAGTTTAACGAGTTGGGGACTCCAGGGAAAGTCAAATTTTGATTTAGTTGGGGCTGGCGGGGTGGCTGACCCTGGCCAGATTTTAAGGATGGCAATCAACTCTTGAATTATCAAGGATTTTGCCAGGCCCAGGCCATCTAGTCTGGTAGGTGAGGGGCTGGGCCTATGTAACTTTCCCGATACATGGGCAGGGGGGCTGATCAGCCTTGCCCCTGCAGCGCTGCCAGCACCTGATCAGCGGTAGCGGTCCAGCCCACAATGCCCCCTTGGGCCCGCACCATGGCCAGGGTAGCCTGCTTAAACTCCGGAAAGTAGCTTGCCGTGGCATCTTCTACCAACAGACACTCGTAGCCGCGATCGTTAGCCTCTCGCATGGTGGTTTGTACACAGACTTCGGTGGTAACCCCCGCCAGGATCAAATGGCTAATGTTATGGGTTTTGAGTAAAAACTCCAGGTTGGTATTGTAGAACGCCCCTTTACCCGGTTTTTCAATGACCTTTTCCCCTGGTTGGGGGGCCAGCTCAGCAATGATCTGGTTACCTGGCTCCCCCAGCACCAAAATTCGCCCCATTGGCCCTGGGTCACCGATTTTCAGGACACTCTGCCCCCGCTCGTACTTACTAGGGGGGCAATCGGCCAGATCGGGGCGATGGCCCTCTACGGTTTGTAGAATGGGTAAACCCAACTGTCGAAAGGCAGACTGTAAGCGCTGCACCGTCGGGACGATGGCCTGCAACCGGGTAACGTCATTACCCAGAGCTGCGCCAAATCCCCCGGGTTCTAAAAAATCCCGCTGCATATCGATAATCAGTAAGGCCAGACCCGTTGTTGAGGGTAGGGGATAGTCGTAGGGTTGGGCTGCAATGACGGCCATAGGGAAACCTGACTCAGAAGAACCATGGGGGAAAAGCACTAACGGTATCGGGCGATCGCCATCGATGCCCATAACTATAGACCTGTTGGCTCCTGACCCGAGGCCACGGGAGCAATGGTTGTGAGCTTGAGATCGGGGTGGTCACTGGCGATTTGTTGACAATTCCATTCGTTGCGAAACAGCAGCACGGGGCGATTCCAACAGTCCTTCACTACGACGGTATTGAATAGGCGACCGACCGCCTCCAGGGCAGGCCAGCCCCCCTCTACCCAACGGGCCACGCTGTAGGGTAGGGGCTCTAGAATGGTATCGACGTTGTACTCGTTTTGCAGCCGAAACTGCACCACCTCAAACTGCAGCTGACCCACCGCCGCCAGAATTGGATCGCGCTTGGACTCATCGGTGGAAAACATGATCTGTACCGCCCCCTCTTCCCGCAGTTCCGACACCCCTTTCTGGAATTGCTTGTACTTAGAGGGATTGGGATTTTTCAGGTAGGCAAAGATCTCGGGGGAGAAACAGGGAATACCGTCGTACTCCAACCGTTGTCCCTGGTAGATGGTGTCGCCAATGGCAAACACCCCCGGGTTATTCAGGCCAATTACATCGCCGGGGTAGGCCTCCTCTAGGGATTCCCGCCCCTGGGCAAAGAGCTTTTGGGGATGGGAGAGGCGCACGGTTTTACCGGAACGGGCATGGTTGACCACCATGTCCTTTTCAAACCGGCCAGAACACACCCGCACGAAGGCCACCCGATCGCGGTGTTTGGGGTCCATGTTGGCCTGGAGCTTGAACACAAAGCCAGAAAAATCCGGCTGGGTGGGGGCCACCTCCCCTAGATTACTGCGGCGGGGGGAGGGTTTCAGAGCGTAGTCCAGGAAGGCATCCAGGAACAACTGCACGCCGAAATTGGTCATGGCGCTACCAAAGAACACCGGGGTCATCTGACCGGCGTGTACCGCCTCTAGATCGAGGGCGGGGCCCAGTTCTTCAATCACCTCCAGCTCCTCCCGAAATTGTTGGTAGAGGTCCTTATCCAGCAAGGTTTGGATGGCTGGATCGGCCAGGTCCACCACGGTGTCCCGGGCGGCCCGACTGCCGTGGGCGCTGCGCTCAAACAGGTGAAACTGGCGATGTCGACGATCAAACACCCCCTTGAAGCGATCGCCCATGCCGATCGGCCAGTTGACGGCGTAGGTTTGCATCCCCAGCCGCTGCTCAATTTCGTCCAGCAGCTCCAGGGGTTCCCGGGCGGGGCGGTCCATTTTGTTGAAGAAGGTGAAGATCGGCAGCGATCTCAGCCGACAGACCTCAAATAACTTCAGGGTTTGGGGCTCTAAGCCCTTGGCGGCGTCTTCCAACATCACCGCATTATCGGCGGCGGCCAGGGTGCGGTAGGTATCTTCGCTAAAGTCCTGGTGACCGGGGGTATCCAGCAGGTTAATGGTGTAGCCGCCGTAGGCAAACTGCAGCACCGTGGAGGTGATGGAAATGCCCCGCTGCTGCTCCAGCTCCATCCAGTCGGAGGTGACACTGCGCTGGGCCCGCTTGGCCTTCACCGCCCCCGCCTCTTGAATGGCCCCACCGTAGAGCAGTAGCTTTTCTGTGAGGGTGGTTTTACCCGCGTCCGGGTGGGAAATAATGGCAAAATTACGGCGTTGCTCAACCGCAGCGGCGAGTTCAGCGGGGGGTAGGGCCGCGGCATTGGTCATAGGTAATAGACACCTGGGTGCCAGGGAAGCTATAGAGGTACTGTTAAAATTCTAATGGCTAGACGCCCGCTTCGCCCACCGCCAGGCTCTTCTCAAGAGGGAGCTCTGTGCTTCCCCTCCTCAGGAGGGGTGCCCGTAGGACGGAACCCACCCCTAGCCCCTCCCAGGAGGGGAATGTTCTGGGCAAGCTAATATCCAAACCCTAATGGCCTCCACCACGGCTTCAACATCCCGGCGCACCTTAGCTTCCTGGAAGCGGAGCATGCGAACACCCAAGGCTTCTAAACGAGCTTGTCGTCTCTGGTCCCTGGCTTGGGCGGCTGCACCGTCATGGGAAGAACCATCAATTTCAAGGGCGAGCATGAGTTGTTTGCAGTAAAAATCAACGATGAAGTGATCTATAGGGCGCTGGCGATCGAAGTCATAGCCCAGTAATTGTTTTCCCTTGAGGTGCTGCCAGAGTTTGATTTCGCCCGGTGTCATATTTTGGCGCAGCTGGCGGGCGCGTTCTTTGAGGATGGGGTTGTAGGGGATGATGGGGTAGGCCACGGGGCGATCGGGTGAGGGGTGGTTATAGTGTGCCCAACTCACCTCTGGTCACTCCCAGGACGGAACCCACCCCTTTCCCCTCCTGGGAGGGGAAAGGGAGGCTCTATGCTTTGAGGTTCTCACCGGCAGAGACAGACCCATCCCCTCCTTAGGAGGGGTGCCCGTAGGGCGGGGTGGGTAAATGCCTCCTCAGGAGGGGTGCCCGCAGCGGGGGTGAAGGGCCAGGCCAATAGACCGTGATCATGGGTGGAATCTTGATAGACTACTAGCCACGGCATCGGTCCAGGAGGGGAAATGGAGTCAGGTACCAGCCAGTCTCAGGTGGCCAGGGTGGCCACCCTGCGCCAGCAACTGCAGGCTGCCAGCTACGCCTACTATGTGCTGGACGCCCCGATTATGGCCGACGAGGTCTACGATCGCCTCTACCGGGAACTCCAGGATCTGGAAACCGCCCATCCCCAGCTGATTACCGCCGATAGCCCTACCCAGCGTATCGGGGAAAAACCCGCCAGCCAATTTACCTCGGTGCGCCATGCCATCCCCCTCTACAGCTTGGAAAACGCCTTTAACCTGGGGGAATTTCAAGCCTGGGAAGAGCGTTGGCGGCGTCAGGTTCCCGCAATGGGAGCGGTGGAGTACGTGGCGGAGCTGAAGATTGATGGGTCCGCCCTGGCCCTTACCTACGAACAAGGCATCCTGGTGCGGGCCGCTACCCGGGGCGATGGTAGCGCTGGTGAAGACATTACCCAAAATGTCAAAACCATTCGCTCCATTCCCCTAAGATTGCAAACCGATCACCCCCCGGCCGTGGTGGAGGTGCGGGGGGAAGCCTTCCTGCCCCTGGCGGTGTTTGAGCAGATTAACCAGGAACGGTTGGCCCGGGAGGAGGCTCCCTTCGCCAATCCCCGCAACGCTGCCGCCGGTACCCTGCGCCAGCTGGATTCCCGCATTGTGGCCCAGCGTCAGCTCGATTTTTTTGCCTATACCCTCCACTTGTTACCCGCAAACCCCCAGGTCGGGCCCCTCCCCGGCAGCCAATGGCAGGCCCTGGAATTGCTGCACCGCTTTGGCTTCCGGGTCAACCCTAACCGCCAGCTCTGCCCGTCCAGCGCTGAGGTGCAAACCTACTACGACACCTGGGCCAGCCAGCGCTACCAGCTCGCCTACCTGACCGACGGGGTGGTGGTGAAGCTCAACGACTTCGCCCTGCAGGAGGAACTGGGCTTTACCCAGAAGTTTCCCCGCTGGGCGGTGGCCCTCAAGTACCCGGCGGAGGAAGTGCCCACCCGGCTACAGGGGGTGACCTTTCAGGTGGGCCGGACCGGGGCGGTGACCCCGGTGGCGGAACTAGAGCCGGTGCAACTGGCGGGTACCACCGTGGCCCGGGCCACTCTGCATAATGGCGATCGCCTGGCGGCCCTGGATATTCACCAGGGGGATACGGTGATCCTCCGCAAGGCGGGGGAAATTATCCCTGAGGTGGTGCGGGTGATGCCGGAACTGCGGCCCCCTGACGCCACCCCGGTGACCATGCCCGGTCACTGCCCCCAGTGCGGCGAAGCCCTGGTGAAACTGGCGGAGGAGGCGGTAACCCGCTGCATCAACCGCTCCTGCCCCGCCATTGTGCAGGGGGCGATCATCCACTGGGCCCGCCGCGATGCCCTGGATATTGAGGGGTTGGGGGTGAAGTGGGTGCAGCAATTGGTGGATCAGGGGCTGGTGCACTCCGTGGCCGATCTCTACGGGCTGACGGTGGAGGACCTGCTGCCCCTAGACCGCATGGGGCCCCAACTGGCCCAGAAATTGGTGGGGGCGATCGCCGCCTCCCAAACCCGCCCCTGGGCAGCGGTGCTCTACGGTTTAGGCATCCGCCACGTCGGTACGGTCAACGCTAAAACCCTGGCCCAGCATTTCCCCTCGGTGGAAGCCCTGGCGGTGGCCCCCAGCGATCGCCTGGCCAGCATCGACGGTATCGGCCCCGAAATTGCCCAGGCGGTGAGTCAGTGGTTTGCCAACCCCGCCAACCAGGCCTTGATACAACGCTTGCAGCAGGCTGGCCTGACTCTGGCTAGTGCCGGACAGACCGCCGCCACCGCCGACCAACCCCTGGCCGGTAAAACCTTTGTGCTCACCGGCACCCTACCCCACCTGAGCCGTCCCCAGGCTACCGCCAAAATTGAGGCGGCGGGGGGCAAGGTGGTCAGTAGCGTCAGCCAGGTGACCGACTACGTAGTGGCGGGAGACAAGGCTGGTTCAAAATTGACCAGGGCGGAAAAACTCGGTCTCACCATCCTGGATGAAACCGCCCTACTCACCCTAATCAGCACCGCTAGCGATGGCTAGTTGAGAGTTGCTATGTAATCACCCTTTAGCTGACTTCTCCGTGCAGTGGGGCTATATAGTCTGACCCTAGTCAATCTCTGGGGCCACAGCCAGCATATTCGATCAAGGGCCGGTGGCCGATAGAGGGTTTTTCCGGTCAAACCTGGCAGTTGGCCTGTAGCAGACAGGGGTGACTGGAGTCACCAACCTCAATTTGCAGGGTGACATGTTGAACCCCAAAGTGCTGACGCAATTCCTGACCAATCTTAAGCAGAAACTCATCACCGGGATGCCCCCCAGGCGTCACCAAATGAGCTGTCAAGGCGGTTTCCACGGTGCTCATACTCCAGATATGTAGGTCATGCACCTGGGTTACACCGGGCCGTTCACACAAATAGCTGTGAATAGCCCGCTGATCAATCCCATGGGGTACTCCGTCAATCGCCAGGTGAAAGGACTCTAACAATAATCCCCAGGTGCTGAAAATTATGAAGAGACAAATAATTAAGCTAAGGACTGGATCTAGCCATCGCCAGTGGGTTAGCCAAATGCCCATAGCCGCCGCCACCACCCCAGCCGAGACTAAAGCATCGGCAGCCATATGCTGAAAGGCCGCCCGAATATTCATATCGCCCCGACGCCCCGAGGCAAACATCAAGGCCGTGAGGGCATTAATGCCGATGCCAAGGGTGGCAACGGCAATCACCATCTGGCTATTAACCAACGCCCCGGCAGGATAGAGTAGACGCTGCACCGCTTCCCAAAGAATCCCACCGGTTGCCACCAGTAAGATAATCCCATTAAGAAAAGCGACTAAAATTGATGACTTGCGCCAGCCGTAGGTGTACCGCCTAGAGGCCGGACGCCGCAGCAGTAAATTGCCAACCCATGCCAGCAGCAGGGCCAGAACATCGCTCAGATTATGGCCAGCATCTGCCATCAGGGCCACCGAATTTGCCAGCAACCCACAGCCAAACTCGGTGATAACGAAGCCCCCATTCAATATCAGTCCCAACGCAAAGGCTCGGTTGTAATTAAAGGGCTGGTGAACGTGCCCGCCATGGCCATGGCTGTGATCACTGGAGGAGTGGTGATGGGGCATCGCCGACGGATCTCAAACTGAGGTAACCTCAATAATACTTAAAAAATACTGAGGATTTCAATTTGCCTCAGACTTCTATAATTGGTCCTGGCTAGGGGCCTAGCTCCAGTCTCCGGGCCGCTGATTGGGCTAAAAACTCCGGCTTTCTGACTGCCTAAGGGGAGGGGGCCGTTAGTAGGGGGCAACCGCCGGGGCGGGTCATGAGAACTTGACTGAAGCGATCGAAGTCAACCTTTGGAGGACTTGGCATCAGCCCCATCTTGAGTTGAACCGACGATAGGGTAGGATATTGGTCCAGTAACAATTGGGCTAATTGCTTGTTCACAACTTCCCAATAGTCAGATTCGTTAGGATAGTCAGCCAGGAATTGTTTAATCGACTGAACCATATCTAGGTAGTCTGGATAAACGGAAGCATCTAGGGTGTCTATTGGGGTGTGGAGGCGATAGGTCACATCAATACTCAGTGAAACCAAGCCCTGGTGATCAACCGGGTACTGTTTCAGAGCGATGCCAAAGACCTCCTGCTGGGTTGCACAGTCAGCCAGAGTCTTTGAAAAGGCGGGGTCTCCATTAGAGACCAGGGCCATTAAAAGCACCAGCAGACCACAAAAAAAAATACACCAACGGGGAAAAAAGCGCGGGTTAGTCTCTGGTCGTGCAGCCATTGCGATGCCGTTGGTATAGTTACAGGGCCGGAGTAGGTCAGCACCATTGCCATAGCCAGAATACCCCAAGCCTGGCAACCAGACCCGGATAAAAACAGATTACCAGGACCGGCCCAGGGGCAAGCAACTAACGCCCCAAGCAGGGCTGCTGTCCGTAATCCAGGCGATTCTTAACTGGCACGGTATAGGCCTTAATGGTGTCATTGGGAGAGAAGCGATGGTTCTTCACCAGCGCCACTGCTTCTTGATCCAAAATGGCATAGCCGGAGCTACGCAGCAAGACCGGTTCCTGCCGTTGGCTACCGTCGGGATTAACCAGCGCCCCAACCCGAGCTTCCCCTGGCTGCACCCGTAAGCAAACTCTCTGCTGGTAGGTAATAGACAATTGGCTGCGGTCTGTTTCAGCGGTCAGATCGGGGATACCGGTTTCTTGCTGAGCTTGGGTTTCCCATTGTTTCAGCTTATTGGCGTAGGCATCGAAGGTGGTGGTGGCGTCGTTGTGGCTAAACCGCTGGGAAATATAGCCCCTTAACTGATTAACTCGCTCTCCTGATAGTTGCAGGGTAGAGGCGTAGGCCAGTAGTCGCTGCCCCAGGTTAGGATCAATGGCGGGTCGAGCCGGAGTCACCGGTGCACTGGGGGGAGTCAGGGGTAGGGAACTGCTAGGACTGACGCTGGCAGCAGGGGCTGAGGGCCTAGGGGCTGGAGTAGCACTGGCCCTGGTGACTGGTCGTGGCTTTGAAGCTGCTGGAGCGGGCAAGGAGCCGACTTTGACCTTAGCCGGGGTTGTCACCAGTCCTCCGGCAGCGGGTAAGGGAGCACCAACCAGAGCTGGGTTGGCAGCGCTAAGGCCAGGAGGATTGGGGGGGGCCGGCGGCAGGGATCGGCTAATGGCCACGCTATCTTTCTCTGGATCAGGAGGAGGAATGGCCCCTTCCTTCGATTGGCCCATGGGCACCAGCAGGAATAGACCATGCAACCCTAGAGAGGCTAACAGCATGGGAGCGACCATGGTTTGCCATAGGGGTTTAGAGGGTTTAGGGGGGTTAGCGGAGGAAGTCATACCAGGTAGCTATCAAGGGTACACAGAAGAGTTAGTAAGGTTGTTACAAATATATCAGCAGTAAAAATATCAGCAGTAAAAATAATCGTGGAACAGGCGAGAGTGGATGTTCGTATCTAACTGGCTCGCGGATCGCTGCCCCAGAGAATCACCAGCCCGGTAGCCTGGTGGCCCGCCGCCCCAACCCCAATACCGACAATGGAGACAAACAGGGGCCGCTTACCGGGCTGGGAAACCTGAAATAGGGAAGCGTTACAGTAGCCTCCGCCAACGGCATCAATTTGAAATCCGGAAAAGCTTTTGGGGACATCCTGGCTTTCGATTAATTCGACGTTGCGAGATAGGTAGCGCAAATTGAGGACGCCGGGGCGGAGGGTATAGGCGGTGGAGCTAACCTGGGTAAAAAAGCAGGCCTGTTGCTGGCCTGACCAATCCTTAATACCGTGGGGTATGTCGTAGGCCTGACCAGGAAAGGCGGTGGCGGTAATATCGTAATCACTGCGATCGGTTCCCCGGCTTAAGCTATTGGCTAAGTCGATGGCCTGCTGAGATTGGCCGGCTTGGGCCGCTTGGACGTCGACTACGGGAGCTGGACCAGAGGGAGAGGGGGGAGCAGGGGTAGCGCCCTGGGGCGGGGGCGGCACCGCCGGCTTAGGACCGGGAATAACCGTTCGAGGTATGGCTGACACTGCGGCTACCGGCTTTGGAGCCGGGGGCGCCGCTACCTGGGGCTGAGCCTGGGGGGCCTTGGGCTTAGCGGGAGCGACTTTGCCAATGCTCAGTAGATCGACAAATTCATCCTTTGGTTTCTCTTTTTTGGGAGGCTCGGCCTTAGATTTAGACGGCAGGGGTAGGACGAGGAAAAGACCATGAATAACCACCGAAGCCACCAGCAGAGGGGCCACCAGGTATTTGAATCGAGATAACAGAGGGGCCGATGGTCGAGGCTGGGCAAAGTCTTCCATGGGGAGAATCGGCAAAGTTGGGGAGGTAGTTCCAGGCCATTGAAGGACGCAGGGCCAGGTGTCAAGCGTTAACCAAAAAATAACTAGACAGATGGGCTGAATTGCCTAAGCGGATGTTAGAAAGTGCAGCAAGAGCCTTTCAGCTTGCGGAGCCTTTTCTAACACCCGGCATAGTAAATCGGCCGTAGGATTAACTACAATCCCTAGTTGGCAGGGGATTACAGGTTTTTCAGGGCGGCAGTATAACGACTTTCAGGCAGAGCCACGTAACCGATATCGGGAACGATACGTCTAGCATTTTTGAGATTAAACTCTACGAAGGCTTTGACCTTAGGATTACTGCTCAGGCTGGACTTTTTAACGTAGATGTAGAGGGAACGAGCCAGGGGGTGATAGGCACCGTTATTAACGGTTGTTTCACTGGGCTCAACCCCATTTACCTTGACGGTTCTGAGTATTTTATTGTTTTCTACATAGTAGGCATAGCCAAAGTATCCCAGGGCGTTCTCATCCTTAGAAACCCCCTGAGCGATGATGTTGTCATCTTCGGTAGCGGTATAGTCAGCCCGGCTAAAATCTTCTACCCCAACTATCGCCGCCGTGAAGTAATCAAAGGTGCCCGAGTCAGTACCTGGCCCGTAGAGGGCAATCTTTGTATCAGGCCACTTGGGGTTAACCTCATTCCATTTCATAATTTTCTTCTCAGCGTCTGGTTCCCACAGCTTCTTCAGTTCGGCGATGGTGATGTCGGTCAGCCAGGTATTTTTTGTGCTGACCACGACCGACAGAGCATCTTTACCAATTTCGATTTCGGTGTACTCAATACCTTTGGCTTTGCAGGCTTCGATCTCAGATTTTTTGATGGGGCGGGAGGCGTTAGAAATATCAGTTTCGCCAGCGCAGAATTTCTTGAAACCACCGCCGGTACCGGAAACACCAACGGTTACCTGGGTGCCAGAATTCTGTTTCATGAACTCTTCAGCCATGGCTTCAGAGATTGGGTAAACGGTGCTGGAGCCGTCAACTTTAATGGTGGTGGAACTCTGGGAAAATGCGTTGGTTGTGCCAATTCCCAAAGCTACAGCCAGGGTTACCACGCTACCCAGAGCGTAATGGCTAAATCTTTGTCTGCTAAGTTTCATGGGACGTTCTCCGTGGCCTTTTAGGAAAAATAAACTCACCATTAGGGACTTTAGGGAAACAAACCTAAGAAGACCTGATGAAAAGACTAAGGTTTACCCTGGCTTTAGTTAAGCCCAGGTTAAGAGGCTGACCCGTCAGCTCTTGCCTCTGGCTCCCTGAGAACGATTGCGCAAAAGAATCGCGCCCCCATTCATCAATAAAAGCATTGCCATCAGGACAATAATGCCCGCCGCTGCATTGTCATGGAAGGCCTTTTGGGGTCGACCGATCCAGTTAAAGATTTGAATGGGCATGACGGTGAAGGCACTGTGGAGCAGATCTCCTGGGCAGCGGACGATATCGCCTGGGTTGAAGTAGGGAAACTCCTTGCTGCAGCCGGGGGTAAAGGGTACAAAGGCCAGAGCGCCCAGGGCAATTAGAGGTGCGGTCTCACCGATCGCTCTGGATAGGGCCAGAATCATACCAGTTAAAATCCCGGAAAAGGCCGCAGGTAACACATGGGCCCAGACCACCTGCCAGCGACTGCCCCCCATGGCTAAACCCGCCATGCGAATGCTATCAGGTACGGCCCGCAGAGCCTCCCGGGTGGCCACAATGATGATGGGCAGTATCAACAAGGCCAGGGTCAGGGCTCCAGCCAGCAGCGATCGCCCGCCGGTAATCGGTTCCATAATCCGCACAAACACCGTTAGGCCCAGCAGACCATAGATAATGGAGGGAACCCCAGCCAGGTTGTTGATATTGATTTCGATCAGGCGGCTGAACCAGCTATCGCGGGCAAATTCCTCCAGATAGAGGGCGGCCCCCACCGCCACCGGAAAGGACACCAAAGCGACAATAATCATAATCCAGAAGGTACCGGTTAGGGAGGCAACAATTCCGGCCTGGGCCGCCCGTCGGGAAGGGAAACTGGTCAGAAATTGCCAGTCCAACCGGGACCAACCCTGCCGGGCAACATCTAGTAGCAACCAGGCCAGGATAACGATCGCCAGCACCGTGGCCAACCAGGCCAGCAGTTGAAATAGCCCCCCCAGGGTTTTACGCTGAGATAGAGAGGCAAGAAAAACTGGCGGTTGAGCCCGATCATCAGGCTGGGTAAAGGATTTGGCCATTAGTCGTATTTCTCCCGAAAGCGGCGGACAAACCAGTAGCTGAGAATATTTAAACCAAGGGTTAGCAAAAACAACGCCATGCCCACGGTGAAAATAGTTTTATAAGAGAGGGTGCCGAAGGGCACATCTCCCTGGCTGACCTGCACAATAAAGCTGGTCATGGTCATAACCGGTATCAGGGGATTAATAAAATCCAGGCTGCCGTCAATGGGTTGGGGATTTTGACCCGCCGCCAGACTGACAATCATGGTTTCCCCAATAGCTCGAGACACAGCCAGAATCATCGAAGCGACAATGCCCGAAATGGCCGATGGCACCACCACCGCCTGAATCATTTCTCGCCGGGTGGCTCCCATGGCCAGGGCAGCGTGGCGCAGGTCGTCAGGAACTGCGTGGATAGCATCTTCGCTGAGAGAGGCCACCAGGGGTAGGATACAAATTCCCAGCACGATACCGGCACTCAGGGCATTGAACACCTGCAAGCCAGGGATAAAGGTTTGCAAGAACGGGGTGACGGTGAGCAGGGCGAAATAGCCAAATACCACCGAAGGGACCCCGGCAATCAACTCTAAAATCGGCTTGAGTAGCTGGCGCAGTGAGGGCGGGGCATATTCACTCAGGGCAATGGCAATTAATAAACCCAAGGGAATGGCTACCGCCATGGCGATCGCTGTGGTCATCAGGGTGGCGCTGACCAGCACAAAAATGCCAAAGTCGGCGTCTTTAAATAGTGGAGTCCAGCGGGTATCGGTGAAAAACTGCTTGAGGGCATAGAAAAAGCCCGCTACCGCGCCGGGGGGAGTCAAGCCCATAGATCTGGCTCGATCCACCAGATCTCGGGGATCGATGCCCTGAATTTGATCCTTAAGCTGCTTAAGCTGCTCTGCCGATCCAGAGGTAACCGAGGTGGTCAGGCGCTCTAGCCAGAGGGCCTGACGAAAGTAAGGGTCGAGGAAAAAGTCAAGGCTTTCAAAGATCAAGGTGAGGACAATCCCCACCGTGGTCAAAATCGAGATGGCGGCAAAGGCAAAGCA
>JAGWXD010000086.1 GCA_018970085.1 Cyanobacteria bacterium REEB459
TGCCGAGGGTCTTGGCCAGGTTTAACAGACCCAATTTGTTCTTCACAATCTTCTCTTGGGTAGTCATGGTGACACTCCTAAGTCAGTACTAGTTTACACAGAGTGTCAGATAAAGTCCTAGCTATTACAAACCATCAGAGCGATCGCGCTTCCGGTTAAAAGCCATTTCATCTTCGAGTTCATCGTCAAAGCTCCTTATAATCAGATCTTGCGCTAGCGATCCAGAATTCGATGACTGAATCTGAATCGCTAACATATCCAAAGTAAGCAAACACTGTTAAGAAGTTGAAAAGACATTCTTTCCAGCTTCTTGACGATTGCTCCCTACGCTAGAGATATCATCTCAACCTTGCTAATCCAATGAACCAGATAGTCAAAAATTGCTCTCATTTCTTGCCCAAACTAGGGTTGACTAGCTTGCTAGGATTGTTTGCCTGCGTGCTGCTACTGGCAGGCTTGGGTTGGCTCTGCCAGGAAGTTTGGGAGAAAGAAACCTTTCAATTCGACACGATACTGCTGTTATGGCTGCATCAGTGGGCAACTCCCCTGCTGGATCAACTGATGATAAGTATTACCCGTCTGGGTGATCCAGAACTCGTTGTTGTCATTGTTCTAGTGAATTTGGGCTGGTTTTTGTGGCGGGGGCGACGGCTTGAAGCATGGATGCTCATTGTTGCCTGTGTGGGTGCGCTGGTGCTAAACCAAGGGCTTAAGCTTGTTTTTGCCCGTCCTCGACCTGTACTATGGTCGCCTTTAATCCATGAAACATCCTATAGTTTTCCCAGTGGTCATGCACTGGGGGCGCTGGTTCTGTACGGATTTCTGGCCTATGTCTACGCCTGCTGGTATCCTCGACAGTCCCGCTGGATCTATGGAACTGCCAGTAGCGCCATCGTCCTCATTGGCTTCAGCCGTCTTTATTTAGGCGTACATTACCCAACCGATATTGCGGCTGGGTTTAGCGTGGGGTTTCTCTGGTTGATCATGTGTATTCTAATCCCGAAAATACTGGGGAAGAAGTTGATGGGCGATCGCAAGCACTTTACTCTAGGATAAGGAACTTATGTCGGCAAAGTCTGGTTACTCATTTCCCTGTGTGCCAACATGAATGAGACATCGCCCCCAGGGTAGCGGCTTCCAGAACGCCAAGCAGAACACCCCCCACACCGCCCGCCTGGCCCACGCCAGGCCCTCGGCAAGGTGATGCAACTGCTCTTAAAGGACGACACCTAGGTCTATGAGCAGTTCGTCGAAAATGAATCCTTCCGGCGCTTTGTCGGCGACATGGTATACGACCTCACCGCATCCTAGCCGTGGGGCAGGGCCTGGAGCTGCAGACCACCACCCGCAGGGGGAAAAGTGGGCGACATTGCCACAGTAGTCAGTGCCTCGGTCGGTGAACAGGCGTACACCCTGAGCTTCACAGCAGGGAATCACCCGGTCATTAAGCAGTTCAGCCGCCACCAGGCGGTCTTAAGCTTGACCGTGGCCAATCGGGTGTAGATATCGATAAAGGTCTGCTGGTAGATCCGTCCAACGCCCTTGAGACAGCCCCCATAGAAGCTGTCTTAGGAATCGAGATGGCCAGGATGATAGGTTTCTGGGGTTAGGGGCAAGTCTGTCAAATCTGGCTGCGGCTAGGGAAAATCTTTACCGACTGTAGTCACAAACGGATGGAGCAGCTGTTCCTGAAAGTAAGCCAGTCACCTGAAAGGGCTGGTTTAGATCGGTGGGAAAGACTTTGACCACAACGGCATCAATATACTTAAAATCACCGGGGGCATTCAGACGCCAGAGATTTTTCGAATTATCAAAGGGTTGATCCAGACAATAGGCATTGGTATCGCCGTGAAGGAGTAAAACTGGCTTACCCAGACCGCCTGATAGGGTTTGAACCTGTTTACAAAAGCCCGCGTAGGCAGGGTTACTCAGACAGCGGGAGAGGGGGGTTTCCTGTTGGATCGCTGGGCCAAAGGGATCAAGCTGGGTAGCCACCACTACAGCCTTAGTATCTTGTTTTTGGGCCAGTTCAAAGGCTCGATTCAGCCAGAGCTGATTTTGGCGATCCCGCTCATCCACCAGGGCGATCGCCCGCTTTGGATCGTCAATTAAAATTTCCGTACGACCGTTATCTGTACTGATCATATGTACAGTCACAAATAGGACCCCATCACGCCACCAGATGGCATTTTCCGGTAGCTCGGACTGGGTTTCGTAGCGCCATTCCCGGGCAAACTGTCCAGGAGTTATAGCCAGCACCCTACGGATCGCTGCCAGGGAATTTTCAGGATGGGTAAACTCAGGATCCCTGGCAAGAATTCTTTGGACTTCCTCTAGTTGCCAACCGGGTGTAACGGTTTTAGGGCTACTAAAAAGAATGGTACGCAACTGTTGCAAGCGCTCGATTTCGCTTTGGCGTACCGCCAGGGATTCGCGATCGCAATCGGCCCAGTCGTTATCTCCGGGAGTATAAAACACTGGTTTGACCAGTTCTCTTTGCCAAAAGGTTTGGGACTGGCGTAGCCAATTATCGGAGCAGGCGGTTTCGGGTCTACTTAGATCCCCCAGGTGAATCACAAAGGGAATATCCTCCCGTCGTCGCAGGGCCGGGGCGATATCCTCCGTCAACACCTGATCGTCCGTGCGGCCATTGGGCAACTTAATCAGATAGGGCATGTCTCCATAGGCGGCGAAGCTCATCACCGGCATGGAGGGGACCTGGGAGGCATCCGAGGTTACTTCCGCCTTGCCAGGATTGGCCGCCATGGTTACCTTCGGGCCAACCATGGAGAGTAAGAACATTAAACCAAGGCATAGTCTCAGGCGTAAATTAACCATCGTCCCAACCATAACTCAGTAAATAGGGCTCGTCCCAACCGTTTGCCTCAGCACCTTACTAAACTCTTTCCCTAGGCACCGAGGAATTTAACATAAGAAAATATCAAGCGAGTCAGAAGGCTTCCCGATTTTGGCTTTTTGAGGTTTCCTAACCCGAGACCCACTGGTCACGGGCGGACTCTCCCCAGCCTTTTAGCCAAAGCCATAAAAACCACCCAAAAAAATAGGACGCTCCCGCAGGAGCGCCCTATTCACATCTCAGTCAACTAAACCTAACCGATGATTTCAGGAGCCTGAGCCGCAGCTAGGTCCAGAGGGAAGTTGTGAGCATTGCGCTCGTGCATCACTTCCATACCCAGGTTGGCGCGGTTGATCACGTCAGCCCAGGTACCAATCACCCGACCCTGAGAATCCAGAATCGATTGGTTGAAGTTGAAACCATTCAGGTTGAACGCCATGGTGCTGATGCCCAGAGCGGTGAACCAAATCCCTACCACAGGCCATGCACCCAGGAAGAAGTGCAGGCTACGGCTGTTGTTGAAGCTCGCATATTGGAAGATCAACCGACCAAAGTAGCCGTGAGCAGCCACAATGTTGTAAGTCTCTTCTTCTTGACCAAAGCGATAACCGTAGTTCTGTGACTCAGTCTCGGTGGTCTCACGCACCAGAGAAGAGGTCACCAACGAACCGTGCATGGCGGAGAACAAGCTACCACCAAACACTGCCGCCACACCCAACATGTGGAAGGGGTGCATCAGAATGTTGTGCTCAGCCTGGAACACCAACATGAAGTTGAAGGTTCCAGAAATACCCAGGGGCATACCATCGGAGAAAGAACCTTGACCGATGGGGTAGATCAGAAATACCGCAGTCGCCGCAGCTACAGGAGCAGAGTAGGCAACGCAGATCCAGGGACGCATACCTAGACGGTAGCTCAGTTCCCATTCCCGGCCCATGTAGCAGAACACGCCAATCAAAAAGTGGAAAATCACTAGCTGGTAAGGACCACCGTTGTACAGCCACTCATCCAGGGAAGCTGCTTCCCAGATGGGGTAGAAGTGCAGACCGATGGCGTTGGAGGAAGGAACCACCGCACCAGAAATGATGTTGTTGCCGTAC
>JAGWXD010000044.1 GCA_018970085.1 Cyanobacteria bacterium REEB459
CCGACATCTTATTCCATAACAGTGACGCAGAAAATATCCAAACCTTTGAAGAACTGGAACTAGAGATTCGAGATCACGTGCTAACCACGGTAGGGTCAGCCATGCTCAAAAATTTTCAACAAATCTCTGCCCAAACACCTCAGGTCGAACCCGAACCCTAACCAGTTGCGTGGGAGCCGTGACGATTGGTAGTAAGCAGGCTGAAGCTCTGAAGTTGCCCCCCAGCACGCCCTGGAGCCCGATAATGGAAAAGTGTGGTCTAAGAACCTGCGCCCAGGTCTCCTATCAGCAGGCAGAGGAGCAAATCTATATGCTAACCGGTATTCGAATGGGGCACAGTACCCTCCATCGCCTGGTGAATCGCACGACCATCCCCTTAGCAGAGAGTAAAGTGGCCTCCAGCCACGCCAGCCTTGACGGGGGCAAGATCCGTCTGAGGGTCGAGACCGATGACGCAGAGGCAAAGAGTAGCTGGAAAGATTACAAGGCGGTGAGCTTAGGTAACGGTGTCTATGAGGTCTTCTTTCAAGACAACACGGCCCTCCAGACCTGGAGCATAGCTGAACCCTTGGAGGCAGAATTTATCGTGCTTGGCGATGGCCATGACGGTGTGTGGACGATTGCTCGAACCTTTGGTGGCGAACAAGTTCCGCAGCGCATTGAAGTGCTGGACTGGTTCCATCTGATGGAAAACCTATACAAGGTGCAGATGTTGGACTCTGAGCGCATGGCATTACGCCGCCATTTGTGGCAGGGTGAGGTAGAGCAGGTGTGGCCCATTTTGAAAGGAATGCGGACCTACCAAGCCGATTGCTTCCGACGCTATTTAGAGAAGCATCGTCATCGGTTACCCAACTATGGGGCCTATCAAAGGGAGGGATTGGGCATTGGCTCAGGAGAGGTTGAGTCCCTTGTTAAGCAGATCGGCGAACGGGTTAAAATCACTGGAGCCCGATGGAAGCCCGAGAATGCTCCTCAAATTCTGAGGTTACCCACAGCCTATCTGAATCACTCTCCTAGGCTAAGTATTTGTGCTTAGTGAAAAACTGGGATGCTCCCATCTGGCATAGGATCATGGGGGTTGGGGACTGGTTTTCCAAGTGTCTATGATCGCTTTACCGAAAATGGTTCTGGACAAAGTTTGCTGAGTTTTCCTAACAGTTCTACCGCCTTAGGAACCCGACTCACCAGTAACAATATTTTTTTCGATGGGATTAATGTTAGGGCCGCCAATGGTGGAAATCCAGTTAAACTTTATGCTCCTTCTAGTTAGCAGCAGGGATCAAGCTACAGTCACTTAGATGAAGTCTTTAGTAACACACCCAATGAACAACACACCCAATGCTTTGATGACCTATTCTCTAGGTTTTCGGGAAAGTATTCTTAACCCGGGACCCGTAACCCTGGGAATGTTTAAGGACATGGGTTGGAACTTAGCAGGCTCGCCAAGTTCTACAACCCTGGCTATATCCGCCACCAATGCCACCCAGACCGAGGGCAATAGTGGTACTACTAAAGCCTTTACCTTTACCGTTACCCGCAGTGGCAATACCACAGGGGTCAATGTGGTTGGCTGGGCGCTCACCGGTAGCGGCACCAACCCCTCCATCGCCAGTGACTTCGCTGGAGGCGTCTTGCCCACGGGTACCCTGAGCTTCGCCGCTAACGAAACCACCAAGGTAATTACGGTCAATGTGCAGGGAGATACTACCGTAGAACCCGACGAAAACTTTACCGTTGCCCTCTCTGGCTCCACCAACGGCACTACCCTCACCACCGCCACTGCCACGGGTACCATCCTCAACGATGACACTAGCTTTTCTATCGCCCCCACCAATGCCATCGAGACCGAGGGCAATAGTGGCACTAAAGCCTTTACCTTTACCGTTACCCGCAGTGGCAATACCACAGGGGTCGCTGATGTTGGCTGGGCGGTCACCGGTAGTGGCACCAACCCCGCCAACGCCAGTGACTTCGCTGGAGGCGTCTTGCCCACGGGTACCCTGAGCTTCGCCGCTAACGAAACCACCAAGGTGATTACGGTCAACGTGCAGGGAGATACTACCGTAGAACCCCACGAAGACTTTACCGTTGCCCTCTCTGGCCCCACCAACGGCGCTACCCTGACCACCGCCACCGCCACGGGTGCCATCGTCGACGATGACCTGCAGCGGGTTTGGATTTCCTTCAATAGCGATGGCTTCACCAGTGAGAGCCCTGCTAGTGTTGGTAACTCCAAGTTTGTGCTGAACCGCACCGGCCCCACCGGCGGTTCTCTACAGGTGAACTTCACCTTGACAGGAACTGCTGTTAATGGTGTGGACTACGCCAGTATCCCAACTACAGCTACCTTCCTGGCCGGATCCTCTACGGTGGAAATTCCCCTGGTCGCCATTGATGACCTGGTGGTGGAGGAGAGTGAAACCGCATTTCTAACCCTGCTGTCGGGGAGTACCTATGGCCTGGGTGGCTCCACTTTTAGCAGTATCAGTATCTCTGACAATGACTGGAACGGTACTACCGGTAACGATAACTACCAAGGTGACGCCGGTAACAATGCCCTCAATGGCGGAGCCGGTAACGACGCCCTCAATGGCGGAGCCGGTAAAGATATCTTGACTGGTGGCAGCGGTAATGACCAATTTATCTTTACTGCCCTGGGGGATTCCCTAATTATTTGCTGGTTTTGATGTGATTATCGACTACAGCTCGCGCCCCTTGGGCAATCAAGATCAAATCGATGCGCCCAGCACTGTTACTGCCATCACCCTGACTGCCTCCAGTGGTACAGCAGCTAGTCTCACCCCCGCAGCTATCCAGGCGGTACTCACCGCTGGGGTGTTTACCGCCAACAGCGCCCGGGCCTTTAGGGTGAGCTTCCAAAGCGGCACCTTCATCGCCTTTAACGATGGTACCGCTGGGTTTGACGCCGGCACTGACAGTATCCTGCATCTGCAAGACTACTTTATTGACAGCGCCAGTCCCGTTACTATTATTTAGCCTATACATACCATCCTGATTACCTTACGGGCTAATCAGGATGGTGTAAGCCAGGTTTATAACTCAAGAACAACGAGCAAACCATTACATCACCAGTCGAACAAACTTTTTCTTTCCCACCTGCAGCACCTTACCCGCCAGGGTAGTAGCGTTCTCCACCAGTTGGTCAGGATCAGCAATTTTCTCGCCCTCCAGCTTCACCCCTCCCCCTTGCATTTGCCGCCGGGCCTCGCTACTGGTGGCGCAGAGTCCGGTGGCGGCGACCAGATAGAACATCTTGGCAGGAAAACTAATCGTCGCTAGGGAAAACTCTGGCACCCCCGCCGCCCCTTCCCCTCCTCCCTGGACCAGGGTAAGGGCAGCCTGTTGGGCCTGTTGGGCGACCTCAGGGCCGTGGAACTGGGCCGTAACCGTCAAGGCCAGTTGTTTTTGCTGATCCCGGGGATGGGCGGGCAGGTTGGCCAGATCGGTGGTGGTTAGCAGTTCAAAGTAGTTTTGGATGAGGGTGTCAGGGATTTTCTCCAGCTTGGAATACATGGTCAGGGGATCTTCCTGCAGACCGATGTAATTCCCCAGGGACTTAGACATTTTCTGGTGGCCATCCGTCCCCAAGAGCAGGGGAAGCAGCATACCAAACTGGGGAGATTGGCCAAAGTGGCGTTGCAGGTCGCGGCCAACGGCAATGTTGAACTTTTGATCGGTGCCCCCCAGTTCTACGTCCGACTGCACTGCCACTGAGTCGTAGCCCTGCATCAAGGGGTAGAGAAACTCGTGGAGAAACACTGGATTACCTTTCTCGTAGCGATCGGCAAATCCTTCTTTGGCCAGCATTTGACCAACGGTCATGGTACCCAACAGCTCGATAATTTTGCCCAGATCCAGGGCCGATAGCCATTCTGAGTTGTAACGAATTTCCAGGCGACCGGGGGTATCAAAGTCCAGGATGGGCCGTAGCTGATCCAGATAGGTTTGGGCATTGGCCTGCACCTCTGCCTGGGTTAGTTGGCGGCGCACCTCGGATTTACCGGTGGGATCACCAATCCGGGCGGTAAAGTCGCCGATGATCAGTACAGCGGTGTGGCCAGCGTCTTGAAAGGCCCGCAACTTACGCACAGGAATACTATGGCCCAGGTGAATTTCGGTCATGGTGGGGTCGATGCCCAGCTTGATCCGTAGGGGGCGATCGCTATTGATTAACCGATAGACCAGATTTTGCTCCCCATCTTGAGCCTCGGGCTGGTCAGGAAAAACCTCACTAATACCCCGATAAATCCACCCCAAGGCGGGGGGCAGGGACTCTAAAGCGGAGGAAAGAGCCATGGGACGATCAGCAATTGCAGGGCTAGGTTGCATTTTATGCCCTTCCTGTCCCTATGGATCTCCAGATTTGAAGGGGGCCGACTATAATTGCAGCAATCTATCTCCTGATTGCCCCCTGGTAGTTGCTAGAATTCTGACTCCAGCATTTTTTCTGTTCCACCATTACTAACATTACTAACCAACGTGTCTCGCCCCAGTACCCTTCGCCAGCATAGCTATCCTCAGCCTAAACGCCTGCAACGCACCAACAGCCTGCTGAAGTATGTTCAAGATGTGGGCCAGGTAACAGCCGCCACCCTGCTTGGCATTGCCATGATTGGCAGCTCAATTGCGGCTGGGGGCCTGGTAGGGCTGGCTATTAGTTTTCGTAATCTGCCCGATGTACGTATCCTGCGTAATTACGTACCCACCGAAACTAGCTATATCTACGATATTAACGGCAAGCTGCTCTATAGTTTGCACGATGAGGCCAACCGGGAGGTGGTGGACATTAATCGCATGTCACCCCATCTGAAGCGGGCGGTGCTGGCGATCGAAGATAGCTATTTCTACTCCCATAACGGTATTAACCCCAGCAGCCTGGGTCGGGCTCTACTGGCCAACTTTGCCGCTGGATCAACGGTGGAAGGTGGATCTACCATTACCATGCAGTTGGTTAAAAACCTCTTTCTTACCCCCCGCCGGGCCTTCAGTCGTAAACTGGCAGAGGCGGTTTTGGCCCTGCGCCTGGAGCAGATTTTTTCTAAAGATGAGATTTTAGAAATGTATCTCAACCAGGTCTACTGGGGGCATAACAACTACGGTGCCGAAACCGCAGCCCAGAGCTATTTTAATAAGTCTGCTAAGGATCTAACCTTGCCCGAAGCCGCCATGATGGCGGGGTTGATTCAAGCCCCTGAGGACTACAGCCCCTTTAACCATTACCAGTACACCAAAGAACGACAGCTGACTGTCCTCAACCGCATGCGTCAGCTTGGTTGGATTACCGCTCAAGAAGAGTCCTCGGCCAAAACCACCCCCCTGGTTTTGGGAGAAGTGAAATCCTTTCGCAGTAGTATTCTGCCCTACGTCACAGAAGCCGCGGTTAAGGAAATGAAACAACGGTTTGGCAATGAGGCGGTGTTAAAGGGTGGAATGCGAGTCCAAACCACCGTCGATCTGAGTCTTCAGCGCATGGCCGAAGAAGTCGTTCAGGCTCACCACGCCCGTATTGCCACCACGGCTGACCAGATAGCCCTGGTAGCGATTGACCCCCGCACCCATTTTGTCAAGGCCATGGTGGGCGGAGTTGACTACCAGCAAAGTCAGTATAACCGGGTATTGCAAGCTCACCGCCAACCGGGCTCAGCCTTTAAACCCTTTGTTTACTACACCGCCTTTGCATCCGGTCGCTTTACCCCAGCTAGTTTGATTGCCGATACCCCCGTTAGCTATCCCGACGGCTACAGGTACTACACCCCTAAAAATTACGATGGCTCCTTCATGGGCACTATTCCCATTCGAACGGCACTGGAGCTATCTCGCAACGTACCGGCAGTGAAATTAGGCCAGGCCGTAGGTATTAACCAGGTGATTCAGGTCTGTCGAACCTTGGGTATTGAGAGTCCTATGCAACCGGTGACCTCCCTGCCTCTGGGGGCGGTTGACCTGACCCCTATGGAAATTGCTGGGGCCTATGCCACCTTTGCCAGTAACGGGTGGTACTCGGCCCCAACCTTTATCGTGCAGGTGACCGATAGTAGCGGCAACCTACTGCTGGATAATACTCCCCACCCTAAGCTGGTATTAGACCCCTGGGCTACCGCCTCCCTCACCGATGTGCTGCAAGGGGTTGTGGCTCGTGGTACCGGTAAAAGTGCTCAAATCGATCGTCCCGTCGCTGGTAAAACCGGTACTACGGACTCTCAGCGAGATGTCTGGTTTGTTGGTTACGTGCCCCAGTTGGCCGCAGCGGTTTGGGTAGGTAACGATAACTACGCTAGGCTGAGAGCCGGAGCAACGGGAGGCACCTACGCCGCCCCAATCTGGCGCGACTTTATGCAGCGGGCCCTGGCCAACGTACCTGTGGAGGGCTTTAAACGGCCGTCAGACTTTATTAAGCCCTAGCCCTGGGCCTATTTCTATACCCCTCAACAGCCCTGGCCGTTGACCTAGGCTGGGGATTTTTAGCCAACCTTTGAAAGCAATTGGAAAACTCCCAACAGTCTGAAAATAAGCGCGTATAGTGGTAATAGGGTAAGCATAAATACATAGAAGGAAGCTTTAGCCATGGCAAGCAACGATACCTCTGCAATGCACGGGCAGAGTAGCCTTTCAGACCGAGAGTTGCAAATTGTAGAACTGGTGGCCGCTGGTCTCACCAACCAGGAAATCTCTGACCAATTAGAAATCAGTAAGCGTACCGTAGATAATCACATCAGTAATATTCTTACTAAAACCGCTACGGGTAACCGGGTGGCCTTATTTCGCTGGGCCCTGCAGTCGGGTAAGGTATGTATTGATGAAGTCAACTGCTGTCGTTTGCCCCCGATAGCTGAAACCCGAGTCGATCGCCAGGTCCCTGAGGATTAGCCCAGACCGGTTCTGGAGCCCCCTGGGGTGGGGCTAACCGGGTTATGATTAAAGGCCCATAATTGCACCCTGTATCTAACTATGGACCCGATTCAATCCCTGCCAGGAACTGAGGATATTTTACCCACCTGTCAGTGGCTGGGCAGTGATATTAAAGTGGCCCCGGTACACACCTGGCAGCGGGTCGAGGAGGTGGCCAGAGAGCTATTTCGGCGGGCTACCTATCGGGAAATTCGCACCCCCTGCTTTGAACAAACCTTGCTCTTTGAGCGGGGCATTGGTACGGCTACCGATGTGGTCAGCAAGGAAATGTATAGTTTTCGAGACCGCAGCGATCGCGGCTGTACCCTGCGCCCAGAGGGTACAGCCGGAGCCGTACGGGCCTATGTTCAGCATAGTCTTTATGCCCAGGGAGGAGTCCAACGGCTCTGGTACAGTGGCCCCATGTTTCGCTACGAGCGGCCACAAAAAGGGCGTCAGCGCCAGTTTCATCAGATTGGGGTTGAGGTGTTAGGCAGCGCTGACCCCCGGGCCGATGTGGAAGTGATTGCCCTGGCCACCGATTTACTCCAGGGCCTGGGCCTGAAAAACCTGACCTTTTACTTGAATTCCGTGGGCGATCTCCACGATCGCCAGCGCTACCGCGACGCCCTGGTCGCCTATCTCACCCCCTACCAGGCTGACCTGGATCCTGACTCCCAACATCGGCTGGTGCATAATCCCCTGCGCATTCTTGATAGCAAAGACCAGAAAACCCAGGCCATCGTTGCTGCAGCTCCTAGCATTTTGGATTACCTGGCAGATCAATCCCATTGGCACTTTGATCAGGTGCAACAGCAGCTCGCCGGTCTGGGGATTGAGTTTATCGTCAATCCCCGACTGGTGCGGGGACTGGATTACTACAGCCACACTGCCTTTGAAATTCAGTCCACCGATCTGGGATCCCAGGCCACGGTCTGCGGGGGCGGTCGCTATGACGGCTTGGTGGAAGCACTGGGGGGGCCAGCTACCCCGGCAGTGGGCTGGGCGATCGGGTTAGAGCGACTCACCCTAGTGCTAGAGAAACTCAATCCCAACCAGCCCGCCAGTCCTGAGGTTTACCTGGTATCCCGGGGTGAAAAGGCTGAAGCTAACGCCCTATACCTGGCTCAACAACTACGCCAGGCCGGGCTAGCCATCGACCTAGACCTGAGTGGTTCTGCCTTTGGTAAGCAGTTCAAGCGGGCCGATCGCAGTGGCGCCCCCGTTTGTCTGGTCCTGGGCGAAGAAGAGGCCGCCCAAGCCCTGGTTCAGATCAAGTGGCTGGGCTCAGGGCAGCAAACCACCCTGAGCCAGGCAGATTTGCTACAAAATCCGGCCCAGTTGCGACAACTAGCCCAGGGCTAACCCCTAGGTCAGAGTTTGAAGCTGCTGGTTGAGAGTATCCAGATTAAAGGCATAGGGGTCAAAGTCGTAGCCTACCTGTTGCCAGAGCTGGTCATACTCCGGGTCATCACTATCATTGAGGCGCTCCAGCAGTTCCGCATAGCCCCAGACCCCGTCACAGAACTCTGGCGGCCCGCTACCCTCTCCAGCCAAACAGAGCACCGCCACCCCAGGGTAGGGGAAAGCGTTAGCCCTAGCCTCAAGGGTGATCTTGTGTCGCCAGCCTCGCACCCCATCGTAGCTGTAAAGCAAACCATCTCCTGGCTGGGTAATCAGCTGACTTAGAAGAGTTATATCGGTCAAATCGCCGTCGCCAGAGCCGAGGAGTTGAAAACGGTAATCGCTACGGCCCGACCAACCCATGGCCATGGTCACAATTCTGTGCAGTTGGGCCAGACCCAGGGCCGGGTCAAGGCGCAACCGCCTCCAGATAGCAGGATCGCTGTCTAGTAAGTCAACGTAGAGGTCATAGAACATCGCTCAGTCCCCTAACTGAATCACTTACAGCTCATCACCGACCCGGGGTCGAGGCATAGTTGGTCATGGCGCGGGGCTAGAGCTAGAGCGGCGATCGCCGCCACCACCTCTTGACTACTAGGGGCCCCCCATTGTCCCTCCCCCCGTCTACCGGTTTGCAAAATAAACCGCAGAGCATACCGGTCAGGAAATCCTGTTGCTTCCAACCAGATATACTGAGTTTCCAGTTCGCAGGTTAACTGCTCCTGCTCCATCAGGGTTTGTGCCATGGTTTGCAGGGCGTCTGCCAATTGTTGGGCCAGGTGACAAAAGTCTTTAAATTCTGCAGCCGTTAGCTCCAGGGCCCAACCCTCCCCCGCCACCAAAGCCGGATAGTCAGGACCACTGGCATCCCAACCCAAACGCCAACCTCGGCCCTCCTGTATGACTCGTTCAGCCCTGGTAGCCATGGCTGTCATCCACCAGGTCTACCCTATTCACCGATAATTTCTGGCTGGGTAAGTTCGTCAGACATTTCGATTATCGCCCGCAATACAGGCTTCATTTTAGGGTCTTCGTAGTTTTCAAAATCCTCAAAGCGCCGCCGCTGAGCCCGATTTGCCACCTGCACCGTAATTCGATAGCGATTTGAGGCGGCTCGAATCAATTCTTCACTGCGGCGCATCAACTGCATGCTATCTAGGGGAGAGCGCTTGAGCATGGAAAACCTCTACAACATTTCAGGCCCCATTCTATCAACAATTTCCGGTGGACTTGTGATTAACCAGGCAATGGCTGGCCAGACAGAGGTAGGGAGCGAGAACTTTACCGCTTTTTTATGAAAAGTGGCTTTAATCTTTTGTTACGATAGAATCACTGTGCGCGCAGGAGAATCCTTACTGTTATGACGAATAGCCCTTCCCAGAAGTCGGTGGTAATTTCCCCATCCATTTTATCGGCAGACTTCAGTCGCCTGGGGGATGAAATTAAGGCCGCAGACGAAGCCGGTGCTGACTGGATCCACGTCGACGTGATGGATGGCCGTTTCGTTCCCAACATTACCATTGGTCCTTTGGTGGTCAGTGCTATTCGTCCGATTACGCAAAAACCCCTGGATGTTCACCTGATGATTGTGGAACCAGAGAAATACGTCGCCGACTTTGCCAAGGCTGGGGCCGACATTATCTCTGTTCACGCCGAGCACAATGCCTCTCCCCATCTTCATCGCACCCTGGGACAAATTAAAGAACTAGGTAAGCAGGCTGGAGTGGTGCTCAATCCTTCCTCCCCCCTATCTTTGATTGATCACGTTTTGGATCTTTGCGATCTGGTTTTGATTATGAGTGTCAACCCCGGATTTGGTGGGCAAAGTTTTATTCCCGCCATGGTCTCTAAGATTCGTGATCTACGGGCCCTGTGCGATGAGCGCGGTCTCGACCCCTGGATTGAAGTTGATGGTGGCCTCAAGGCTAATAACACCTGGCAGGTTTTAGAAGCCGGTGCCAATGCTATCGTAGCCGGTTCAGCTGTCTTTAATGCCCCTGACTACGCTGTCGCCATTGAGAGTATTCGCCATAGCAAGCGCCCGGCTCCCGAACTGGCTATGGTTTAGGGCTAGAACGGGGGCAAGAGGCCTAAGTCTCACTTACCCGTCACCCGGATTGAAAACTAGCTAAAATAGAATCTTAGCCGACGTCTCTCCGGCCAAGCCCCAACCCCTTAACCTGACCAGGCTGCTGTCCACCTATGGAAACTAAAGCTGAGGTTGCTGTGGCGATTCTTTACCAGGACGATCGCTTCTTGCTGCAATTGCGGGACGATATTCCTGGTATTGCGTATCCGGGCCAATGGGGTTTTTTTGGTGGCCACCTGGAACCAGGAGAAACCCCTTTGCTGGCTCTGGGGCGAGAATTGCATGAGGAAATTGGCTACCAGCCCGCCAGGTTGGATCGGTTTCTGCGGATGGAGACAGAACAGGTGATTCGCCATGTGTTTCACGGGCCTTTGCTGGTTACCCTGGCTGAGTTGGTTCTACAAGAAGGGGCAGACCTGGGCCTTTTGAGCCCCATCGAGATTGAGCAGGGATGGTGTTACTCCCATCAGGTGGGTAAAACCTGTGGGATTGCTGCTCCCCATCGACAAATTTTGCTATCTTTCCTGCAGTCCCTTCACATGGAGTCAAGCAGTGGGTAGCCACGAACCCGGGTTTCAGTCAGGGTCAATGCCCCTGGCAGCTCTACCGCCCTATTCTATTCGGCAGAGTAGTCGGGCTCGCCGGGTTTCTCTCAAAGTACACCTGAATGGTCGGGTAGAGGTGGTGGTGCCCCTGGGCTTTAACCAGGAGCAGTTACCGGCCCTGCTCCAGAGTCGGCGGGAGTGGCTCTGGCAAATGGTGGGGCAAATCCAGGCCACCATGGCAGAAGACCATTGCGAGGCCCGACCCGGCCAGATTCAATTGCGATCGCGCCAGCAGACCTGGCTGGTTCTCTACCAGGAGGCCAAGCTGGAGCAGATTAAGCTGAGTCAGATCCAACCCCTAACCCTGGCCCTGCGGGGCAATATCCACAGCCCTGGCGATTGTCGTGATCTACTGCGGCAATGGTTGGGCCGAAAAGCCAGGGCCGAACTGGCACCCTGGCTGCGGCAACTAAGCTTCGAGCTTAACCTGCCCTTTCGCCGCATCTCAATTCGGGGACAAAAGACTCGCTGGGCCAGTTGTTCTAGCCAAAAAGATATCAGCTTAAACTACAAGTTACTGTTCCTACCCACCGACCTGGTGCATTATGTCTTCGTCCACGAGCTCTGTCATACCATCCACATGAACCACTCCCCCGGCTTCTGGCAACTGGTAGCAGAAAAATATCCAGCCTACGGCCCAGTGCGAGCTCAGCTGCGGGAAGGCTGGCGCTACATACCAGGCTGGATTGAGGGGTAGGGCTTGTGTTTGGGTTGTCTGACCAGAAACTCCATCCCCTGCAAACACCCCACAGCGGTTACCAGTGGGATAACCGCAGGGTTGGCTTCTTTGAGGGATGGTATTTTCGGGTTACCCTGCCAGAGGCAGGCGTCACCTTCGCCTTTATGTATTCTATTCAGGACCCAATTGGCGGTCAGGTCCATAGCGGTGGCCTAGCTCAAGTGCTGGGGCCAGGCGATGGCTATACCTGGCGCAGCCTGCCCAATCCTCAGTTATTCTGGGCCTGGTCAGCCGGGCTAGGGCTGGGCCACTGGCGTCAGGCCTTAACCCAGCAGGTTCCCCAATGGTTGCCCCCCAACCAGTTTGGCGATCACATTAGCGAAGGCTACCAGGCTACCAGCCGCTGGCACCAGGGTTGCCTGCAAGATCCCACGGGTCAGAATACCGTCACCTGGCAATACCAAACCGAGCCGGTCTACGGCTGGGGTCAACCCCAGCAGCCTCAGCAGGCCACTGCCGGCTGGTTATCAAACTGGTCAATTTTTGAGCCCGGATGGCAGGTATTAATGGCCCATGGCTACGCCACCGGTTGGATTGAGTGGCAAAGAAAACGCTATCACTTTACCAGGGCACCCGCCTACTGCGAGAAAAACTGGGGTCGTTCCTTTCCCCAACGATGGTTCTGGCTCCAGTGCAACGCCTTTAACCAGACTGATGATCTAAGTTTGACTGCCGTCGGCACTGATCGACAGGGGCCCTATTCCCCCAGCCAAATAGCCCTGATTGGGGTGCACCATCAGAACCAATTTTATGAATTTGTGCCCTGGAATGCCACCTTTACCTGGCAGGTAGACGCCTGGGGAGACTGGTATCTGAGGGCAGACCGCTTTAACTACCGGGTAGAACTAAAAGCCAGGGCCCATCGGCCCGGAGTGCCATTGCGTACCCCGGCTCAGGAAGGCATGGTTTACCGCTGTCGCCACACCACCCAGGGCCAAATTCGCCTCAACCTCTGGTATCGACAACGGGGAGGTCTGATTTTGCTGCTCAGGGCCACCAGTCACCAGGCCGCCCTAGAAGTAGGCGGTGATCCCTGGAGTGGACCCTGGTGTAGCTGATCTAGCTAACCTGGCTGGCCAGGCTGATAGAGCCTTCGTAAAAGATCCAGAAAGTTGATGTTGCTATCTTCTCTTCCTTGGGTAAAATCTAGGTCATCCCAGTTATATTTAAGGTTTTTTCAAGGGGGTGAATTTTAATGACGCCAAACTCCAAGTCTAATTTAATCCGGTTTCTTCAAGATGAGTTAGCCATTTCCGCCGCTTCTTTACAGGTCGCTTTAAAGCACAGCGAGCAAGATCCCGGACCCTTGCCCATGATTCTCTGGCAATACGGACTAGTTACCCTTGAACAACTCGAGCAGATTTATGATTGGATGGAAGCCGCCTAGGTCTGATCTTTCCTTAATTCAATGTCCTTGAGAGGTGCGGCCATCGCTGCACCTCTCCCTATTTGTAGCCCCTATCCAGTCTGAAGAACCTGAATGAAACCTCTAAAGTCGCGCATCACCATTCTGTTACTGATAGCGGGGTTGGTCTTGCTGGCGGCTCTGGCCTGGCATCGCCCAGTCGCGCTAAAGTCAGGGCAGGCCAATATGCCATCCACCCCGGGCCCCAACTCCACCGCTCCAGATACCCTTCGCCTGCTCTACAGTCGCTCAGCCCTAACCCTGAACCCCCACCTGGCTACTGGCTTTCAGGACTTTGAAGCAGCCCGTCTGGTGTACGAACCCCTGGCCAGTTACAACCAGGCGGGGGATCTGGTGCCGGTGCTGGCCCGGGCGATTCCCACCCAGGCCAATAGCGGGCTCCAGGAAAATGGTGCCAGTGTCATCTGGGAACTTCGCCCAGAGGTAACCTGGAGCGATGGTCAAGCTTTTACCGCCGACGATGTGGTGTTCACCTTTGAATTTATCCACAATCCCGAAGTGGCGGCGGTCACGGCCCAATACTACGAGGCGGTAAAACAGGTAGAAGCCCTGGATCCGCACCGGGTTAAAATCACCTTTAATCAACCTAATCCCTCCTGGGCTACGGTTTTTACCGGCCAGACTGGTCTGATTTTACCCCGCCATATTTTTGCCCAATATAATAATCGTCAAGCCAGAACTGCCGGCCCTAATTTACAGCCCGTGGGGACTGGCCCCTATCAGGTGGTGGGATTTCAGACTGGGACGATTATTTTTGAGCCCAACTCTACCCATTGGGCTGGCAAAGCTGGCTTTAAGCGGGTAGAATTGCTCGGCGGTATGGCTCCCTATGCGGCGGCCCGCGAGGTACTACGGTCAGGAACCGCTGATATAGCTCCCAACCTGCAAGTGGAAGCAACCGGTCTGCAGGACCTGGAAAAGGATGCCAGGGGCCAGGTGATCAACCTGTTTGGAGCCCAGGTCGAACGGATTATGGTGAACTTTGCCAATCCCTTTGCCCAAACCGCAAAGGGGGAACGCTCTAGTTCCACCCTACCCCACCCCTATTTCAGTGATTGGCGAGTGCGTCAGGCGGTCAACCTGGCCATTGATCGCGACACCATTAGCCGAGAGCTCTACGGAGCCGCAGGGCAACCCACAGCCCAGGTATTGGTGGCGCCCGATCGCTATCAGACTCCTAACTTGACCTACGATTACGACCTGGCTAAGGCCAGGGTGCTGCTAGACCGCTCTGGTTGGATTGATAGCAATGGCGATGGGATCCGAGATAAGGACGGTATACCGATGGAAGTCCTGTTTCAGGCTCCCATCAATCCAGTCCGCCAGCTCACCCAGGCCATTGTCAGCGATCGCCTGAAGCAGTTGGGCATGGATGTGAAAATCGCCCGCATTCGAGTGGACGAATTTTTCTCAGCCGATCCTAAAGATACCGACACCTTGAACCACTTCTATGCTGACCTGCAACTCTACTCCACCGGTAACGAAAGCCCAGATCCAGGGACTTATATGGGATGGTGGACCTGCGACAAAATCGCTTCCCTGGCTAACCAATGGCAGGAACCCAACAATGCTCGCTATTGTAATAGGGACTACGATCGCCTCTGGAATCAGGCCAGAGTAGAACTGGATCCGAAAAGACGAACTCAGCTATTTCAGCAGATGAACCAGCTGCTAACTCGGGATGTAGCCGTTATTCCTATTGTCCACCGGGCTATGGTTAATGCGGTCAGCAACCGCCTGGGGGGAGTAGAATTTACCCCCTGGGATGCCAGCACCTGGAAGATTAAGGATTGGGTCCGCAGGGATGGAACCAGTTAGTCGCCTCCGGTAGGGTAACCCTAACTAATTAGGATAGGCTTTAGTAGCCTGGGTGATCGCGATCGCACGCCGTCCTCAATCTATTCTTGCAGGCTATGGATCTACCCGCTTCTCTCCATCCTTTATCGATCGCTGCAGCTCCCCTGACGATTGATCCCCAGCCCCTCAGACTAGCGGCCACTTGCTCTCTACAGCAGGTTTTAGAGGCCATGGCAGTGGCCTCTAAAACCTGTGCACTGATTTACCGTGGCCCCACCTTGCTGGGGGTGCTGACCTATACCCACGTAGGGCAGGCCAGTAGCTACGGGGTTGATTTCAGGCAAACAACCGTAAAAAACTGGCTGACAGCTCCAGACGAACTCCACCTGATACCCGGCGATGGCATTTCTCCCAGCCCTCCCCTATCGCCCCAAGACTATTGGCCTCTGCTGACTCCAACCCAACACTGGATCGGCTTACTGACTCCGGAGGGAGATTATAAAGTCACCCCAGCCGCCTTTCTACCTCAACCAGAGACCGGTTCTAGCCCACCGCCCAGCCCGCACCTCACCCTGGCCCTCAAGGGGGCCAATATGGGGGTGTGGGATTGGGACCTACTAACCAATACCTGGATCCTATCGGAAGAGTCAGAACACCTGCTGGCGATCGCTCCTGGCAACTTTGATGGTCGTTACGAAACTATTCTCAATTCTATCTACGGGGAAGACCGGGCCCCGGTACAACAGGCCTTACAAACAGCAATTAGCCAGAGTCAACAGTACGATATCGACTTTCGAGTCATGCAGCCAGATGGCCAGGTGCGCTGGTTACTATCCCAGGGTCGGGTATTTAATCAGGGCAGTCTACCAGCCCGCCTGGTGGGGATTACTCTCGATATTTCTGAACAAAAACAGATCGAAAGCGAACTCAAGCTACAGGCCAGTCAGGAACGCCTGGTGAGGGAAATCGCCCAGCGTATTCGCTCCCTACTGGATCTTGACAATATTCTCGAACAAACCGTGATTCTGGTGCGAGAGTTCATTGCCGCTGACCGGACTATTATTCTCCGCTGCACCCCAGATATCAGCGGTAAAGTTGTGCAGGAAGCCTGTGTCGAGGGTTATCCAACCATGCTGGGGTGGTCCCTGCGCGATCCCTGGACGGTGCAAGAAAAGTTTCTGGCCCAGTATCGCCGCGGCCGCGGTCTGGCTGTAGAAAACATTTACCAGCAGGGACTAACAGAAAGTCAATTACTCTTTCTAGAATACTTTAAGATTCAGGCCGAAATCATCGTTCCCCTACTCCAGGGGCAAACCCTCTGGGGCTTACTGATTGCCCATCAATGCAGCCACCCCCGGCCATGGCGAAACAGCGACCTGCAGCTGCTACAAACCCTGGCCACCCAGGTTGGCATTGCCATTCATCAGGCTAAGTTACATCAGCGACTCACCCTCATGAACCAACAGCTAAAACGAATGGCTTACCTGGACGGTCTGACCCAGGTAGCCAATCGCCGCCGCTTTGAACACCACCTAGAGCAGGAATGGCGACGCATGACCCGGCAAGGCACTCCCCTGGCCATTATCCTGGCGGATATTGATTGCTTCAAGGAATTTAACGATCTCTATGGTCACCAGGCTGGCGATCACTGTCTACGCCTGGTGGCTCGCATTTTGGGTCGGGCCGCCAAGCGATCGGGAGACCTGGTCGCTCGCTACGGTGGCGAAGAATTTGCCATTATTCTGCCAGGTACCGATTTAAAGGGCGCCGAAACAGTCGCCGAAAATATCCGGCAGTCGGTTCGAAATCGCCGCATTACCCATTTAGGTCAACATACCATCGACGGCATTCTCACCCTAAGTCTCGGAGTCGCCAGCTGTATCCCTGGCTTAGCAACAGATCCGGCCAGCTTGCTTAAGCAGGCAGATGGAGCTCTATACATCGCCAAGCGTAGTGGGCGCGATCAAGTCAGACTGGCAGATAACCTAACATCTTTAGCCGCAGAGGCTTCCGACTAAGACTGCTAATGTCTTTTGGGGTGTGGGGTATTTTTTTTAGGAATGAGGGGCTGGGGTCTATTGACAGGGGAGTAGTGGAGGGGGTACATTAGTAAAGCGCTTGAGAGGGAACGAGAGTTCTACTCAAGTGCGCACCTTGACAGAAGAATAGTCTAGAAACAAAGCCAAGGTTCCTGTCAAAAGATTAAATTGTTAGTATCCTAGCAGAGATGTTACGAACTAGCAATAGACAGAACGGATACTGAGGTATTCGGGATTTACTTTTCGAGGGCCATTTAGCTTAGGTTAGATGGTTAATTAACATGGAGAGTTTGATCCTGGCTCAGGATGAACGCTGGCGGCGTGCTTAACACATGCAAGTCGAACGAAGTCTTTCGGGACTGAGTGGCGGACGGGTGAGTAACGCGTGAGGATCTGGCCTTAGGAGGGGGACAACAGTTGGAAACGACTGCTAATACCCCATATGCCGAGAGGTGAAAGGGTTAAAACTGCCTGAGGATGAACTCGCGTCTGATTAGCTAGTTGGTGAGGTAAGGGCTCACCAAGGCGACGATCAGTAGCTGGTCTAAGAGGATGATCAGCCACACTGGGACTGAGACACGGCCCAGACTCCTACGGGAGGCAGCAGTGGGGAATTTTCCGCAATGGGCGAAAGCCTGACGGAGCAACGCCGCGTGAGGGAGGAAGGCCTTAGGGTTGTAAACCTCTTTTCTCTGGGAAGAAGATCTGACGGTACCAGAGGAATAAGCCTCGGCTAACTCCGTGCCAGCAGCCGCGGTAAGACGGAGGAGGCGAGCGTTATCCGGAATTATTGGGCGTAAAGCGTCCGCAGGCGGTTTTTCAAGTCTGCTGTCAAAGACTACAGCTCAACTGTGGGCAGGCAGTGGAAACTGAGGGACTAGAGAGCGGTAGGGGTAGAGGGAATTCCCGGTGTAGCGGTGAAATGCGTAGATATCGGGAAGAACACCAGTGGCGAAGGCGCTCTACTGGGCCGTTACTGACGCTGAGGGACGAAAGCTAGGGGAGCGAAAGGGATTAGATACCCCTGTAGTCCTAGCTGTAAACGATGGATACTAGGTGTTGGGCGTATCGACCCGTCCAGTACCGTAGCTAACGCGTTAAGTATCCCGCCTGGGGAGTACGCACGCAAGTGTGAAACTCAAAGGAATTGACGGGGGCCCGCACAAGCGGTGGAGGATGTGGTTTAATTCGATGCAACGCGAAGAACCTTACCAAGGCTTGACATCCTGCGAATCCTTCAGAGATGGGGGAGTGCCTTCGGGAGCGCAGAGACAGGTGGTGCATGGCTGTCGTCAGCTCGTGTCGTGAGATGTTGGGTTAAGTCCCGCAACGAGCGCAACCCTCGTTCTTAGTTGCCAGCATTCAGTTGGGCACTCTAGGGAGACTGCCGTGGACAACACGGAGGAAGGTGGGGACGACGTCAAGTCATCATGCCCCTTACGTCTTGGGCTACACACGTCCTACAATGCTACAGACAGAGGGCAGCGAGCGCGCGAGTGCAAGCAAATCCCATAAACTGTGGCTCAGTTCAGATTGCAGGCTGCAACTCGCCTGCATGAAGGCGGAATCGCTAGTAATCGCCGGTCAGCATACGGCGGTGAATACGTTCCCGGGCCTTGTACACACCGCCCGTCACACCATGGGAGTTGGCCACGCCCGAAGTCGTTACTCTAACCTTAGGGAGGAGGGCGCCGAAGGCAGGGCTGATGACTGGGGTGAAGTCGTAACAAGGTAGCCGTACCGGAAGGTGTGGCTGGATCACCTCCTTTTAGGGAGACCTACCCTTAACGGGCCTGTAAGTTTTATCGCAGGGGGTTAGGGAGTCACCTGAGGTCGAGGGAATTTTGGTGATGTTTCTAGACTAGGTTAAGGTGAGTGGGGGCTATTAGCTCAGGTGGTTAGAGCGCACCCCTGATAAGGGTGAGGTCCCTGGTTCGAGTCCAGGATGGCCCACTGCGTGGGGGTTTAGCTCAGCTGGTAGAGCGCCTGCTTTGCAAGCAGGATGTCAGCGGTTCGAGTCCGCTAACCTCCACCACAGGAGAGAGCTTAGCAACGTGTGCGTCAGCGGTAGTTGGGGCATAGGCTGCTGGGTGAGAGCTCAGCGAGGAACCTTGACAACAGAATAGTGAGAGAAGTGTAAGGTAGTAATACACAGAACATGAGTAAAAGGGAAAGTGAGATTAATCCTATTGAGAGATAGGAGAGGTCAAGCTAGAACGGGCTCACGGTGGATACCTAGGCACGCAGAGGCGAAGAAGGACGTGGTTACCGACGATACGCTTCGGGGAGCTGGAAACGAGCATTGATCCGAAGGTTTCCGAATGGGGCAACCCAGAGACGGTCACCTGAATCCATAGGGTGACACGAGCGAACCCGGCGAACTGAAACATCTTAGTAGCCGGAGGAAGAGAAAGAAAACTCGATTCCCTTAGTAGCGGCGAGCGAAGCGGGAAGAGCCTAAACCAGTAGTTTTTACTAGTGGGGTTGTGGGACAGCGAGATGGAATCTAGCGACTAGACGAAGCATTGGAAAGATGCACCAGAGGAGGTGAGAGTCCTGTAGTCGAAAGTTTAAGGATACTAGCTGGATCCCGAGTAGCACGGGGCACGAGAAATCCCGTGTGAATCATCGAGGACCACCTCGAAAGGCTAAATACTCCTGCGTGACCGATAGTGAACCAGTACCGCGAGGGAAAGGTGAAAAGAACCCCGGGAGGGGAGTGAAATAGAACATGAAACCGTGAGCCTACAAGCAGTTAGAGCCCGATTAAACGGGTGATAGCGTGCCTGTTGAAGAATGAGCCGGCGACTTATAGGCACTGGCGGGTTAAGACGGAAATGTCGAAGCCAAAGGGAAACCGAGTCTGAATAGGGCGATAGTCAGTGTTTATAGACCCGAACCCGGGTGATCTAACCATGTCCAGGATGAAGCTTGGGTGATACCAAGTGGAGGTCCGAACCGACTGATGTTGAAAAATCAGCGGATGAGGTGTGGTTAGGGGTGAAATGCCAATCGAACCCGGAGCTAGCTGGTTCTCCTCGAAATGTGTTGAGGCACAGCGGTTGTGATTACAGCTGGGGGGTAAAGCACTGATTCGGTGCGGGCTGCGAGAGCGGTACCAAATCGAGTCAAACTCAGAATACCCAGTGAACACACAGCCAGTCAGACGGTGGGGGATAAGCTTCATCGTCGAAAGGGAAACAGCCCAGACCACCAGCTAAGGTCCCCAAATCAATGCTAAGTGGGAAAGGAGGTGGGAATGCAGAGACAACCAGGAGGTTTGCCTAGAAGCAGCCATCCTTAGAAGAGTGCGTAATAGCTCACTGGTCAAGCGTTCCTGCGCCGAAAATGAACGGGACTAAGCATTGTACCGAAGCTGTGGACTTGTTTTTAACAAGTGGTAGAGGAGCGTTCTATACGAATAGAAGCATTAGCGGAAGCAGATGTGGATTGTATAGAAGTGAGAATGTCGGCTTAAGTAGCGAAAATGTAGGTGAGAATCCTACACCCCGAAACCCCAAGGGTTCCTCCGGAAGGCTCGTCCGCGGAGGGTTAGTCGGGACCTAAGGCGAGGCCGAAAGGCGTAGTCGATGGATAACGGGTTAATAATCCCGTACCTGTAATGAATTGTGGCGGGGGACGGAGACGGCTAGGACAGCCGGGTGATGGTAGTCCCGGTTTAAGCGTCCGAGGTGATGAGGAGCGGCGAAAACGCTCTGAGCTGAGGCGTGAGTACGACCTGCTACGGCGGGGAAGTGTCTGATGTCAGGCTTCCAAGAAAAGCCCGAACCACGTTAATTCATTATGGCCCGTACCCGAAACCGACACAGGTGGGGAGGTAGAGTATACCCAGGGGCGCGAGATAACTCTCTCTAAGGAACTCGGCAAAATGGCCCCGTAACTTCGGGAGAAGGGGTGCCACCGCGAGGTGGCCGCAGTGAAGAGTCCCAGGCGACTGTTTACCAAAAACACAGGTCTCCGCTAAGTCGCAAGACGATGTATGGGGGCTGACGCCTGCCCAGTGCCGGAAGGTTAAGGAAGTGGGTTAGCGCAAGCGAAGCTCGCGACCGAAGCCCCGGTGAACGGCGGCCGTAACTATAACGGTCCTAAGGTAGCGAAATTCCTTGTCGGGTAAGTTCCGACCCGCACGAAAGGCGTAACGATCTGGGAGCTGTCTCGGAGAGAGGCTCGGCGAAATAGGAATGTCTGTGAAGATACGGACTACCTGCACCCGGACAGAAAGACCCTATGAAGCTTTACTGTAGCTTGGTATTGGGTTCGGGCTTGACATGCGCAGGATAGGTGGGAGACGGTGAAGTCATCCTTGTGGGGGTGATGGAGTCACTGGTGAGATACCACTCTTGTCAGGCTAGAATTCTAACCTGGACCCGTTATCCGGGCTGGGGACAGTATCAGGTGGGCAGTTTGACTGGGGCGGTCGCCTCCTAAACGATAACGGAGGCGCGCAAAGGTTCCCTCAGGCTGGTTGGAAATCAGCCATTGAGTGTAAAGGCATAAGGGAGCTTGACTGCGAGACTGACAAGTCGAGCAGAGACGAAAGTCGGCCTTAGTGATCCGACGGTTCCGCGTGGAAGGGCCGTCGCTCAACGGATAAAAGTTACTCTAGGGATAACAGGCTGATCTCCCCCAAGAGTTCACATCGACGGGGAGGTTTGGCACCTCGATGTCGGCTCATCGCATCCTGGGGCTGTAGTAGGTCCCAAGGGTTGGGCTGTTCGCCCATTAATAGCGGTACGTGAGCTGGGTTCAGAACGTCGTGAGACAGTTCGGTCCATATCCGGTGCAGGCGTAGGAACATTGAGAGGAGTCCTCCTTAGTACGAGAGGACCGGGAGGAACGCACCGCTGGTGTACCTGTTATCGTGCCAACGGTAAACGCAGGGTAGCCATGTGCGGAGCGGATAACCGCTGAAAGCATCTAAGTGGGAAGCCCACCTCAAGATGAGTGTTCCCATGGCATAAGCCAGTAAGGTCACGGGTAGACCACCCGTTAATAGGCGCTAAGTGGACCTTCAGTAATGAATGAAGCTGAGGCGTACTAACAGACCGAGGGCTTGACCTCTTCCCCTTTCCCCCTACTACTAGTTTTGTCCCTTACTCCCTTTTCCCTTCTCTCCTACTGTTGTTATTCTTCCTACCTATTCTGGTGTCTATGGCGGTATGGAACCACCCTGACCCATCCCGAACTCGGGCGTTAAACGTATCTGCGGCGAAAATAGTGAGGGGGTAGCCCCTTGTCAAAATAGCTCGATGCCAGAATATCTTTGCCGCCCCCCTTGACTCGTCTCTTGGGGGGCTCTCCTTATGGTGATAATCGCTCCACTCCCCAAATGGC
>JAGWXD010000009.1 GCA_018970085.1 Cyanobacteria bacterium REEB459
GCGACGATTGCGAGGGCGCTCAAGCTCGGGTTCAGCTGTCTCCTCAGCCAGATGGTGGTCTAACTCTGCACTCAAGCACCGTTCAATTAGGGCCTTGGTTAGTTGCTTAACAATGCCGCTTTCCCCCATCAGGTCCTCAGGGCTACGGTAGTCTTTCAGTAGCTCATCAATTAGCTCAGGGCGGAAGGTCATGGGTTATGCCTCAAGGAGTTAGTTCATTAGATCTGATTTTGACCTCTGACACAAACTACTTTACAGTCCCAACTATCGATGGGGCCTATGACACCTTTGCCTGCTGATTGACTGACAAAATCAGTACTGCCCTCTCCCCAACCCCTCTCTGGGAGAGGGGTTGGGGAGAGGGCTTTTAGCTTGAAGTCCCTTCGCCCCTTATGGGAGAAGGGATTTAGGGATGAGGGTAAAAAGATTTATCAGCCAACCAGCCTTTGCCTGTCATCGGGCCATTGCCCATCGGGGGACAGCAGCCACCCTTCCTCCTCGCCATGATGCTCGCCCCACTTAGCCCGCAGTGCCTAACCGGACCCACCCCAGGGACCAAATTTTGGAGCGCATTGAGCAAGTGGGCCGTGCAGCCTGAAAGCAAGAAAGCGGCTATCACCGCCGGTCTCTTGCTGAAACCACCATGTTTCGACTCAAGGTCAGCTTTGGGGGGTGCGTCCGCTCGCGGAACTTTGACAATCAGGCTGTTGGGCTCTTCTTGCAGCGCTGAATCGCATGATTTAACTGGCCAAGCCTGACAGCTATCCGGTTGAAGCTTAATTCACTGGCCTGAAGGGGGGAACCCCTTGACCCTGACTTATTCATGCAACAAAGCCGTCTCTCGCCACACCTTCTACCGCTACCAGAAATTATACGAAACCGGTGGCGAATTAGCCTTGCAGGAGATTGACCGTCGTCAACCCTGCTTCAAAAACCGTGTCGAGGCGGTCATTGTGGAACTAGAGAGTCCAGGATTGGTTCTGAGGCCAGGTCGCCAGTAGGGCTGTGGTCTCCTCAGCCGTTAGGGGTTTAGAAAAGTGTACGCCCTGGGCGTAGGGGCAGCCTAGCTGACGCAGTTGGGTCAGTTGTGCGGCGGTTTCTACCCCCTCGGCAATAGCCGTCATTTCCAAACTTCGTACCAGGGCAAGAATAGCCTGAACCATGGCAGTGCCGCGCTGATCAATGGTCATCCGGTGGATAAAGGACCGATCAATCTTGAGGACCTGAACCGGAAACCGATGTACCATGCTAAGGGATGAGTAGCCTGTACCAAAGTCATCAATACAGAGTTGAATCCCCCGCTCCTGCAAAGCTAGTAGTAAGGCTTCAGCCATCTCAGGGTTTTCAATCAAGGCGCTTTCGGTAATTTCGAAACGCAAGCAGTGGCCACCGAGGCCGGTTCGGCTGAGGGTTTCGTCAATACTGGTAAGCAGCCGGGAATGGGTAAATTGCTTCACCGAGAGGTTGACGTTGATGACCAGGCTGGCGGCATGGGAAAAGCGTTGCTGCCATTGATGGAGTTGCTGGCAAGCTTGTCGCTGGGTCCATTCCCCAATCGGCAGAATCAAGCCCGTTTCTTCTGCCAGGGGGATGAAGGTGCTAGGGGGAATTGCCCCCCAATGGTGATGGTTCCACCGCAATAAAGCTTCTAGTCCCAGTAGATTACCGCTGGCTAAATCCACAATCGGCTGGTACTCCAGCGCCAGTTCCTGACGTTCTAGGGCGCGCTGCAGGTCGTTTTCTAGGGCTAACTGGGTGGACACCTGCTCGTACATCTGGGGGGTGAACAGGGCCGATCGCCCCCGGCCTTGGGCTTTGGCCTGATACATGGCCGTATCGGCATCCCTGAGAAAATCCCCGGTCTCCACCGAGCCGGTGAGGGTGGAGGAGACCCCAATACTGGCGCTAATGAAAATTTCTCGTCCCACCAGCAACATCGGTTCCTGTAGTACTTCGTGGATGCGATCGGCCACCTTGACCGGGTCTGAGATCGTTGTAATGGGCTTAATTAAAATGGCAAACTCATCGCCCCCCAATCGGGCTACCAGGTCCTCATCTCGCACCACCGATCGCAGCCGTTTAGCACATTCAATTAACAACTGGTCTCCTGCTAGGTGTCCCAGACCATCGTTAATCACCTTAAATCGGTCTAGATCAATAAACAGCACCGCAAAGGCCGCCTCTACCGTCTGTCCGACCTGGTCCACCGCCCTCTGCAGTTGTTCCATAAAACAGGCCCGGTTAGGAATACCGGTAAGGGGGTCATGGAAGGCCTCGTAGGCCAGGCGGGCTTCGATCTGTTTACGACTGGTAATATCTGTTAGGGTCCCCACCAGGGCCCTAATCGCTCCCTGGGGATGGCGCTGAACCTGACCTAGCAGATGGACAAAGCGGCATTGACCATCGCCCCCTCGAATGGCACCCTCTAGATCGATCGCCTGACCCTCCAGGCAGGCCAGGGCGAACTGGTGTTCCCAGAGCGGCCGATCAGCTGGGTCCAGGGCCAGTAATTGGGCTTCCAGGGACAGGGGTTGGGATTGGGGATCGAGGCCGTAAATGCGAAACATTTCCTCCGACCAGATCAGGCTGCGGCTGGGCAGGCTAATCTCCCAATTGCCGGTATGGGCAATTCGCTGCGCCTCCTTGAGACGAGCCTCGGTCCGCTGTCGTTCCTGCAATTCTTGCTGGGCCTGGTCGAGGGTTTGGGCCTGCTGAATAGCGATCGCCAGCTGGGTGGCAACAATTTGAACCAGCTCGATTTCCGACTCCTGCCAGAGGGGTTGGCTGGTAGGGGAACGGTGGATGCCTAAACATCCCCAGGTAACCCCATCACTAACCGATAGGGGGACCAGCAGCCAGCAGCCCGGCAGGGTTTGGGTAAGGGGATGGAGGTCTTGATCGGAGTGCAGTTGAACTACCTCCGCTGAATTCAGCAGGGAAGGATCGGTGGTGGTTACCACATGGAGCAAACTGGTGGCTGCTGAATCGGCACGGTACTCAGCGACCACCTGCCAGACCAGGGCATCGGGCTTGTACATCTGAATATTGACATGGTCAACCGCCAGCAGGTCGGCCACCTCTCGAGCCGCCGTCGCAAAGATGGTATCCAGGTGTAGGGACTGGCGAATAGCCTGAATCACCCGGTTTAGGGCCTGCTCCCGGCGGATCTGGTGCTGAATTCGCTCGTAGGCCAGTCGTCGCTTGGTAATATCTTGAAAATAGACTGCCAACCCCTCTTGGGTAGGATAAACCCGGACTTCGTACCAGCTTTGCGACTGGCTAAGGTACTCTTCAAAGCAAGCGGTACGGCGCTCCACCAGGACCTGACGAAAATGCTGCGAGAATAGACTGCCAAGCATGGTGGGGAACTCAGACCAGAGGTGTTGACCCAGTAGGTCTTGGCGAGAGCGCTGCAGAAATTGCTCAGCCCGCTGATTCAAATAGGTAAATTGAAATTCCTGATCAAGGGCGAAAAAGCCATCGGTAATGCTTTCTAGAATATCGTTGATGCGCCCATGGGAGGCCTGTAAAGCCGCCTCCGCCTGTTTTATAGCGGTGATATCGGTATGGGTACCGGCCATACGCCGCAGCGGTAAGCTGTCGTTACCAATCCTCTGCCCCCGGGATACAACCCAGCGCAAACTGCCATCTTGGTGGTAGAACCGATAGGTATGCTCAAAGGGCAGAACCGGCTGGGCCTGTTCTCGATACTGCATTAGAGCCGCCATAAAGCCGGCTGCATCTGCAGGGTGAATGGCGGCTTGCCAATCGGTCATGGTACCAGGGCTAGTACCGTAGCCTAGCAGGTCTGTAAAATTAGGGCTGATGTAGAGGGTGTCGGTGGGTAAATACCAATCCCAAACCCCTATCCGGCTGTCCTGTATGGCTACAGCAAAGCGTTCCTCAATCCGCCGCAAGGCCATTTCTGCTGCTTTGCGATCGCTAATATCCTGACAAATACCCACCACAAACATAGGTTCTCCCTGGCAGTTGCGGATCACATCCAGGGTCAGGGTCACCCATAGGCAGCGACCATCTCGGTGGAGATAGCGGTGTTCCAGGGTTAGGGAATTGATTTGAGCCGTCTGGAGATGGTGGTAATTCTGCCAGAGTTGGGAACCATCGTCGGGATGGGTAATCTCCCCCAGCGACTTGCCCACTAGCTCTGACCACTCGTAGCCTAAGATCCGGCAAAGGGCTAGATTGGCATCAAGCAGATAGCCATCCAGGGTAATCTGGCAGGCTCCCACTTGAACCTGCTCAAAAATTTCTCTAAATTTAGTATCGATGGTTTGGGTAATTAAGGTAGCGTTCCCTGATCGGGTGCTGAAATCCGGTATAGCCAGCATGGGCCGATAGTTTTCCTCAACGATTGACAGGACCTACCGAAAGAGTACCCGCCGAACCCCAGTCAGGCGACAGTCGGGCCGCCAAAGCCAGGCTCCGCCGGCCTGGCTGACGGGTTACCGTAGCAGACGGTGGTTTAGAGTAGAGAATAGAGCAATAAATAGAGCCATAAAGTGACTAACCTAGCGCCATGAGTCAACCCAGACCTGACCAATCAGCTGAAATTTCAACCCCAGCCCCTCCTAGTTTTGTCAAACTAGCTATGCGCAATATGGTCCGCAAAGGAGGTAAATCCCTATGGCACTTTTTTTTGACCACCATCGCTCTGTTAGGGTTGCTGGTGGGGCTAGCCTACCTGACTCGCTAGCCGGCTATGTCTTCCTGCCCTGCCATGGCGGTAACCCCTCCAACCCTAGAGATTAGCCTTGACCTAGAGCACCCCAGGGCCGATCTGGTTGCTCCTGCTAACTGGCAACTCTGGTTCCAAACATGGGCTATCCAGATGGCCCTAAGCGGTTCACCTATCGATGCCTACGAGCTGTCCCTGCGAATTACCAGCGATCGGGCCATAGCCGATCTAAATCAGAGTTTTCGCCAGGTTAAGGGACCTACCGATGTGCTGGCCTTTGCGGCCTTGGAGAATCCTTCTCCTCTGGCGGCGGAGCTACTGCAGAGCGAACCCCTCTATCTGGGGGATATCGTGATTTCCCTGGATACCGCCGAACGCCAGGCCCAGGACCAGGGCCACTCACCGGTGTGGGAAATGGCCTGGTTAGCCGCCCATGGTTTTCTCCATTTGATCGGCTGGGACCACCCTGATCCAGCAAGTTTAGTGGCCATGCTGGCAAAACAGCAAGAACTTCTCGCCACAATTGAGTTATACCCCTGATGTTAGCTAGCCACCCGATCAGGCCACTGCTCCCCAGGCCCCTGATCGGTAATGCTTAGGAAAACCCAAACCCCCTTCCCAGGCTGAGCTGAAGAAAGATATGCTAGTACTGGCTGAATTCTCCTACAGGAGCGCAAATTCCTATGGTTTTTGATCCCATCTATCTGGTCCTGATGGTCCCCGCCATGGTGCTGATGTTTTTAGCCCAGGCCAGGATCAAAGGCACCTATCATCGCTACTCCCAAATCCCATCAAGCCTGGGCATGACCGGTGCCGAAGTGGCCCAGACCATCCTGGCGAAGAAAGGAATCAATCAGGTTAGGGTTGAGCCTGTAGCGGGTGAGCTGAGCGATCACTACGATCCTGGGGCCAAGACCGTGCGCCTATCTCAGGCTATCTACGAGTCCAGTTCCCTGGCGGCGGCGGCAGTAGCTGCCCACGAATGTGGCCATGTTTTACAGGATGTTCAGGGCTATCAGTTTATGAATCTGCGAGCCGCTCTGGTGCCTACGGTAAATCTGGGATCTAACCTGGGCCCGATTCTAATTATGGCTGGTTTATTTTTGAACTGGCTAAATCTAGCCTGGCTGGGGGTCGGGCTGTTTAGTGCAGTATTAGTATTCCACTTGGTAACCTTACCGGTAGAGTTCGATGCCTCCAGCCGGGCTTTGCGCCTGGTTGATGAACTCGGTATACTCCAGGGCGAAGAAAACAAGGGGGCCCGGGCGGTGCTCAATGCGGCGGCCCTAACCTACGTTGCCACTGCCTTTTACGCCTTCTTAAACTTGCTTTACTACGTAGTTTTAATTAATCGCCGCCGTTAACCAATGGGGATGACCTCAAGGGCGTATTCTTGCCACTGGCCGCGGTACCGTTCGCAAATATGGGGGGTTACTATAAATTTGGCAGTAGTTCCCCCTTTGACATCAATTCTTAGAAAAGAATAGGGTCGGCGTCGTTCGCGGTTATAGCCACTCAGACCGACAAATAACTCTGAACTAGCCACTGGTTTTTGCGGCTGCCGACCGTCAAGGTCGCCAATTAAATCGGCTTCTTCCAAGTCATCCCCTTCCGGGCGCTGCCGCCGCAGGCTCAGTCCACTGCCGCCGCAGACTAACCAGTGGATGTGGCGATCGCCATGGCCCGTATCCAGGGTTCTCAGATGTTCAAAGCAGTGCGCGTGACCATTTAGAACCAGATCAACCACGGGTTCTGACGACCCAATCTGGGGTACGGCGGCCACCACCTGATCTAAAACCCAGCGCAGATTACGGCGTATGGCCAGGGTTTGGCCCTGGTTCCATTTGGTCGCCTCAGTAACGTAGGCAGGGTGGTGACAGTACAGAATGCGACCCCGCACCGATGGATTACCCCAGGAGGCAATTAAACTGTCCCGCAGCCAGGTTAACTGATCGATATCGGCCACTTTGCCAGGGCGATGATGAATTTGTTTATCTAAATCCAGGCCTATTTCATCAATTTGATCCAGAACCGCCTGCAGGTCATCTAACTGTTCCCGACTGTTGGGATGGGCTGGCGATAGACGGTTGATTTCCGCCACTACTTGTTGCCGTTGTTGATCAATCTGGCGACGCTGTTCTCTGAGCCTCAGGCTCCTACCCTGGCGGAGACTATCCTCCACGACGGCAGCCGGGTCGTTAATGGTATTAGAGTCCAGGGCAAAGAAATCAATACCCCCGTAGCGAAAGGTGTAGTAGCGATTGGGCAGCCGGGTAAACTCACCAGGCTGATAACGCAGTCCCCCTCTACCCTCTGCCCAGGGTCCATAGTGGCAGTCCAGGTGGTGGGCCAGCCCAGCCCCTGGCACAGCCTTGAGGTAATCTAGAAAAGCCCGGGCATAGGCATCACCGACCTTAGAGCCATGCCAGCCTACATTAGCATCGAAGTGGCGCCCGGTCAGCTTAACCAGGGGACGGGTTAACTGCACGAATAAACTATAAAGCCAGGGAAGATTATAGTAGTCGTGGTTGCCAGGCACCGGTAGGAAGGGAAAGCGAAATACCATTTGGTCGAAGGCAATATTTTCTGGATCCTCTCCTCCCACTAGCCATTCCCGGTAGGGATAAATAAAGTTGCGGGGGTACTGCTCTCTGGAGCCTACCTGGTAAACCACGTCGCCGGTATGAAGTAGGAACCGACAATCCTCCAGATGGGGCAGCATTTGTTTGGCTACCTGGCGTTGGGGATGGTGATCAAGGTGGGGCCCGGAACCACTGTCTCCGATCACCAGGAAGGAAAACTCCCGATCCTCAGCACCGCCGTCTTCTAAAATCAAACGAGTTTGATCGATACCGCGCTCCACTAAAGCGGGATGCCGCCAGCAGACCCGCTGGTTCATTTTGCTAATTTTTACAGGAATGGAAGGATCTAGAATAGAGGCCATGACTTAATTGGGACGTTAACACATCAAAGGCTTTCGCCAGCTGCAGCTGGGCGGGAGTAGATGCTTACGCTGCTATGTTACAAGAGAGTACCGATACAGAGTACTAGGGTCTCTACCCACTCGACGGTGGCCCCGTAACTATCTCCAGTATGACCCCCCAACCGGTAATTTAGCCAGGCAGGTACAATCCAGGCCAGAACCAAGCCGCTGCTGAGGGTGCCGATCGCTAGTCCGATTTGACTGGGGTAAGCATATCCCCAGACCACCGCCAGGCCTATTCCCAAGCCCAGGCCTGGGAATAGATCGATGGGCAACTGCAGGTGGATTTTATGCAGGGCCCCCTTACCCGCCGGTCGTAAATAGGGATAGCCAGCGATCGCCAGCACCTGCCCCCAGCGTCCCCAAAGGGCTGCTGCTGCCACTACCAGGCCGCGCCCGCTGCTGAGGTCTGCCAGGGCCAGGGTCTTTAGCCCCAATAGGGCGATCGCTGCCAGGGTGCCAAAAGCCCCTACTCGACTATCGGCCATCACCGCCAACCGGCGATCGGGATCACTCACGGCCAACCCATCTGCTGTATCCATGGCTCCATCTAAATGGAGACCGCCAGTTAGCCAAACCCAGAGACCAACCACCAGACCACTACGGAGGCCAATGGCCATACCGCCATAGTCTAGCCCCCTATCCACCAAGGCCAATAGGGCGGCCAGACCCAGCCCAACCAGCGGCGCCAGGGTGGCAATGCCCTCAAAGCGCGGCTGCCATCTGGAGGGTAGGGGTAGGCAAGTATAAAATAAAATCGCCCCGGCCAGCCTGGCCAAAAGGCCTGGCCGGGAAATGTTTGACAGGTTATTGGGATCTCGATCAGGGTTGGAATCGACCATAGTCTTTCAGAATGTAAACAAAAATTTAACTGTCAGCTAAGTTCTGGCGATATCTGTCAAAACCCGAATAGAAAAGGCCCTGGCCCCGTTAGCTCAACAGAGAAGGCTAAAGAAAGCCGAGGCAGGGCGGATCATTCCCAGCAAGATCGGGTATCGTGAAGGTATACCTGTGAGGGTAAAACCAGTCGGTTTTACCCTTGGGATTGACGTAGCGTGGTCGGGAATTTATGCATCACGAACGTATTCAAGGCTTGAATACTTTGCCCCCCTGTCTGGTCGACAAAGGGGTATTGATTAATAAAGCTGATATGCTGAGGCTGCTTCAAGACCTGGGCCAGGTTAGTTATAGCCATCTCGAAGATGGAGTGGTAGTGGCCACTGGCCAAGGTCTGGTGATGGAGGTTTTTTCTGACAGCCAGCAAGCTACCCTGGTGGCTAACCATACCCTTTATATTAACGTCCATAGTTTTGACTACCTGGAAATGGGTAGGGTAGATAGCGATAAAAGTCAGTTTGATTTAGTTCGTGACAATCGCCGACTCAGGTTAGTTCCCCTATCCGACCCTATAAAAGACCATTTAAGCCACACTGTCAATACAGTTGCCTTAGAAGCTATGGTTGCCGATGCCCTTTCTGCTAGCTGGGATGCCTGTCTCGATGATGATCGCAATTTCTTTGAATAAAACCAGTCCCCTTCAGCCCCTCAGGAACCGTTATTCAAGACACCTATGCTTCAGGATGCCAGAGCCATTCGGTATTATCAGCGGATTACGGATGCTTTCGTAGACCATTGGAACCGGGGCTATCCTACCAGCGATCTCAGGCTTTATCTGGAGGGCTATCTGGCAGCTCTACGCCATGCCGATGCCCTGGACCCTTACCTGATCCATCGACTGGAGGAAGAGGCTTTACGCTATCTGGCCGATCCCTCTAACTTTGCCTTACCCCAACCCGAGGACGCCATTTAAGGCCATTGAAATCATACTAGCTAACCAGTGCCTAGTCCGCCGCCGCTAACCGGATAGTTAGACTGACCGGCTTAGCCACCAGTCTGGCCAGGGGAATAGGGACTGGTCGCTGCCTGGCAAAATTGGCACAATCGCTCTACTGCCTGTTCGAGGACTTCAGAATCCTGTACCAGGGCGATGCGAACGTAGCCTTCTCCAGCGTTGCCAAAGCCAATGCCGGGAGCCAGGGCAACCCCGGTATTGGCTACCAGCCGGGTACAGAACTCCATCGATCGCTGGGACCAGTCCTCTGGCAACCTGACCCACAGATAGGGGGTGGCCTGAGGCCGGGCAACGGCCCAATCGTAGCGCAAGAAGGCAGCTACGGCGGCATCACGGCGCTGACGGTAGGTGGCAATGGTGTGGTTGACATTGTCCTGGGGTCCGGTGAGGGCAGCGATCGCCCCCTGCTGAATTCCAGGGTACTGATTGAAATCGACACTGGCCTTAATCTGGCGAAGAGCCTGGATAATCTCAGCCTTACCGATTGCATAGCCAATCCGAAAGCCCCCCATGTTGTAGGACTTAGAGAAGGAGAAAAACTCCACAGTAACGGTTTTTTGCCGATCTGCCTGGAGCGCCGATACCGCCGGTTGACCGGTAAAGCAGAGGTCGGCATAGGGGAAATCGTGGGCCAGCACTAGATCATACTGCTGACAAAAGGCCACCGCTGACCGCCAGAATGCCAGAGAAGCCGTAGCCGCAGTCGGGTTATGGGGATAGCTCAGAATGAGCAGGCGGGATTGGTCTAATATGGCTGGTGGAATCTCCTGGAATTGAGGCAAGAAGTCATGTTCGGGACGCAAAACCAGGGGATAGATCTGCCCACTGGCCAGGTGAACTCCACCGGCATGGGAGGGATAGCCGGGGTCGGTGACCAGGGCAATATCTCCAGGATTTAGCACGGCCAGGGGCAGGTGGGCTGTGCCTTCTTGAGAACCAATCAGCAGCAGCACCTCGGTTTCTGGGTCGACGCTGACCCCAAAGCGATCGCCATACCAGCGAGCTGCCGCTGCCCGAAAGGCAGCAGTGCCCGAAAACAAACAATAGCCGTGGCTATCAGGGTCCGGCAGGGCAGCTGCGATCGCCCCTAGAACATGGGGTGCCACCGGCAGATCGGAGGACCCCAGGGACAGATCAACAATTGACTGCCCCGCCCGTTTAGCCCCAGCCTTGGCCTGATCCATCTCAGCAAAAACATTGCTCTGCAAGAGTTTCAGGCGGTGGGCGAAGGGCATGGTAGGTGACAGTTAAAGGGTGTCGATCTGGGCCTTAAGGGCTTCTAGCTCCGCATCTACCTGCGCTGATTGGGGACTGGCTGCTGGAGTTGTGCCGGTAGGCAGAGACTTGGATGGTTCGCTACCCCCCACCATCTGCGCCTTCATGGCCGCCAGCTCTAAGTCTACATCGCCGCCAGCCTCCAGGGCGACAAACTGACTTTCCAGGTTGGCTCCCGCCAACTCAGCCGCCGCCTGGGAACTGGCCTCCATTTGCAGCACCTTTTCTTCCATGCGCTCAAAGGCTGCCATGGCACTGCTGGTATTTAGGCGACTGGTGGTATTTTGTAACTGTTGATTTGCCTTGGCTGCACTGGCTCGGGCCTTAAGCATATCCTTTTTGGTTTTAGCTTCTGATAGCTTGCTTTCCAGCCCGATTAGATCGCGCTTGAGCTGGTCGACGATGCTACTCTGGCCATCTAGTTGGGTTTTCAGAGCCAGGGCTGTTTCGGCTTGGGTTTTCTTTCGCACCAGGGCCTGTCGAGCCAGATCCTCATCTCCCTTTTGCAGGGCTAGTTGGGCTCGCTGTTGCCAGGTATTGGCTTCGCCTTGAGAGCGCTCGTACTGCTGCTGCACCCGCTTCTGACTGGCGATCGCCCCGGCTACTGCCTGGCGCATTTGCACCAGGTCTTCTTGCATGTCGATAATGGCCTGGTCCAGGATCTTCTCTGGGTCCTCGGCAGAACTAACCACTGAATTCAGGTTAGAGCGAACCACCCGGCTAACTCGATCGAATAACCCCATGATGTGCTGCTTCCTTTAGCTACGGATATGCCAGTACTGTTCTTAGTTTACAGAAATAAATTGTGGATAGGCCAGGACAATTTAAACCCTGAGCAGGGGCTAGTCTTCCATTTCTGCCCGAGATTTAGGCACGGCGCTGGTTAACACCTCAGGACCCGTTGGGGTGACCAGGACATCGTCTTCGATACGAATGCCAATACCCCGCCAGCGATCGTCAATGGTGGGTTGACCCGCCGCCGGTTCATAGGTAGGAGAAATATACAGCCCGGGTTCGACAGTGACTACATTACCAGATTCAAAGGGTTTCCAGCTTTTATCAGCGTTGCGCAGGATGCCGGCATCGTGTACGTCTAGCCCCAGAAAATGCCCGGTACCATGCATAAAAAAGACTTTGTGTTGTTTCTCCTCAATCAGGGTATCCACCTCGCCCCTTAGCAGACCAAGCTCCACCAGCCCCTCCGTCAAGGTGCGGGTGGCTACATCATGGAATTGATTGAAGGGTGCACCGGGTTGAACCGCTGCGATCGCTCGATGTTGAGCCTCTAACACCAGGTCGTACAACAACCGCTGTTCGGCGGTGAACCGCCCATTGACCGGAAAGGTTCGAGTAATATCGGCATTGTAATAGTAGTAGGCACAGCCAGCGTCAATCAACAGCAAATCCCCCGCTTGCATCTGCCGCCGATTCTCAATGTAGTGAAGAATACAGGCATTTTCCCCAGAAGCCACAATAGAGGGATAGGCAGGCCCCAGGGCACCTTCTAGGCGAAAGATCCGTTCCATTTCCGCCTGAATTTCGTATTCATAGCGACCAGGGGCCGCCATTGCTCGAGCTTGATTGTGGGCTTGGGCAGATATGGCAATGGCGCGGCGGAGATTGTCTAACTCCGCTGGATCCTTTATCCGCCGCAGGGTTTGCATGAGTAGGCCAGCGTCTTCAATCGCCACTGGGCCGGTGCCCCGCTTATGGTAGCTAGAGAGCAGGTTTTGCCAGTGATGTAAGATGCGCTGGTTGAAAACCTGGTTGTGCCCAAAGTGGTAGTAAAGCCGATCGGCGGTTTCTAAATATTTGGGTAGGTGTTCGTCAAGGTCAGCGATGGAATAAACCTGGTCAGCCCCATAATGCTCCCTGGCCTGATCAACTCCAACCCGATAGCCAGACCAGGTTTCCTTTTCTGGATCCTTTGGACGAACAAATAGAATAAAACGGTGTTCCCCGTGGTGGGGGGCTAATACAGCCACCGCCTGGGGCTCATTAAAACCCGTGAGATAGTAAAAATTGCTGTCCTGACGAAAAGGATGCTCTACATCGTTATGCATGACCACCAGGGGGGCACTGGCAAATAGGGCCGTACCATTGCCAATTAGGGCCATAACGCGCTGACGACGTTGGGCGTAAAGGTCTAGCATAGCTAATCGGGTTTAGGGTTGGCTCGGAGGTCAGAAGACGGGGTTACTAGGTTTTGAGTCCGGGATAGCAGATAGCAGATGCTGGAGGCTATCAGGTTGGGTTATATCTGCTCAGTAGCCGGTCAGCACCCGGGAAATTAATCCTCCAGCCGGAGCAGCTTACGATAAAAGGACTTGGAGAAATCAGGGGTGCGTCGATTGCGGAGGGCAACGATTGGGTCAAACAGGTGATCAACAAACTCAAAGGTCGCCATGGTAATCTCATAGCTCAGGTCGGCATCACCGTCAAACTGCAAGCGACAGCGAGTTAAGTCCGCTGGTAGCATGGAAACATTCCAGGTAGCTACAAAGGGAATACTAGTGCTGCCCTCGATGTATCGTTCTCCTTCCAGATTACCTTGCTTATATAGAGAGATAGCATAGGGTAGGGCTGTGCGCTTATTACCCTGGTAATAGGGCAGGTAAACACCAACATCCCGTTGATCCGCTTGTCCAATTTCCTCAAAGGTTAACCCCATGGCCTGTAACTCCTGCTTTGGTCACCACTGAATCGATCTACTCAAAGCATAGGTTAACAAATCAGGTTCAGACTGAGGATCTCGTTTTTTTCGGCAAAATTAGGGATGATGGTACGAAGAGCAAGAGAAGCCGATGGTAACCACTCCCAGGCAGCTTGGTGTCAGGCCAAGATTGTTCGGGATAGATAGGTCGTGCTCCTTTCGTTCTCAGCTTTTACTTCCCGTTGCGTTTCTTCCCTTAGTGCATGGCTAATTTTTCTTCCGGATTCTTGCTCAGGCCCGGTACCGATCTGAAAGTTGATCTGGATATCGAAAGGTTTCCTGGCTATTCCGGTCGGCGCCGTAAGGCTGCCCTCACCCTTACCTTCCTGTGGGGCAGCACCATCGCTCTGCACTTACTATCCTGGGGTAGCTGGATGGTTATGGGCCTGATGGTAGTCCTAACCACCCATGCCCTCCGACTTTTACTGGCTCGTCCCCTGTCCCCCCCTGCCCCCTTGCCTTCCAGGGCAGATCGAGATAGCTCTCGAGAGACAGCGGCCCCTCAGGATAGTGAAACCTGGCCCTACGTATCATTGCTAGTGGCGGCAAAAAACGAGCAGGCCGTTATTCACCGCCTGGTTACTAACCTCTGTAGTATTGATTACCCCAGTTCCCGCTACGATGTCTGGGTCATTGATGATAACAGTACCGATGGCACGGCCGATTGTTTACAGGACTTGCAGGAACGCTATCCCCAATTGCGCGTAGTACGACGCAGCCCAGGGGCGACAGGCGGCAAGTCAGGGGCCCTTAACCAGCTTTGGCCTGATATCCAGGGAGAGATTATTGGAGTCTTTGACGCTGATGCTCAGGTACCTGAGGATATGCTGAGGCGGGTGGTACCCATGTTTGACCCTGAGACCGTGGGAGCTGTACAAATGCAGAAAACTATTATCAATCAGGCTAAAAATCTCTTGACCCGGGGTCAGCAGGCGGAAATGGCCCTTGATACCTACTTGCAACAGCAGCGCATTAGTCTGGGGGGGATTGGGGAACTACGGGGCAACGGTCAGTTTGTTCGCCGCGCTGCCCTGGCCCAGTGTGGTGGATGGAACGAGGAGACAATTACCGATGATCTTGATCTAACCCTGCGCCTACACTTTACCGGCTGGTCAATTCAGTTTTTGCTCAACCCAGCGGTAACAGAGGAGGGAGTGGAGCAAACCGTGGCCCTGTGGCATCAGCGCAATCGCTGGGCTGAAGGAGGCTATCAGCGCTATCTAGACTACTGGCGCTGGATTGGCCCGAGTCGCATGGGTCCGGCTAAAACCCTTGACATGGCAGCTTTTTGGATGATTCAGTATGGTCTGCCCAGTGTGGCTTTGCCCGATTTTGTCATGGCTCTCTGGCGCCACCGCTTACCTCTATTTCTGCCGGTATCGGGGCTGGCTCTAACCCTTTCTATGGTCGGCATGTTCTGTGGTTTGCGCCGTAGTAGGTCCCAACCACCCTGGGTATACAGTTTACAAACCCTCTGGGGCAATCTTTACATGCTCCACTGGTTGCTGGTAATTGCCTCTATGACTCTGCGGGTGGCTATTCGACCTAAGCAGTTGCGCTGGGTCAAAACTACCCACCTGGGGGAGAAACAGGAGGCCTAGGCTATTAACCTCGGCTTTGCTGCCTGGCCCTATCTTGGCTTTGTTCGGTTTCCTGTGATTGCGGTAACTTAACTATGACGACTCCATGTGCCCCGACCTCCTCGACCTGGCTCGCTGCAGAGAACAACCCAGATCCGGCAGATGGTCTTCTCACCATTGGCGATCGCACCTTTCGGTCTCGCTTGATGACCGGCACTGGCAAGTACAGCAGCTTTGAGGTCATGCGTCAGAGCATTGCTGCTAGTCATTGTGAAATGGTTACTGTGGCGGTTCGCCGGGTACAGGCCAGTGCTCCGGGGCATGAGGGTTTGGCAGAGGCCCTGGACTGGTCGCGAATCTGGATGCTGCCTAATACAGCGGGTTGCCAGACTGCCGAGGAGGCTATTCGGGTGGCCCGACTGGGGCGAGAAATGGCCAAACTGCTGGGCCAGGAGGATAACTCCTTTGTCAAATTAGAAGTTATTCCCGACGCCCGCTACCTGCTGCCCGATCCCATTGGTACCTTGCAGGCTGCAGAGCAGTTGGTGAAAGAAGGGTTTTCTGTGCTTCCCTATATCAATGCTGACCCTCTGCTGGCCCGACATTTGGAGGAGGCGGGTTGTGTCACGGTTATGCCCCTGGGGTCACCGATCGGCTCGGGCCAGGGGATCCGTAATCAGGCTAACATCCAAATTATTATTGAAAATGCTAATGTACCAGTGGTCGTAGACGCTGGCATCGGTACCCCTAGTGAAGCAGCGGCGGCTATGGAAATGGGGGCCGATGCTCTGTTAATTAATACCGCTATCGCAAGGGCTGCCAATCCCGTCGCCATGGCTGCGGCGATGGCGATGGCGACCCAGGCTGGACGGTTGGCCTATCGCGCTGGCCGCATCCCAATTCGGCAGATTGCCAGTCCCAGCTCTCCCGTGGCTGGGGTCGTACAGTGACCCTGGTCATCGCCCCTCTTCAGGACTTTCAGTGTAATCACCTAAGTTTTACCCCTGGTTTACAAAGCCGCGATAAAGAGATCGGTTATCTTGCCGATGTCCCCCGTTGGTTAGCCCCCTTAAAATGATAACGAATCAACTTCCCCGGTCAATCTTTTCAGTTGACCACCGGGCGTCTAAAGTTAGAGGGCTTCAACCATGTCTGTCATTGAACAAGCGATCGAACAAATGTTTGCCTCTCGCCAGTTGACTCGACACGATCAAAAATTGTTGATGACACTGTTCTCCCAACGGGACCTGAACGCCAAGGATGCTGCTTTAATCGACAGGCTTTATGAAGCCCTCAGTCAGGGTCGGCTACGGGTTGTTGACTAGCCACGCTGCGCCGCCTAAAACTATCCCAAGCCCTATCCTAATCAACTAGAAGGATAGGCCTAACTCCAGGGATATGGCCCCGGTGGACAAAGATTTAGAGTTCATCCCAGTTGTGCATTGTCTGTACTCAGCTGACCAACCAGCAGATTTAACCCCACTGCCTGGAGCACGTGAGTGCAGGACAAGTGGTGAAAGCGATGATCCTCAACGCCTTGGGATTTCTGAGCGCACCGTTGTAACCGCTACAGCGACTAAACCCGAGGGGTCAGCCCCGCATCCTCGGCGGTGTTGCAGTGGTGGTCTGGGGCACCGTCACCCGCACCCGACTGGTGGCAGCGAAGGGATCAGCCTGGATATGGTCGAGGTGCAGGGTAAAACCTGCTGAATGCGGTTGGTTAGCCAACCGCATTTAGCAGGGGTAACGCCTATCGTCCTTGATGAATTCAGAAGATCAATAAAATCGGCTAGGGGGAGGTTCTGGCTCACCTGCGCCGATCTAGAGCTATATCAACTAGGGATACAGCGGCACCCTTAAATTAAAAAACTGTCGCTGTTTCACCAGGTAATAACCCAGTGAAATCGTCAACAGCAGACCCGGAACTCCGAGCATTAAGGCAGTTTGATTAAAATCAGTGGCCCCATCAACTAGGCCTCGCTGGATTAAGACATGTTCAATGATCGACTGAGCGGAGATCAGAAAGTTGTTAAGGGCATGGATGATGATGCTCACCCAAAGGTTTTCAGTCTTGTAGTAGGCTATGGCGACGCACAACCCAAATAGAAACGTGGTGATCGATGAGAGGGAGGGATGAATAGCAGAAAACGAGATCGAGGAAAGAACTAGGGCTGGCCATAGCTTTAGCTTTCTTTTCAAGGCATTGAATAACCAACCCCTAAAGACAATCTCTTCAGAAATCGGGGCAATGATCGTAGCCATAATGCCCGCTACTAAAAGGCCAATCAGGGAAGATGGTTGAGCACTTAAGGCATCCTTAAGGGAACTTGGGGAGAAAAACTGGATGCCGTAGAGAATCACCAAAATTGAGAGGATCCCAATGGCCAGGTTAAATAGGGCCAGAGCCACAACATCAAAGCGGGTTATTCGTTCAAAAACCTGCCCTAGACTCTGGCTATAGTTAACTTTCTTGGCGACCATTTCTAACCAGAAGAAGATAATGATTAGCAGAGCTGGAACCCCTCGCAAAATTTCCAAGCCTACCCCGGGTAGACTGGCTAAGCCAGGAGCGATTTTCACCAATCCTAAGGCCAGCCCCGTACCCAGCAATTGGGCGAGAATAAAAATGATGAGAGCCTTAGGGAAGCTGTAACGTTGTAGGTAGTCTTGCATTATTTTTATGGGGGTTTTTATCGGTACTTCGGGTGTATTTGGCGGTTGGGGGACTAGCATAAAAAAGAGAGTACATGGCTAGCATAGTCCCCAGCCCAGGGTGACCTGGAAATGGATCAGGGTTGATAGACCGGCATGATCTCAACCCCCAATTCTTCTCGCAAGGCTTTGATATTGCGGAACCCTTCCACAATATCAAAGATGGAATCTGTATCTCTAAACAACGGTGGGGGACTGGGCCCGGCCCAGATTGCCCGCTATGGGGCCTGAGGGGTAGTACTTTGAGGGGAAGGTTCGATCGCTGTTGCCGCCGGGGCCGATCTCGCCACCCAAGGTAACGATCCTTGAGGGTTTGCTCCTCAGCCATGGCGGCGATCGCCCCGTTCTCGAAGCTAGCGCCGATCGCCTCAGGCCCTGGCGATTTCAGGGTGAGGAATAGCCCCAACCCTAGAGCCCGGGAGGTTTAGGGTGGGGCTTGACCGGCCACGGGATGAGGGATAGGGACTGTTGTATAACCATTTGGTTATACAACCCTAACTTTGGCGATGTTTGCTTAAGGGTTCGTCGTTCAGGTTCAAAGGTTTGTCGCTGATCATCGATAGTTAGCGATGGATCATCAAAGGATCGTCGCTCACCATCAAGGGTTTGGCCCTCGTCATCGAGGGTTGGCGACCCATCCTTAAGGGTTTGTCGCTCACCGGCAAAGGTTTGCTGTCATCGCTTAAGGGCTAATCGCTGACCCTCGATGGTTGGTGATGAGTTATCAAAGCATGGTTAGTCCCGAGTAGCCCCATCGTTGATTCCCTATCAATCGGCGGCATGTAGGCTCTAGCTATGCTGTAGGTGAACATTGCTGGGATACTAAGAGGCGCTGTCGTTAAACCTAAGTTCTTGACTGTTCCCTCCAGCCCAACCTCTACCCATAGGGGCGCCCTCTACGCTGCCCTGGCCTATACCACCTGGGGCCTACTGCCCCTTTACTGGAAACTTTTTGGGACTATTTCTGCCCTGGAAGTGCTCAGCCACCGGATGATTTGGTCCGCCGTGTTCCTGGTGATGATTTTGATCCTGCAGCGCCGCCTAGGCGAACTACTGGGGCTGTTGCAATCTGCCAGGGTAGTTGCAGTGCTGTTGCTAACCGCTAGCCTGCTGGGGTTTAACTGGGGACTTTACATCTACGGGGTGAGTACCGGGCAGATTGTAGAAACCAGCCTGGGCTACTACATTAACCCCCTGGTAAGCGTGCTGCTGGGATTTTTATTTCTGCAGGAACGGCTGCACCGGGGGCAGCAGCTAGCGGTTGGGTTAGCATTTTTGGGAGTTAGCTACCTGATCTACCAGCTTGGAACCATCCCCTGGATTTCCCTGGGCGTCGCGATCTCCTTTGCCTTCTATGGTCTGTTACGAAAGCTGGCACCGGTTACACCCCTGCTGGGATTAGCCCTGGAAACCCTGCTGGTGGCTCCCGTAACTTTACTATTCGTAGAGTACCTATCCAGCCAGGGCCAGGGCCATTTTGGTCATTCTGCTGGCCTAACCTTGCTTTTTATGGGAGCAGGGGTGGCCACGTCCATGCCTTTACTATGGTTTAATAACGCCGCCAAACGCCTTCCCCTGGCTACCCTGGGATTTTTTCAATACCTCAACCCTTCTCTTTCCCTACTGCTTGGGGTATTTGCCTTTCATGAACCCTTTACCCCCACCCATGGAGTCACCTTTGGGTGCATCTGGCTAGCGTTGATCCTCTATTCTGTAACGGCCCTTCGGCAGCCAGGCCAGGGGGGACGGGCAATAGTAAATATCATGGAGTGGCCACGGCATCCAGGCAGGCAAGGGGGTCGGCAATAGTGGCCGAAGGGGCCGGGAACTCCCCGGTGGCAACGTATTCCAATCGCAGCTTAAGCCAGGTAATAAAGGTTTTGTTGGTGGAGACTACCGCTACCGCTGGCTGGGGACAGCTAGCTTTTACCGCTGGTGCGTCTAAAAAGGCTGGAGACCTGAGCAGCCAGAAATCAATCGCCTGTTCCTGCTCCTGGTAATGGCGACGGCGTTCCTTAAGCACCTCTTCAAAGGGCTCTTGCTCTAACAAAAAATGCTCGCTGGCAAGGGCGTAGTAGTAGGTTGTCATAGCCACTCTTTGAATCTAGCAGGTGTTATTAATATATCGCCTGAGTCAGGGTTGACCGGCAAAAAGTAACCGGACTATCCCTTGCCGACCAGGGATGGGCAAGGGGCACACCCATCATTGGTGACCCTAGGGGTTCGGGCCAAGGCAATATTTTTCCTTGAGCCCAGCCTATTTAGACAGATTTATCTCCTTAAGTAGAAATCTCTATTCTCCCCTGCCTTCATAAATGTTACAGTTGTTAACATCTGATTTATAAAAGGCTAATTTAAATGAATGTTATTGAACTCTCTTGGACCCTGGTGGCAGGAGCTTTGGTGGTAGGAGCCTTAGTTGCCCGTAAACGGGAGTCCTCTATGCAAGAAGATCGCGTTCCAGTCAGGGTTGACAGCTCTTCTAATCGCCGTCTACGCCCCTGATGGGGAAATGGTCTAGCTAGGTTAGCTGTATGTGGTTGCCATACATAATATCTCCAAGCGATTTTCCCTGAAGGTTCTCAATCCAGGTTTTACTGGCTGTGATTTGGATTGCTGAAGGGTTCTGGTATTTAGAGTGCTCGGTTCCACCCTGTAGCAGGCAAATTTCAGCTGTAAGGTTTGGAAATTTGTCAGATTCTTTCCCTTATTTAGTTTGCTTTCCCCGTGGTCTCCGGGAGGATGGTACTTATTCATGAGAACTTTGCAGAACTCTAACGACCTGGTCCGTAGCTATTTAAAAGAAATTGGTCGTGTGCCCCTGCTGACCCACGAAGAAGAAATTGTTTTGGGTAAGCAGGTGCAACAGCTCTACCGACTGCAGGTTTTGCGTCAGACCTTGATAGCTGAGTTGGGTCGCAGTCCCACTCTGGTGGAATGGGCTGATGCCGCTGTGCTGAGAGTGGAAGACTTAGACAGGATGGTTCAGGCGGGGGAGGCAGCTAAGCGCCGCATGGTGGAAGCCAACTTGCGGCTGGTGGTGTCTGTAGCTAAAAAGTACATCAAGCGCAATGTTGATCTTTTAGATTTAATTCAAGAGGGCACCATTGGTATGCAACGGGGGGTTGAAAAGTTTGATCCCACTAAGGGGTATCGCTTCTCAACCTACGCCTACTGGTGGATTCGTCAAGCCATTACCCGGGCGATCGCTGAGAAAAGCCGTACTATTCGCCTGCCTATTCATATCACCGAAAAGTTAAATAAGTTAAAGAAGGCTCAGCGGCATCTATCTCAACGCCACGGACGAGCCGCCACCATGGCAGAGCTGGCTGCCGAATGTGATTTAACCGTCAAACAGGTCAGGGATTACCTCGAGAAGGCCCGTCATCCCCTCTCTCTAGACTTGAAGGTAGGAGACAATCAGGACACTGAGCTGGTGGAACTGTTAGAAGATGACGGTCCTTCCCCCGAGGAGTTCGCGGCTCAGACAGGGCTGAAACAAGACCTGGAGCGTTTAATGGGGGATCTAACTCCTCAGCAGCAACAGGTGCTTTGCCTGCGTTTTGGCCTCACCGATGGCCAGCCCATGACCCTGGCTAAAATTGGCGATAGGCTTTCTATCAGTCGGGAACGGGTTCGGCAAATTGAGCGGGAAGCCCTAACTAAACTGCGCAAGCGTCAAGTTGATATGCGCGAATACCTGGCTAGCTAGGGCCTGTACTGCCCAGTCTAGAGGCTGAGGCTAAGGTGGGAGCCGGTGGCGGTTTTACTGATGTCAATTCGGGCCTGAAAAGCTTCGCGAAAATGGGGAATGTGGGTGACCGTTAGGATGCAGGCAAAGTCACCGGCGATTGCATTGATGGCAGCAATCAGGCGATCGCAGCCCGCCTGGTCTTGGGTGCCAAAGCCTTCGTCAATGATCAGCAGTTGTAGGGCTATGCCTGAGCGCTGAGCCAGTAATCGGGCTAGGGCTAAACGCAGGGCAAAGTTAACCCGAAAGGCTTCCCCTCCTGAGTAGGTTTCGTAGGGGCGGGTACCTCGGTCATCGGCGATTAAAATATCGAGAGTTTCTACAGATTTTTGTCGCCGTCTTTTGCCGGGCCGTTGGGTAGCAAAGCGGACGTGCATCTGGTGGTTACTTAAACGCCCAAGAATCTGGTTAGTTTCGGTTTCCAGTTGGGGTAGTAAATTTTCAATCATTAAGGACTGCAACCCGTCTCGACCAAAGGCCTGGGCTAGCTCGTGGTAAACCTGGTAGCGCTGCTGGAGCTGTTCTAGCTCTTGATGCTGGTGCTGGTACTGACTGTCTAGCTGATTCAGCTGGGTGCAGGCCTGACCCAAGGCTCCCAGTTGAGCCAACAGGTCTTCCCGTTGCTGTTGCTGCTGCTGAATCTGGGTTTCCAGGGTGGCTAGGCGCTCTGGCCTAGGGGAGTGAAGATCCAAGATGGCCTGCAGCTGGGTAATCGCCTGAGTTACCTGGTCCAAGTCCTGGTGTTGTTCGGCAAGGCGAGTCTCTAGCCCGTGCTGCTGTGAGCTCAGCAGGGGGTGTTGCTGCTCAGCCCAGTCAAGCTGCTGTTGTCGCTGTTGCCAACATTGGGCAGCCTGGCGTCGACGGCGCACCTGGCGATGGTGTTCAAGCTGGTAATTTAAGCCCTCCAGAGCGGTGTCTAGCTGGTCGATGGATTGCTTTAGGGGAGACTCCTGCAGGGCGGTCTCTGTGATCGCCAGAGTCGCTATTTGATCAAATAACTGTTGCCGTTGATCTAAGAGTCGTTTTTGTCGCCGCTGCCCCTGGGTCAGTTCGTGATGTTTGATATCAGCCCAGCGCAAACGATTCACCTGCCCTCGCAGCAAGGCATGGTCGCGATCATCATAGGCCAGTTGGGTCAGGGTTTGCTGAATCTGCCTCAGTTCCATTTGCAGATCAGGGGCGTAGCGGTCGTGATCTAAACACTGTTGCAACTCCCAGATCTCTGCCTCGACTTGCTGCAGCTGCTGTTGCAGGGTGAGTTGGGAAGCCATTTGAGCGGCAACCTGGCCCTGCTGATGGAGGGTAGGGGCGTAGGCTTCCAACTCTACCTCCACAGCTCGATATTCTTGGCGAAGCACCTGAATCTCTCGCTCCGATACCGCTAGTTGTTCCCCAATGACCCAGATTTGCTCCTGGAGGTCTTGCTGTTCCAGCCGGTGGCGATCTTCTACCAGGCTGCGGTGGTGGTCATCTAAAGGGCGATCGCAAACCGGACAAGCAGCCTGGGGATGGCTGAGCAGGTAGAGTTTTTGGTCTACCCTGGCGATTTGGGTTTGGCAGTGGCGCTGAGTAGCTTGCAAGGCTTCTACAAAACTACGGCGTTCCTGCCCCTTCTCCCGCACCTGTTCCTGGTAAGCTCGGCGGCGTTGCAGCTGGCTCAGGGCTTGCCCCAGTTCCTGGGCAGAGGCAACCAATTGGGATTGCTGAGCCTGCTGGTTATGTAATTGCTGCCCAAGGGCGCTTAGATCGTTGATGCGGGTTTGTAGCCGGGTTTGCTCTTGACTGAGCTGGGCTTGGATCTGGCGTTGCCGTTGCAGCAAGGGACCCGTTTGTAGTTCCAATGCGTCTAGGTGCTTAAGCCGGGCCTTCGCGATGGTCAGCTGCTGACTGGCAGTCCTGACGGCTTCAGCCTGCTGGAGTACCTGGTTGAGCTCCTGTAGTTCTGTCTCCAGGTTGGCAAGTTTATCCTGGTAGCGCTGCCGTTGCCCTGCCAGGGTTTGGAGCTGCTCTGCGTAATCACCATGGAGGGCCTGCCGCTGCTGCTGCCAGTCCTGGTATTGTTCAAATAGTTGATTGAGCTGCTCTTCTTCCAGTTCCAGCGCCCGCAGTTCTTCCATCCCCACCGCGATGGCGCTAGCTTCTGCCAGTACCTGTTGACAGTGCTGCACTTGAAGCGTTAGGTCTGCCAGCATAGCCGTGGTTTGCTGCTGAGCCTCCTGCAGATGGTGACGACGTTGGTGCAGCAGTTGTAATTGCTGCTGATGTTGCTGATAGGTGTGGTCTGATTGTTTGAGCTGCTGCAGTTGCTCTTGCCCCAGGGTCTGGAGCTGTTCTAATCGGGCCAGTTGCTCCTGTAACTCGGCCTGGCGTTGTTGAATACTGGCGGAGTCCTTCAAACTGGCTGCCAGTTCCTTAATGTGGGCCTGCCGTAAGAGAACCTCTGCCCTGGCCTGGTGAGCCTGTTCCCGGGCTCGTTCCGCCAGATTATCGTAGCGATCAAGCTGAAGCAGACCAGCTAAAATTTCCTTACGTTCTGCCGGCGGTTTTAGCATGAAGTCATCGGCTCGTCCCTGGCGCAGGTAGGCCGAGTTAACAAAGGTGTCATAGTCTAGCTTGAGGCAGCGACAAATCAGCCGTTGAGTCAGCCGGATGCCACCCTGGGTCAAGACCCGGTAACCCGCCTCTGTTTTCACCTGAAATTCTAAGCTCGTTCCCTGTACCCGGTGGCGACTGCGAATAATTCGATAAACCTCTTCTCCCCGCTGAAAGACAAAGGCGACTCGAGCCTCTGTAGCCCCTTGATAGATAACGTGATCGTCGCTGGCGACTCGACTCTGGCCCCAAATGGCCCAACCAATGGCCTCCAACAAAGAAGATTTACCCGCCCCGTTGGGGCCGGCAATGCAGGCGACATGAAGACCGGCGAAATCAAGACTGGCCTGCTGATAACTGAGAAAGTTGGTCAGGGTGATGTGCCTAGGGATCATTGATACAAGAGCATCACTTCCCTAAGCTTACAGTACATCAGATCCTAAAGTACAGACGATCTGTAAACTATTGATAGCTAGATTGCTCCTAGATATCAACAGCGTAAGCCAATCGATCAGAGGCTTAGACCTGTCGCTATCAACCAAGCTGGCGCGCTATCATAGGCAACCTACCCCCGCAGGATTACACCGTTGGCATGGCCTATCCCTAACCCAGGGCGTTGGCCCCCGACACCACCTCTAGGATTTCCTGGGTAATGGCGGCCTGACGGGCTTTGTTATAGGTCAGGTTGAGGGTCTTGGCTAATTCCTTAGCGTTGTCACTGGCGTTATTCATGGCGGTCATGCGGGCGGCTAGCTCGCTGGCGGCGGATTCCTGCAATGCTCGCAGAATTTGATTATTGAGGTAGAGAGGCAGGAGGGCCTCCAAAATTTGCACCGGGTCCTGTTCAAAAATCATATCCTGGGGAAAGGCCGTGGCCGCCGTTCGACTGACCTTTTCCCGGGTGACTTCAAATTCTCCTCCCCGCGTTGTCAGCCTGAAGATTTCATCATCGGTAGCTTCTAATCCCTGAGTGTCAAAGGGTAACAGGGTCTGCACCACAGGGCGAGAACTGACTAGGGAAACAAAGCGAGTATAGATCAGCTCCACCCGGTCCACCGTGTTGGAGAGGAACAGGGCCAGCAGTTCATCGGCGATGCGGGCTGCCTCCTCAGCGTTAGGAATTTGCTCCAGACCGGTAAAGCTGGCCTCAATGGGTTGGTTGCGGCGCTTAAAGTACTGGTTAGCTTTACGGCCGACCAACACGTATTGATAGTTAACGCCTTCGGTGGTAAGTTCTTGGGCGCGGATTTCGGCCCGCCGAATAACGTTACTGTTATAGCCGCCGCAGAGGCCCCGATCGCCAGAAATCACCAGGATCGCTACCCGACTCACCTGTCGTTGTTTGAGCAGGGGCAGATCGACGTCCTCAAATTTAAGTCGACTCTGGAGGCCGTAGAGCACCTGGGCCAGGCGATCGGCAAAGGGGCGAGTGGCAATCACTTGTTCCTGGGCACGTCGTACCTTGGCGGCCGCCACCAGGCGCATGGCTTCGGTAATTTTACGGGTATTTTTAACAGACTTAATGCGATCGCGAATAGCTTTCAGGTTAGGCATGGGTATGTCCTCAGCAGAGTCAAGGGGGTCTACCTTCCTGGAGTCGGCCCAGGAAGGTAGAAGGTCGAAACCTAAACAGCAGCAGTAAAGGCTTGCTTAGCCTCATTAATGCCTTCCTTAAGAAGGGCTTCGCTCTCATCGGTGAGCTTCTTATCGTTGCGCACCAGATCGGCGTACTTGGGCTTGTTGTTACGAATATAGTCTCGCATTTCACGGGCAAAGGCGACCACCCGATCCGCTGGAACATCATCCATGAAGCCGTTAATCCCAGCATAGATGATAGCCACTTGCTCCTCCACCGGCAGAGGAGAATACTGGGGCTGCTTCAACAGTTCCCGTAGCCGCTGGCCCCGGGCCAGTTGCTTCTGGGTAGAGGCATCCAGGTCAGAGGCAAATTGGGAGAAGGCCTGCAGTTCATCAAACTGAGCCAATTCCAGCTTCACCTTCCCGGCCACCTGTTTCATGGCCTTAATTTGGGCCGCCGACCCTACCCGGGATACAGAAATACCAGCGTTGATAGCGGGCCGTAAACCGGAGTTAAACAGATCGGAGGACAGGAAGATCTGACCGTCGGTAATGGAAATTACGTTGGTGGGAATGTAGGCCGACACGTCTCCGGCCTGGGTTTCAATGATCGGCAGGGCGGTCATGCTCCCCTCACCCAGTTCGGGGCTGAGCTTAGCGGCCCGCTCCAACAGGCGGGAGTGGAGGTAGAACACATCTCCGGGGTAGGCCTCCCGACCGGGGGGACGGCGTAGCAGCAGAGACATCTGGCGGTAAGCCTGGGCCTGCTTGGTAAGGTCATCGTAGACCACCAGGGTGGCCTTACCCTTATACATGAAGTACTCCGCCAAGGCCGCGCCGGTGTAGGGGGCCAGGTATTGCAGGGGAGCAGGATCGTTGGCATTGGCCGCCACCACAATGGTGTAATCCAGGGCGCCACGCTCCCTCAGTACATCCACCACCTGGGCCACGGAGGCCGCTTTCTGACCGATCGCGACGTAAACACAGACCACATCTTCAGACTTTTGGTTGAGGATGGTGTCAATGGCAATGGCGGTCTTACCGGTTTGCCGGTCACCAATAATTAGCTCCCGTTGACCCCGACCAATGGGAATCATGGCGTCAATGGCGGTAATACCGGTTTGCAGGGGCTCGTACACCGACTTACGAGCAATAATGCCCGGAGCAGCAGAGTCGATCAGGCGGGATTCACTGGTGGCAATGTCCCCTTTACCGTCAATGGGGCGAGCCAGGGCATCCACCACCCGGCCCAGCATGGCATCCCCCACGGGTACGGAGGCGATTTTGCCGGTGGTGGAGACGGGGCTACCCTCGCGGACATTGATACCATCGCCCATTAACACCGCCCCAACGTTATCTTCCTCGAGGTTAAGGGCGATGCCCACGGTGCCATCTTCAAATTCCAGCAGCTCGCTGGCCATGACATTTTCCAGGCCATAGATACGGGCAATACCGTCACCCACCTGAAGCACGGTGCCCACATTGGACACCTTAACTTGCTGGTTATACTGCTGAATCTGCTGTTTGATAATGCTGCTAATTTCGTCGGGTCTGATACTAACCATAGGATTTGCTCTGGTAAACCTACACTAGAAAACAAGATGGCAAAAGCTCACGGACAAAGCCTAATCAAGCTACACTGGCCAACTGCATGCCAATTCGGCGCAGCTGGGTGCGTAAACTGGCGTCAATAATTTGAGAACCCACCTTGATGATTAGGCCCCCCAGCAGGGATGGATCAATCTCTACCGAGAGCTCCACCTGCCTGGCCCCGGTCAGGGTAATTACCTGGTCTTTGATCTGCGATCGCTGCTGCTCCGACAATTCTATAGCGGTTATGACATCAGCCAGCACCGTCTGGTCTAGCTGCCGGAGCAGGGTCTGGTACTGGCGTAAAACGGAGTCAAGAAAAACAATGCGATTACGATCCACCAGAACCATCAGAAAATTCAATAGAGTAGGATTCGCCTGTTCTCCGACCACCTGGCGCAGTACGGACTTTTTAGCCTCCGGGTCCAGCAGAGGATTGGCTAAAAAAGCCCTTAAATCCTCGGAGCCCTCCAGGGCAGTTAGCAGTTCACCCACCTCAGCACCAATCTGATCAACCACCTGATCAGCCTGGGCCACCTCAATCAGGGCCTGGGCATAGGGCACAGTAACTGAATTAGTCATGGCTGTATCTTTCATCCCTGACCTCCCGCAATCATGGCAATACTAGCGTCGACTAAGTGACGTTGCAGGTCTTCATTGAGGCGTTGGGGTAACTCCGCTTCGGTGCGGGCGATCGCCAAAGCCGCAATGCGCTGCTGCAACTCCCGCATCACTTTGGTCTCTTGAGTACTCAAGTCCTGAGCAGCGGTAGCCCGTAGACGCTCCACATCGGCCTGGGCCTGAGCCAAAATTGTTTCTCGAGCACGCTGAGCAGTGAGCTCAGCCTCAGCCAGAATGCGTCCGGCTTCATCCTGAGCCTGGGCTAGCTTTTGCTGTTGTTCCGCCAGGGCAGCAGCAGCTTGCTGTTTCAGTTGTTCTGCCTCCACAATAGCCGTTTCAATACCAAGTTTGCGGGTTGACAAGGTCTTACCCAAAAACTTACCGCCGAAATAAACCAGTACGCCAATAATGATGACTAGATTAATCAGATTGGTCTCAAGGATATCGAAATTAAGACCAACCCCCCCCTCTTCTGTGGCTAGAAACCAACCCATAATCACATCTCTCTTTCCGTCAATAACGCCGGGTCATTCCCTGGGCTGAATTGAGCCATCCTCAGGAGGCTACAGAACTCAGCAATTTGTCCAAAATTTCACGACTTAACCCGTCCACCTGCTGCTCCAGGGATTCAAAAGCCAGACGTTTTTGCTCGTCTAACTCTTGTTGTACCTGTTCTCGCTGGGCTTGAGCTTCTTGTTGAGCCTCCGCCAGGGTTTGAGCTGCCAGTTTCTGGGCAGCCGCCTGAGCCTCGGCAATCACAGATTGAGCCTGGCGGCGGGTATCAGCTAACTCCTGCTGATAGGCCTTGGTGGTTTGCTCAACCTTAGCTAAACGCTCTGCCGCCTCCACCTTATTCTTTCTGATATAGTCATCTCTTTCGTCAATGGCTTGCCCCAAAGGCTTGTAAAATAAAGTATTCAAGACCACCGCCAAGAGAATAAATTGTATGGCCATCAAGGGCAGGGTGGCGTCTAAATCAAATAAACCGCCACTGGCTTCCTCAGCGGCCTCCACCGCTAACCACCAGATTGAATTACTCACCATTCACTTAGTTCCCCTCCACAGTACTGGGGCCTAGGACCCGATCATCTCCGACAAATAGCTTGTGACCCTTAGCCAAGACCCAAGGTCAACCAGGCAGCGGCAGGGAAGGAAAAAGTATCCCTACCCTGCCTAACGGCCCTAGCTAAAGGGGTTAGCAAACAGCAGTACCAGAGCTACCACCAAGCCATAAATGGTTAAAGCTTCCATGAAAGCGAGGCTGAGTAGCAAGGTACCGCGGATTTTACCTTCGGCCTCGGGTTGACGGGCAATACCTTCTACAGCTTGACCAGCGGCGTTACCTTGACCAATACCAGGGCCAATGGCTGCCAGGCCAACAGCTAAAGCGGCAGCCAATACGGAAGCGCCTGCAACAATAGGATCCATGTCTTTACCTCGATTTAGATTAGACAATCAACAACAGGGGAATCAGGTGATAGACAACGCCCAAGCGGCGTTTCTGAATTGGCGACTTTTGGGGTCGCCCCACCGATTAACAGAACCTGACCTGCTAACCAGTGGAAACTGAGTGCCTCTAAACAAGGTCACTCATGCTCTTCTCCACCATGGCCATGCCCTTCAATCGCCTCGCCAATATAGGCAGCTGCCAGGGTGGCAAAGATCAGTGCCTGAATGGCACTGGTAAACAACCCTAGAATCATTACTGGCAATGGAACGAAGAGGGGTACCAGCAAGACCAACACAGCAACCACTAACTCATCGGCAAGGATGTTTCCAAACAACCGGAAACTCAAGGATAGGGGCTTGGTGAAATCTTCTAAAATGTTAATGGGCAGCAGAATGGGCGTGGGTTCAATGTACTTGGCAAAGTAACTCAAACCTCGCTTACTAAAGCCAGCATAAAAATAGGCCAGAGAAGTTAACAAAGCCAGGGCAACGGTGGTATTGATATCGTTGGTGGGAGCCGCCAATTCTCCCGCTGGCAGGTGAATTAACTTCCAGGGCACCAGGGCCCCAGACCAGTTAGAGACAAAAATAAACAAAAATAGGGTGCCCACAAAGGGAATCCAGGGTCGGTATTCTTTCTCGCCAATCTGGTTTTTAGCCAGATCACGAATAAACTCCAGCGCGTATTCCATCACATTCTGGATACCGGAGGGAATCCGCTGAATGTTACGACTGGCCAGAAAAGATACCAGCACCAGTAGCCCAATTACAAACCATGAAGTCAGAAAAACCTGGCCATGGAGTTTTAAGTTGCCAATTTGCCAGTAAAGGTGCTGGCCAACTTCTAACTTTGCCAGAGTTAAAGGATAAAACATAGACATACTCAGGGCCATTGCTAACAAATTCACACGGTCTCAGCCCAGACAAAGAACTGCGCCAGGCTAATGAGCTGTTCTTCGCGGCCTTGGTGGCAGCTAGGACTGATTAGGCAACACAGCGGTCCACAGCGTGTAGGCAATCAAAGCTGCTTTATAGGTTAAAAAACCCAAAAAAACTGGCACCACCTGCAGCTGTTGCCACTGGGTGGCAACTAAAATTAAGCCGACAACGATCGCCAGACGACCGCTGCCAACCTTCTGTTGTCCCCGTCCCAGGTTGGCAACATTTTTCGCCAACATTCTCAAGTAAACCACACCGCCGCACGCTCCAAGTAAATAATTCAGAGCGATGGGTAGGGAATAGACCAGCCAAACAGAGACAAAGATGAAACCACTGAAAACCAGGGTACAGATCAAAAGATTTTGCTGAAGTTGATAGTATTCTCCCATAGCTGCATCTACGGGAGGAGGAAGAATGCCTGCCTCAACTGTCACTTCGGTCTCTTGAGCTGCCATGTTGGTTTGATCAGAAGAAGTCGGAGTCACGCCAGCACTAAACCTATAGGCCATGAAGTCCCTGGCTTGATTAATCAAGCCGTCAATGATCATATCACGGCAATAATACTTAATCCGGTTCACTACCAGGAAAACCCGTTTTTTCCTTAAACTTATCTGGACTATCCAGATGGCTGCAATAAGATTAAAAACTTTGTCTGCATCAGGCGAATATCCGCCAGGGAGGCTCCCGTTTGCGCCACAATCATGGCCACGGTGGAAGCTGGGGGCTGGTGTTGATCGCAGGCTTGGAGTACCTCAAATTCCACCGCCGACAGGGTCACCATTTCGTAGTTGTGGTTAAAAATCCTCTGGCTGGGCCAGCCCTCCATACAGGGATTCCGTTCCACCCGGGCGGTCAACAGCTGTTCCCCTTGACTCCAGTCCCAGCGAGGGTAGGGGGGCTTGGCGAGGAACCACTCAAAGTGGGTAATTTCCGGGTCCAGAAGGCTGACCAAACGGTAGCGGTCCCACTCCGGTAGGGCCTGGGCTCGCTGTAGCAGGGCTGGATCGGCCCCTAGCAGGCGTTCCAATTGCCACACTGCTGGGTTAGAAAAGCCTACAAATTCCAGGCCCGATGCCTGAATCAGGTCAAACAGCATATCCATGGTGTAGTCCACCTCCTGGGGGTGGACGTACATATCGGCGAAGCATTCATCCCGCTGGTTTTCCAGGGACCAGCGCTGCTGCTCGCGCTGTTTAAGGCGATTCTCTGGGGATAGGCTGGCGAAGAGTTGGCGACCCACCGCCACCCCATCGCGGTAGTCGCCGCGGCGATCGCCCTGCACCAAAGCAATGGCCTGCTGCATCAGGGATATTTCCCAACGACCGATGGCGGCGTAGACAAACAGGTGGATAAACCCACCGGGGGCCAGTTTGCTGGCCAGGGCCTGGAGGCCGGCCAGGGGATCAGGTAGGTGGTGGAGCACCCCGACGCAGTTAATCCAGTGAAATTGCCCTGGCAGCTGGTCCACATCGTAAAGACTGAGGTGGCGAAAACTGACGTTGGTGGCCTGCGATCGCCGACAGCGCTCTGTCGCCGTAGCCAGAGCCTGCCCACTCAGGTCAATGCCCAGCACCGTAGCCGCCGGATTCATGTGGGCCAGATACTCGCTACTGACACCGGTGCCACAGCCCGCATCTAACACCCGTACCTGATTGTTCGCCGGCTTAGCGCCGGTGCAGAAACTATGCACCGTCGGCCAGTACCAGCGCCAGTTATAGCCCGGGGGAGGGGCATCCAGCAGGGGTTCGGGGGGAAAGGGATAGGTATCGTAGAGGCGGGTCACCGCCCTGGTCACCGGTTCCCTGGCCGCCTGCACATCATCCATGGGCCCCTCCCCCTCATCCTTCAGATTACAAACCAGTCAAAAAAACGTCCCATCGCCCCAGTCCAGGGCAGCTCATCTCTTTATGATCGCCGAAGACATTCCGACAAAAGAATGCGACACAGTTTTTAACAAATCGGATTGCGGTTCTGAAACGGTTTAATCTGGGTTCAGGTTTGTTGAATTTATTAATGCATTGATAGTCCGCATAGGGAGCCTTTGAATACGCATGAGTGTTAAAGCAAGTGGTGGCAGTGCCCTGGCGCGGCCCCAACTCTATCAAACCCTGCCGGCCTCAACCATTTCCCAGGCTGAGCAGCAAGACCGGTATATGGCTCGGGGAGAACTGGAGGAGTTATCTAGCTTTTTTAACTCCGGCCTGAAACGGGTACAAATTGCTGAGACTCTGACCCGTTATTCGGAGTTGATTGTATCCCAGGCGGCCAACCGCATCTTTACCGGCGGCTCCCCCCTGGCCTACCTGGAGCGCCCCGCCACCGAGCAGCCCCTGGAAAAAACCAGGGCGGGCACCGTCTTAGATGACCAGGAGGCGGCCAAACTGGGCACCGCCACCTTTATCGAAAGTAGCGGCAGCGGCGGGTTCTTGAGTGGTTTGTTTAACTCTGCCCCCTCCGGCCCCATTCCCCAGGGTTTTCGGCCCATTAGCATCTCCCGATACGGCGCCAGCAACATGAAAAAATCCCTACGGGATTTGAGCTGGTTCCTACGTTACGTCACCTACGCCATTGTGGCGGGAGACCCCAACATTATTGCGGTTAACGTTCGGGGTCTACGGGAAATCATTGAGAAGGCCTGCTCCGCCGCCGCCACCATCGTGGCCATTCAAACCATGCAGCGGGCTGCCCTGCGCTACGTTAGCGGCGACCCCGAGGCCCGGGAGATTGTGGCCCAGTACTTTGACGTGCTATTGAATGAGTTTAAGGCCCCTACCCCTTCTAATAAGCTCCGGCAACGCCCCTCCAGCGATCTCCAGGGGCTGACGCTGCCACAGATTTACTACAACGCGGCAGAGCGGCGACCCAAGTACGCCATGAAACCTGGGCTATCGGCGGTGGAGAAAAACGATGTGGTCAAGGCCGCCTATCGTCAGGTGTTTGAACGGGATATCACCCGCGCCTACTCTCTGTCGGTGTCCGATCTGGAATCCAAAGTGAAGAACGGCGAAATCTCCATGAAGGAGTTTATCCGTCGTCTCTGTAAAAGTCCTCTCTACCGCAAAAACTTCTTCGACCGCTATATCAACAGTCGCGCCCTGGAACTGGCCTTCCGCCATATTCTCGGTCGGGCTCCCAGCTCCCGAGAAGAAGTGCGGAACTATTTTTCCATAGTATCTAGTGGTGGTCTGGCCGCCCTGGTGGACGCCCTGGTTGATTCTAAAGAATACGCCGACTATTTCGGAGAAGAAACGGTGCCCTACCTGCGGGGTCTGGGCCAGGAAGCCCAAGAGTGCCGCAACTGGGGACCCCAGTTTGACCTGTTTAACTATAGCGCCCCCTTCCGCACGACGCCCCAGTTCATCACTCTGTTTGCAGCCTACGAGCAGCCCCTACCGGATCAGCATCCCTACGGTGCTGGTAATGACCCCCTGGAAATCCAGTTTGGGGCGATTTTCCCGAAGGAAACCCGCAACCCCAGCGCTACCCCCGCCTTCTTTAATAAGGACACCCGGCGAATTTTGATTCACCGCGGCCCGGGGATTAATAACCAACTGAGTAACCCTGGGGCCCGTGGGCAAAAACCCGGTTCTCTCGGTGCTAAGGTATTTAAGCTGGATCAGGTACCCGCTACGGGTAACACCCAGGCCAGTGTGCGTTATTCCGAAAGTTCTACCCAGGTGGTGATCAAGGCTGCCTATCGGCAGGTATTTGGTCGCGATGTCTACTCGGGCCAGCGATCGCAGGTGGCAGAAATCAAATTGGAAAACGGCGAGATTCCCGTCAAGGAGTTCATCCGGGCGATCGCCAAATCCGAAGCCTTCCGCAAGACCTACTGGTCCTCCCTTTACATTATGAAGGCGGTGGAATACATCCACCGGCGGCTGCTGGGGCGGCCCACCTACGGCCGCAATGAAACCAACCGCTACTTTGATATCTGTGCCAAGAAAGGCTTCTATGCCCTGATCGATGCCTTCATCGATAGCCCCGAATACAATGAGGCCTTTGGGGAAGACACCGTTCCCTACGAGCGCTACCTTACCCCCCAGGGCTTAGCTTTGCGCACCCTGCGAGCCGGTACCCTGGCCCAGAAGGGGTTGGTACCGGTTACCGACACGACGCCGCCCCGCTTTGTGCAGTTGGGTAGCGTTGGGGCGGAGCGGTCTATCCCTGAGGTACGGCAGCGCATCGCCCAAGGGGTCAGTCTCCAACGCCAGCAAACCAAGCCCTTTAAGCTCACCTCCCTGGCGGATAAACCCAACCTGCAACGGGTAACAGCAGCGGCCTACCGCCAGATCTTTGAGCGGGACATCGCTCCTTATATTGTGAAAAGCGAGTTCACCAGCCTGGAGAGCAAACTGGGCAACGGGGAAATTAGCCTGAAGGAGTTCATCGAGGGGCTAGGCTGCTCGAGCCTTTATATCAAGGAGTTCTACGCCCCCTATCCCAATACCCAGGTGATCGAGTTCGGTACCAAGCACTTTTTAGGGCGGGCGCCCCTCGATCAGGGGGAAATTCGCAAATACAATCAGATCCTGGCCAAGGAAGGTATCCGCGGGTTCATTCGGGCCCTGCTAGCCACCCCCGAGTACGCTGACAACTTCGGTGAGGACACAGTGCCCTACCGCCGCTTCCCCACCCTGCCGGCGGCTAACTTCCCCAATACGGAGAAACTCTATAACCGGCTTACCAAGCAAACCCGAGACCTGGTGGTACCCAGTTTCGTCCCCGCCCCGGCCACCCTGGATGTGGCCACCCTGCCCCTGATGGCGGAGGCCACAACGGCGGCGGCAGCCACCACCGCTGAACTGGTGGGCAGCTTGGGCCGCTCTTCCCAGGGGGAGGAGTTAAGTGGGGCCGTGGCCCCGATCTCCAGCCGTCTCTACCGCTGGCAACCGCAAGCCGGAGAAGATAGCCAGCAGGCGGTGCTAGGGGCCATCTATGCTCAAATTATGGTCACCAGCCCCGATCAGGTAGACCCCACTTGGCGTCTGCCCGAGGCCGAACAACGACTAATCCAGGGGCAACTCACGGTGAGGGAGTTGATTGCTGAGTTGGTGGCCGCCCCTGCCTATCAGCATCGGTTTGTGAACGCCTATCCCCTGCCCGTCCTGGTGACTATCTTAGGTCGGCAGTTACTGGGGCGAGACCTGGCAGCCAGCACCGACGACCATGGTTGCTACCTGAACCTAGCAAAAACCCAGGGCTGGCTGGCTGTGGCCCTGGCTATGCAGGCCTCAGCGGAGTACCGCCGCTACTTTGGCGAGCAAGGCGTGCCCTACCGCCGGAGTTAAAGTCGCCCAGCCTCCAGAGATGGGTACCCATCTCTGGAGGCTGGAGCTTGAGGCAGGGCGGTTTTCAGGCTTGCGGCGAAATAGTGAGGGTGTCCCCTTTCCGGCTGAGTCGTGCAAACGCCTTCTAGACGAGCGGCAGGGAAATCAACGGGAGACTATTACAAAATATTTCAACGCTTTTAAGAAGGCGATCGCGATACTGGACAATAGGTCGGGAAGGGCGTCAAGTCATGAGCCTAGGCTAATCGGAGTTGACCTGCATGGGAGTTTTCAACCGGCAGTCAGATTAGCTCCTCAGACTTCTGCTATTACCCCATCAATGCCAGTTTCATAGATGTCTGGTTATATCTTTTTCGGAGGAATCCATCCATGAGTATTGTCACGAAGTCAATCGTGAATGCAGATGCTGAGGCTCGTTATCTCAGCCCCGGCGAACTAGATCGGATCAAGGGCTTTGTTAGCTCCGGTGACCGTCGGCTGCGCATCGCCCAGGTCCTGACCGAGTCCCGCGAGCGCATCGTCAAAGAAGCTGGCAATCAGCTCTTCCAAAAGCGTCCTGACATTGTTTCTCCCGGTGGTAATGCCTACGGCGAAGAAATGACCGCCACCTGCCTGCGGGATATGGACTACTACCTGCGTCTGATCACCTACGGTGTGGTTTCCGGTGATGTCACCCCGATTGAAGAAATTGGTCTGGTGGGTGTACGGGAAATGTACAACTCCCTGGGCACCCCCATTCCCGCTGTGGCCGAAGCCGTGCGTTCGATGAAGGGTGTTGCCACCTCCCTGCTGTCCAGTGAAGATGCGGCGGAAGCAGCTTCTTACTTCGACTATGTAGTTGGGGCCATGCAGTAGCCGGGGCTCCCCTATTGCATCCATTCGTTGTTGAGATTATGTCAGTTCTAAGGAAGCTTCACCATGCAAGATGCCATTACTTCTGTTATTAATTCTTCCGATGTACAGGGCAAGTACCTGGACGGTTCTGCCCTCAGTAAGCTAAAAGCTTACTTCCAAACCGGGGAACTGCGGGTGCGGGCTGCCACCACCATCAGCGCCAATGCCGCCGAAATCGTCAAGGAAGCAGTGGCTAAGTCCCTGCTGTACTCTGACGTTACCCGTCCTGGCGGTAACATGTATACCACCCGTCGCTATGCGGCTTGTATCCGCGACCTAGACTACTACCTGCGCTACTCTACCTACGCCATGTTGGCCGGTGACCCCTCCATCCTGGATGAGCGGGTTCTCAACGGTCTGAAGGAAACCTACAATTCCCTGGGGGTTCCCATCGGTTCTACCGTTAGCGCCATCCAAGCTATGAAGGAAGTCACCGCCAGTCTGGTGGGCGCCGACGCCGGTAAGGAAATGGGCGTATACTTCGACTACATTAGCTCTGGCTTGAGCTAGAGCTCTGGCTTGAGCTAGTCAAGTCCGGTAGCCCAACCCCGGTGGTTAGGCAACCCTGGGCCAGAGTCAGGAGCGAGTGTTAAGGACAATGGGTTGGCTACAGTGTCTGCCTGGTGTCCCCTACATTGGCTTTAGACTCTGGCTTTTCAGTAGATTCCAGACTGGATGGTTGAGTCTATCAACCCCAAGCCTGATCTAAAATTTTAGTAAGACCTTAGGAGATCGGTTAACCATGCGCATGTTTAAAATTACTGCCTGTGTCCCCAGCCAAACACGAATTCGTACCCAGCGGGAGTTGCAAAATACTTTTTTTACCAAGCTAGTACCCTACGAGAACTGGTTCAAAGAACAGCAGCGGATTCAAAAAATGGGTGGCAAGATCGTTAAGGTGCAACTGGCCACCGGTCGGCAGGGGACCAACACGGGTCTGCTGTAAAAACCCCTAATCGTCACCCCATCGGTATTAAAGGAGCAAGGTCTTGGCCTGGCTTCTTTAATTTTGTGTCGCCCCAGGGTTTCGACTATCCCTTCAGGCCGGCACTAGCTGGCTATGTCAGTAGGGCTCACGTCTCGGCAAAGGCCAGAAAGGCAATAGCACAAATGTATTGAAAACCCGCCAAACTAAGCTAGGATAGGTCTGTATCCTAAGGTCACCCAGTCGAGTTTTTCAGGTAGTGCTTACCAGCCCAGACTGGACTTACATCGGGCAGGTTAACCATGGTCAACAATCAACCCCTGGGGTATGTGACTCAGGGTTCCCTCAGCCAGGGTCTAGAAGTTCGCCTCCACGTCGAGGTCTCGGTTGAAACCATGCGGGTGGGAAAGTTTTTGGTGGTACGGGGGCGGCGATCGCAGTTTTTTTGCATGCTCACAGATGTGGCTCTGGGCAGCGGTAGCGCCCGTCTGCTCGCCCACCCACCCGAGCCAGAGAACCAATTTCTCCAAGAGGTGCTGGCCGGGACTGGCACCTACGGCACCCTCAGCCTGATTCCTATGCTGATGTTTACTGAACAGCTAGACTCTTCCAGCCCCCCCCGGCCCCCTAAAGATTCAGACCGCTCTAGCCCCTACGCCGCCCTGGAGGTACAGAGTAACGCTGAGGTAGAACTGCTGCCGGTAAAAACCATCCCAGCCCACTTCAGTCAGGTGTACGAAGCCAGCGATCGAGATTTCCGAATAATTTTCGGCTGGGAAGACGACCCCCACCGGCGCAATTTTGCCATCGGTCGGCCCATTGACATGGAGGTGCCCGTCTGCCTTGATTTAGATCGATTTGTGGAACGCAGTAATGGGATCTTTGGTAAATCTGGGACCGGTAAATCCTTCCTGACCCGGCTGCTGCTAGCCGGTACAATTCAGCGCCAGGCGGCCGTGAATTTAATTTTTGACATGCACTCCGAGTACGGTTGGGAAGCGGTCCAGGAGGGCAAGCACTTTAGTACCGTCAAGGGCTTACGCCAGTTATTCCCGGGGCAGGTGCAGATTTTTAGCCTCGACCCCGAAGCAACCCAGCGACGAGGGGTAAGTGATAGTCAGGAACTATTTATCAGCTTCGACCAAATTGAAGTAGAAGACCTGGCCCTGGTGCGGGGAGAACTGAATCTTTCCGAAGCCAGTCTAGAAAACGCCATCATTCTGCGCAATGAGTTTGGCAAGGGCTGGATTAACCGCCTGTTGAGCCTTAGCAATGAGGAGATTCAAGAGTTTTGCGAGACCAAAATGGGCAGTAAGTCCTCGATTATGGCCCTGCAACGTAAACTCACCCGCTTGACAGATTTAAAGTACTTGCGTCCTACGGGCAAGACCAACTATCTGGCTAGGGTTCTAGCCGCCTTAGACGAAGGTAAGCACGTGGTCGTTGAGTTTGGCTCCCAGTCCACCATGCTGGCCTATATGCTAGCCACTAACATTATTGCCCGCCGGATTCACGCCAGCTACGTCCACAAGGCCGATCGCTTTTTGCACACTAAAAACCCCCTAGACCGCCCCCGCCAGTTGATGATTACCATCGAAGAGGCGCACCGTTTTCTCGACCCGGCCACTGCCCGACAAACCATTTTTGGCACCATTGCCCGGGAAATGCGCAAGTACTTTGTCACCCTGCTGGTGGTGGATCAGCGCCCCTCCGGCATTGATAACGAGGTGATGTCCCAAATTGGCACCCGGATTACCGCCCTACTCAATGACGAAAAAGACATTGATGCAATTTTTACTGGTGTTTCCGGGGGGTACCATCTGCGCTCAGTACTGGCCAAGCTGGATTCCAAACAGCAGGCCCTGGTGTTGGGACACGCCGTGCCGATGCCCGTGGTGGTCCGAACCCGCCCCTACGACAGCACCTTTTACCGCCAGGTGGGGGGTACGGACTGGGAGGCAGTCGCCACGGAGATTGTCTTTAAGGCTGCCGAGATTGCCCGCAGCGATTTAGGATTTTAGCCCCCCTATAGTCGAACCCGGGCAGGGGGGAATCGGTGCTAAGGGCCATAACGTGGGATAATAAATGACTACATTTTGATTGCTTATCCCTAAGGAACTCTGGCATGGCCGAAATTCAATTTGCCCGTGGTATCGCCGAACCCGTAATTCCTGATGTCAGGCTGACCCGGGCCAAGGACGGATCGAACGGCATGGCCACCTTTTACTTTGACTACCCCCAGGCTCTGACCCAGGAAGGGGTGGAGGTGACGGGCATGTATATGGTGGATGAGGAGGGGGAACTGGTTACCCGAGAAGTCAATGGTAAGTTTGTTAACGGCGAGCCCGCTGGAATCGAGGCTATTTACGTGATCAAATCGACCGAAGACTGGGACCGATTCATGCGATTTATGAATCGCTACGCCGAGAGAAATGGTCTGGGCTTTACTAAAAGCTAAGGGGCCTCCATGCACCCCCAGCCCCTACCCAGGCCGATTAACTGCGGTATCGGCACCATTAGTGACAGCCGGACCGTCGCCACCGATGTTAGTGGCCAGTTAATTCAGACCCTGCTCCAAAAAATGGGGCACCAGGTCAAAGAGTACTGCATTTTGCCCGATTGCCCGCTGCAAATTACGGCCCTTTGCCAATCCTGGGCAGAGGATGAGTACATTGATGCGATTATTCTGAGCGGCGGTACAGGTATTGCCCCCCGCGATCGCACCTACGAGGCCGTAGCCGGCCTGCTGGAGAAAACCCTGCCAGGCTTTGGGGAGTTATTTCGCCATCTCAGCTTTCAGCAGGTAGGCTCGCGAGCCCTGGCCTCGCGAGCGATCGCGGGGGTCTATAGGTCAACCCTGGTGTTTTCTCTACCGGGGTCTAGCCGGGCGGTAGAACTAGCCCTAAAAGCCTTAATCTTGCCAGAACTGCCTCACCTGGTGGGGCTGCTGCAGGGAGCCGAACCTACTAAAGCCGCAACGGGGCCAGACCTAGGTAACGCAGCCCCTCAGGGGTAACCTCAAAACGGCAGGGATAGACGTCTACCCCGGCGGCGATCGCCCCTCGTAACAGCTGGCCGTAGGTGGGGTCTGCCTCGTCGCCGGGGGCAAACTCGGTGCAGTCACCCCGGTTAATAAAGTACACCATCGCAGCCCTGGCCCCAGGTATTAGATCGGTCAGTTCCTGTAAATGCTTCTGGCCCCGACTGGTGACCGTATCGGGAAACAATGCCAGGCTTCCCCGGGCCCAGGTTGTATTTTTAATTTCGACGTAGGTCCAAGGGCTATCCTCCGGGCCGCAGAGGAGAAAATCAATCCGGCTTTTGTTCTCCTTGCCGTAGGGTACTTCCGCTTGAATTGTGGTGTAATTCCCTAACTCAGGAATCAACCGGGCCTCCAGCAGCGATCGCATCACCCGATTAGGTAAGGCGGTATTGGCCCCGATCCAGGTAGGCCCGGTGCCATTTACAGCCGCCAGTTCCCAGGTGTAAGAGAGTTTGCGCTTAGGGCTAGGGTTATGGGAAACCTGAACCCGTCCCCCAATCTGACAGACGCCGGTCATGGGGCCGGTATTAGGACAGTGGGCGGTAATCAGTTCACCCGTATCCAATTCAATGTCTGCAAAGAAACGCTTATAGCGCTTCACCAGGGTACCGGGGTAAAGGGGCGGCAAGGGATAGAACCAATCGCTGGGCATAGGCGGCAAACACAAAGGGGCCACCGTCTACCCTAGCAGGCTATGCCTCTGATCTATCCAGCGTGTTACCATAACCTGGCGTACCTAGGGAGGCCTGCGATCATGACTACGGTGCCAGCAGAGGGCTCTGGCCCCAGCGCCTCAGGTGAGCTTCGAGGCAACCCCCTAACCGTTGCGCGGGTCCTGCTCTCTGTCTACTACGCCTATATGATGGAGTACCGAGCCGAATTGGTGCTCTGGGTGCTGTCGGGCACCTTTCCCTTAATTTTTATGGGGTTGTGGGCCCAGGCTGCCCAGAGCGGTCAGTTTAGCCTTGCCCCCCGGGAGTTGATCCAGTACTTTCTGGCGGTTTTTATTGTGCGCCAGTTCACCGTGGTTTGGGTGATTTGGGAATTTGAGCGGGAACTGGTAGAAGGCAAACTGTCCCCCTACCTCTTACAACCCCTTGACCCGGTATGGCGACATTTCTTCAGCCACCTGGCAGAACGCTTCGCCCGCATGCCCTTTGCCTTGATCCTGGTGGTGGCCTTTTTGGGGCTCTATCCCAAGGCCGCCTGGCTACCCAGCGGGGGCAATTTGGTCCTGGCGGTTCTGGCGATCGCCCTGACCTTTTGTCTACGGTTTGTGATTCAGTACACCTTTGCCATGGTAGCCTTCTGGACAGAGCGGGCCAACGCCCTAGAGCAATTCTGGTTTCTGTTTTATATGTTTCTTTCCGGCATGGCGGCTCCCCTCAGCCTCTTTCCCGAGCCGGTAAGGGCAGTGGTTCTATGGACTCCCTTTCCCTACTTAATCTATTTTCCTGCCAGCTTACTGGTTAACCGGGCCGACCACGTCTTCCAGGGATTTGTGGCGATCGGGGCATGGAGCCTGGTATTTTTGCTGCTAAATCGGTGGCTATGGCGGCGAGGCTTAACCCAATATTCTGGGATGGGAGCTTAATGATACGGTATCTGCGGGTGCTGGCCCTATTCTGGGGGTCAGCTGTGGCAGCGGAATTAGAGTATCGCATCAACTTTGTAATTGCCACCTTGACCAGTTTAGGAGGGCTATGTGGCAGTATTTTTGGGCTATTTTTGTTCTACCGCACTGGCTATCAGTTTCAGGGATGGACCTGGTTAGACGCCCTGCTAGTGCTGGGAATTTTTACCCTGTTACAGGGCTTCTCGGCGACTATTTTAATCCCCAACCTGAATAAAATTGTTACCCAGGTCCAACAGGGTACCCTGGACTTTGTCTTGCTTAAACCTATTAGTTCCCAATTCTGGCTATCGGTGCGGGAGCTTTCACCCTGGGGAGTCCCCGATCTGGCCTTTGGCCTGATCATGATTGTCTACACCGGGCAACGCCTGGGTCTGGGCTGGCAAGCCTATTGTTTAGGGTTCTTACCTATGATCGCTGGGGCTCTAAGCCTCTATAGCCTCTGGTTTATGTTGGGGGCGACCAGCATCTGGTTTGTCAAAGTCTATAACGTCACTGAGGTGTTGCGCGGATTATTGGAAGCCGGACGCTTCCCCATTGCCGCCTATCCAGTGGCCTACCGGATTTTCTTCACCTTTGTCATTCCTGTGGCTTTTCTGACCACGGTGCCGGCCCAGGCCATGCTGAACACAGGCGGTCCTGGGTGGTGGTTGGCCTCCCTACTGCTGGCAGTGATTCTACTGGGGCTGGCCAATCGTTTCTGGCGGTTTGCCCTGAGTTTTTACACCAGTGCTTCTAGCTAGCTCGACAACTTCAGGTACCTCAAGCGCAGGGCATTGCCCACCACAGACAGCGAACTTAAGGCCATGGCTGCACCAGCCACCACCGGACTGAGCAGTAACCCCCAAAATGGATAGAGAATACCGGCGGCAACAGGAATAGCAATCAGGTTGTAGATAAAGGCAAAGAAAAGGTTCTGGCGAATATTGGTGAGGGTGGCTCGACTTAAGGCGATCGCCGTTACCAGGCCCCCTAGATCCCCCGAAACCAGAGTAATATCGCTGGCCGCCATGGCGATGTCAGTACCGGTGCCAATGGCAATGCCGACATCAGCCTGAGCCAGGGCAGGGGCGTCGTTAATGCCATCCCCCACCATCCCCACGATCTGGCCCTGCTGTTGTAGATCGAGAATGGCAGCGGCCTTGCGATCGGCAGACACCCCGGCTAGCACTTGCTTTATCCCAACCTGATTGGCAATGGCGCGGGCGGTTTGGGGGTTATCGCCCGTGAGCATGACCACCTCTAGACCCAACCGGCGTAGGTGGTGAATGGCCGCCGCCGCTGAAGGCTTAAGAGCATCGGCAATGGCGAAAACAGCCGCCACCTGACCATTTACCGCCATCCAGACAATAGTTTTGGCCTCTGCCTGCCAGGCTCGGCCACTAGACAACAGATAAGATGGATCCATATCTTGATTAATCAGCCCCTGGGCCGTGCCCAAATACACCAGGACACCGTTCACCTGTCCGCTTACCCCCTCTCCGACCAGAGCCCGAAAGTTTTGTACTGGCCCTGCTTCTGCCGCCCTTGGGGCCAGGCCCTGGCTGCGAGCATAGGCCACGATCGCCTCCCCCACCGGGTGTTCGGAGTATTGTTCCAGGGTCGCCGCCAGTTCTAACAGGCCTAATTCCCCTCCCCATTGGCGACTGGCGGTGGCCGAGGTGCGATAGTCGGTCACCCGCGGTTTGCCCTGGGTCAGGGTACCGGTTTTATCCAATACCAGGGTTTGAATTTTATGGACCCGTTCCAGGCTGGCGGCATCTTTAATTAAAATCCCCTGTCTGGCTCCCCGGCCAGTCCCTACCATAATCGAGGTGGGGGTAGCCAGACCCAGGGCGCAGGGACAGGCAATAATTAAAACGCTGATGGTAGTAAACAGCGATAGCACCAGATTGTGGGTTGTCATCCACCACAGCACCCAGGTGATCAGGGCAATAGCCATGACTGCGGGTACAAACCAGGCAATGACGCGATCGGCCAGGCCTTGAATGGGCGCTCGAGAGTCTTGAGCCTGACGGACTAAACGCACAATCTGGGCCAGCACCGTATCCTGACCCACCCGTTCGGCTCGACAGGTTAACTGGCCCGTATGGTTAAGGGTCGCACCGATCACCCCATCCCCCGGATGCTTGGTGACGGGAAAAGCTTCGCCGCTAATCATAGATTCATCAACGGTTGACTGACCCGCCAGGACTACCCCATCAACGGGAATTTTTTCCCCTGGCCGCACCACAACCGTATCGCCGACCTGCACTGCGTTCAGAGGTAGGTCCAGGGTTTCGCCCTGGCGCACAACCCGGGCCGTCTTTACCTGTAGATCCATGAGCTGCCTGAGGGCCAGGGAGGTCTGCCTCCGGGCCTGACTTTCCAGATAGCGGCCTAGGAGTACCAGGGTAATCACCACTGCTGCGACTTCGTAGTAAACCTCCGCGTCTAGACCCTGGCCTCTAATTACCCCGGGGGCAAGGGTAATCACCAAAGAGTACAAGAAGGCAGAACCGGTTCCCAAAGCCACCAGACTATTCATATCAGCTCGCCGGTGCCGCAGACCCCGCCAAGCCCCGGTGAAAAAGCCCTGACCGCACCAGACCATAACTGGCAGGGTGAGGAATAGCTGAATCCAGGCATGGGTGAGTAAATTGGGCACCCAGGCCAGCGATCGCCCCATCATCATGGGGGCATGGCCCAGGGTCAGCAAGGCGCTGCAGACCAGACCCACGATCACCCGCCGGCGCAATTGGTGTTGCTGCCGCCGCCGCTGGTCATCTTCTTGATCTAGCTGTTGAGCCAGGGACAGACTGTCATCTAAAGGTATAGCGCCATAGCCCGCCGCCGCCACCGCCTGCTGCAGGGCAGATAGATCGCTCCTGCGATCATCGTAATCAACCCGGGCCCGATCGCTCGCTAGGTTCACCTGGCAATTCCTAACCCCGGGCACCTGCCGTAGCGATCGCTCCACCGCCACCGCACAGGCTGCACAGCTCATGCCGGTAATCTGAAACTCCTGGGTCTTCATCGACACGTTCTCCCCCAATCTGGTTTATAACTCTGGCAAACGACCTGGCCGTTGAGGCAGCCTGGAGCGATTTACCTATCCCTGGGCTAGTGCTCCTGTTAACTGAAGAGTCAACGACAACGCACCTGGGGCTGACGAAAATAATAGATATCTTCCAATACCTTGACCCATCCCTGCACCAGGGAGCTTAACAGGCGATCGCCCTTCTCTGCCGTAGCTCCGGTGGGGTCGCCAAATACCCCACTGCTGGAAAGATCACCAGTCACCCAGGCAAAGGGCAGGGCTCCCTCCATCGATAGGTAACTACCAGGGGGCATGGGCGGAGGAAACTCAGCCCTGGCCCTGGCCATCCGCACCTGGTCCGGCATAATCGCCAGCATCAGACTGGTCTCTCCATCTCCAGCGTGGATACCGAACTCTAATTCTTGAGGGGTAAATAACTCCCGGCTACAATTGGGGACCGATCCTATAAACAGGGGAAACACCATCAGATCAGGATAGATCTGATGCAGATCTCGAGCCACAATGTCGAGCACCTGAGGTTGGCCGCCGTGGGCATTGATCAACACCAGCTTGCGGAACCCCGCCCGATAAAGACTTGTCCCCACTTCATGGAGCATCCTCAGTAAGGTTTCCGCCGATAGGCTAATGGTGCCAGGAAACTGGTAGTGCTCGTTAGATTTGCCGTAGTACAGGGGAGGTAAACTGTACACCGGCAGAGCCGGATCCAGCTTTGCCAAAGCCTGACCTACCACCGCTGTACAAATGGCACTGTCTACCGCCAGGGGCAGATGGGGGCCATGCTGTTCGATCGCTCCTAGGGGTTGAACAATCACCACCTGGTCGCGATCAGCCATGGCTTCGATGTCTGTCCAGGTCAGGTAGGGAAAATATCGCTCTGGCGGAATGGTGCCGTGCATAACAGAGATAGCAAGAAAGGGCTACCCCTATCCTAGCCTGAGCCCGGTTGATGGATTTTTCCTGACATGTTCATGCGGTTTCGGGGGGTGTAGGGGCAACCAATTAATCCGGGAGTGGCTTTAGCCAAAGCCCTGAATAGGCCAGATCAATCAAAGCCGGGGTCAGCCTGGCCCACTGGCGGGGATGAGCCATTGCCTAGCCGGTGAAAGGGGTTTTTGCGCTAGTCTTAAACACAGGCTGATTTCGGAGCGGTTTGTGTGATCAATGCTGAGCGAGGAACTGTGGCCGTTATTGCATATTTGATGGGGCTACTAACGGGTGTTTTACTGATGGCATGGCACTGGCGACGGCAGAAGCGACGTCTACTGGTCCTCACCCAGACCCATTCCTGGCAGGCTGCCCTGGGACGGCTGCACCAGTTGCTGACAGACCAGCCCCAGCAGCAACTGCAATTAGATGACCTGGGCCATAGTCGCGACACCCTGGAACAAATCCTACAGGCGGCGCCCGTGGGCTATCTTCAGGTGGATGACGAGAACCAGTTGATCTGGTGTAACCATGAAGCCAGCCGTCTGCTCCGCATTAATCAACCCTTAACTGGCCCCGTGCCCCGGCCTCGCCTGTTACTGGAGGTGGCCCGTTCCTACGAGCTTGATGCCCTGATCGATCAAGCCCGGCAGACCCAAACCCCCTGCCGGCAGGAATGGATGCTATACCAGATTTCCCCCGATCCGATGCACCCTAAGGATGCCCCTACCTATCCGCTGCGGGGCTATGCCCTCCCCCTTAAGCAGGGCCAGGTAGGGGTTTTTCTGGAAAATCGGCAGGAAGCGGCTCTATTAACCCAACAGCGCGATCGCTGGACTTCTGATGTGGCCCACGAACTCAGAACCCCCCTGACATCAATTCGGCTAGTGGCAGAAACTCTACAGTCGCGGGTTGATCCGGAACAGAGAAGCTGGCTAGACCGTTTGGTGAATGAAACCATCCGTCTAGGGAACCTGGTAGAAGATCTCTTAAAACTCAGCCGTCTACAAACCGATCAATTACAAGGACTCCATCTCACCCTGGTAGACCTGCCCCAATTGATCGAATCTACTTGGCAAAGTTTAGAGCCCCTGGCTGCGGTTAAACATATCCATCTCAATTACAGCGGCCCACCGCAGTACCAGGCAAAGCTTGACAAAACTCTGTTTCACCGGGTGCTGCTGAATCTAATCGATAACGCCATTAAGCACAGCCCACCAGAATCTCTAATCTATGTCCAGCTAGCGACCTCTGCTCCAGGGGGCCCAACCAGGAGCCTGGCCCCAAATGGGTTTACCCTAGACGTAATTGATCAAGGGTCAGGATTTAATGCCCGAGACCTGCCCTACGTCTTCGATCGCTTTTACCGGGCTGACCCATCCCGCAGCCGTCCCCTTAGCCTGACCACCGGCTCGCCCTCCATAACCATAGAGGCAGGGGAAGAGATAAACCAGGGCACGGGTTTAGGGCTGGCCATTGTTAGCCAGATCATTGCTGCCCACGGCGGCACCATCAGGGCGGCAAACCATCCTGACTGGGGAGGAGGAGTCCTTTCTCTGACCATACCATCCATTCATTCCCATAGCCCAGAGTCACAAGCTTAAAGATTTGTGATAGGGTAAACTCAATGGTATTTAAGATCTATGCCCGAAGAGCGGCTACAAAAATTATTAGCCCAGCATGGCTTAGCCTCCCGTAGACAGGCTGAGCAATGGATCCAATCGGGCCGAGTCACCGTCAACGGTGAGACTGCCCAGCTGGGCCAGAAAGCCAATCTGGATTGGGACCAAGTCGCTGTTGATCGGGTGATTCTGAGCGTTAGAAACCAGCCCCGCCATCAGTATTTACTGTTTCATAAACCACCGGGTATGGTTTGTACCTGTTTCGATCCCGAGGGTAGACCAACGGTGATCGAAGCTCTCGGCGATCAGTTTGAGGGCCTTGGCTTGCATCCAGTGGGGCGCCTAGATGTCTATTCTACGGGTGCTTTAATTCTTACCAATGACGGCAACTTCACCTACCGCCTCACCCACCCCAAGCATGATGTAGCCAAAACCTACCAGGTAACCCTAGAGCGGCCCCCCACGGAACAAACTCTAGAGCGCTGGCGTCAAGGAGTTTATCTGGATGACTATTTAACTCGACCTGCTAAAGTAATTAGAGTTAATGGGAACCATGAACAGGACAGGCAGTTATTAATCACCCTTTGGGAAGGTCGTAATCGTCAAATTCGTCGGGTTGCTGAGCTTCTGGGCCACCGCGTCCTTAGCCTACACCGGCTGGCCATTGGTTCTGTTCACTTGGGGTCTCTAAAAAGGGGTGCATTTCGCCAGTTATCTCCAGCTGAGATGGGTAACCTATTAGCTGGTAGTACTGACCAGAGTTGATTAAGACCGAGATTTAGCTAACGTTTTCCCTTGTGGTTGTCCCTGTAGTCCATGCTTGCAGTATGAGTACAAATTTGTTGGTTGAGTCTAACCCCCTTTATCAAAAACAATTAGTCGAGTTGGGTAGCCTGTTACGGCAAACTCGAGAGGGTCAAGGTCAGTCCCTAAAGGAGATCGCCACCCAGACCCTGATCCGATCCAGCCTGCTGCAGGCGATTGAGGCGGGTAATCTTCACCAGTTACCCGAGCCCGTTTATTTACGGGGCTTGATTCGTCGCTATGGAGATGCCCTGGCGCTAGACGGCGAGGTTCTGGCCAGCCAGGTCTTTACCGCTCCCCAGGTGCAAAAACCCTCCTGGCATCAGTCGGCCAACGCCCAGTTGCGCCCTCTCCATCTCTATTTAACCTATTTCGTCATCCTAATAGCGGCTGTTAGCGGGTTATCCTACCTGCTCAAGCGCACCGCCCCTGAAATGGCTGTACTCCCTCCCCTCGAACCGCTCCACTCCCCTACGGCGTCATCGGTTTCCCCTGGCAACCCGGCCAAGCCCTCAGAAGCCAAACCTTTGCCGAGTGTTAAATCTCCCATTCAGGTGGAAATGACCCTGACTTCCCAGTCGTGGCTACGCATCGTCGCTGACGGCAACACCCAATTTGAGGGCATTTTGCAGCCCGGAGACACCCGCCTTCTCAAGGCCGATAAGAGTTTAACGATTCGAGCCGGAAACGCTGGAGCTGTTATGGTCAGTCTTAATAACAGCAAAGCCACCGCCCTGGGAAAACCTGGCATGGTCGAGGAAGTCACTTACTCACCGAATAAGCTGATTAGCTGGCTCTATTAATTGCCGGGTTGGTTACTCCTCCAGCCCCAACAACTCCCCTGAGCCAGCTACTACTTGCCCCATCTTATAGGCAGCAATGTGTCGCTGATGAAGCCAGTGCAGAGCCTGATCTACCTGGTCAGGCCCTACCACCAGAGCAAAGCCAATACCCATATTAAAGGTATGGTACATGTCTCTGGTCGCTATAGCCCCAACCCGGCTTAGCCAGCCAAAGACCTCCGGCACTGGCCAACTGGCTGGGTCAACTTTAATACTTTGACCAAAGCCCAGGCAACGGGGCAAGTTTTCGGGCAAGCCGCCACCGGTAATATGGGCCATACCGTGGATGTTCAAACCAGCTTGACGAGCCGCCCGTATCGGTTCGACGTAAATGCAGGTAGGGGTGAGAAAAATCTCCCCCAGGCTGGCAGCCCCTAAAGGGGCAACCCGATCGCTCCAGCTGTAGCCGCCAGCAGCCAGCCCTGCCGAAGAGCCACCCTCAATGACCCGACGGACCAAACTCAACCCATTACTGTGAACCCCGCTGCTGGCTAGACCAATGACCTGGTCACCCAGCTGTACCTGACTACCATCGAGGAGCTCAGCCTTTTCTACAATGCCGACACAGAAGCCAGCCAGATCGTACTCCCCGTGGCTATAGAAACCAGGCATTTCGGCGGTCTCTCCCCCCAACAGAGCACAGCCTGCCTGCCGACAGCCACTGGCGATGCCCTCTACCACCTGGGTCAGCACCTCTGGGTCTAGCTTGCCTGTAGCCAGGTAGTCTAAAAAGAATAGAGGCTCGGCCCCACTGGTAAGGATATCGTTGACGCACATAGCCACTAGATCAATGCCAATGGTGCTATGAGAGTGGGTAGCCTGAGCAATTTTAAGCTTGGTGCCCACCCCATCGGTTCCAGATACCAGAACCGGTTCACGATAGCCGGAGGGGATCTGACAAACCCCGCTAAACCCACCAAAAGCGCCCAGCACCTCAGGTCGGCGAGTACTTTCCACCATTGACCGAAGGCGTCGAACAAAATCTCGCCCGGCGACCACATCAACTCCAGCCTCGCGATAATCCATTGGCGATTAATCCTCCTGGGGAGAGTTCGGGCACCCGGCAGGCACCAACCCCAGCAACAACCATAGCGATTCCCAGGGCTGGATTTACACAGTCGTCATAAATATATCGATAACCATAAAAGTTTAATGAAAATCCATATCTTATAGAAGAAAACCGGATCCAAAAGGGTATCAATTTTTGTCCAAATCAAAATAAAGTGGTCCGTCTAGGTAGATAGACTCATGAGTCTTCCCTAACTGAATCCGGCGATCGATAAAAAGATTAAAACTCAAGCCTGGCTCCGACTCGCTGGTGTAAAGCCGACTGGATGGCGGGTTGGAGACGTTTTAGCCAGTCTTGAAAAAAATATTTCTGCTGCGAAATAAATATTTGAGAAAAATTATCCGGATTCGCAATTCCATCTGTTCGTGTTAGGTTACTTAACGTTGCACGCCCAAGAGTAAACCTTTGTAACGAGTGTGGCTGTAAGGCCGTTTCTAAACGGTTTGTTCCGATGTCCTAACGGACCTAGGAATTTTGCACACCTCTTCTTGTTGATCTCTACTGGTATACATGAAACATCCCGTTATAGGGGGGTTGACCCTTGCCGTTAGCCTCGCCGCCTTTGGAGCCCACGCCCCGGTTCGAGCCCAGGATTCTGCCTACTTTGCGTCTATTCAGACTCGCCCATTGATTGCCTATCCTGGCATTGCTGAGCGATCGCCCTTGCTGGCCAATCTCAACTATTCTCCTGAGACCCATCGCCAGGCCCGGGCTAATTCCTTAATTGCTCCATCACCTTCCCAATCTGTTACCACTGCCAGCCAGTACGCTCTGGCAACTGTTCATAGCCATGCCCTGGATAACCGCCTGGCAGCTACGGTTTATATCAAAGCGATTCCTGTCATTACCCTGGTCGGGAATCAACTATCCGCTTCAAGAGCTGCCAAATCCGACAGCGGTATTGTCCCAGCTGATTCCAATGGCGCCCAAGCCCTGGTTAATCCGGTGGAACGAGCCAATCTCCTAGCCAGTCGATTGCAGGCCCTAGCTGGTAGCCTCAGCGCCTCAGATATTTCAGTCCGGTGGGATAATCGTCAGCAAGCCTTTGTGGTGAGTTGGGGTAAGGAAGACCTGATAAAACTTGATCATCAGGCGATTTTGCCCGATACCACCGAAAACAAAGCAGAAGATGCCCTACAGGTGACCAACCGGCTGAGACGACTACTCGGTAATGTGCCGGCCCTGACCCGGGTCAATGGGTTACCCGAACCAGAGGGTGTTTCTACTACCCGTACCGGAGTGATCCGGTCTAGACTTACCGGTATGGCTTCCTGGTACGGACCTGGTTTCCATGGACAGCGCAGCGCCAATGGCGAAATTTTTAACCAAAACGCCCTAACTGCGGCTCATCGCACCCTACCCTTTGGCACCCGGGTGCGGGTTACCAACCTAAATACTGGTCAGCAGGTCATCGTTCGCATTAATGATCGCGGGCCCTTTAGCCACGGTCGGATTATTGACCTGTCTACCGCAGCAGCCTCCAGCATTGGTATTCGCTCGGCTGGAGTCGGCCGGGTAGCCCTGGAAGTGCTGGGCCAATAGGGTACCACTCTGCAGCGGTGAACTAGGTGCAAAATTGCCCAATTTGACCTCTCCGGGCAGTCCGGGGAGGTTTTTTAATGAATTGGATTGGGCGAAATTGACCATGGCGGGTAGCTGTGAAAGACCACAATCTAAGGTTAATCTGATAGGGAATTAACCCAATGCCAGAGTGGCCAGATTGGCATCTGGCACAACCTAAACGGGTAAACCCATGCCACAGGGGGAAACAATGGTGCGAATACTGAAAACCGTTAAGGGTTTAAGCTGCTATCTCCAGCAGCGCCGCTGTGCCCCCTCTGTGGCTGGGGCAGAGCCCCTAAGCGTGGGTTTGGTGCCCACCATGGGTAATCTGCACCGGGGTCACCAGAGTTTAATTGATCGGGCTCGACGGGAAAATGAGCTGGTGGTAGTCAGTATTTTTATTAATCCTATCCAGTTTTCTGCAGCAGAAGATCTGGCCACCTATCCCCAAACCCCAGGGGAAGACCTGGCACTGTGCCAGCAAGCTGGGGTAGATGCGATTTTTCTACCCACCACTGCAGAACTCTACGGCAGCATCGATCCAGACCGCCAGCAAATCACCCGGGTGATGCCGCCCCCCGCTATGCTAACGGTGCTCTGTGGGCCCCACCGGCCGGGGCATTTTGAGGGGGTGGCCACAGTGGTCACCAAGTTGCTTAGTTTAGTCAATCCCCAGCGTACCTACCTAGGGGCCAAAGATGCTCAACAATTGGCTATTCTGCGGCAGGTGGCCGCCGATTTGAAGCTTCCAGGAGAACTGGTGGCCTGTCCCACCGTCAGGGATTGGGATGGGCTAGCCTTGAGTTCCCGTAATCGCTACCTCAGCCCTGAGCAAAGGAACCAGGCTGCCCACCTCTACCAGAGTCTCAAAGCTGCCCAGACTCTCTTTAAGGCGGGAGAGCGCCACGGTCATACCCTGACCGCAGCGGTTGAGCGCCACCTGGGCCAGGTACCCACCTTGACCCTGGAATATGTGGATCTGGTCCATCCCCATAGCCTCAAGGTCCTAGACTCTGTAGAGTCGATTGGTTTACTAGGGGTGGCGGCTTACCTGGGTAAAACCCGCTTGATTGATAATGTGGTGCTCAGAAACCGAAAACCAATTGTGGCGATTGATGGCCCTGCTGGGGCCGGTAAATCTACCGTAGCTCGTCAGGTGGCCCAACGCCTTAACCTGATCTACCTGGACAGCGGGGCCATGTACCGGGCGATCGCTTGGAAGGCCCTGGACCTGGGATTGGACCCAGCAGACGAAGTGGCCATGGCTGAATTAGTTCAAAGTTGTGATCTACGGCTGGCGGCCACCACTGATGATCCGGCCTGGGCCGCCTACCCCAGCCGCCTATGGCTGAACGGTCAGGAAGTAACTGAGTTGATTCGCCATCCGGCGGTCACCGAGAGGGTTTCTACCGTTGCGGCCCAGCCCATGGTGCGCCAGACCCTACTGAATCAGCAGCGGCAGTACGGTATCACCGGGGGGGTGGTGATGGAGGGTCGAGATATTGGCACCCAGGTTTTTCCTGAGGCGGAATTGAAAATTTTTCTAACCGCTTCAGTTGAGGAACGGGCCCGACGACGCTGGAGCGATCTACAGGTGCAACAGCAACCCAAGGGCAGCCTGGAAGAGCTGGAACAGGCCATCGCCACCCGGGATTATCAAGATAGTACCCGCCGGGTGGCCCCTTTGCGCAAGGCCGAGGACGCTTTAGAGCTCAATACTGACGGAGTAGAGATCGAGGCGGTGGTCGATCAGATTGTCACCTGGTTTCAGGCTAAAGTTGGAAGTTAACATCCACACTCTGGCCCTATGACCATTAGCGGCACAACTCAACTGCTGGGGGTGATTGGTGACCCCGTTCGCTACAGTCTATCACCGGTGATGCACAATGCTGCCCTGGCAGAGCTGGGGGCTGATTATGTCTATGTGGCTTTGCCGGTAGCCAGTTCTGAGCTGGCGATCGCCCTGGCGGGCCTGGCCGCCATTGGCCTACAGGGCTTTAATGTGACTATTCCCCATAAGCAACGGATTATCCCTCTGCTGGCTGACCTGAGCGCCGATGCCCAGGCGATCGGGGCGGTCAATACAGTCTGGCCCACCGCCCGGGGCTGGGTGGGTACCAATACCGATATTATTGGATTTACAGTTCCCCTCCAGCTAATCCGAGACTGGTCAGGCAGTACTGCCTTGATTCTGGGTCACGGCGGGGCAGCCCGAGCTGCCGTGGCGGGCTGTGTTCAACTGGGATTGACAACCATTGCCATCGCTGGCCGCAATCCTGAAAAACTCCAGGCTTTTTCCAGCAGTTGGGCGCTTTTCCCCCGCCCCCCTGCCCTCACCCTCTATAGCTGGAGTGATCTGATGGATATTCTGCCTGGCGTTGATTTGATTGTGAATACCACTCCCCTGGGGATGGCCGACAGCTCTGACCAGAGTCCCCTAACGCCATCGGCTTTAGACCGGGTGCGCAGCCATGCCCTTATCTATGACTTGATCTATACACCCCGCCCCACCCGACTGCTAAGCCTGGCCGCTGAGCGCCAACTGGCCACCTTAGACGGCCTGGAAATGTTGGTGCAGCAGGGAGCTGCCGCCCTGAAAATCTGGCTACAGCGGCCTGTGCCCGTGGCCACTATGCGCCAGGCTTTACTGAAGCAACTGGCAGAGCATTAAAATAGAAGCACTATCACCGAGAGAAAACTATGGTAAGACGGGCGATTGCCACCACCCTGCTGGCCCTCGGGCTGTGGGTCTTCACTACCCTGGGCATGACCGCCCTGGCCCTAACTGCTGTGGACCTGCAAGACCTCACCTATCAGTCCTGCCCAGCCGAGTACGCCGCTGGCATGGTTACCCCGGGTTCCATGCAGGCAGCTAAATGCTATCTAATCCAGGGCAAGGCCATCAATCATTCTGGCAAACCCGTGATTAACGCCGATATCTTCGGTCGAATCTACGACGCCAACGATAATCCCGTCATGCAAAACCGCAATCGTCTAGGATCCATCGACTTGGTGCCCCCCGGCGAAAGTGATTTTGAAATTCGCATCTCGGTGGCGGCTAACCAGCCCGAACCTCTTCAACTGAAACAGTTTCGAGCCTCCGGTTTCTCCGGACAGGTGCGTCGATAGGGCTTGATTGGGCCTGGCCCCACGGCTAGCCAGAAAAAGGCGTTAGAGTGTGTCTGGCTTCAAACTTTAACTTAGAGCGTTTAAAGGGCTCGGGAATATCCACCGGATAGTTTCCTGTAAAACAGGCAGAGCAAAAGCTCTCGGGGTCTTGCTGGGTAGCCTTAAGCATGCCTCCCCAGCTCAGATAGGCAAGGGACTCTACATTGATCTGGCGGGCAATTTCTTCAGTAGAGCAGGAGGCGGCAATCAGCTGATCTTGACTATCGGTGTCAATTCCATAAAAGCAGGGGTGGGTAACAGGGGGAGAGGAAATTCGCATATGCACCTCTAAAGCCCCTGCATCCCTGAGGGCCTGAACGATTTTGCGACTGGTGGTACCCCGCACAATGGAGTCATCAACAATCAAGATGCGCTTACCGGCTAGCACGTCTTTGAGGGGGTTAAGTTTAATTCGAATTCCCACCTCCCGCATAGATTGGGTAGGCTGAATAAAGGTACGACCAACGTAGCGATTTTTAATCAAACCCTCAGCGTAGGGAATCCCGGACTCCTGGGAAAACCCGATAGCCGCTGGCACTCCAGAATCGGGAACCGCCATAATCAAGTCAACATCAACAAAGGCCTCTCTGGCCAGTTGATGCCCCAGGCGGCGACGATAACTGTAAAGGCTTTCCTCATTAACAATGCTATCGGGGCGAGAGAAGTAAATCATCTCAAAGATACACAGCTTACGGGGGGTCGGCTGGGCCCACTGATAGGTGGTTAACCCCTGAGGGGTAATCCAGACTAGTTCGCCGGGTTGCACATCCCGCAGGTAGGTAGCCCCAATAATATCCAGGGCACAAGTTTCTGAGGCTAGGACGTAGGTGACTTGCTTCTCTTCCCCGGCTGAGGAGCCGAGGATGCCGAGGACCAGAGGACGAATGCCCTGATGATCGCGAACTCCCATAAGGCCATCAGCGGTACCAATCACCAGACTAAAGGCGCCCTGACAACGCTTAAAGGCTTTTTCCGCTGCCCTGAGCCAGTCCTCTCCATCGTTAACCGCCTCTGCCAGGGCAAAGGCAATCATTTCTGAATCGGTGGTGGTGTTGAGATCGTGGTTGCGCGCCAGCAGTTCTTGCCGCAGGTCAGCGGCATTGACCAGGTTGCCGTTATGGGCCAGAGCCAAGTTCCCCAGCCGGGTAGCAACGATCGCCGGCTGAGCATTGCATACCTGGCTGGAACCGGTGGTGGAGTAGCGGGTATGACCAACAGCCAGTTGGCCAGGTAAGGATTGCAATATCCGGTCATCAAATACCTGGGAAACCAGCCCCATATGCTTATAACAGTGGCTTTGGCCCTGGTCAAAGGTGGCGATGCCGGCCGATTCTTGCCCCCGATGCTGGAGGGCAAATAGGCCAAAATAGGCCAGCCGGGCGACATCTTCACCAGGAGCGTAGAGACCAAAAATACCGCAGGCCTCCTCTGGCTTATCGGCCTGGTCTGGGGCAACATAGCTCGACTGTTCGGGGTTAGGGAAACCCGGGTGGTGGGCGGGGAAGGTCATCAGGTTGGCCAGTAGGATCGGGGGCAAAACAGAAATCAGGGCGGCTTCACAGCTGCCAAAGCAGAGTCGAACCATCGTCGATGGATGACGCCCTGCTGGGGACCTAGTCTCCATCATAGGATGGGAGTCCGCAAAAAGGGGGGCAAGGCAGCGGCTAGGCCGTTAGGTGAGTGGCGATCGCGCTCTGCCAGGTCTGCCTCATAGGGTCTAGTAGAGCCTGCATCAGCATCGGGCCGTCGCTACTGGTAAAGGTGAGGTAGGGGCCACCCACTCTCCCCAACAGTTGCCAGTACCCCTGCAACTGCTGCTGCAAATAGGCTTCCCAGGCAGCCTGATGGAGTGGATCAATCGAGACTAGGATGCGCCCCCCCCCTTCTCCAAACAGAAGCCGGTCCCAGCGATGCTCAGTCTGATCGCTGGCCAGCCCCAACTGAATGGTGGCCCCTTGACCGCCACTGATGCAGGACTCCGCCAGGGCGATCGCCAGGCCCCCCTCGGCACAGTCGTGGGCTGAGCTAATCCAGCCCTGCCAGATGCCCTGGCGACAGGTCGCCTGGACGCGCTGCTCCAGGTCCAGGTCAATTTTGGGGGGATGGCCCGTCACCTGCTGATGCAGGGCTGCTAGGTATTCTGAACCACCCAGGGTAACCAGGGGCCAGCCCTCTAAACTGGCAATGCTGGTCTGCTCCAGGGTAACCCCCAGCAGGTAGATTAAATCCCCCGCTGCCCGCCAGCCCTGGCCACAGCTATGGTCAAGATCCTCCACCAGGCCCACCATACCCACTACCGGGGTGGGATAGATAGGTTGGGGTTGGCCCTGACTATCAACGGTTTCGTTGTAGAGAGACACGTTGCCCCCCGTAACCGGAGTAGCCAACCGGTCACAGGCCTGGGCTAGCCCCCGACAAGCCTCAGCCAATTGCCAGTAACCAACGGGATGTTCGGGGCTACCAAAGTTAAGGTTATCGGTCACCGCCAGGGGTAGGGCACCTACACAACTGAGATTACGAGCCGCCTCTGCCACTGCCGCCACCGCCCCCTCGTAGGGATGCAAATAGACGTAGCGACCATTGCAGTCAACGGTGGCGGCCAGACCCCGAGTCACCGTCCCTGGCTGGTAACCTGGTACTGGCTCTAGGGGCCGCAGTCGAATAACAGCAGCATCGGCGGCTCCAGGACAGAGCCGGGTATTGTTTTGTACCTGGTGATCATACTGGCGATAAATCCACTGTTTAGAGGCAATGGTGGGCTGGGCTAGCAACTGGTTTAACACCGCAGCCCAGGGTAGGAGACCCGCCTCTAACTGCAGGCCAGCCCACCGGGCTGGGGGCAACCACTGCTCTTGCCAGGCCCAGGCGGTCTGGGCGTAGTCTGGTGGGGTGGGGAGCAGTTGCCGATGGTAGATGGGGGTATTTTCGGCCAGGGCCAGGGCTGGAATCTCTGCTGCCACCCCACCCTGAAACAAAATTCGGACAATCGGATCGACAATCACCCGGCCAGCTACCACACCCTGCAAGCCCCAGCGCTGAAAAATATCGATCACCTGCTGGGCTTGCCCCGCCTGCACGACAAACAACATGCGCTCCTGGGATTCGGAAAGCAGATACTCGTGGGGGAGCATACCGGTTTCCCGTACAGGGATTAAATCCAGGTCTAACTCAATGCCCACTCCCCCCTTGGCCGCCATTTCGGCGGTAGAACAGGTCAAACCAGCAGCCCCCATATCCTGGGCAGCGACAATGGCACCAGTCTTAAAGGCCTCCAGGCAGGCCTCTACCAGACATTTCTCTAAGAAGGGGTCGCCCACCTGTACCGCCGGGCGATCGCGCTCCGACTCCTCGGTTAGCTCCGCACTGGCAAAGCTCGCTCCCCCCATGCCATCGCGACCGGTGGTAGAGCCGACGTAAAGGACCGGGTTTCCCACCCCCGTCGCCCCTGACTTGACAATTTCTGGGGTTTCTAAAATGCCAATGGCCATCGCATTGACCAGGGGATTGCCACTATAGGCGCTATCAAAGTACACCTCGCCCCCCACCGTGGGTACCCCAAAGCAGTTACCGTAGTGGGCTATACCGGCCACCACCCCCTGGCACAGGCGACGGGTGCGGGCATCAGCCAGGTCGCCAAAGCGCAGGGAATTAAGCACCGCGATCGGCCGGGCTCCCATGGTAAAAATATCGCGAAGAATACCTCCTACGCCGGTAGCCGCTCCCTGAAAGGGTTCTATCGCCGAGGGGTGATTGTGGGACTCGATTTTAAAGGCTACCCGTAGCCCCTCGCCAACATCGATGACTCCAGCATTTTCCCCAGGCCCTACCAACACCCGCTCACCCCTGGTGGGAAACTGCTTGAGCAGAGGACGAGAGTTTTTATAGCAACAGTGCTCTGACCACATCACGCCAAACATACTGAGTTCGGCTCGATTAGGGTGCCGCCCCAGGCGCTTAACAATCTCATCGTACTCCGCTGGCTTGATGCCAGTCGCAGCAATCTGCTCAGGACTAAAGGGGGCGCTGGCAAAGGCAGTCATGGGGAAGGGGAAAAGATACCTAATAGATTGTAGGTTTTTTTAGCCTATAGCGGTCGCCAGAACCCACCTCCCTGGCCCTAGGCCAGGGAGCCACCACTACAAAGTAGCCATACCGCCAATAGCAAAACCAACCAAGAAAGCCGACGGCGTAGCCATAGCAGCAGTACTCGAGACCTGGCCATACTCTGCCCCTAAGCCTAAAACAAGTTCATATCCGTAACCGCCCCCAAACTACTAGAGGAAACTAGTTTGGCATACTTACCCAACACCCCCCGGTGATAGCGGGGCGTTGGAGCCACCCAGGCGGCCCGTCGTTGAGCCAGTTCTGCCTCAGAGACGTTCAGTTCTAAACGATTCTGATCGGCATCAATGGTGATCCTATCGCCTTCTTGAACCAGGGCAATGGTGCCTCCCACGGCGGCTTCAGGAGCCACATGGCCCACCACCATGCCGTAGGTCCCTCCAGAGAAGCGACCATCGGTAATCAGACCCACCGAGTCCCCCAGGCCCGCCCCAATAATAGCGGCAGTCGGGGCCAGCATTTCTCGCATACCAGGACCGCCCTTAGGCCCTTCATAGCGAATCACGATCACATCGCCAGGTTCAATCGCCTTAGCCAGAATGGCGCTGAGACAGGCTTCCTCTGACTCAAAGACGCGAGCCGGACCAGTAATACAGCGATGTTTAACCCCGCTCAGTTTGGCCACCGCCCCTTCTGTGGCCAGATTACCCTTCAAAATCCCCAGGTGGCCCACCGGGTAAAGGGGTTGGCTAAAGGGGCGGATCACCGCCTGGTCGGGGCGGGGCTCTGTCGGTATCTCAGCCAGCAGTTCAGCGATGGTCTGTCCTGTAATGGTAAGGGCATCACCATGGAGCAGGCCCTGACTGAGGAGCATTTTCATCACCTGGGGAACCCCACCCACCCGATGGAAATCGGTGGCCACATAGCGGCCAGAGGGTTTGAGATCGCACAGTACCGGAACCCGGTGGCGAATGGTTTCAAAATCATCAATGGTGAGGGGGACGCCGATAGCATTGGCGATCGCCAATAGATGCAGTACGGAGTTGGTCGATCCTCCCACCGCCATAATCACCGCAATCGCATTTTCAAAGGCCTCACGGGTGAGAATCTGGCTGGGCAGAATTTGCTGACGAATAGCTTGTACCAGTATCTGGGCGGATTTTTCCGCACTATCGGCTTTTTCTCCGTCCTCCGCCGCCATCGTAGAAGAATACATCAGGCTCATGCCCATCGCTTCAAAGGCAGAGGACATCGTGTTAGCAGTATACATCCCACCGCAGGAACCCGCCCCCGGACAGGCATGGCGTTCCACAGCTAACAACCGATCCTCAGTAATCTTGCCAGCACTGTACTGCCCCACTGCTTCAAAGGCGCTGACAACGGTCAGGTCTTCCCCCTCATAGTGACCCGGCTTAATGGTGCCGCCATAGACGAAAATAGCCGGGATATTCATACGCGCAATGGCAATCATAGCCCCAGGCATATTTTTGTCACATCCTCCGATCGCCAGTACCCCATCCAGACTTTGCCCATTGCAAACGGTCTCAATCGAGTCAGCAATCACCTCTCGGGAAACCAGGGAGTATTTCATCCCCTCCGTACCCATGGAAATGCCATCGCTAATGGTGATAGTGCCAAATAGCTGAGGCATGGCCCCTGCCATCCTGACTCCTGCCTCAGCCCGCTCAGCCAGCACACCGAGCCCCATATTGCAGGGGGTAATGGTGCTGAAGCCATTGGCAATGCCGACAATCGGTTTGGTAAAGTCCTGATCACCAAACCCCACGGCTCGCAGCATGGCACGATTAGGGGAACGCTGCACTCCCTGAGTAATCACCTGGCTTTTACGGTTGTCGGGCATAGTTAACCTCTAGGGGCAATTCGTTATGATTTTTTGCAACACAACCCTAGATTCTGCCAGCACGAAATCCATTTTTCTAGGAAAATGAGGAGAATCTTAGCATTACGATGGATGCTAAGCCCCTGACTATCCCTCCCCCTACCTGCTTGAGAGCCCGTCTTGAGTTCTTCTTCTCCCGCCTTTGAGCCCCCTGACGCCATCTTCCATTTAGATTCAGCTCTGCTACTGGAACGCTATGCCAGGGGAGAACGGGATTTTCGCAACCTGCACCTAATCGGGGCTAACCTGGCAGGGCAGGACTTAGCCGGGATTAACTTGCGCCAGGCTAATCTCCAGGATAGTGACTTTTCTGGAGCGGTGCTGGTGGGGGCAAATTTCCGCGAAGCCAGATTGAACCGGGCTAATTTCCAGGGCGCTAACCTGACCCTGGCAAACCTGATTGGCGCCGATCTCAGCGATGCCAACCTGAGTCAAGCTAATCTGAGTGAAGCCGGTATGCGGGCAGTTAGCCTGGTACGCGCTCATTTAGGTCAGGCCATGCTGCGAGAAACAAACTTAAACGAAGCCAGCCTCGATCACGCCCTGCTGCCCCAGGCTCAACTCACCGATGCCAATTTAAGCCGGGCCAAAATGCTGGCGGTGGTGATGCCAGGGGCAAATCTGGATCGAGCCAACCTCACCAGTGCTCTGCTGAATGGCGCAGACATGGCTGAAACCAGCCTGGTCGGAGCCTGGTTGAGTGGAGCCAGCCTGGTCGGGGCTAACCTGCAAGATTGCAACCTGAGTCGGGCTCAAATGATGGCAACTAACCTGGTTAACATCAACCTGAGCCGGGCTAACCTGCGCGGCACTAATTTGAGCTGGAGTTCTCTACGAGGGGCTAATCTCCAGGGCGCTGTTCTATACCGGACGAAATTAAGCTGGTCTAACCTGAGTGGAGCTAACCTGACCAACGCTGTCATGTTAAATGCCCGCTTAAGCTATACCAACCTCAGTCACACCGACATTCAGGGAACCGTTTTACCCGATGGCTTTACCCTGGAGCAACCCAGGACCGGAGAATAACCGAACCAGCCCCTGCCCCCTTTAGACCAACTGGCATAGGTCTAACCCCGGGTCGCGGGGCTGGGTAAAACTGGCAGACTAGTCACGGATCCAGGTTACAACCCTGTCATAGGTGGTGTATGCTTATGCTAAGAATAACTGCATTTTGGCCTTTGACCTTACAGCTAATGACCGATAGCCCATCGCCCCATAAGGATGACTTTCTATTCCCACGGAGTAAGTATTGGGGAGAGTTTAGCCCTCAACGACTGGCCTTTAACGCCAACTTGCAGGAGTTTGCCCAGCGCATCTCCTTTGTGTGTAATTTAGAAACCGGCGGAAAAATGTCTCCCCTCGAGGCCTACGAAGAAATTAAGCACCTGTGGAAGCAACTCAAGGAATCTAAGGCTAACCTGCTGGATCAAGACAGCAGTCCACCGCAGCAGCCCTAGGGGCAAAGCTTAGGCCCGAGGCTGGAGCCAGCCAGCACTCAACACCACTGTCAAACCCATAAACAGCACCGTTAATACCCAGGTAACCCGGTTCAGGGTGATTTCTGCACTCTTGGTACTGGTAAATAGTTGCGCCTGGCCGCCTAGCCCGCCCAAACCATCGCCTTTGGGACTATGTAAAAGCACCAGGGCCGTTAACCCAAGGGCAGACACTAACCAGAGTGCTTCAACAATAAGCTTGACAGTCATAACACTAAAATTGAGGTACAGCTAAAATATTAACCTGGAAATCGCTCACCAAGGCAAATTCTGCACAGCCTCCAGGGGCTGGCCGGGTTAAGGGGCAAAAGCCAGGGCACCTCCCTTGACAAACCCTGGGGGAATTAGCACAGGTGAACTAAATACCTGGATTAGCAAGGTTCCGAAACCGGGTAAACTGGGGTTCAAACAAAAGCTTAACCGTTCCTGTGGGCCCGTTGCGGTGCTTGGTTACGATCACTTCGGCAATACCGCGATCGGGGGTATCGGGCTCATAGTATTCCTCCCGATAGAGCATCATAATCAGGTCGGCATCCTGCTCAATACTCCCTGATTCCCGTAAATCGCTCATCATTGGGCGCTTATTAGTGCGCGACTCAACCCCACGACTAAGCTGGGAGAGAGCGATGATAGGAACATTCAGTTCTCGAGCCAGCCCCTTGAGGGAACGGGTGATCTTAGATAATTCCTGCACCCGGTTATCGCTACCGCCCTCCATTAGTTGTAAGTAATCAATCAAAATTAGGCCCAGGGCTCCTCCCTGTTCCGCCTGCAAACGGCGGCACTTAGAGCGCATTTCTGTCACCGAAATATTGGGAGTGTCATCAATAAAAATCGGCATTTGGGATAGCAGACTAATGGCGTGGCCCAGTTTTTCCCACTCATTTTGAGCAATTCGGCCGGTCCGCAGACGGCTACTTTCCATTTCCACCTCGCTGGAGAGCAGACGATACACCAACTGCAACTTTGACATTTCCAGGCTGTAGATAGCCACCGGTAGCCGTTGTAAGGCCGCAATATTGCGAGCCATATTCAACACAAAACTGGTTTTACCCATAGAGGGACGACCGGCGGCAATAATCAGGTCCGATCGCTGAAAGCCCTGGGTCATCGCATCTAGATCGTAGAAACCACAGGGCACCCCCGGCAACACCACCCCCAGGGAACGCTGCTCAATCTCAGAGAAGGTGTCGATTAAAATATCCGCAGTAGCGGTAAGTCCACCCTGGGGCCTCACCTGGGTAATGCCAAAGAGTTTTTGCTCCGACTGGTCTAAGACGTTTTCCAGCGGCAGGGCGGTGTCATAACCCAATTGGGCAATTTCTCCACCGGTTTGAATGAGCAGGCGACGGGTGTACTTATCCATCACCAGGGTGGCGTACTGGTCAATATTGGCCGCACTGACGGTGCGGTCTATCAGTTGGGCCAGACGGGCTTGCCCACCCACCTTATCCAGTTTGTTGTGATCCCGTAACCACAGGGTAATGGTCATCAAATCGGTGGGCTGGCCGCGACTGTTGAGATCTAGAGCAGCCCGGTAGATCTCCCGGTGGGTAGCAATGTAAAAAGCTTCTTGGGCAAGAATTTCCATGACTCGACCGATCGCTTCAGGATCAAGCAGAATGCCGCCCAGAATCGCTTCTTCGGCTTCAATGTTTTGGGGCGGTAGGCGATCGCTAACGGATTCGAACTGCAGACTCTGAACCATAGCAGATGCAAGATGGAGGAATAGAACCTGGCCGGCAACCAGCCATCACTATAGCAACTCCGGACTGACAAGTAAGGAAGCCGGCAAAAAAAAAGGAGAGCTACCAAGCTCTCCCACCATCAGGGTGCATCTTACAGAGCATGGTAACAAAAATTTAGGATGAGGGGTCAGACCCCTCATTAAGTTTTTCTAATGAAACTTCTCAGTCCTCATTGGTTAAGCTTGTTGATCAGGAGTTGATTGCTTAACTTAGGATCGACCCGCCCTCCGCTGCGCTTCATCAATTGACCGACGAAGAATCCCTGGAGTTTGGTTTTGCCACCCCGGTAGGCGGCTAATTCCTCGGGGTGGGCCGCCAGTACCTCCTCAATCAGTGCCTGAATTTGGGCCGGATCGGAAATCTGGCTAAGACCCCGCTCGGCTACCAGGGTGCGGGGAGAGCCTCCCCGGGTCAGGAGCTCGGGCAGTAAATCTTTACCAATTTTGTTGCTAATGGTGCCAGTGTCAATCAGCTGCACTAATTCCGCTAGATCAGCAGGGATGAGGGGCAGATCAGCGATCGCCCGTTTTTCCGTATTCAGATAGGCTGCGATATCCTGGGTAATCCAGTTGGCCGCCAGTTTGCTGTCCGCCCCTGCCGCCACCGTCGCCTCAAAGTAGCCAGCAATAGCCGGTTCATCGCTCAGTACCCGAGCATCGTAGGCCGATAGACCCAGTTGCTCTTCATAGCGATGGCGCTTTTGCGCTGGCAACTCCGGCAGTTCTGCCTGCCAGGCCTGGGCCTGGGCAGCAGACACCAAAATCGGAGGCAAATCAGGCTCAGGGAAGTAGCGATAATCGCTGGAGCCCTCCTTAGATCGCATACTTTTGGTACATTGATTGCCCTCATCCCATAGACGGGTTTCCTGGACAATCCTTTCCCCCGTCTGGATGGCCTTCACCTGACGGCTAATTTCGTAGTCGATCGCCCGCTGAATGGCATTGAAGGAGTTCATATTTTTGATTTCCACCTTGGTGCCAAAGACAGACTGACCCACTGGCCGTACCGAAATATTCACATCGCAGCGTAGAGAACCCTCCTGCATATTGCCGTCGCTGATCCCCAGGTAGCGCACAATTCGGCGCAATTCCTGGGCGTATTCGGCGGCTTCCTGACCACTCCGCAGGTCGGGTTCCGAGACAATCTCAATCAGCGGTACCCCAGCCCGGTTGTAGTCCACCAGGGAATAGGTAGAACCGGCCAGGCGATCGCTGCCAGCATGGACAAGTTTGCCCGCGTCCTCTTCCATATGCAGGCGGGTAATGCCAATTCGTTTACGACTGGCGGTTTTAGTTTGCTTATCCAGCAGTTCAATCTCTAACCAGCCATGCTCAGCAATGGGCAGATCGTACTGGGAAATCTGGTAGTTTTTCGGCAGGTCGGGGTAAAAGTACTGCTTGCGATCGAATTTTGAGTAGGGAGCGATCTGACAGTTCAGGGCTAACCCTGCCTTGACGGCGTATTCCAGTACCCGCTGATTCAACACAGGTAGAACTCCCGGCATACCCAGCACAATTGGGTCAATGTGGGTATTGGGATCAGCGCCAAAGGCGGCAGAAGCAGGAGAGAAAATCTTGGTCTCTGTACAGAGCTGGCAATGGGTTTCCAGGCCAATAATAGCTTCGTAATCAGTCTTAACGGGGGCCACAGTGGTCATAGACCGCTCCACAAAATCGGTGAGTTCACTTCTTCTATTGTATAGCTTTGCTCAAAAGCCTCAGGCCCCTGTGGCCGGCATTGGCTGCCTGGGGTCTGCGCCAATGCCGGCCTACCGCCAGCAGACAGCGGCCAGGGCTATACTTTGATCATGGAAGCCCTTACCCTCACCCAACCCGATGATTGGCATCTGCATCTGCGCGATGGTGCCGCCCTGAGGGCGGTGCTACCCCATACGGTGCGTCAGTTTGCCCGGGCCATCATTATGCCCAATCTACACCCCCCCATCCGCCAGGTGAGCGAAGCCGCTGCCTACCGCCGTCGGATTCTAGCTGCCGTACCAGCAGGGCAATTGTTTGAACCCCTCATGACCCTCTATCTCACCGACCACACCAGTCCGGCAGAGATCTTTGCGGCTCAGGCCTCTGGCTTTGTTAAGGCGGTGAAGTACTATCCAGCCGGAGCCACCACCCATTCAGAATTAGGCGTAACCACCCTGGATAGATGCAATCAGGTTTTTGAAGCTATGGAAGCAGTAGACCTACCCTTACTACTCCACGGCGAAGTTACCGATGGGGCGGTGGATGTGTTTGATCGCGAACGGGTGTTTATCGAGCGCCACCTAATTCCCCTAAAGCAGCGGTTTCCTGGGCTGCGGATGGTATTTGAGCACATTACCACCCTGGAGGCCGTGCAATATGTATTATCCACCGATCTTATGGCGGCCACCATTACCCCCCAACATCTATTGCTGAACCGTAACAGCCTGTTCCAGGGAGGGCTTCGTCCCCATGCTTACTGTCTGCCAGTCTTAAAGCGAGAACACCACCGCCAAGCAATTTTGCAGGCCGCCACCGCCGGTAATCCTAAATTTTTTCTGGGTACCGATAGCGCCCCCCATAGCCGCGATCGCAAAGAAAGCGCCTGTGGGTGTGCCGGCTGCTATTCTGCCCTCCACGCCATGGAGTTGTATGCCGAAGCCTTTGAAAGCGTCAATGCCCTGGATAAATTAGAAGCCTTCGCCAGTTTCTACGGACCAGACTTTTACCACCTACCCCGCAACTCCGGATCTCTGACCCTAACCAAAAAACCCTGGCAGGTTCCCCAGACCCTACCCTTTCCAGACTCTGAACTGATACCCCTGGGGGCCGGTCAGACCCTGAGCTGGCAAATCGCCTCACCCGGCTAAGCGGCGGGCAGAGGGGCACCTGGAGTGGGGCCTGGGCGTTGTGATCGCGAGGGTTACTGGGGTGGGTTCGGTTGGGAGTCCTGGGGTTTGAGCAGGCTCTGGCGATTCAAACAGACCTTGCTATCGTAATTTACCTTCACCACCACCTGGTAGAGCTTACCCAGTTCCGGAGCGGGAGTCAGCTGAGCCACCTGGGTTTGCATTTTATCGAGGGCTTGGGCATTGAGAAAGGCATAGCCCGTGCTTTTCAAGGTGGCCAGGGAAAGCTTAGCTGTCCCGGCCTTTTCCCCTGGCACCAGGGCAAACCCCATCAGACCCGGACCAGGGGCAGGATCTAAGCACAGTCTTAGATCGTAGGGTATCTCCAGGGTAAGGGGCTGCTCAGCGGCCTTGGGGTCCTGACCTAGTTGGCCCCTTACCCCTGCTATCCAGCTTTGACTAGCCGCTTCAACCTCTCGATCACTGGTGTTCTCAGGGCTGTACTGCATCCGAGCCACCAGGGATTTGAAACGGTCTGTGGGCTCTGCTGAGGGGGCTGACTGGCCCTGGGAAAGGGCTGTCATGGTAGAAGCCGGAGGCACCATCGCCCCCTGACTGGGACTTAAACTGCTCTGGTGGCCCTGGGCATGATCGCCCAGGGCTGGCTGCGTCGGCCTGGGCGATCGGGAGCGATTTACAATTGGGCCGTCCCCAGAGCCAAATAGAGAGGGCAGGGGTAATACCAGGGTGCGGTTTGAGGTCCCAAAAGGGTCACTCCCAAGGGAAGATTTAGGCACCGGCAGGCTAGGGAGGTGGTTGAAATTAAGGGCAGAGCGGAAGGATCCGGAGGGAAAGCTATAGCCATCGCCGGTAGTCTTCAGGTCCTTCACCTGATCGGGGGGCAATATCGCTGCGTGGTTAAAATCTGGCAGACGGCTTTGCTCCTCTGGGGTGAGGGCGAGCAATGGCATCGGCCGCCCTTCTGCCTCTGGGCGATCGCCCCTTAAGGCCTCCATCTGTAGACTGGAAAAGGAAGGACCGGCCCCAAATAACAAGCCATGAAAAACCACAGAAAGAATTACCGCTATGGCCTGGGGCTGACGGGCCAGGGCTGGTAAGGAGTCCACCAGGGTAGTTAAAAATCCTAGATTTTTCACGTGCATAGGTATGGTTTCAAAGCCTTGAGAGAAAATAGCTATAGCCCGAAGGCGCGGGTCTGGTTACTGCCCTAGCCTAACCAATTTCCGTTACAACGGATAACCATTAGGGCAAAATAGGGCAACTGCAAATGGGGATAGCAACTTAAATCATTGTAGATCTTTTGATCGGGCTGGCTGGCTTTCACCACCACCCGGCTCTGGTGTAACAACTGGCGGCGCTCCAGCAGGCTCCACACCTGGGAATAAACCGAGTTAACCTTCAGCAGGACCACCACCTCAGCCCAATCCAGGCTTTGCTCCAGGTGCTCCAAGCTATAGAGGGCGGGCAAAATTGCTAGCTTGTCAGACCCCATGGCCAGGGGGATACCCAAGGCACCCACCGCCGCCAGGGGAGAACAGACCCCGGGAATGCGGCCAACGGTTAGACCCGGCTGGAGAGTCGAGATTACCTGGGCCAGGTAGGTAAAGGTGCCGTAAAAACCGCCATCGCCCTCACAGGCAAACACCACATCCTGCCCCTGGGCCAGCACCTCTAAGACCTGGTGGGCGGCCCGTTGCCAGGCCTGTTGCCAGATCCCCTGATCCGCCACGTAGGGAAAATCCAGGGGTAAATGGCGCTGGTGGGCCGCTAGGCGATCGACAATAATCCGCTGGGCTAACCCCGGCTGGCCATCGCGGCCGCAGGGATAGGCCACTACAGCCGCCCGTTGCAGGCAGTTGAGGGCCTTAACCGTAATCAGATCGGGGTCGCCGGGGCCGACTCCAATCCCGGTCAGAGTACCCCAGCTAGACCCAGCGGGCAGGGGCAAGGCAGGGCCAGGGAAACCAGTCATAGGTGGCGCTCTCCAAAAAAATAGCCAGACTCGATAGGCTTTTCCAGACCGGGGCGATCGCCGCCAGAGGTAGACCAAGGGGCTTCAAAGCAAGTACTCTGCCATGGCCCTGGCAATGGTTTCATTACCATCTCTGGCCAACGCCTGCTGGGTGCGGGGCGGCTGTAGAGGCTGATGAAGAAAGTCCCAGTTACCCTGAAAGAATTCCTCCGGGCTTAGCACCTGATGCCAGCTATGGTCTTGCATAGCATTAACCAACACCGGCCCTTCAGCAAAGTCCTCCCGGGTGATGGTAACAATTGGCAGATGCAGCCGACAAGCCTCTGAAAAAGTACTAAACCCAGGCTTTGACACAACCCGACTACAGATCGGCATCACATCTACAGGGCGAAATCCCTGCCGGGGTACGGCTCTGAGGTTGGGCAGAGCGGGAATCCGCTGATCAAAGGTGAGGAATTGCCAATCAGGAAACTTAGCTAGCTGGGGGTAGGGAATGGTTTGCAGGCCCAGTCCCCCAAAGGTGAGCAAAACCGTGCGCTCTGGCGGCGTCGACAGGCCCCAGCGATGGCGCAGGGCATCGGGCTGATAGCGGGGTGTACCCCCCGTCAAACCAGCCTCGCTGACCACAGGAAAGGCCGCCATGGGTTCATGAAAGGGCAGGCGAAACAGGCGATCGCACTGGCTAAAGCAGGCCCCTACCCAATCGGCCAGGGGGCCAAACTCTTCCCCCAGGGCCCGATAAATAAAGTCCCAGCCAAAATTACCCACCATCCAGCAGGGAACTTCAGCAGCATGGGCAATGGCCGTAGCTAAAGGAGGAATATCCGCCAGCACCAAGCTCACCCGCCGTTGCTTGAGAAAAGCTGCCTCTGCCTCAACCCGCTGCACCTGACTGGCCTGGATCTGCCTGAGCTGGGCCAGGGTGGCGGGCCGGTCCATAGTCAGACTATCGGGCTGAATCACCCCCAAATCGAAGGCCACCGGACGATACTCGAAATCCCCGGGCAGATACTCTTGCAGCAACCACCGGGGAGCCCGGGTAGCTAGAATTAAATCCACCTCTGGCACCAGGGCTTTGAGGGTAGCGGCAATGGAGGCGGCCCGGGTAGCATGGCCGAAGCCATGATTAGTAATGGCAATATAGATAACGCAATCGGGCATAGATTAAAAAGTAAATGTCGGCTCCATCGCCCTAACCCTTAGGGGAAGCTGGTTTTAGAGCACAGCAACAAGAATCAGATCCATCATAGGTCCTTAACCCTTGCCAGATAGCCCACCTGGCATGATATAAAGAAATAGTTAATTTACAGGTTTGTAGACATTAGGGATTAAAGAATTTATCCGATTCAGATTGAGTCTGACCTTGCCAGCTTCTGGGGCGACCATAAAAGCCCTACCTCATGCTGACTACTGGTTGCCCTGAAAAATTTACTAAGCCATAGAAAACTAACAGGGGTCAGGCCTATTTTCAAGCCTGAAAGGAGAATCTCGTTAGGAGTTGGTAGTCGCCTTTACAGCACTCTAGGGTCGAGAAGTGTTAAGGTGAATTTATTGATTCCTGATAGTATTCTTAGACTTAAATGGCACAGATTCTTGATCCCCTCCCCACTGATAATAACAACTATATACTTTGCTGTTATGTTAACGCTACAGGCAAAATGCAGGTGGCTCGGATTACTAACATACCCGATTGGTATTTTGAGCGCGTAGTTTTTCCTGGTCAGCGCTTAATTTTTGAGGCACTGCCCAATGCCCAGTTGGAGATTCATACCGGTATGATGGCCAGTGCCATATTATCAGATACCATCCCCTGTGAACGCTTAGAAATTCAACAAGTAGAGGGCGCTGATGGCTTTACCCCCCCTGCCCCGACCCTGGTAACCGCTGAGGAAGACCGCTCTGCAATGGCGACAGTCTCTTAGCGACCCTGGGGAGTTCGCCGGTTGGCCTGGCTAAACCTCTGTTAATCGGTTAAACCATGGGGCCCCATTAGTAGTAGATTGGGTGGCGATGACACGAGTGAGCTGATATCTTGGATTTGCCTTCTTTTCTCTGGCTCTGGCGAATTGCGGCCTGGTCTATGGGTTTTGCTACAGCCGGCTACGGGTTACTAGCCATTAGTGGGGCGTTTATAGCTTACCGGCGATCGCACCAGCAGGCCTATGGTCGTTGGCTGAGACCTCTCCATCTTTTGACTGGAGTCAGTCTGGTAATCCTTATCCTGTTGCTGCTGACCATTGGGGTGGTAGGCACCCTGGGTGAGTACGGCCACCTGGGGCACTCTATTCATTTATTTATGGGCCTGGGGGTGGTGGCTTTGACCCTAACCTCAGCCTGGAGCGCTCGACAAATTAGCCTGAATCGCCCCTGGGCCCGGTCTCTTCACGTCATTTTGAATGGCAGCCTGGGGCTGATGCTAGGGGGGGTCGGATGGTCAGGATGGACCGTAGTGCAGAAGTATTTACCCTGATGTTTGTTTTTCCAGGAGGTTTTCTATGGTTAAACCGGCCGCCCTCGACGACACCGAAAAATCGTCGGCCCCTGACCGATTTGCCATCTCGCCCCTAATTCGCCTGACCCTGCTGTTGCTCTATACCGCCTTGATGTTGCCCTTACCCTTCCTAGCCAGAGTCACCCAATCCCCTGGCTCCTCTAACTGGCTAACGGCTGCCATCGCCCTGGGGGGGCTACTGATCTATGCGGCCCTAAGCCAAAGGGTAGAGATCGATACTCAGGGCATCAGGGTTAACTATCCCAACTGGATCGGCTGGCTGTTTCGGCACCAATGGTATCTGCCCTGGAGCCAGGTACAGCAGCTGAAGCCCCGTTCCACCGGCCAGGGGGGACTAGTCTACTATTTTGTTGGCACCGACCAGCAAGCTTACCTACTGCCCATGCGGGTGGCAGGCTTCGCTCGGCTGTTGAAGCTAGTCGAAGCCTACAGCAATTTAGACACCAGCGATATTAAACCCCTGGCCCAGCCATGGATGTATGGCCTGCTATTACTACTCAGCCTGGGCTTACTCCTAGTCGATGGCTGGGTGGTGGCTACCGCCCTACCCCTGACATAGGCACGGGTAGGGCCTGCTGGTCTAAAAACCGATCCCCTGACCGTTTAGCGCTTGGCACCGGGGTCTCTGGATAAACCGGCTGGGGTGTCAGGGGTGGGGCTGGGAAGTGAATTTCAATGGGTTGGGGCAAGAGATCAAGGGAGTCTAGATCCCCAAGGGCGGCCATAAAGATAGGCACCGCCAAGGTACAGGCTTGCCAGTCAGCTTGCACCGGTACTCCGAGAAGATTACAGTGTCCACCCCGTCGTCCCTCTGGAGTATAAAAGCGACAACGACTGCAATATACAGGCTGATACTGTACAGTCTTCATGGCTACTCCCTAAAATACGCGAAACCTATATTATTTTTACCTGCTTAAAGAGTGGGGATCAGCCCCCCAAAAAAGCCTGAAACTAAGCTAATTCAAGGGGCTTGGAAGCTTTGCAATAACTCTCGACTTTAGCTTTTCTTCAACTTGTTGTTAAGGATGAATACAAAGGCAGAGAGTGTCGATATCCTAATTGACTAACCTGTGTAAACACACTGGGGATCATCCTTTAAATACTTGATTCAGAACCTTAGATGATGGGAATAGAGTTTTATGGTTTTTCCTTGAAGCAGAAAAAAGGCTCTGCTGCCCCTAAAGTCAACCTGGCTAGGGCATGATTGCAACTCTAAAAGTGGAGTCTAATGGACCAACTAGGGCCACCTACAGATTCTAAAGGGCTACCTGGTTTTATCCGTTCATCTGGTCCTCGATGTCACCGCTTAAGCTACTGTCGTGGCTGTATTAGGTTGTTAGGTTAAGGTCAGCCCCCGCCCCAGCTACCCCACCGCTGTGACATAAAAGGCTTCCATCGCCGCCAACCACTGCTGGCGTGATTGCTCCCAGGTATAAAACATATGACCACCTTTAAAGTGTTCCAGGGTGAGATTGGGACGCAGTTCGGGGTTTAAAGCCATCAGATCAACCAGGAAGTTGGAGGCAAAGTAGGGGGTAACCAGGTCAAACAGGCCGTGGTTAATTGCCACCCGCATATGGGGATTGAGGCTCATGCCCAGGCGCAGATCATCTACAGCTCCAACAAATCCTTGCTTAAAATCTCCCTCTGGAGTAAAACTCCAGGCCTTGAAAACGTCAAAGTTGAGTAGATGATAGGTGAGGGGAGTGCTTACCCCCAGGGTATCCCGCAGATGGCTATTAATGGCCCCGGTAAAGATGCGGTCAATGCCCTCCAGGGTGGGGTCAGAACCTTCACTAAGTAAGCGGTCAGGGAAGGGGTCAATGGCGGTCACCGAGGCATCATAGACCCCCAAAATGCGCTGTTGGTCCCGCAGTAATTCCCGGGCAAAGATGCCTGTGTCTAACCGGCCCCGATGGCGTTGCACCACCTCCAGGGATAACCCCGTCAGGGCAGCCAGCCCCTGATAGACTTGCTGACGATGGGCAGAGGTAGCGGTTTCCCCCAGGGCTAAAAAGGGAATCAGGGTTTGACGGGCGAAGGACTCCGCCTGGGCGGCCCAGTGCTCAGGGGCGCTGGGAGAATCTACCCGGCCATGGTGGGCAGCGGTGGCTGCCATAGATGGCAGGGCGGTGGCCCATCCAGTCAGGGTATAGTCGGTTCCACTCAGCAGTTCAAACTCCATGACTGGAGAAATTAAAATGGCACCGCACAGACCAACCCCAAACTCTTGCTGTAGCTTGCGGGTTAGTTTTGCCACCCGAAACCCACCGTAGCTTTCTCCGGCAATAAAAATGGGGGACAACCAGCGATGATGCTCAGACAGATAGGCCTGGATAAACTGTCCCAGGGTAGCCAGGTCGCGCTCTACTTCCCAGAAGCTGTGGTCAGGCTTGGTTTCCTTGGCCTTCTCTGGGGTAGGGTCCCCGGCTTTTTCTTGGCTGCCCGGTAAACTACGGCTAAAGCCAGTCCCCAGGGGATCAATAAAAACAAGGTCGGTAAACTTGAGCCAGCTTTCCTGATTATCTGCGAGGCGTACCGGGGGTTTAGGTAAACCGCCATCGGCGTTGAAACAAACCCGCCGCGGTCCCAGGGCTCCCATGTGCAGGTAGGCTGAAGCTGCCCCGGGGCCACCATTAAAGACAAAGGTTAAGGGTCTGTCGGTAGAGCTTGGCCTGGCGATATAAGCCACATGGAAGAGCTCGGCGATCGGTTTTTGCTGCTCATAAACTAGTTGCCACTGAGCCGAGGCCTGGTAGGCCAGCTCACCAAGGGCTGTAGTCAGGGTATGGTCGGTAATAGTTCCCTGGCGTTGAGTTGAGTCTGGGGTAGAGTCACCCATGATAAGCATCCTTTTGCTTTAACTTATTGACAACCTTGGTCTAGTCAGGGCGGCCAAGAGCATTTGATAACGCTGCCTAGGTATGCCCTCCCTAGTTACGATAGACTCTGTTGCCAATCCCCCGCAGAATGCCTCGGCCAATTAAGCCAATCCCCCGGCCAATCACATCGCTGAGCAGGTAGACCAGACTGGACCCCAACAGGGAGACAGCTCGCCCCAAGGGGGGAGCGATCGCGTCTCTGGCCTCAATCACCAGGGTCACCGCCCGCTGAGTCCCCCCTAATTGCTCCAGTTCTTCTCGCCGGGGGGCGTAGATAGCCTGAATTTGGATACCCTGATCTGTCAGGCTAAACAACTGATACTGGCTTTCAAAAATAGATTTGGGCTCATGAATCAAGCGATTCCAGCGGTATCGCCAGGATAAATCGTTGCGAAAGCGTTCGATATCTCGACTGCTAATCAGACGGCGGTGGTAAAGTTTACGTTTTACCGCCTCAACGTCTGCAAAACAGTTGAGCAGAGGTTGCATCACCCCATTGGCCACCTGTATCAGCAGATGTTCTAGCAATAGCTGGCTGCGCTCGATCGCCAGGGGGTGACGGGCCTCATAGGAGGCACCATCCACCACCAGGGGGGCTTGAAAGAGTAAGTGCTCTAGCACCATGGGCAGCAGGGGAATAGTACTGAGAATTGAAGCCTTCACCACCTCTACCTCTGAAATCAGGGTGGGCACCACCGGCTGTTCCAGGTTGTCTACCGTGAGGCAATAGTAAGGACCCAAAAAGTCTATCAGGGTGTTTTCCCAGAGATCAACCAGCAGCTGGGGAGCTTTATCCGTCAGTTGCCCCGGTAGCCTCTCAGCCCGACGCAGATTGTCTAGGATGTCTTCAAATTTGCGCAGGGCCAGATACAGTAATTCCTGCTTTTTATCGGCTCTGAGAATGTCGGTTTCCAGGGGTAGGGGGGTCTTGTTTTCTAGATTGCCCTGCAATTTACGAAACACCTCCTCCAATACCCGATCGCTCAGGCCAAAGGGCTCGGCCAAGGAGGGGACAGGGGTTGGCCCCACCAGCGGGGCAGATCGATCACCTGGAGGCAGCCACCCAGATGCCGCTGGGCTTCGTTCTGACCGCTTGCCATCGGGGCGATCTCCGGTGGCATCAGCCGGAGTGGCCAGCAGCCATTGCACCAGCCAGCGGGCTGCTCTTAACTCGCGGGCGCGACCGGCTAAGACCGCCGCCGCCCAAAGATTCTGCTGCCCCGGCTGGCTCGTGATCGCCGCCATCGCCCTATCGATTTGCCCTAGAGCACCCAGCCGCAGCTGTTGCCGCAGCCCTGGCCAGCCCCTGGTGACGGCGTTGGTAGCGGGCGGGCGGGGCTGAACCCCGGTGCCCAACCGTTGAATCAGGCGATCGAGATCAGCTAGGGCCCCATCCCGGGGGGCAAAGCCATCTGCCCCCAACTGTCGGGCGGCGGCAGCTAACACCGGGTCGCGCTGGGGGCTCAACACCAACAGTGGCAAGGTAGGAAATTCCTGCTTAATCTGGGCGCAAAGATAGAGCCCAGGGCCTGACTCCCCCTGGGCTGAGACCTGAGTCAGCCCCAGAATCACTATGTGCAGAGGGGGAGTCCCTAGGTCAACAGGTCCTGAGGCTAAGTCAGACTGCATGGACCCCCGAATCAGCTCCAGGGCCTCCTCAGCCTGGTCAGTTTCTGCCACCACCTGATAGCCGGCAGTTTGCTCTAACCAGGTTCGCAATCCGAGACGAAACAAGGGATCGGCATCCACCAACAGCAGTCGCAGGGGGGGCTGGGTCATTGTGATCCAGAGGGAGTAGGGTTGGGGTCTGCAGCATCGGGGAGCGGTCGGCCCTCGGTTTTCCAGATCGACCAGATATAGGCGCGATCGGCTTTCCACAGAGTAATAGCGGCCTTGGCGTCGGCATAAAGGGCGCGACCCGGAGCAATTTGGGCGGCCAGATTAATGGCAGCTGTTAGTTTACCCGCATAGGCCAAGGTTTGAGCTTTAGCCAAGGTGGGCCGGTCTTGAGCGATTTCAAGGGTGCGGGTGTAGTCTTTAATCAATTGCTGGGCGCGGGGGTAGAGAGCTCGCTGGGGTGAAACCTTGGCGGCTTCAACTATGGCTGCCCGTAGCTCTCCCTGCTGAGCCAGGGCGGCGGCTGACTCCAGTAGGGGCCGGTCTTGAATTTCCTCTATTTCCTGCCGCCACTCCGCTATCAGGGTCTGGGCCTCCAACCGTAGCGGCCGCCCCAGTTGAATCTGACCGGCTTGGGCAGAAGCTGCCTGCAGGGCGGCGATGGTGCCTGGTTGCGCCAGGCTCCGGGCCAGGACCAGGGTAGGCCGGTCCTCCAACCGTTGCCTGCGGACTTGCCAGTCGGCAATCAAGGTTTGGCCCTGGAGACGGCGAGGCCGCCCAGGCTCTACCCGCTGGGCTTGGCGAATGGCCAGTTCGTAACTGGCTCCGTACCCCAGTTGGGCCACCAGGTCAGCAAACTTAAGCCAGCGTAAATCATCTAACTGGGCTTGCCAGCCAGGTAGGGCGGCCCGGCCCATTGCCGCAAAGGGGCTATCCGCGGAAATTTGGTTAACCGCCGCGATCGCCTCTAACAAAGCCACCAGGGCGGGGTAGCGAGGCCGGCTGGCAGGGCCATCTAAATTGGCAGCGGCGGCCAACTGCATAGCCTGGCTCAGGTATAGCAGATCCTTAGCCTCCGTTGGCAGGCCCTGGGCCGGGGGTACCCCCTGAACCAGGGCCAGGGCGGCCTGCTGTTGGCCCGATCGCCACTGGGCCAAGCCTGCCTGCAGCAGGGTCAGCCCCCAGCTATTCACCTGTTGTTCAGCGGTGGCCCACACCTGACTACGCAGATCTATGGCACGGGCTAGCCCAATTGCCTGCCTCAAGTTTTGTAGATCGGCGGTGGCAGCCAGCCTACGGGCGGCCTGCCATTGCTGCCAGCTATTTTGTTCGATTTGAATTTGCTGCTGCCAGAAGTTAGTACGAGTTGCCAACCAGTAATCGGTGGTCAGCCCTTTTAGAGACTGCAGGCGCAGCCTGGCTTGATGCCAATCCTGGCCGGCCAGGGCAGCCTTCAGGTCAGCCTCGATGGCCTGGCCCTGGGTCCATTCTGTGCGCCAATCGTAGATCAAGGTCTGGGCTGACTTGCGTAAAGGACTGCCCAGCGGCACCTGGGCTGCTAAATCTAGGGCGGCTTCAACCTTACCCGCCTGGGCCCAACGATTGGCCAGTAGCAGCATCTGCTCTGAGCTATGCGTTAGCACCTCTGCGGCCTCCTGGGAATCCAGGGCGGTTTTAGGCCAATTGACCGTTAGCATCACCGCCTGTTTGAGGTCATTGGGGTCACCACTATAGGCCCGCTGCTTAGCGCAGTAGAGCATGTCTCGAGCGGCGCTCAAGGGGCTGATGCGATCGCAGTCGGGCCCAGCCGGAATGCGGGTCAGCCACATCAAGGCAGCACCACAAAACAGGCCCGACCCCACCAGTAGCAGCAGCCAAAAACAGGGCCAAAACCATTGGCTCAACGGCAGCAACTCGGAGACAGACAGCAGGCGAGACTGCATCGAAGCTGTAACGGGTAGCTTAGATCGCGCAGGAGTAGAGGCCATAGGGTGAGAACACAGACAGGCAGTGACGATGCCACATTTTAGAGGCAATCTCCCCGAGGCGATCACTGTTTTTATAGAGTTTTGCGGCCAGTCCCTGACTATAGCCAGCAGCACTGGGGACAAGCCTAGAGGCTCAGGCCAGGGCCGTCGAATCAAGCGATCGCCGGGGTCCATCCTCCACTAAAATTTTCTTACAGGTCTTTATCTAGCGTTTACGGTTTTTCGCCTTTATCCATGGCCGCCTCAATGTCTGATCCGGAGCAGTTGCCAGAAATTTTAGCCCTGATTGATATCCTCGACGGCCTGGAATCTTTGATTGAACATGCGCCTAACGAGGACGTCGAAGATATTTTAGAAGAGGCCTGGCTGCAAATTAGCGATACCTTTCCAGAGGACTTCAAAGCAGCCACCCAGCACGATGCTGGAGCAGAAGGGCTACGGCGCTATCTAAAGGTTAAAACCTTCTTCGAAAATCCGTCAGAACGGTCCATCAGTGCCGCCGATCTGGAGGAGTACTACCGTAGCTACACCGACACCGAAGACGAAGAATCGACGGATTTTTTCTACCCAGAGTAGGTTCCTATTGCCAGATTGGGTTGCCAGTACTCTAGGAACTGAGCTGTACTAGTTATCTAGACTCCTCCCCATCCGCCATATTCCGGCAGGAAACCTACAACATCCACGAGGGCTGTGACAGTGAGCCGGTTGCTCCAGCCTCGGGGCTAGATGAGGTATCCGAGACAACGGAAGTCTTGTTCATCGTAGAAACGCAGAAAGACGACGGCGATGCTGAGCAGGGTAAGGCTGGTGCCGGGCAGCAGGACCCGTAAACACCGGACCGGTGGGGACGCTGGCGATGCGATCTCAGGGCCGGCAATCTGGGCCAGGGCCCGCTGCAACACCGCCAGCCCGGGCCCGCTGTTCTCCACCCACTGCGGCAGCACTATCGCCCGATCGCCCTGAGCAGCCAGGTGAGAGGGCAAAATCCCGGGAGGTGGGTTCAGGGCAAAGACTAATCGCTTAAACTGGGAGTCGGGCAGTTTGAGCAGAGCCTCCCTCAGAGCCAGCCAGGCTCCGACTGATAGGACATTCTCACCAGACATTGGTTAGGGTAGAGAGGGATTTTTAATGTCCACAGCAAGGCCCCTACCCTGACAGGTAGGCTACCGTGTACACACAAATTGAACTTAGACTAGGATAGTCCCCTAAAAGCAGCAGTCCTCATGGATAACCCAATTATCATTCATGCCGAACAAATTAAAGGAACCGCTTTTAGTGACCCTCGTTTAGTGAAAAGGGGGC
>JAGWXD010000010.1 GCA_018970085.1 Cyanobacteria bacterium REEB459
TTTGCCAGGGGTTTTTAGGGGTTGCGGGTAACAGTCTGTTAAAGGTCTATTGAAGCCCTTGAGGGCTTAAGATTACCCTGACTCTGAGGATGTTTCCTTCCCTATAAAGAAAGGGCCATCCAGTAAACTGGTAAACACTAGCCATCCAGTAAACTGGTAAACACTAACTGATGCCCTGATCTGATAGTTGTAATTTGACAGCGGTGAATCGGCTCAAGGCCTTAACCCTCTGTGCATCCCCTGGGGTGGGGACGATGACTGTTCTTTGCTGAGATCGCTGAAAATGAACCAGTTTTGGGTGCAAACAGTATGGTTGCTGCCAATCTATGGATTGATAGGGGCCCTATTAGCCCTGCCCTGGTCGACTGGCTGGGTGCGCCGAACCGGTCCCCGGCCAGCCGCCTACTTGAACATTGCCATGACCCTGGTGGCCTGGCTGCATGGATTACTGGCCTTTCGAGGAATATGGAACCAGCCAGACCAGCTCATGCTATGGCCGTGGTTTAACTTTGCCGATTTACAGCTTGACCTGACTTTAGAAGTCTCCGCCCTCAATCTAGGGGCCTTAGAACTGATCACCTTTATGAGTCTTCTGGCTCAAATCTTTAGCCTTGGCTATCTAGAAAAGGATTGGGCCCTGGCCAGGTTTTATTCTCTGATGGGCTTTTTTGAGGCAGCGATGAGTGGCCTGGTCTTGAGCGGGTCCCTGTTTTTGTCCTATTCGCTGCTGGAAATGTTAACCCTGTCCACCTACCTACTGGTGGGATTCTGGTATGCCCAGCCCCTGGTCGTTACCGCTGCCCGAGATGCTTTTTTAACCAAACGCATTGGCGATGTATTGCTGTTGATGGGGGTAGTGACCCTGGCAGCCCTGGCGGGTAGTCTTAATTTCAATGATCTCTATGGCTGGGTTAAAACTGAAACCCTTGCCCCCTGGGTAGACACCCTACTGGGGCTGGCGTTAATCGCAGGGCCAGTCGGTAAGTGCGCCCAGTTCCCCCTTCATCTGTGGTTGGATGAAGCCATGGAGGGCCCTAATCCGGCTTCAATTCTGAGAAACTCGGTGGTGGTTACCTGCGGCGCCTACGTTCTCATTCGGCTCCTACCAATTGTTGTGCTGTCTCCGGTGGCCCTGGGGGTGTTAGTTGCCCTGGGTAGCATCACCGCCCTGGGCGCGTCTCTGGTGGCGATCGCCCAAATTGACCTGAAGCGGAGTCTGTCCTATTCCACCAGTGCTTACCTGGGGCTGGTGTTCATTGCCCTGGGGGCAGAGTGGCCCGGAGCGGCGCTAGCCCTGTTGTTCACCCATGCCCTGGCTAAGGCGCTAATTTTTATGGGTGTAGGATCGATCATTACCACTACAAACGGTCAAAATCTAACAGAAATGGGAGGACTCTGGTCTAAAATGCCCGCCACCACCCTGGCCTTTGCCACCGGATCCCTGGGCATGGTGGGGATTTTGCCCCTGGGGTGCTTCTGGGGCATGGAGTTGGGGGTTGAGGCCCTGAGCCAGACCACCCCCCTGTTGGCCTTAGTGTTTTTAGTGGTTAATAGCCTCACCAGTTGGAATCTGATGCGAGTCTTTCGTCTGGTCTTTCTGGGTTCTGCCCAACCGAAAACCCGCCGGGCTCCAGAGGTCCCCTGGCCGATGGCGGTGCCGATGGTCAGCCTGGCTATTGTGACTTTGCTGGTGCCCCTGATCATGGACCGGCTTTCCCTGTTGCCATCCTGGGACTCGTTGAATTGGACTGCGGCCCTGACTCTGCTGGGCAGTGGGCTGGTGGGGCTGGCCCTGGGGATCTGGATTCCCCTTTCTAGGTCCTTAAACCGCTCCTTAAATCGACCCCTGCGGCTGATTCAGGACTTACTGGCCTACGACTTCTACACCGAGCGGATCTACGATAAAACCGTTGTAGCCGCTATTGGCAGTCTTTCCCAATTGAGTAACTGGTTTGATCGCTATGTAGTTGATGGTCTGGTGAATGCGATCGGTCTGGCCTCCCTATTGGGAGGAGAAAGCTTGAAATATAGCATGACCGGTCAATCCCAGCTCTACCTCCTAACCATTGTCACTGGGGTAGGTCTGTTGAGCATTTTCATGACCTGGAGTCTGTGGTGAACCAAACTATGCTGAGTCTATTGATTCTCGTGCCAATGCTGGGGGGACTGGCGATTGGGTTCTGGCCTGGTCAGATCACTGCTTTCAGCGCTAAGGTCATCGGCCATGTCACCTTGGGCCTGACACTACTGTGGCTGGGGGTGCTGGCCAGTCAATTCAACCTGACTAACCCCGACTTTCAGTTTGAAGAACTCCTAGTCTGGGTAGAGCCCCTGGGATTAAGCTACCGGCTGGGACTAGACGGCCTCTCCTTACCGTTGCTGGTGATTAATAGCCTGCTGGGATTAGTTGCCCTTTACAGTAGTGATCCCCAACTCCATAGACCCCGCCTCTACTATGCTCTGATGCTGGTGATGAATGGGGCGGTGGCCGGAGCCTTTCTCTCGGCTAACCTGCTGCTGTTTTTTATCTTCTACGAACTGGAGCTGATTCCCCTATATTTGTTGATTGCCATCTGGGGAGGAGCCCGGCGAGGCTATGCCGCCACCAAATTTCTGATCTATACAGCCCTGTCTGGGGTCCTTATTCTGGGGGCATTTCTGGGTTTGGTTTGGCTCTCTGGTCAGACCACTTTTAACTACGATCGCCAAATGGCCAGTGCCCTGCCCTTAATGCAGCAGACTATTTTACTGGTGGCATTGCTGATTGGGTTTGGCATTAAGGTTCCCCTGTTTCCCTTCCATACCTGGCTGCCCGATGCCCACGTAGAGGCCTCAACCCCAGTGTCAGTGTTACTGGCGGGGGTCTTGTTAAAATTGGGCACCTACGGGCTGGTCAGGTTTGGGCTGGGGCTGTTTCCCACCGCCTGGATGAGCCTGGCCCCGATATTGGCCACCTGGGCAGTGGTGAGCATCCTTTACGGTTCCCTGGCGGCGATCGCCCAGAATGACATGAAGAAAATGGTGGCCTACAGTTCCATTGGCCACATGGGCTACGTGTTGCTGGCGGCAGCGGCCTCTACCCCCGTCAGCATTGTCGGCACTGTCTTTCAGATGGTCAGCCATGGCCTGATTTCCGGCTTGCTATTTTTACTGGTAGGGGTGGTTTATCAAACCACCGGTACACGGGATCTAACCCAGCTCAGAGGGTTGCTCAATCCTGAGCGAGGTCTACCCTTTGTGGGCTCACTGATGATCTTGGGGGTGATGGCCAGTGCTGGCATTCCTGGCATGGCCGGGTTTATTTCTGAATTTTTGGTATTTCGGGGGAGTTTTCTGATCTTTCCGGTGCAGACCCTACTCTCCATGGTGGGGTCGGGATTGACGGCGGTGTACTTTTTGCTGCTGGTTAATCGTGCCTTTTTTGGTCGCCTGGCCATTCGGGAGGTTAGCCAGACTCCCCAGCCCGATCTTGATCTACCCCCGGTTACCTGGCGCGATCGCGTGCCAGCCCTGGGGCTGGCGGCCCTAATTGTAGCCTTGGGGCTACAGCCTAACTGGCTAGCCCGTTGGAGTGAACACACCACCCTGGTGTTGCATCAGCCTTACCAGGTGCAGGCCCGAGCCTGGCCTTTTGCCCTGCCTTCCCCGTCTCTGCTTGCGGACACCCTGAGATCGCCACTGCCATGAGTTCTAGCCCCGTTGCTCCCGCCCATCCCCTGGAACCGTTTATTCAGAGTTTGCTATCGGCCCAGGCTCTACTTCCCGATAGTGAAACTAACCTACTCGAGGTGGTAGGCATCTTAAAAAGCTATGGAGTCGTCCTAGATGCCTATTCCCGTAATCTGATTTATATTGCCGATCACCAGTTTTTAGTCCTGTTTCCCTTCTTTAAATACTTCAATGGCGACATCTCTCTAAGTCGGCTGTTGCGGCACTGGGGTCACGATCGCATTAACTTTGAGTACGCTGAATACTGTATGAAAACCATGCTCTGGCATGGCGGCGGTGGCTTTGACCAGTACCTGGACTCCCAGGACTTTTTAGACCATTGTCACCGGGCAACAGCCGCCAAAATCAAGGGCAATACTTTAGTGCAGGGATTAAGCCGGGTCTTTCCCGATTTCCTGCCAGAGCAGGTACGACAGCTGGCCTACTACAGTGCCCTGGGGCAGTTCTGGCGGGTGATGAGTGATCTCTTTATGGATCTCTGTGATCGCTACGATCACGGTAAAATCTCCTCCATTCCCCAGGTGGTCGCCCACATCAAAGCCGGCCTAGTAGCCGCCGCCGCTCTGCCCATTACCTATGCCGTCACTATTGACGGTGTGGTTTACGATCTGGTGCCCAAGTCCGCCGGCATTACCTTTTTAATGGATGTGGCGGTTCCTTACGTGGAGGCGGTGTTTTTCCGGGGAACGCCCTTTTTGGGTACGGTTTCCTATAATGCCCAGGCCTACCAAATTCCCGTTGAGCAGAGTCAATTTGAGTACGGCGCTCTCTATGCTGACCCTGTTCCCATTGGTGGGGCGGGTATTCCTCCCACCCTGTTGATGCAGGATATGCGCCATTTTCTACCCGATTACCTAAGTGCCTTCTATGCCTCCCAGGGGCGGGGATTAGCAGATGTACGGGTGAAGATGTGTCAGAGTTTCCAAAAATCAATGTTTTGTGTCACCAGCGCTGCTCTGCAAGGATTGCTGCCCTACCCCGCCGATACCCAGGAGGAGGGAGAGTCTCAGGCTAACCATGAGTTTCTGGTGGCCTGGATGAACCGATTGGCCACTTCCCGGTTGGCGGTTGTGCAATTTTAGAGTCCCCCATCACCGGGCCAGGCAGGTCCCTTAGCCCTAGTCCTGGTCAGGGGCCAGCGGGGTGGCAAGACTCAGCCTGTCCTCGGCTGGTTCAGCCTGGGGATGGAAATACTCGTAGATCTGGCGGGCCAGTTGGGGGCCAATACCAGGAACCGTTTGCAGTTGCTCAGAGGTCGCTACACGAATGTAGTCAATGGAGCGAAAGCTGGCCAGCAACTGTTTTTGGCGGTGATGACCGAGGCCAGGAATATCCGCTAGGCGCGATCGCCGCATGCGATCGCTGCGTTGCTGGCGATGGAAGCTCACTGCGAACCGGTGGGCCTCATCTCTGAGGCGGCGCAACAACTGTAGTCCGGGTTGTTCAGGCTCGGTGGCGAGGGGTTGGGAGGCCCCTGGCAAAAACAGTTCCTCGCGTTTTTTAGCCAGACTGACCACCTGTACCTCCTCCAGCAGGTTCATGTCTCTGAGCACCTCCACCACTGCCGAGAGTTGCCCCTTTCCCCCGTCAATCATAATCACATCGGGCCAGTCAGGATTGCCCAGGCGGGGGCGATCGGGGGAGTCCCCGTAGGCCCGAAAGCGACGTCGAATCACCTCTGCCATACTGGCAAAGTCATCGGAGTGACCGGCCCGCACCAGGGGATTTTTGATTTTGTAGTGACGGTAGTGTTGCTTAGCCGGCAGCCCCTCGATAAAGACCACCTGGGAGGCTACCGCATCGGCACCCTGAATGTGGGAAATATCGTAGCCTTCAATGCGTTTGGGCAAATCCGGTAGATCTAGAATCACCGCCAGGTCCTGGAGGGCCTGCAACTGGCGATCGGCCACCGCCTGAGTCCGCGCCAGTTCGTACTCAGCGTTGCGCTCCACCATCTCTATCAGGTCTGCCTTGGTCTGACGCTGGGGGACTTCAAGGGTGACCTTCCGGCCCCGCCGCCGACTCAGGTAATCTGCCAGAATCTCCGTTTCCGGCAGGGCATGCTGGGCCAGGATCACTGCCGGAATTTCCACCGCATCCACACTCTGGTAGTGATCCTCTAGCACCCGCTGTAATATCGCCCCAGTTGTCCCTGACTCGGCATCGGCAACAAAACCCAGGCGGCCCACCAGGCGCCCAGCCCGCACTTGAAAGATCTGCACACAGGCGTGCTTGTCATCTGCGGCCAAGGCAATGACGTCCCGAGAAATGGTGTCGTCTGGCAGGGCCACCTTTTGGTCGGCGCAGAGCCTCTCCAGTCCGCGAATCTGGTCCCGCAGTCGAGCTGCCTGCTCAAACCGCAGCTCGGCAGCGGCCTTTTCCATCTGATTACTGAGCAGGTCTACCAGCTCTGTTGTGCGCCCCTGAAACACCATCACCACCCGTTGCAGGGTGCTGTGGTACTCCTCCGGAGAGACTAACTGCTGGCACACCCCGGGGCAACGACCAATGTCGTAGTTTAGGCAGGGGCGGTCTTTGAACAGCGGCTGGGGCCGTTGACGCAGGGGAAAGGTGCGCTTCACCAGGTTTACCGTACTGCGAAGCAAACCAACATCAACGTAGGGGCCGTAGTACCGATCTCTGGCGCTCTGGCGGCGCTTGCGGGTAATTAATAGGCGGGGGTAGGGTTCTGACCAGGTGACGCACAAATAGGGATATTTCTTATCATCCCGCAGCAGCACATTAAAGTAGGGCTGGTACTGCTTGATTAAGTTGGCCTCCAGGGCGAGGGCCTCGGCTTCTGTATCGGTGACAATAAATTCAATCTCTACCACCTGCATCACCATCACCAGGGTGCGGGGCATGTGGTGCTGGCGATCGCGAAAATAGGACCGCACCCGGGTGCGTAAACACTTGGACTTACCAATGTATAGAACCTGATCTCGGGCATCCTTCATAAAGTACACCCCTGGCTCCCGAGGAATTTCCCCCAGGCGCAGCTCTAAGCGTTCAGGATCGTTAACCAGAGGGCCAGATAACACCGTTGGGACAGGCTCCAGAACTCATTGCTAACCAGCATAGCGGTAAACCCTGGGAGATGGCTAAGGGCTTTCTGGTGGCGGCGGAGTAGCCCGATGACATCTGAGGACGGTCTGAATCGCCTCGATCAACTCCTGCAAATGCACGGGCTTGACCAAATAGCGGCTGATACCCAAACACTGGGCCCGTTCCTGTTCGGCTGGAAAGGCATAGCCCGACACCACAATAACTGGCATATGGCCCCACTCCGCAGAAGCCCGCAGGGTGGTCAATAAGCTATAGCCATCAATGTCAGGTAACCCCAGATCAAGCAAGATCAAGTCAGGCTGAAACGCCCGCAAATGGTCTTTCAGGTTAGCACCACTGGCCAGGGCCAGAATCGTAAAGCCAGCATAGGTTAAATAATCGGTAAAAACCAAGCGATTGGCATCGTCGTCTTCTATCACCAGAATGCGGCCTTGACGACTGCCGGCCCGCAAGGAAAATGTCACCATCAATCAATAGTCCTAGGTGCAGTAGTTCGAGGATTGACGACTTCATGGAACTAAACACCTGATATCCGCAATTTTACTGATGGGATTGATTTTGGCAAGCTGATCCCGACAAAAAGTTCCCCAGCCCCGGCCAGCCCCCGGGGTAGGCACCCTGGCAGCAGAGGCGGTTGCTAGATCGGATCGGCATTGTCTGGCTGCGCCATTAACCGGTGCTACCGCTATGATGCTTAGTCAGGACTGATTTAGTCAGGACTGCTGTAGACGTTAAGCCATCTACTCCTTGGAGGTGTTCCCATGGCTGCCCCGGAATTGGAAAAAGACTTACTCGCGGCTCTACAGATCTACCACCAGGTCTATGGCTTACCCACTGCCCCGGAACAATTACAGGGGGTAGCAGCTACCTTGCTCAGGCTGGCGCTGGCTAATCAACCCCCGATTCCAGGGCTGCAGGAGCCCACCCAGGTGATTAACCAGGTGTTGCAGCTCTGGAATGCCGGGGCGATCGTCCCAACCATCCTGCACCAGGGCCAGCAACTGTTGGCAACCCAGGCCCACCAGTGGCAGGCTAACCTGAGCCAGCAGGTTACAGATATACTATCTGCCTATATTCAGCACTATGCTCCCGGTTTAGACCGCCACGGCATCCAGGAGACCATTCTAACGGCCCTGCCCCTAATTACCCAAAATGGCATTACTAGTCAGGAGGTCAATGGCCTGGTGGGCAAGGTGCTAGACAGCTTTGATTGGCAAACAGCCCTGGCCAGCCAGATCAACCCAGGGGTGATTGATGTAGTCAAGCATTTGGTTACGGCTTGCAGTCAAAAGCCCCTGGAAAATGCCGTTAGTCAAACCGTTACGGCCTATATCCAGAAGTTTGCGCCGGGGATAGAGAAAATTGGTGAAAACCTGATTGAGCAGACCTTAAGCGCGGTGTTAAAGCAACCCGTCGACTTCGATTTAAATCTGGATTTAAATCTGGTTAATCACCAGCTTTTAATTCAGCAGGTTAGCTTTAAGCTCAATATTATGAAGCAGTCTCCCCCCCCTTCTAAAACTGCCCTGGCAATGGCTGCTCAACTGCAGGGAGAAATCACTAAGCTACAGCAAGAACATCAACACTCCCTTGCCCCTGAACCGATCACCCAGGGAGTGGTCAGCGCCGATGGGTTGACCATTTCCAGTCCCTGGACCTCGCCGGGCGGACCTGGCTAGGAAATCGGCTGACGTTCTGCTTGCAGGTCTTGAATTACCTGGACAAGCTGATCAAGGGTAAGGCGATACACCTGATTACAAAAATGACAGGTGGCCTCGGCTCCTTTGTCCTTTTCGATCATGTCCTTGAGTTCGGCCTCTCCCAAAATTTTTAGGGCAGCCACCATGCGATCTCGGGAGCAGGGGCAATGGAACTGTACCAGCTGGCTGCCAGGCAATAGCTGGAGATCCATATCTCCCAGCAGGTCCTGAAAAATTTGGGGCAGGGTTTTGTGAGCCCGAATCAGAGGAGTAAAGCCCCCCAGGGAGGCAAAGCGACTTTCCAACCTGGCAACTATGTCCTGATTGCCAGCCGCCTGGGGCAAAATTTGTAGTAGTAGCCCCCCCGCCGCTTCGACCCCATCGGCCCCCATCCATACCCCCAGCACCAGGGCCGAGGGAATTTGCTCCGAGGTAGCCAGATAGTGGGTAATGTCTTCACCGATTTCGCCGGAAACCAGCTCTATCGTACTGGAGTAGGGATAGCCATAGCCTATGTCTCGCACTACGTCGACGTAGCCCTGGGAACCCACAGCCGCGCCCACATCCAGTTTCCCCAACCGGTTGGCAGGCACCTCCACCGCGGGATGATCGACATAGCCTCGGACTGTACCATCCAGGCCAGCATCCACCAGAATGGTTCCCAGGGGGCCATTTCCCCGAATCCGGAGGTTAACCCGGGATGGCGATCGCTTCATGCTGGAGGCCAATAGTAGACCTGCTGCCATGGTTCGCCCTAGGGCTACGGTGGCAACGGCGGAAAGCCCCTGCCGTTGGCGAGCCACCTCCGTCAATCGGCTGGTGACTACCCCTACCACCCGAATGCCTCCGTCGGCAGCGGTAGCCCGCATTAGTTGATCTGCCATAGTTACCCCGTACCCCTTAACAATTCTTATTGACCTCTATTGTAGGGTGGTTTGGACTGAGGCGACGGTTTCCCCTCTGGAGCTGCTGACCGGTTTTGGCATACTGGTAAGCAGTTATTCTTGGCCATCTGCTGCTATGTTTGGCACTTTTCAGCAAACCTGTTTGCGCATCGAAGTTAAAGCCTCCCGGGAAACCATTCGATCAGCGTTAGTAAAACCAGAACGGTTTCGCCAGTGGCTCTGGCCCCAGGGCTTTGACCCGGGTCTACCGGCAGAGTTGGTAGCCGGTCTAAGCTTTACCAGTCACCTGGGGCCTTTAGAGATTCAGCACCAGGTGGTCGAGGTCAGTGACCATCATCTGAGCATGCTGTTATCTGGGGGTATTGATGGATTCCATCACTGGTACTGGGGAGATCACTGGGTGCAGGCCCGACTGGAAGGTATCTCGGTTCTACCCTTAAATCTGGGCCAAAATCTGGCCATGATACGGCTGCAACTGGCCCTGGAAGCCTCAAGCCCCGCCCCCAATGGCCCTAGTTAGGCGGCCTAGGGATAGCCGTTGCCACCACCGCCCACACCTGGTCGAGAAGATTGCTGGCTTCGGCGTCAAACCACTGCACCTGGGCCCGGTGGCGAAACCAGGTACGCTGGCGTTTGGCAAGCTGGCGGGTATGGGTAATAATGGCGGCGATCGCCTGGTCTAGACTCCAGTCTCCCTGCAGGTAGTTAAGCACTTCGCGGTAGCCCAGGGTTTGCAGCAGGGGTAGATCGGTGCCGTAGCGCTGGGCTAGGGTGGTGACCTCCTGGGTGAGCCCGGCTGCCACCATGGCCTGGGTACGGTCGGTAATACGCCGATCTAGGCTGGAACGATCGCAGTCTAGTCCCAGATAGAGAATCGGGTAGGGGGGGGGAGCCTCCCCCTGCAGACTGGATAGGGGCAGCCCACTGACGTAGAACACCTCCAGCGCCCGCAGGGTTCTCACCTGATCTTGGGGTTGAATCCGGTAGGCCGCTTGGGGATCGAGGCTTTGTAGCAGGGCATAGCAATGGGGTTGACCCAGATCGGCAAGTTGCTGACGGAGCTGGGGTTGGGGGGCGACCGGAGGAATCTTCAGTCCCCTGACGATGGCCTCAATATAAAGACCCGTGCCCCCCACCAGCAGGGGAACCCGTCTGCCCTCACTGCGTAGGTGGGCAATCAGGACCTGGGCCTGTTGCTGGTACTGGGCCAGGGTAAGGGTCTCTTGAGGATGGCAAATGTCAATCAGTTGGTGGGGCACCCGGCGGCGATCGGCTGGGCTGGGCTTGGCCGTGCCAATATCAAACTCCCGGTATACCTGACGAGAGTCAGCCCCCAAAATAGTCATGGGCCAGCGATCGGCCAGGGCCAGGGCCAGGGTAGATTTACCCGTAGCCGTAGCCCCCCCAATCACCATCAGGGGTAGTTGCCCTGTACTATATACAGAAGAGGGGTGAGAAATAGGGGGTTCCACCCCTGATCGGTTCTTTATCTCAGTCAGCTTCAGAGTCCTCCCTGGCGGCTTTGTGTTATAATTTCAAGGCATTTTAACCTGTTTCCTATTTGGACGGCCTGAGACCGTTTCCTGGAGCGTATAGTATGACAACCGACTACGGTGCTGAGCAGATTCAGGTACTGGAAGGACTGGAGCCGGTACGCAAGCGTCCCGGCATGTACATTGGCAGTACAGGACCGCGAGGCCTGCACCACTTGGTTTACGAAGTTGTCGATAACTCTGTTGACGAAGCGTTGGCGGGGTACTGTCAGCACATTGATATTTCCCTGAATGCCGATGGTTCAGTCACGGTAACCGATGACGGACGGGGTATTCCCACCGATATTCATCCTCGCACAGGTCGATCAGCCCTGGAAACGGTGATGACCGTGCTCCATGCCGGAGGTAAATTTGGTGGCGGGGGGTATAAAGTCTCTGGTGGTCTCCACGGTGTAGGGATTTCAGTGGTCAATGCCCTCTCAGAATGGGTTGAAGTGACCGTCTGGCGAGACGGAAATGAACACCGACAGCGCTACGAACGGGGTATTGCCATTGGCGATCTGGCCGTTACACCCCTGGCTCAGAAGCGCCAGGGTACCCGGGTATCCTTTTTGCCCGATATCGAAATCTTTGCCACCGGGATCGAGTTTGAATACGATCTGTTGGCTAGTCGCCTGCGGGAATTAGCCTACTTGAACGCGGGGATTGAGATTGTCTTTACTGACTACCGTCTGGATCTGATTAAGGCCGACCAACCTCGATCTTCTACCTATCACTATGCCGGCGGTATTAGTGAATACATTCGCTACATCAATAGTGACAAGCAGCCTATCCACGATGAGGTCATTCATATTGCTGCCGAGCGCGATGGGGTGCAGGTAGAGGCGGCTTTACAGTGGTGTATAGACGCCTACTCTGATAATTTGCTGGGATTCGCCAATAATATTCGCACCATTGATGGTGGTACCCATCTGGAGGGTTTGAAGGCAGTTCTGACCCGCACCTTGAATAACTTTGCCCGCAAGCGCAGCAAACGCAAAGAGGCTGAGTCTAATCTGGCCGGGGAGAATATCCGCGAAGGGTTAACCGCCATTGTCTCGGTGAAGGTGCCCGATCCTGAATTTGAAGGCCAGACTAAAACAAAGCTGGGTAACACCGAGGTGCGGGGCATCGTTGATTCCCTGGTGGGAGAGGCCCTGACCGAATATCTTGATTTTCACCCTGGCGTAGCCGATGCCATTGTCGAAAAGGCCATTCAAGCCTTCAATGCAGCGGAGGCGGCTCGACGGGCCAGGGAATTAGTGCGCCGCAAGTCCGTACTGGAGTCCTCCACTTTGCCCGGTAAACTGGCGGATTGCAGTAGCCGAGATCCCGGTGAGTCGGAAATTTTTATTGTGGAAGGGGACTCGGCGGGGGGGAGTGCCAAGCAGGGCCGAGATCGCCGGTTTCAGGCAATCTTGCCCCTACGGGGTAAAATCCTCAACATCGAGAAAACCGACGACTCTAAGATTTATAAAAATACCGAAATTCAGGCCCTGATTACAGCCCTGGGCCTGGGTATCAAGGGCGAAGAGTTTGACTCTTCCCAACTGCGCTACCATCGCATCTGTTTAATGACCGATGCTGACGTCGATGGGGCCCACATCCGCACCCTGCTGTTAACCTTTTTCTACCGCTACCAGCGCAATCTAGTAGACCAGGGTTACGTCTACATTGCCTGCCCACCCCTCTATAAGGTAGAACGGGGGCGAAATCACTGGTACTGCTACAACGAGCGGGAGTTACACAGCCTGGTGGCAGAGCAATTTCCTGGCAACGCCAATTACACCGTTCAACGGTTTAAAGGTCTGGGGGAAATGATGCCCGCCCAACTCTGGGAAACCACCATGAACCCGGAAACTCGGACGATGAAGCGGGTAGAAATTGAAGACGCGGCTGAGGCCGATCGCATCTTTACCATTCTCATGGGCGATCGGGTGGCCCCTCGCCGGGAGTTTATTGAAACCTATGGTCCTCGCATGAAACTAGAAGATCTCGACATCTAGAGAGTTGAGAGTTCGAGGCAGGTCTGCCCACACCCCTACGCAAGGAAGCTCTAGAGGCAATGAAATGGCAGTTAGGTTGGGCTCTGCCCCTGGGCAGCCTGGTTTTAATCAACGGGGGAATGGCCAGAGCTGAGTTAGGGGTGGTTTATCCCCCCGCCGGTCACCAGACTACCGCCGATCGTATCTTTTTTATCGGTGCCGCCAGTCCTGATGCACCGGTGCTGTTAAATGGGGTGCCAATTGAACAGCGTAGCCCCTTAGGTTACTTCGCCCCCAGCCTACCTCTGCAGCTAGGGCCCAACCGTTTTAGTTTTACCCAGGGGCAAACCCACCTGGATCTAACGGTGCTACGGCTGCCCGTTAGCCCCGCCCTGCCCTCACCCCCTGGTCTTTTGCCCGCCTCCCTGCAACCGGCGGTAGACCTAGCCCGGCCCCTGGGAGAACCGGTCTGCCTAGGGGCCATGGGTCCAGTGCCAGCCCGGGTCACAGCCACCCTGGCCGGTCACACCTATAAGCTCTATCCCCACCCCCACCCCCCCCGCCTGGCCGCCAACGATGGGGTATTAACTAACCAGGTTGCTCCTCAGCCCGAACAGGATGGACCCACCCTATATCAGACCTGCCTGATCGGCGATCGCCCTGGCCGGTTGGGCCGACCCACCTATAGCCTCACCTACCGCGGCCAGACCGTGACTGCGACCGCCCCCGGCACCATCACCATCCTGGCCAAAGATGACTGGCAGTTAGCCACAGTTACCGCCGCTGTTGGGGTGGCTCGCACCGGACCTAGTACCGACTATTCCCGGTTGACCCCTCTGCCCCGGGGCACCCAGGCAATGGTAACTGGGCGACAGGGCGAGTGGCTACGGCTTGATTACGGCGGTTGGATTCGAGCCAGTGAAACTAAAATTCTGGCCGTTGCAGTGCCTTCTCAATCCTTAATTCGAGGAATTACCTCTCGGGTAGTGGGGAATTGGACCGAAGTTTATTTCCCTCTACAGTCTCCGGTGCCCCTGGCGGTTAGTCAAACCCAGGATAGCTTGACCCTCACTCTTTACAACACCACAGCCCAGACCGACACCCTATTTACCGTAGCAGACGGCTTAATTGATCGACTGGACTGGCAAAGCCCTGCGGCCAACCAGGTGCAGTATCAGTTTCGGTTCAAAACCCGCCAGCAGTGGGGCTATAAATTGCGGTATCAGGGGACAACCCTGGTGCTTGCCCTCAAACATCCGCCCCAGTTGGGGGGAGAGTTGCCCCTCCAGGGAACGATTATTTTGCTAGATCCCGGTCATGGTGGCGAGGAACCCGGGGCTAGGGGAGCCGATGGCACCCCGGAGAAAACCCTAACCCTAGAGCTGGCAACCCGAGTTCAAGCTGCCCTGGAATCTCGGGGCGCACAGGTGGTGCTGACCCGCAGCGAAGATAAGTCTCGCAGTCCCGGCGATCGCGCCCTTCAAATTATGGACCAGTCGCCCACCCTGGCCGTGAGCCTGCACTATAATGCCCTGCCCGACAATGGCGATGCCCTTCATACCGCCGGTATCGGAGCCTTTTGGTTCCAAACCCAGGCCCATGATCTGGCCCGGTTTCTGCACGATTACCTGGTACGGGAACTAGATCGCCCCAGCTACGGGGTCTACTGGAATAACCTCGCCCTTACCCGGCCTACCGCGGCCCCCGCAGTGCTACTGGAGTTGGGCTTTATGACCAACCCGGTAGAATTTGAATGGGTTCAAAACCCCCAGGCCCAGGCAGAACTGGCGGTAACCCTGGCCAATGCCCTGACTGCCTGGATTGTCCAGGCTACCCAATAGACCAGCCACCCCTAGCGGGCAACCAGGGGTGAGGCCGGAGGGCAACGCCGCAACAGAAAGAAAAACGGTTGGGAGATTGGTTTAAAGTCCATGACTCCCAGGACGGTCTGGCTATCGACCCGACGAAAGTAGTCGTTAATGGGCAAATAGTCGTAGATCATGGTGGCCGTCAGCGCACCCCGATGGGCCATCATCCGCAGGCGAGCCTGACTTCGGTCGGTTTTCAGCAGCCTGGTACCCAGGGCCAGGGCGAGTTTAAAGAAGGGCTGCTTTAGTACAGGCAATCGCAGCGCCCAAAGCATGAGGCTAGCTTGGGGGGCAACTTTAATAATGCTGTGCTGAACCGAACGAAATAACAGGGGGTGTACCTGTTCGGTATCGATAAACTCCTTGCCATACCAGTTCAACGCCTCTAACCAGCCATCCATAGGATGGTTAGTCGGCAGTCCCCTCCCTTGCCAGCGACCGATCATAAACTCCAGATCTACCGCAGCCAGGCGATCGAAAAGTTCCAAGGCCTGGTCTGTAGTTGCCTGTCCGCCCTCAAGAATGGACAAAAGGTTGCTGGTTTCGTTTTTCATTCTGCAAAATACAGTCTCGATCACGTCTATTGTTGTTACAGTCTATAGGCAAACTAAGGGCATAACCAGATCTGGCGGGGCCTAGGCAAGCACTGACTAGGGCGACCCTAGTTTTAGTATGGATCAGCATAGGTACCAAACCGGTACCCTAAGGAAGGAGTGATGGACACATGGCAGCAGGGGGAAACCCTGGAATTAAGCATTACTGACCTAACTAGTAATGGCGACGGTCTGGGCCGATACCAGGACCGGGTGGTGTTTGTGCCAGACACCGTCCCAGGTGATCGGGTGCGGGTACGCCTGGTGCAGGCCAGGCCCAGCTTTGGTCGCGGCCTGGTCAGAGAAGTCCTTAGTCCCTCCCCTGAGCGGGTCCGGCCCGCCTGCATGGTGGCAGATAAGTGTGGCGGTTGTCAGTGGCAATCCCTGAGCTACGGAGCCCAACTCATGGCCAAACAACAACAGGTGGTGGATGCCTTGACCCGCATTGGTAAATTTGTACAGCCCCCTATCGATCCGATCGCCGCTGCCCCAGCCCCCCTGGGCTATCGCAATAAGGCTACCTACCCCCTGGAACGATCAGCCCAGGGCCAGGTCAAGGCGGGTTACTTTCGCCGAGGCAGTCACAAGTTGGTCAACCTGAACCAGTGCCCAGTCCAGGATGACCAACTGAATCCCCTACTGGCCGGCATCAAGCAGGATATTCAAGAACGGGGTTGGTCGATCTATAACGAAAACCGCCATCAGGGTCGCCTACGCCATTTGGGTCTGCGCCTTGGTCGCCGTAGCGGCCAGCAATTAATCGTTTTGGTGTCCACCGATCCCAGGCTTAAGGATATAGAGTTGCAGGCACAAATGTGGATGGAACGCTATCCCCACCTAGTGGGCGTATGCCTCAACCTGAATAGGGCTAAAACCAATGTCATCTTTGGCCCTGAGACCCTGGTAATTGATGGTGTACCCTACCTGGAGGAAATTTTGGCTGACCTGCGCTTCCGCATCCATGCCACCAGCTTTTTTCAGATTAATACAGAACAGGCTGAGAGCTTACTGGCCACCCTGCTGACCGAATTGGCCCTCACCGGCGCAGAAACTATTATCGATGCCTACTGTGGGGTAGGGGCCCTTACCCTGCCCCTGGCCCAGCGGGCTAGGCGGGTAGTAGGGCTGGAGGTGCAGCCAGAGGCCATCGAACAGGCCCTGGCTAATGCCGGATTGAATGGCATTGACAATGTCGAATTTCAGGCGGGAGAGGTGGGCACCCTGCTACCCCAGGTGGCCGATGCTCTTAACCAGCAGGTGGATGTGGTGGTGCTAGATCCGCCCCGCAAAGGGTGCGATCGCCCGGTTTTAGACGCTCTGGTCGCCCTCAAGCCCCCTCGCATTGTTTATATGAGCTGCGACCCCGCCACCCTAGCCCGAGATCTGCAAGTTCTGCGGGATCAAGGCGGTTACCGCCTAAGCCGGGTGCAGCCCGCCGATTTCTTTCCCCAAACCCCCCACGTTGAATGTGTCGCCTTTCTGGTAGCGTAAAAACGGAGCTGTGATTCCACCTTTAGGACCCATCCGATGAAATTCAGTACCATTGCCGAGGCCATTGGTATCACCAGCGCCTCTAGCTTAACGGTCAACCCCGATCACGACCCGGAGATCTGGGGAGTAGCGGCGGTGGATCAGGCCACTGATGGTAGCCTTAGCTACGTGGAGGGAGAAAAATTTGCCCGGCTGATTCAGACAACTGCAGCCAGCGCCCTGATTTTGCCCGCCGACCCAACCCTGCAGCAGCAGGCTAGCGATCGCGGTATGGCCTGGCTCAGCACCGCCGATCCGCGGTTGGGGTTTGCCCGGGCCATCGCCCTGTTTTATACCCCCTATCGGCCCCAACCGGGCATTCATCCTACCGCCGTACTTGACCCCAGTGTCCGCTACGGGGCCGAAGTTAGTATTGGCGCCCATGTGGTGATTGGGGCGGGGGTTACCCTCGGAAACGGGGTCTGCCTGCACCCCAACGTGGTGATTTATCCAGGGGTCCAGGTGGGCGATCGCACCATCCTGCATGCCAATTGCGTGATCCATGAGCGCACCCAAATTGGAGCCGATTGCGCCATCCATAGCGGCGCTGTGATTGGGGCCGAGGGCTTTGGTTTCGTACCTACCGCCACCGGTTGGGAAAAAATGGAACAATCGGGGGTGGTGGTGATTGAAGATGGCGTGCGGATAGGCAGCAACAGCACCGTAGATCGCCCCGCCGTGGGCACCACTCGCCTGGGTCGGGGTACCAAGCTGGATAACCTGGTCCACGTCGCCCATGGCTGTCAGGTGGGAGAAGGGGTGGTGATGGCAGCCCAGGTGGGCATGGCGGGTGGGGTGGTGATCGGTAACCGGGTGATTTTAGCCGGGCAGGTGGGTATTGCTAACCAGGCCACCATTGGCGACGGGGCGATCGCGACGGCTAAGGCGGGTATCCATAGTGACGTTGCCCCAGGAGAAATTGTCACCGGTATCCCCGCCTTACCCCACAAGGTGTTTTTAAAGGCCTCAGCCATCTACCGGCGCCTACCAGACATGTATAAAACCCTGCAACGGTTACAGAAATAATCCCTGCCATTGCCCATGGTCCTATCGCTGCCTGAAAACGCCTTTATTGATCCCTCCGGCCATAATCAAGCGCAGATATCCTCCCTGCTTAAGGCCACAGCCGACCAGATTCTCGACTATCTCTCCAGCGCCGCCACCCACCCCCCTCTGCCAGAGCTCGATCCCCTGCCCCTGGCTACCATTCCCGATCAACCAGGGGATCTGGCGGAGCTACTAGCGCCTCTCCAGAGGATCATGACCCAGTCCATGAATCCCGCCCACCCGGGCTATATCGGCCATATGGATCCCCTACCCACCACAGCTTCCCTCTTGGGGGATTGGGTCGCTGCTGCCCTCAATAACAATATGCTCAGTGTGGAGATGTCGCCGGCCCTGTCCCGCCTGGAGCCCCAACTAATGGCGGAGATCGCCCAGATGTTTGGCCTCGGCGAGCGATCGGGAGGACTGTTGGTGAGCGGTGGCAGTCTAGCTAACCTGCAGGCCCTCACCGTGGCTCGTAACCTCAAGTTGAACTGCCTAGATCAAGGTCTGATCGGTCAAGTGCCACCCGTGATTCTCGCCTCTGAGATGGCCCACACATCGATTCAAAAGGCCGCCATGGTGCTGGGGTTAGGACGCCAGGGGGTGATACCGGTAGCCGCTGATGCCCAGGGGCAAATGCACCCTGAAGCCCTAGAGAATTGTCTACAAGCCTGCCTCAGAGCAGGTCAGCGCCCCTTCGCGGTGGTGGCTACCGCCGGCACCACCGTCACCGGCAGTATTGACCCACTGCTGGCAATCCACCGCCTGGCCCGTAGCTACAACCTTTGGTTCCACGTCGACGCTGCCTATGGCGGCGCGCTGATCTTTTCCCCCGACCAGAGTTATCGGCTAGAGGGCATCCACCTGGCCGATTCCATCACTTTCAACCCCCAGAAGTGGTTGTATGTGACCAAAACCTGTGCATCTGTGCTGTTTCGAGATATGACCTGGCTGCAGGACCACTTTCGGATTAGCGCCCCCTATATGAATGACCTGGCCGACTGGACTAACCTGGGCGAGATTGCTCTCCAGGGCACCCGCCATGGTGATAGTCTCAAGCTGTGGCTGGCTCTACAACACCTGGGCAAAGCAGGATATGCCGCATTGATCGAAACCAGTTACGATCTGACTCGATCCATGGTGGATTATATTGATCAGCGATCGCATCTGACCCTGGCCTGCACTCCAGCGATGAACCTGGTATGCTTTCGCAGTTGCCCAAGGGCCCTACCCGAATCCCAGTGGGACCGTTGGAATAGCCATTTACAGAAAGAGCTACTAAAGGCCGGCCAGGTCTTTCTCTCCCTACCCTGGTGGCGGGGGCAACGCTGGCTCAAAGCAGTTCTGCTCAATCCCTACACCACCAAAGAACATATAGGGCAGTGGTTTGAGCTGATCGATACCCTATCGGTATCGGTTGGTACCGACCTGGGGGTTTAGCCGCTAGCGAGACAAGCAGAAACAGGGCTTCAGGGCTAAACTCCGTAGGCTAGCATCTACAGCCTGGTTAACTCACTGTCCTTCAGATGGGCTCGAAAAGGTCGCTTCGCCCCTTCCACCTGAAACTCAACCTGCACAGGAAAGTTAGCACTAATAGGACGCCCCTGGTAATCCTTGAGCATCGCTACAACCACTCCCTCCAGTCCCTGGGCATTGAAGGCGGTGTTGCGGTGCAGGGGGTGATGGTAGAACACTACCGGCTCATTAACTTTGACGCGATCACCTAAATTCATAGAGGACTCTCGTACGCATCTATTAGCAAAAAACAGGCTCTAAGGGCCAGACATAGGTCTAATCCTGCTCGGCTTCACCTAGCATAGCTCTTTCCTGGCTAAGGCAGTAGCAGAAGGATTTAGCTAAGGTCAACCAGGCCCTGCTGGGGCTAAACACCCGCTAAGCTAAGGTAGCCTTAGCCGTCGCCTAGAGCGAACAACCAGGATAAAATACCTAAAAATTAATCTACAGCGAAACGTTAACTTCGTCAGCGTGTTATGATAAGCTCGATTTAGTGAATCATTACCTACCAGAGCATCTATTACTCAATTTTCGTGCAAGAAAACTTTAGTTGATATTGATTACAATTCATTTAATGTTTTTTTGGAACTTATACTTTCTTAGAGTTTTACCCAGTCCCTGACCTGAAGCTCTCTGTTAAATAAATTGGATACCTATCATGAATTCTTATTCTTCATCAATAATTTTCTCTAGCACTCTGTCTGAAAAAACAAGCCATACCCTCCGCGGTTGTAGACTTTCTGCCATCGGGCTTCTAACTATTGGTCTACTTTCTGTTACGGCTACTTCAGTCCTACCGGCCAGGGCTCAAGCTATTGTCAGAAACGCCCAAGCTGCAGCGGCTCCTGGTAAAGCGATACAGCCAGCTACCACCGATGCTTACATTTTAGGCAGAAGTGATGAGATAGGCATCAGAATCTACGGTGTTCCAGACGATTTCTTCGGTGTCAAAACCTTTATTATTCCAGTAGATGGCCGGTTAAATTTGCCATGGATTGGTCAAGTCGCTCTAGATGGCTTAACGCTGGAAGAGGCCCAGGCAAAAATCGCCAATAGCTATGGCCCTTTCATTAAAAACCCCCAGGTTACAGTTTATTTGGTCACCCCACGGTCCTTACGGGTGACCGTAGCTGGTCAGGTTCAGCGGCCCGGGTCCTACACCCTGACCCCCCGAGAGAAAGGGGTTAATGCTGGTCTGGTTCAAGTTGGCGGTAATCCCAATGATTGGCCCTCTGTGGTGACGGCTATTCAGGCTGCAGGTGGGCTAAAGCAGCAGGCCGATTTGCGTCATGTCGAGTTGAAGCGACTCAACTCAGATGGCACCATTCAAGAGACATCGGTCGATCTCTGGGCCCTCCTACAGGGTACTGGATCATCTAAAGATGTCTCCCTTAGAGATGGCGATACTATCTTAGTGCCTCTATCTCAGGCCTTAAATCCCTCAGAAGCCCAACAGATTGCTGCCGCCAATTTTTCCCCCGATACCATTGCGGTCAATATTGCTGGAGAGGTTAAGGCTCCTGGGGCTGTCAAGATAAAACCGAATTCCTCATTGAACCAGGCTATTTTAGCCGCTGGGGGATTCAATGATCCCAGGTCTAATAGTGGCTATGCCAATCTGATTCGCCTGAATGCCGATGGTAGCGTGGTTAATCGCATTATCAAGGTAGATTACTCCAACGCCCTCAACGAGGAAACTAATCCTCCACTCCGCAACGACGACATTGTACTGATTTCCCGTCGAGACCTAGCTCAAACATCAGATTTTCTGGGTTTATTAGGTACCGTTGTGCTGGGGGTTACCAATCCCCTAAACGGTCTCTTAGATTTGTTTAGGTAAGTATGAGTGTATGCGCCATAACCCAGCCTTGGCCTAGCGCCCGTTCTGTAGGTTCCAGGTATTTATCTATCGGATAACGGTATGACTGTTGACTTTTTGGTGGTTTTAGTGACTTGCTTCAGTCCTCTATAACTCATTTCTATACTTATTTCGTCCACAACTCTAGATAGATACTCAGATGAAAACTATACAAGATTCTCAAGTTACATCAGTAGGTCAACCCACTGAAGCCGTCTTCGTACCGGTGTCAGAGGCACCCGCCCAACCAGTCAACCAAGGGGCTATTAATCTTAGGCCACTGCTGCGAACCATGCGTCGCAATGCCTTGTTAATTGGCACCACCACTGCTTTAGCAGGAGGGTTAGCCTATGCCATAACTAAAAGTGTGCCGCCAGTCTACGAAGCTAATTTCAAATTATTGGTGGAAGCGGCCACCCCTGAAGCCAGCCAGGCCGATCCGGCTGCTGTAGCGAGAGGCCAGGTGCGACCCCGAGCTACAGCAGGGGATTATGCTACTCAAATTGTTATCCTGCAAGGATCCAAGTTGTTGTCTGATATCGCTGACAGGGTTAAGGTAGTTTATCCTGGTTTTGAAGCGGCTAATTTGCAAAGGGCTTTAAACATTTCCCAATGCTGTGCTGGGGGTGGAATAACCGGTCTCGGAGCTACCCAGACTAGTATTTTAGAGGTAAAGTACGAGGATCCACTTCCGGAGCGGGCTGAACTGGTTCTCGAAGAAGCTGCCAATAGATTCTTGCGCTACAGCTTAGAAGAGCGCAAGAGTCGAATTAGTGAAGGGGTTAAGTTTATTGACGAGCAGGTTCCTCCTCTGGAAAGTCGGGTAGCATCCCTGCAGTCTCAAGTTCAGGCTCTTCAGGAACAGTACCTGATTACCGACCCAGATACCCAGGCAGACCGTTTCTCTACCCAGTTGTCTGAGCTTTCTGGTAAGCGGCTAGAAGCTGAAGCCGCTTTACGAGAAAAAGTTACTCTCTACCAAAATCTACAAAAGCAATTGGGCATGGGGCCCAGTCAGGGACTGGCTTCCTCTACCTTGAGTCAAGACGCAGGTTACCAGGCTCTGCTTAGACAACGGGAAGACGTCGAAAGTAAGATTGCTGTGCAATCATCTCTCTACAACGAGGGTAGTCCAATTATCCAGGCCCTGAGGGACCAAGAACAAAAGTTATCAGACCTTCAAGCCAAGCGAGCTCAGGACGTCTTAGGGCCTGCCTTTAAATCTATCGATAATGCCCAAATGCGGTCCTTTCAAAACTCCATCAGTACTGACCTGATTGGTCAAATGGTGAATACTCTTAATGAGATTCAAGTACTGCAATCCCGCTCCAATACCCTGGGGCAAGCCGCTAACTCTATTGATCAGAAGCTTCGCCAATTTCCGGCTATTTCGCGCCAGTATTCTGACTTGAAACGGGAGTTGGACCTGGCTACCCAAACCCTTGACCAACTCCTGACTCAACGGGAAACGCTTAAGGTTGAAGCTGCCCAAAGCCAGTTTCCCTGGGAACTTGTTTCTACCCCGTCGGTGCCCAAAGATCGTAATGGCAAACCAATTCCAGGTAAAAGCAAGCTTCCCAGAAATCTGATTCTGGGCTTGATGGCAGGCTTTGTTGCTGGTACTGCTGCAGCTAGTTTGCGGGAGAAAAGCAAGGATATCTTCTTCAGCCTTGAAGATCTGCGCGAAGCTATTCCCTTTCCTCTATTGGCCACGGTACCCTACGACCAAGAGGTTAATCGCGGAAATCTAACCATTTCGGGCTTGGGGTCTAGCCCAAACTCTTACCCTTTTGTCAGTTCCTTCAATAACCTTTATACTGGTCTTCGCCTTTCTCCCACTGGCGACAACATCAAATCTGTAGCTGTAGGCTCACCCTGCCCCGATGACGGTAAATCGACGGTAGCTCTTAATTTAGCTAACGCCGCCGCCATGGCAAATCAGAGGGTTCTATTAGTTGATGCTAATTTCCAAGATCCTCAGATCCATCATTTGACGAGCCTATCTAATACCAGAGGACTTAGTGATGTATTAGCCGGAAACACTACTCTGGAGGAAGCCATTTCTGCTGTAAAGGGTAGCTCTAATCTTTATGTGTTAACCGCTGGTCAGTCCCTGGCCGGTAGTGCTAAGTTGCTGGCATCTGCCCATATGCGAGAGCTAGCTGAGCAACTCAAGGGTAGCTTCGATTTAGTCATTTACGACAGTCCTAGCTTTGAGGAAAGTTCAGATATTGGATTCATCGCATCCTATGCCTCAAGTATGGTTTTAGTTGTTGGCTTACGCCGGACCAGTAAGGCAGCAACTACCGAGATGCTGGAAAGTTTGGAAAGCTTCAAGCTTCCCTGCGTTGGTTTTGTAACCAACTATGCCTAGGTAGCGTTAAAAAGTTCAATCAGCTTCCGATCTATGCTCTGGCGTAGGGATAATTCTTGAGAAATTCAGAATTGTCCTTAGGCCATTGCTGTTTGTAAGGGTAGGATGATTGGCTTGAATGTCTTTCTACCATCTAGATGAATCTGCCCAGAGAAGAGGCGTTCTAGAGAAATCCCTTGGAGTGCAACACTTTGGGCTAGTGATAGCCCTGTTTTAAACAAAGCCAAACCAGTTGTCTTAAAAAATCTTAAAAGGCCAGGTTAGGGCTCTGGATTCATAGCGTTGAGCACAGCCTTAAAACTGCTACACCTCTAGCTTGCTATGGAAACGATACCAGGGTTAATCCAGATATTACATAATTGTATGAATCCGATGAAAGCCATTTACCCTAGCTGCCATTGAAGGATAGGGTTTGCTTTGATAGAAGATATAAATTGATTGCCATTGAATCTGATGATCAGTGATTTAGCTGTTGATGGTCTTCCTATCCTTTACCTTTATAGATTTCTGTCAGGAGCGGCAAGTAAACTAATTTTACTTTCCCTGGAAGTATTCTTTTAGCTTTGGAGAGTCCTTAATTTTAGATCTCTATTCCTAATTTTAGGTCTCTATCTTTATTAATTATTTTGCTATTATTCCTCAGGAAAATTCTATGGCCAGCTCTGCAAGAAAGTCTTCCATCCCCACTCGGGTAAGTGTCTACGAGTGCGAAATCACCTTGAAGTTTCGTTTTTTAGAGGAGAATCAGGTCATTAATAACCGGGATCAGCTTTTAGAGGTTTTGATGGATGCTTTTTCCTACGGTAATGACGAGTTTTTTGAAGCCCTAGATTCCCAGGTCAGGGTAGTAGAGGTGCCAGAGGTAGAGGCCTCTCCCCTCATGCGTCGTCAACTGATTCGCTTGAGGAATTTACCGGCTGACTAGCCTCTCTAGATCACTTCAAGCCTCAACCCTTCCGGGGCAGCAAAGATCTTCTAGCGATCTCTCAGCCATCGGTAGGTCAGGGATCCAGCCACCATGGCCAGCAGAAATACCGCTGGGTTAGGGGACCCCAGGCCCAGGGCAGCGATCGCTGGGCCCGGGCAGTATCCGCCGATGCCCCAGCCGATCCCAAATAGGGCAGCGCCGATCAGTAGGGGGCGATCGAGGTGGTGGCGGGTGGGTAGGTAAAACTGACTATCCAGCAGGGGACGTGGGCGACCTAGCACCCAGCGAAAGCTGATCAGGGTGACCAGCACCGCCCCACCCATGACGAAGGCCAGGGTGGGGTCCCAAGGGCCAGCTAGGTCTAGAAATCTGAGTACCTTTTGGGGGTCAATCATCTGGGCGTAGCCCAAGCCTACACCAAACAACAGCCCGGCGACCAGGGCAGATCCATGGGTGGGTTTGATGGTCATGGCGGCAACCTCCGAGTACTACCTGGAGCAAACTAGGCGACCCTGAAAGGGGGGTCAGAAATCAGCAGTCAGGAAAAGCAAATCTATCTATGCCGGGGTTTACCAAACTGCAGGCAGAGATCCATTGTTCATAGAGCTGTGCTATGGCTCCAGGGATCCCTCAAGGTTAGGAGAACGGGGAGAGGGGGAGAACCCTACTCTCAGGTCAGGCCCAGACCCAGGAGATGGCGGGTGACAAACACGGTAATGAAGCCCGTAGTCATAAAGGTGATCACCGCTACCAGCGATCGCCGGGATAGCAACCCCAGACCACAGACCCCGTGGCCGCTGGTGCAACCCCCGCCCATGCGGGTACCAAACCCCACTAGAAAACCCGCCAGAACCATGGTGAACGGGCTGAAACCGTAGCTGGGGGTGGGTCGAGCCGCCAGGCCGTATTCATAGAGCAGCCCACCACCGATTAATCCACCGATAAAAAACCAACGCCAGATCTCCGCCCTGGTCAAGCCCAGGGCCCCATTGACTATGCCACTAACGCCAGCAATGCGACCATTGCCGGCTAGTAGCAGGGTGGCACTGAGACCAATCAACCCACCCCCCAGGAGGCCGTACCACCAATCCGTAACCATAGCGCCTCTTTCGTCATAGCAATTATGACCTATGGTAATACATTGCAAAGGGAAATGTATTACTGATGCATTGTTTTCCCTATCCCCTATCCGGCGAAGGGGTGTTGAAGATCCTGAAGTAGTTGGTAAAAGGGTTGCCAGTCATCGGTCAGGGTGATGGGTTCCCAGATCGCTTCAATGTTGGGCCGTAGCAGGACTATCTTAGGGTTGGTGCGGCCCAGTTGGTCGGCCGCCGTCGCCATTGCCTCGGGAGGTAAGGATTGCAAACTGCGGTGATAGGTGCGTCGCCAGGTGTCTAGCTGGTGGGCGGCCTCGGGGTGGGAGGCTGCCAGGGAGGTGGCAAAGATTGCTTCTGACTGATCCCGCCACTGGGGGGAGAACTGTTGGGTCAGGGCCAGGAAGAAGTCATGGTAGCCCACCGCCATCGCCTCCAGCAGGGTGAGGGTTTCGCTGACCAGGTCCTGGGCCAGGTCTTGAGGCAGATTTTGGGTCAGGCTCGTCAGCCCTAACTTAGCCAGCATGCGGGTCTGGTAGTGCTGTTCATAGCGCTTTGGGTAGCTGGTCAGCAGTTGCTCCAGGTCCGCCGCGGCCATCAGATCGGCCAGGGGGGTTTGCAGGGCCTTGAGGTTGAGTTGGCAGATGCCGGGCTGGTTACCGTAGCTATAGCGCCCCCCATGGTCAAAGTAGGCGGCGGTGAAGCTGGGATCGTAGCGATCAATGAAGGCGTAGGGCCCGTAGTCAAAGCTTTCCGCCGTGATCGACATGTTATCGGTGTTGAGCACCCCGTGGCAGAACCCCACTGCCATCCACTGGGCCGCCAGGGCGGCGACCCGATCCACCAATTCATCGTAGAAGGCCAGGAATCGCTCCGGGCGATCGCGATAGAGGCGGGGCCCGGGGTAGTAAACATCAATCACATGCTCCAGTAGTTTGGCCATTAGATCGGGGCGATCGTGGTAATGCAATCGTTCAAAGCTGCCAAAGCGGATATGGGAGCGACTAAATCGCACCATTACGGAGGACCGGGTGGGGGAGGGCTCATCCCCGCGCCAGAGGGCTTCCCCGGTTTCCACCAAACTCAAGGTGCGGGAGGTGGTCACCCCCAGGGCATGGAGGGCTTCCGCCGCCAGTACCTCCCGCACCCCACCCTTAAGGGTGAGGCGGCCATCGCCGCCCCGGGAGTAGGGGGTAGGGCCTGATCCCTTGGTGCCCAAGTCGTAGAGTTCGCCGTCTATCCCCCTCACCTGACCGTAGAGAAAGCCCCGACCATCCCCTAGAAAGGGATTGTATTGGCCAAACTGGTAGCCGTGGTAACGCAGGGCCAGAAAGGGTTCCCGGCCCCGAAATTGGCCGAAGGCGGCAATAAAATGTCCATCACTGATCGCCGCCTGCTCTAGCCCTAGCCGGGCCAATAGGTCATCGTTGCGAAATCGTAGGCGATGCTGGGGAAACTCCGCCGCCGCCACCAGGTCGTAGAAATCATCCCCGAGGGACTCCAGGGCAGGAATATAGTCTAGATGCAGTAGGGGATTCACGAAGACAATTAATTCGGGCAGGTAGGTTTGACTTTAGCAACATTAATGTTTCCTATCAAGGGTCCACCCCCGCAGGGCTCACGCGCCCCCTCCACCTTAGAAGGGTTAAGACAGGTTGCAAAGACTTACCCTGGGCCGGCAAACTTGCCATACTGGGTTTTAGAGGGCAACCCTGATCCTAGTATCTATCAGGCAGGCAGTGACGGAGTCTAGATATCCCGTGGTTGAGAGAGGTTTAGTGGCAGATGATCAGGAGGCTGGGATGGCGGGTCAGGGGTTGACAGCAGCCATCCCAATTGCCCAACTGGGCCAGCACAACAGCCCCGGCTGCTGCGGCCATGGCTAGCTCAGGCATGGTTTATATTGTCGGGGCCGGTCCCGGCGGTCTAGATAGCCTTACCTGTCGGGCTCGAGAGCTGCTGCAACAAGCGGAGGCGGTGGTCTACGACGCCCTGGTAGACCACCGCCTTTTGGATCTGCTCTCCCCCAGGTGTGAAACCTTTGCCATGGGTAAGCGGGGTGGTCAGCCCAGTCTTTGCCAGGCAGACATCAATCAATTGCTGGTAGATCTCTGCCAGCAGAACCGGCGGGTGGTGCGGCTAAAAAGCGGAGATCCCTTTATCTTTGGTCGAGTTGGCTCAGAGTTACAGGCTCTTCAGCAAGCTAACTGTTACTTCGAAGTGGTACCAGGCCTGTCCACTGCCCTGGCGGCTCCCCTGCTAGCCGGTATTCCCCTCACCGATCCGGTGTGGAGTCATGGGTTTGCCGTAGTCAGTGCCCATGATCCCGACCTGCTGGATTGGGAGGGGCTGGCTCGCATACCAACCTTGGTGGTGCTAATGGGGGCTCAGCATCTCGATGATATCGGGCGGCGACTCCATACCCACGGCTGTCGGGGAGATCTACCTGTCGCCATTATTCGCTGGGCCGCTCAGGCTCACCAACAGATCTGGGAAGGGAGTCTGTTGAGTATTGGCCGGGTAGTTAAGGGGGAGGAACTGGCCCCCTGTGTGATGGTGTTTGGCGAGGTGGTTAAGTTACGCCACTATCTTAGGGCTACCGCTACTGCGGCGATCGCTGCGACGCTTCCCCTGGCGGGCAAAACAGTTCTAATCACCCGATCGCAGGATCAAGCCAGTCCCTTCGCTCAACTTCTTCAAGCCCAGGGAGCCCGAGTTCTGGAATTACCGGCTTTAGAGATTGGTCCGCCCTCTGATTGGCAGCCCTTAGACCAGGCGATCGCTGGCCTCGAGCACTTCCACTGGCTGATTCTCACCTCCGCCAATGGCGTCACCAGTTTTTTAGACCGACTCCTGAGTCAGGGCAAAGACCTACGAGCGCTGGCCAGCCTTAAAATTGCGGTGGTAGGCCGCAAAACCGCCGCTGTTTTGAAGCAGCGCGGTCTGCAGGCAGACTTTATTCCCCCTGATTTTATTGCCGATGCGCTGATAGATCGGTTTCCCCCGCCCCTGATTGGGCAGCAGCTGTTGTTTCCTCGCGTAGAAAGTGGAGGCCGGGATTTACTGGTCCAGGGTTTGGCTGCCCGGGGAGCCAGGGTTATAGAGGTGGCCGCCTACGAATCTAGATGCCCGGCCGGGATCGATAGGGTGGCCCTGGCTGCCCTGGAGAATCATCAGGTGGATGTGGTTACCTTTGCTAGCTCTAAAACCGTTACCCACACCAGCCAGATGCTGGCCCAGGCGGTTGGCCCCGATTGGCTGGAGCTGTTCAGGGGAGTGGCGATCGCAGCTATTGGCCCCCAAACTGCCGCCACCTGTCGCCAGGTGCTGGGGCGGGTTGACCTTGAGCCTCTTGAGTATACCCTTGATGCCCTCACCGGAGCGATTGTGGCATGGGCCAACGCATCATTGGGTTAACCGGTGGTATTGCTACCGGCAAGTCTACGGTGGCCGACTACCTGCAGCAGCACCATGGTCTGCCAGTGCTAGATGCAGATCGCTATGCCCGCCAGGCGGTAGAGCCTGGCTCACCTGTACTATCGGCTATTCTAGACCGCTACGGCAAATCTATGGAACTGGCGGATGGTCAGCTGAATCGCCCTAAATTGGGCGAGATTATCTTTAAAGACACTAGCGAGAGACGCTGGTTAGAACACCAGATCCATCCCCAGGTGCGCCGTTACCTGACTGCAGCCATGGCCGCCCTGGACCAGGCGGGTACCGTAGTGCAGGTGATTCCCCTGCTATTTGAGGCCGGGTTCACCGACCAGGTGACAGAAATTTGGGTGGTGACCTGTACCCCCCAACAGCAGCGCCAGCGGCTAATTGCCCGTAATCAGTTAACCAGGGCCCAGGCCCAGGCCCGGATCGATAGTCAAATGCCCCTGGCCGCTAAGGTAGCCCGGGCCGATGTGGTGCTGGATAACTCCCGCCCGCCCTCAGCCCTGTGGGTCCAGATTGATCAGGCTTTGCAGCACCCCCGCCAGTGAGTCCTGGCTAGGGGCGCTAGTCCGGCGGTTGTAAGCATGATAGACCGAGTGATCACTCTGACCCTGATGCTGTAGCCAGAGCAAACACACCTGGGTGCGTAGCGGCATCTCTGGCCAGATGCCCTGATGGTTAGATAGATCTACCACCCGGCCCAGGCTAGTTGTGCGGCTTAACCACTTCACCAGCCCAGCGGCGTTGGCCTGGGTCCAAAAGGGGTCGCTCACCAGGCCACACCGACCGCCTGGTCGTAGCAGTGCCAGGCTGCGCTGAATAAATAGTCGCGACCAATACATCCGACCGACTCCCCCCTGGCTAGCCGGGGAATAACCATCGGATTTGCGAAAATACTGACTTTGCCAGGAAAACTGGCTGCTGTAGTCTTGCCATGCCCGAGTCAGCTCGGGGTCCAGCGCTAGGGCCGGTTGGGGATGGCTAAGCCAGCTGGCGGTGGATTGGGATACATGCTCCCCCGAGTCTCGGTGGTAATTAACAAACCCGCGATCGGTGGGTTGTACCGCACCGCCGGGAACATGGCTCAGCACAATATCAAAGCCGCCCCCTTCCGTCAGTAAACTATGGAAGAAGAAACCCCAGTGGAAAGGGTTAACCGCAGTAACTGCGGCTAGGTCCAGGGGACTGCGGCGATACCCCCCGGTCTGATGCTGGCGATAAAGGCGAATCCCCAGTTGCTGGCTGACTTCTTGCCAGAGTACCTGGGTTAAGCGGGCCTGGGCCGTTTGGTTGACTTCCTCCAGACCGGCGCGTAAGAAAGCTGCCTGGGCATAATCCGGCACCCTGCCGGTCTCCGCCAGCAGCTGGGTCTGGCTACGGTAGTGCTCTAAGCGCACCTGACGCTCCGCCAGAATCCTCTGGTAGGTTTGGGCCAACAGCGGTTGAATCAGATTACCCTGGACAACCTCCTGTGTGGCGGCTGTGCTGCCCCGCCGGGTGCCAACTTGATCATAGCGTTGGGAGTTAACCTGTACTAGTCCGATCAGGGCATTACCCTCTAGCACCGTCAGGCTCAAGTCGGGAAAACTGGCCAGATCGGCACCGCTGGTACTGTAGTCTAAACCCAGTAAAAATCCCTGTAGGCGAGCTAGTTCTAAGGCCGGAGCCCAGGTATCTAGGCCATAGATCGCCTGACTGGCAAGGTGACTGTAGACGGCCACAGCCTTGCCACTGGCGGCGGGTTGGGCCCAACTGGGGAGGACTGCCCCCGATTCCAGGCTGGCAATGGCGGCCAGGGTTTGGGCCAGATAAACCATTTCCTCCAGACTGTGGCGCAGGTATAGTCCTGAGCCACAGGCCGGGTCTAGAAGACGTAGTGTTCCCAGTTCCCCCAGTAGCAGAGCGGCCCGATCAGGGGTCAACTCCATCAATAGTTGGGCAACACTGCTGTAGAGCTGACCGGTCAATCGATGGGCCTGGTCTAGCAGGGTGGCATGGATGGTGCGATCGCAAAGGCACCACCAGATCGGTTCCGGAGTCACCATCGGGTTCCCGGTGTGGCTGTTGACCACCTGCTCCAATAGCATGGGGAGGCTTTCCACCAGGCTGGGGAGGGGATTGATCAAGGCTTCCCCCAGCCAGTCCAGGGCCGGTTCAAAGGCCCTATCGGCAATGGGCCGCTGCCCCCAGGCGCGATCTAGAGCCGTGGCATGAAAGGGACCGTTGGGAATAAAGGGTAAGGAGCCCAGGCGCTGCTGGAGAGTCGCAGACCGTTCCTCCAGGGGTAGGGCTAATGCTTGCTGGCAAAGGGGCTGAAGCCGATCTAGAAAAAAGCGATCGCGACCCAGTTGCTGGCTTTGACCAAAGTGATTATGTAAATACCACTCATCCCCGGCTAGTAAGCCCCGCTGCTGAAGAACGGCCAGGGCAATCAAGCGGGTCAATAACACCAGGGCATAGTGACGGCGTTGGCTGCTCTGGGGTAGGGCGTCTAGGGCCAGGGTCAGGGCCTGCCAGCTGCTATGGAAGCCCTGAATCTGGGCTAGATCAGGCGGATAGGCCGAGGTTGTCAGGTAGGCTCCTACATGGTCTAGTGGCGGTTGGTTAGGCCGGGCCAATCGGCTCAGCCGCCGGGCCCAGACCGGGTCTGCTAAACCCTTAATACTCACCCGCCAGCGCCAGGGAATTGGGGTTGCCTGGGTGGCGGGCCAGCGCCAGAGGGCCCGCTGGCCGTCCTGGCTACAGGCAATGGTCAGGTCCGCCGGAGGCAGATCAGCAACTAGGGTCGACCAGGTGATCGCCCCTACCGGCCAGGTTTCGATCACCTGCACTGCTGACCCCGGGTCACTTGTCAGGGGCCAGCCCAGGTCTTGATACCATAAAGTCTGGAACTCAAATCGCTCCAGCCGCTGCTGAATTTGCTCTACACTCAGCCCCATGGCCGTCTAGGGAGAGGAGGACTGATGGGTGAGGGCATAGTCGCGAAAGCGATTCAGGTCCTCCTGTAGGGTAGATTCCACCAGCCGACCCAGAAATAAGCCATCCATCCACCGAATAACGGCGGGGACTGAGTAGGAGATGGTGAGTTTCACCGTTGAACTACCATTTTTGTGATCGTAAAACCGAATCGCACCCCGGTTGGGAAGGCCGTCAATGGCTTCCCATTGAATAATCTGGTTAGGAATCAGATTGGTAATTCGCGATCGCCAGGTAAACTCCAGTCCCCGAGAAGCCAATTTCCACTCGGAGATATCTGGATCCTCGGGCAGCACCTGTACTGAGTCAATCCACTTCATCCACCGGGGCATTTGTTCCAAATCCGACCACAACTGCCACGAGGTTTCCACCGGCACCTCAACGTCCACCAATACACTATGGTCCAGCCAGTCGCTCATGGATTCACCTCTGCCAACAGCCAACTCTTAGGGGATTCCTACAGAATACATGGGTTATCCCAGGCCGGGGGAGCACCCCCTTAGGTTTGCCCTGGTTGGGGCCAGGGATATGGACCAGGGCCAGCGGTGACTAACCTGCGACCTAAGATCTCAAGAGGGCTGCCCCGATTCGGGGCAGCCCAAGGAACGTATTTACCTAACCCGGAGGTTTAGTAATCAAAATCCCCACCACCCATACCAGGAGCCGCCGCCGCTCCCTCCTTGGGTTCAGGCTTGTCTACCACAATACATTCGGTAGTCAGAACCATGCCCGCAATGGAAGCAGCATTTTGCAGAGCCGAACGGGTAACCTTGGCAGGATCCACAATACCAGCTTCAAACATGTCAACAAATTCGCCATCGGCGGCGTTGTAGCCAACATTGAAGGGTTTTTCCTTGACTCGCTCAGCAATCACCGCCCCATTTTGGCCAGCATTCTCTGCAATCCGCATTAGGGGAGCGGCCAGGGCCCGGGCTACAATGGTGGCACCGGTGTGCTCTTCGGCAACCAGATTACCATCAACCCAGCTTAGCAAGTCGGGTACCAGGTGGGCCAGGGTAGTCCCACCACCCGGCACAATACCTTCTTCAACGGCAGCTTTAGTAGCATTAATGGCATCTTCAAGGCGCAGCTTACGATCCTTCATTTCGGTTTCGGTAGCCGCCCCTACTTTAATCACCGCTACTCCACCAGAGAGCTTAGCCAGGCGCTCTTGCAGTTTTTCCTTGTCGTAGCTGGATTCGGTTTCGTCAATCTGGCGGCGAATTTGCTCACAACGAGCCTTAACAGCCTGCTCGTTACCCTCAGCCACAATGGTGCTGGTATCTTTGGTGATGGTCAGGCGACGAGCCTGACCCAGCATATCCAGCTTGGTATTGTCTAGCTTTAGGCCCGTATCTTCGCTAATCACCTGGCCACCGGTGAGGACGGCAATATCCTCTAGCATTGCCTTGCGGCGATCGCCAAAACCAGGTGCCTTAACCGCTGCTACATTGAGCACCCCCCGTAGGCGGTTCACCACCAGGGTAGCCAGGGCTTCTTTCTCAATATCCTCGGCGATAATCACCAGGGGCCGCCCAGAGCGAGCTACCTGCTCCAGCACCGGTACCAGGTCCTGCACCAGGGCAATTTTTTTATCCGTCAGTAAAAGATAGGGCTCATCTAAAACTGCTTCCATGCGCTCGGTGTCAGTGACGAAATAGGGCGAAATATAACCCTTGTCAAAGCGCATGCCCTCGGTCACCTCTAGCTCGGTGGTCATAGATTTCCCTTCCTCCAGGGAAATTACCCCTTCCCGACCGACCTTGTCCATGGCTTCGGCAATCATGGCACCAACTTCGTCGTCGTTACCAGCAGAGATGGATCCAACCTGGGCAATAGACTTGGAATCCCCAACCGGGCGAGCATGTTCAGCAATCTTGTCGACCAGAAAAGCGGTGGCTTTGTCGATACCCCGCTTAAGGGAAATAGCATTAGCCCCAGCGGCCACATTCCGGAGTCCTTCCTTAACAATGGCATGGGCCAACACCGTAGCCGTAGTGGTACCATCACCGGCGGCATCGTTAGTTTTAGAGGCCGCCTGACGAATCAGGGCGACCCCTGTATTTTCGACATTATCTTCCAACTCGATTTCCTTAGCGATGGTGACGCCATCATTTACAATTTGGGGGGCTCCAAACTTCTTTTCAAGCACCACGTTGCGACCCTTAGGCCCCAGGGTAACAGCCACCGCTTCGGCCAAAATATCCATACCCCTTTCTAGGGCACGGCGAGCATTCTCATCGTAAATAATTCGCTTAGCCATGGAACATTGTTCTCCACATAAATAGGGTGAGGCCAGACCGGGGCTTTGCAAGTCAGCCAACCCTACCAGGGAGGCTACCCTTTAAATCCCCATCGACGGTCAAAAATTCTGCAATTGTTAGGTTAGCAGTGGGTTAAGACTCTAACCCCAGGCCATTAACCTAAAACCGCCAGAATATCCTTTTCTGAAAGCAGCACAAATTCATCGCCAGCCACTTTCACCTCGGTACCTGCGTACTTAGAATAGAGCACCTTATCGCCAACCTTAACCTCGACGGGCTGACGGGTACCCTTATCATCAACCTTGCCGGGGCCAACAGCGGTAATTTCTCCCACCTGGGGCTTCTCTTTGGCGGTATCAGGTAAGAGAATACCGCCAGCGGTAGTTTCTTCAGAGGCACTGACTTTAATCAAAACCCGATCCGCTAGGGGCTTAAGGCTGGCTGCCGCCAGGGTGATAGCTGCCATACAAGTTCTCCAAATAGTATTGCGATTTTCTCAGGAGCCGGGACCAACGGTAGACCCAAGTCGATTAAACCCCAGTCCAGGGCAGATAAGGGACCATTAGCACTCTCGCACTCCGAGTGCTAATCTACGCCAGGCCAGGGGCTATAGCAACTAATATGCGGTACGGGTTCCCGAACTGGAGTTACAGCCGCTGGAGTGCTGCTCTGGCCCAGGGAGGGATTGAAGCCAGCCTTTAATCTACTGAAGAGTTGGCCAGCTTTACCTTTTTGGCCAGTCTAAGCGACTGCAAGAGGCGAATCGTCATCCAGGTCAGGTCCACTTCCCACCACTTAAGACCATGGCGAGCCGAGTACTGAAAGGCATGGTGATTGTTGTGCCAGCCTTCGCCGTAGGTTAACAAGGCTACCCACCAGCAATTAACAGACCTATCGTCGGTTTGGTAGGTACGGTAGCCAAATTTATGGGTCGCACTATTAACCAGCCAGGTGCAGTGATAGACAGCGACCATGCGCACAAAAATTCCCCAGAGGACAAAAGACCACCCCCCCAGGGTGTAAAGTAGCACTCCGAGCAAAATTTGCAGCACCAGAAAATATTTTTCAAAAAAAAGATAAACTGGATCAGTGGCAATATCTCGGGTAAATCGACTAATGTCTTGCTTGGCAGGAACCTCACGCAACATCCACTCCATATGGCTCCACCAAAACCCCTTGTTAGAGTCGTGATGATCGTTGCTCTGGTCTGAATAAGCATGGTGATGGCGATGGAGCCCCACCCACATAATCGGGCCGTGCTGACAAGCCAGGGCACCACAAAACACGAAGAAGTACTCTAGCCATTTGGGTACTTGAAAACTGCGGTGAGAAATCAGCCGATGCCATCCTAGGGTAATGCCCAGACAACCTGTTACCCAGTGCAGCAGCAGGGCAACCCCAACCGCAGTCCAGGAAAAGTTGCCAGGCAAGAAGGCTAACACAGCCATCCCATGGACTGCAGCCATAAATAATAGAGTGACCCAGTCGAGGGGAAGACGATTAGAGGTTGTAGCTGTCATGAAAAAGTCTCAGAGTTTTTGGACATTTAAATTTCGTTAGTCAAGCAAAATCAATTTGAGGGACAATAGGCTCCCTCCTGCTTCAAGGAGCCTGCACCTTAGTGGGTTATTACCTAGGATAATGCCGTTAGAGCCCTCTTTGTTACAAATTCTTTACGCAATTGACGCCCAGGTCAAGCATAACCTTGAACGGGTACTAGAGGCTTTTCGCCAGCATCGAGTCGGCAGTCATCATTTCACCAGTGTATCGGGCTACGGCCATGATGACCTGGGCCGCGATACCCTGGATCGGGTGTTTGCCGACATTATGCAGGCAGAAGCTGCCCTGGTGCGATCTCAGTTTGTCTCGGGAACCCATGCTATTGCCTGTGCCCTCTACGGGGTTCTCCGACCGGGGGATGAATGTCTGGCGGTAGCTGGGGCTCCCTACGATACCCTGGAGGAGGTAATTGGTCTACGATCAACGGGGCAGGGATCTTTAGCAGAGTTTGGCATTTCCTATCGCGAGTTACCGTTAACCACCGCCGCCACCATCGATTGGGAAGCTCTAGCCACCGCTGTCAAGCCTGACACTCGCCTAGTGCATATTCAACGCTCCTGCGGCTATAGCTGGCGATCTACCCTCACCATAGCTGAAATCGAACGCATTGTGACCATCGTCAAGGGGCAGAATCCCCACCTGGTCTGTTTTGTCGACAACTGCTACGGAGAGTTTCTAGAAAATCGAGAACCCACCGCCGTAGGTGTTGACCTAATGGCTGGATCCCTGATTAAAAATCCTGGTGGCACCCTGGCCCCTACCGGCGGATACGTAGCCGGTCGCGCCGATCTGGTAGAAGCAGCGGCCTGCCGCCTGACCGCCCCTGGCATTGGTTCTAGCGGTGGTTCAAGCCTGAACCTCAACCGGCTTCTCTATCAGGGGCTGTTTCTGGCGCCCCAGATGGTGGGCGAAGCCATGAAGGGTAACTACCTGCTGGCCACCACCTTTGCTGGCCTGGGTTATGCCGTTAACCCAGGCCCCGAGGCTACCCAGCGGGATGTCATTCAAGCCATTGAGCTGGGCTCTCCCGAGAAACTGGTAGCCTTCTGTCGAGCCGTACAACGGCAGTCTCCCATTGATGCCTATGTTGACCCGGTGCCGGCGGTCACACCCGGCTATGATTGCCCCTTAATCATGGCGGGTGGCACCTTTATCGAAGGCAGCACTTCAGAACTATCGGCGGATGGACCACTGCGGCAACCCTACAGGGTGTACTGTCAGGGCGGCACCCATTGGAGTCATATGGCTCTGGTGGCCGAGGCCGCCGCCCGGGCGGTCGGGGCTGCTACAACCGTCCTGCCCCCGGGGTAAGATGGCGAAGGTTATCCTAATTTCCACTACCATGCTTACTATTGCCCTACCCAAGGGAGCCCTGCTAGAAGACAGTATTCGTCTGTTGCGATCGGTGGGTCTTGATTTCAGCCTATTTTTAGATAAAACCAATCGCCAGCTCCAAATTGCCGACCCCACCGGCCAAGCTCAAGCCCTACTGGTACGGGCTCAAGATGTCCCGGTCTACGTGGAATATGGGCAGGCTCAGATCGGTATTGTGGGTTACGATGTGCTGCGGGAAAAGCAACCAGGGGTTGCCCACCTGATTGATCTGGGTTTTGGGGGCTGTCGGCTATCGGTAGCGGTAAAAACTACCAGCCCCTATCGCTCCGCCCTGGACCTGCCGGCCCATAGTCGGGTGGCCTCTAAATTTATTCATTGCGCCCGCCAGTTCTTCGAAGACCTGGATTTACCTGTGGAGATCGTGCCCCTTTACGGCTCGGTGGAACTGGGTCCCATTACCGGCATGTCTGAGGCGATTGTCGATCTGGTTTCGACGGGCAAAACCCTCCAGGAAAATCACCTCATGGAGTTGGAGGTGCTTTTCTACAGCACAGCACGGTTGGTCGCTCATCCCCTCAGCTATCGGGTGAATGCCGCCGGCTTAAAAGGCTGGATTGATCGAATTGAAACCTGGGTTAATTCAGGGGCTATAGCCCCGAACCCGACCCCAGGGCTCCAGGGAAAAAACAGTACACCTGCTCATTAATACAGGTTATGGAATAGCGTTAAAAACGCTAAAGATTATATTTAGAAAGTTCTGTACTTCTTGTTACAATATTTGACGGAGGAGATGAGAGCCCTCCAGATGGGAAAGCCAACCCTATTTCTGAGAAATTTAGTGGCGGTTTCTTCCAGATTGAGAGAACAACATTTCAGGTATAGTTGATGACCTGTTTCGGCTTCCCCGGAAGCCGTTTTTTTATGGTTTTTGATCTATCCTAGTGGTTCTGACGGAGTTGGACGGGCTATCATCCCTGAGATAAGCTGGTAATGCTGGAGTCACACCATGGTGATAGATTCCGGTGTATCCCATTACTGTCACTGCTATGGCCCGGATTCGAGATATCTTACAGACTGGAGAACCTGGACAGCACCTTAAGGTTCAGGGTTGGGTCCGGACCCGGCGGCAGGTAAAGGAGTTTACCTTCGTCGACCTGAATGATGGCTCCTCGATGGCCGGGTTACAGGTTGTGATCAAGGCTGATTTGGAGGGCTACGCCAACCTGCTCAAGGATCTAACTACCGGATCGGCGGTCGAGATTGACGGTCAACTGGTGCAATCACCTGGTCAGGGGCAACGGGTGGAGTTGCAGGCAGACCAGGTAATGGTGGTGGGTACGGCCCCAGCAGACAGTTATCCCCTCCAGAAGAAGCGCCATTCCTTTGAGTTTTTAAGGGGCTTAGGTCATTTGCGATCGCGCACCAATACCCTAGGGGCAGTGTTTCGGGTTCGTAATACCTGCGCCCAGGCAATCCACCAGTTTTTTCAGGACCGGGGATTTTTGTGGATCCATGCCCCCATTATTACCGCTAGCGACTGCGAGGGGGCGGGGGAGATGTTTACGGTCACCAGTCTGGATCTCAACCATGTACCCCGGACCCCTAACGGGACAGTCGACTATAGTCAGGATTTCTTTGGTAAACCCGCCTACCTCACCGTCAGTGGGCAGTTAGAAGCAGAAATTATGGCCCTGACCTTTCGAGATGTGTATACCTTTGGGCCTACCTTTCGGGCGGAAAATTCCAATACCTCTCGTCATCTGGCAGAATTTTGGATGGTAGAACCAGAAATGGCCTTCTGCGATCTAGCAGGCAATATGGACCTGGCAGAGGAATTTCTGAAATACCTATTCCATGCGGTGCTGACCCAGTGTCCGGAGGACATGGACTTTTTCAATCAACGCCTTGATAACTCTGTGATCAGCACTGCTGAAAATATCATCAACCATACCTTTGAGCGGATTACCTACACAGAGGCCGTGGCGCTACTAGAAAAAAGCGATCGCCGCTTCGAGTTTCCCGTCGCCTGGGGTATTGATCTACAGTCAGAACACGAACGCTACCTGGCAGAGGATCTGTTCCGCAGGCCCGTCATCGTCACCGACTACCCCACAGGCATCAAGGCCTTTTATATGCGCCTCAATGCCACAGGACAAACCGTGGCAGCTATGGATGTGCTGGCCCCCAAGGTAGGGGAAATTATTGGCGGTTCTCAACGGGAAGAACGTCTAGACATCCTAGAACAACGGCTTCAGCAGGCTGGTCTGGATCTAGAGACCTACTGGTGGTATCTCGATCTACGTCGCTTTGGCAGCGTGCCCCACGCCGGCTTTGGGCTGGGCTTTGAGCGGCTGATGCAGTTCATCACCGGAATGGGCAACATTCGAGATGTTATCCCCTTTCCCCGCACCCCCGACAGCATTGAATTTTGATCATTTAATGAGCGCACTGGTTCTAAGTAAAACGATTACCCCTGGAGGCAGCCAACTGCTTCCAGCATAGCTCGAGCCTTATTCAAGGTTTCCTGATATTCCCGTTCAGCTACAGAGTCAGCCACCAGCCCAGCTCCAGCCTGTACACTGACCCGATGACCACCGGCGGGCAGGGGCTGCACCACCATAGTGCGAATAGCAATGGCGGTGTTGAGTTGTCCCTCAAAGTCGTAATACCCATAAACCCCTGAATAGGGCCCCCGACGGCAGGGTTCCAGGTCGTGGATAATTTGCATAGCGCGAATCTTGGGGGCACCGCTGACGGTGCCAGCGGGGAAGCAGGCCTTCAGCAGGTCCCAGGCGGTTTTATCAGGCCGCAACTGCCCCCTGACATTACTGACGATGTGCATAACATGGGAGTAGCGTTCTACCGCCATCAGTTGGTCTACCTCAACGGTGCCGTTAATACAAACCCGACCTAGATCATTACGACCCAAGTCCACCAGCATGACATGCTCGGCAACCTCCTTGGGGTCTGCCAGTAAGTCCAATTCTAGGGCTCGGTCTTGCTCAGGAGTTTTGCCCCGAGGACGGGTACCGGCAATTGGCCGAACCGTGGCTACAGCAGGAGAGTCGGGCCCATCGCTAAGAGTAGCCTTAACCATTACCTCTGGACTGGAGCCAATGATTTGCCAGTCATAAAAATGGAAATAGGCCATATAGGGGGAGGGATTAATCTGCCGCAGGGAACGATAGAGATCAAAGGGGTCTCCTCCGTATTCCGTAGCCAGACGTTGGGAAATCACCACCTGAAAAATATCCCCCGCCTGGATATGGGCCTTAGCCTGCTCAACGCTGTGGCAGAACTCTGGCTGACTGCGGTTACTGCTAAAGGCCAGGGGCTGGCTAGCAGAGCGACCCTGGGGTACCCAGGGCAGGCGTTGCAACTGGGAGGGCAGAGGGAGGGTAAGCTTATGAACCAGTTGCCGCACCCGATCGCAGGCCGCTATGTAGGGACCTTGGTAATCCCCCTGACAATTGCGCAGGTCGGCGTAGGCGATGGCCCAAACCTTACGTTGTACTTGGTCAAAAATGAGTAAACTATCGACCTGCATCCACAGCCCATCGGGCAGGTCCTCCTCAGTCAGGGGATAGATCGGCACCCTAGGTTCAATCCAGTGGATCAGCTCGTAGCCCCAAAAGCCAAATAACCCCCCAATCCCCGCCGGTAGGGTGGGTAGTTTCACCGGATGGTAAGGCTGAAGACAACTGGTCAGAATGTCAAAGGGATTGCCAGTAAACTGCTGAACCGACCCGTCTCGGTGGGTTTGGGTAGAGATCTCGCCCCGGTTTTCCATCACCCATACCGGATCACAGCCCAGAAAGCTGTAACGGCCCAGGGTTTCACCCCCCTCTACCGATTCCAATAAAAAACTATAGGGCTGACCAGCACACACCTTATACCAAGCCGAAACTGGAGTGTCGAGATCGGCCAACCACTCCTGATAAACCGGGACAAAATTACCCTGGTGGGCGTAGGTTTGGAACTCTTCAAAGGTGGGAGAAATCATGACCTTATTTTACAGCACCGACCATAATAAAAAGGGCCTAGCTCAGCTACGCCCTTAGACCTATAGATGCTTGAGAAAATCCACCAAATCCTAAGGCCATGAACCTGGCCTAGACTTCATGGGTGGCCTTACCACTGAACTTAACGGTAGCCGGATTAGGGTTTGCACCAATGGTGCGAGGTACGCTGCCCACTGCCGAGCGGCCAGCATTGACCTTCTCTGGAAATACCCCGTCGGCTGGATGGAGATACTCAGTCTCGCCAGTGGGGTAGATCCGATAGATCTTGTAGTCATCGATTTTGGGTTTAAACTTAGTCCGCAACTGCGCCCCAAGGGCCAGGCACTGTTCTTTACGGGCTAAATACAGCAGGTTTTCGCCCTCATTCATGATGGCTGCTCCACCGGTGGGCATTTCAAAAACTTGCTGTTTGGAGCTGGTCCAGGTGATTGCGTACTTTTCTTCCACCAGGGCTTTTGTCAGAAGGCCGCCGGTGCTGCCTCCGAAAATCGGTGTTTGACCTGTCAGGGTTTCAGTCATGAATTCCTATCTCTCAACCGTTTGTTGGGCATCCTATCATCGCGAGTAGGACCAGTAATACCAATTGTTGAGGAAGTGTAACAGTTCTTTGTAGAAGCGGGGTTGGGCCAGGGTTTAAAGCACCTGGGTCCTAGCCCCTAGTAACCAGGTGTACCAGTTATCCAGGCCTTCCCCGGTGACGGCGGAAAGCGCCATTACCTGGATGGCTGGATTCACCATGCGGGCATAGGCCTGGCAGCGATCGAGATCAAAATCAACGTAGGGCAATAGGTCAATTTTGTTAATCAACAGCAGGGAACTGGCCTGAAACATGTAGGGATATTTCAGGGGCTTATCGTCTCCTTCTGTGACCGATAGAATGACTACCTTGGCCCTTTCACCCAGATCAAACAGGGCTGGGCAAACTAGATTACCGACATTTTCAATCATCAAAACTGACTGGGCTGGAGGGTTGAGGGTCTGGAGCCCGCGCTGTACCATCGCCGCTTCTAAATGACAGCCGGTGCCGGTGTTGACCTGCACCACCGCACAGCCAGTAGCCCGAATACGATCGCCATCCCGGCTAGTGGCTTGATCGCCCTCCAGCACAGCCATGGTGAGGCGGTCCTTGAGGTCCTCTAGGGTACGCACCAGTAAGGAGGTTTTGCCTGCCCCTGGAGCACTCACCAGATTCAACGCCAATACCTGGTGGTTTTCACACCAGCTACGATTGTGGCTAGCGATTCGGTCATTGTGGGCCAGGACCTTCACCTCCAGAGGATGGGAGACGGTGTTGAGAACCTCAGAGCCTGGTTCGGGGGGGGAAGGCTCCAGGGAGGTAAAGCTGGCCGGGGGGGTGTCGTTACAGCCACAGGTCACACACATACAAGCATCTCCAGGGATTTAATCAGCAAACTTTGACCAGCGATAACGGCGATCGCCAGACTACCGCATCGGTCGCACATTCCGTAGGGAATATCTAGATCCATCTGATGGCCGCAGTCTCGACAACAGCCCCGACCTGGAATCACCACCAGGTCCAGTTGGGCACCAGCCAGGGGGGTTTGGGCGGCGCAGGCGGCAAAACAAAAATCAATGGATTCGGGTAACACTCCCGATAGTTGGCCAATTTCTAGCACAATGCGCTGCACTGGCTGGCCGGCTGCCACCTCCAATACGGTGGTAATGATGGTTTGGGTGAGGCTGAGTTCATGCATAGGGAAGGGGCCCAGGTGAGCAGGTCAACCCACCAGTCAACAAATACGAGGCAGTTGATCCCCTACCAGGCGGTCAACGATGCGATCGCTGCCAAAGGCAGTCTTCAACTGCACCAGTCCGGCAGGTTGGGGAATCGTACGACCAATGATCTGACTGTCGCGGCCGGCTGGATGGGCCACCATGGCCGCCAGTACAGTGTCAGCCTGGCTGGCGGGTACCACCACCACCAGCTTACCTTCATTGGCCAGGTATAGGGGGTCCAGGCCCAACAGTTCACAGAGTCCCCGCACCGCCGGACGCACGGGCAACCAGGCCTCCTCCAGCAGAATGCCCAGACCGGCACTAAGGGCAAATTCGTTCAGCACCGTGGCCACCCCTCCCCGGGTCGCATCTCGCATCGCCCGAACCTCGGAGCAGGCCACTAGAATTGCCTGCACCAGGCTATTTAGGGGCTGGCAGTCACTCTCAATCTGACTTTCTAATACCAGATCGGCCCGGGCTACGGTAATGGCGGCACCATGGTCTCCCAGGTAGCCATTGATCAAAATCACATCTCCCGGCTGTATGGCCTGGGGAGACAAGTTGACACCCGGGGGCACCAGACCCACCCCGGTGGTGTTAATAAAAAGTTTATCGGCACTTCCCCGGGGTACAACCTTGGTGTCGCCAGCAACAATATCCACGCCGGCGATCGCCGCTGCCATGGCCATACTATCTACCACCCGACGCAGGGTAGTCAGGGGTAAACCCTCTTCTAGAATAAAGCCACAGGTCAGGTAGAGGGGCCTGGCTCCCCCCACCGCCAGGTCATTAACGGTACCATTTACCGCTAAGCTGCCAATGTCTCCCCCCGCAAAAAATAGGGGAGAGACAACATAGGAGTCGGTGGTCAAGGCCAACCGCTGCCCAGCCCCCTCTGGGAGGGGAACCACCGCCTGGTCATTCAGGTGAGCCAGGCAAGGGTGCTGAAACCCGGCCAGAAAAACCCCTTGAATTAAATCGGCCATGGCCTTTCCCCCACTACCGTGGGCCAGGGTAATCCGGGCCACCGCAGAACCAGGGCTAGAGGGGGGAGAGACCGGGTGGGCTGAGGCGGAATCCATAGCAGGTATGCTAGAAGCTAGACCAGACCTTGGCTGTTGCCCTAGCATGGCAAGTCTATCGGGCTCAGATGACTTTTAACCGGGCTTTTTTAAGGTTTAGCTGGTCCTACCCTGGTATCCCGTGCCATGAACCTACCCACCTGGATTACGGTTTCCCGCCTGCTGGGGGTGCCCTGGCTGCTAATTTTATTGAGCCATCCTACCCAGGGTCAACGCTGGCTAGCGGTGGCAGTGTTTTTACTAGCAGCCGGCACCGATTGGTTAGACGGCTACCTAGCCCGGCGTCTAAACCAGGTGACGGAATTAGGAAAATTTTTAGATCCCCTGGTCGATAAACTGCTGGTTATCGCCCCTCTGCTGATGCTGGTAGAACTGGGCCAGGTAGCAGCCTGGGGTGTTTTTCTGATTGTGGCCAGGGAACTGGTGGTTGCCGGTTGGCGGGTTAATCCCAACTGGCAGGGGGCAAGTATACCGGCTGCCAACTCCTGGGGTAAGGCTAAGACCGTAGGCCAGATCGCCGCTATCACCTTGTTGCTCGCCCCCCATTCTAGCAGCCTAGACCTGGCCGCCCAAGGGCTATTCTGGCTGGCGGTTAGCCTCACCCTGTGGTCAGGGCTAGTTTACCTGAAGCCAGTACCCTAACAAGCCGACTGTCAATCGGCACCTCAGCCAGCCCGGCATCCCTTAGGGAAACCTTTGCCTACTTGGCTAATAATACTTGGCTAATAATAATGGGGGCGGAGGGACTTGAACCCTCACGACCGCAATGGTCAACGGATTTTCATTCTCCCACAGCTTTCACTGTTATCCCGTCTCCAGCCATCATGGTTAGATACTGGTGAGGGGGACTTTGAGAATTGGACCCTCCCTTTACCCTCGACTTGACGTTAGGGTAGCTCCCGTCGGGCCTCTGCACCTTCCGGCTGACAAGCAGCTGGCTTGGCTCAGGATTGCCATACCTGCCATCTAGGTGATCAGTGATTTATCATCTAGATTACAGCAGGCTTAGGTTTCCCTGAGTTTGAGAGCTTCCACTTAGCAAATTTCTTCACCAAGGCTCAGTTTTCTAAGTCCGTAGCGTCTACCGTTCCGCCACGCCCCCAAGGTTTCCACGTCAAACTCCTTGGTAGAGATTGACGATAGGTAGAAATCTATTCCATCATTAAGTGGAAGCGATTGCAACTATTTTGGCAGATTATTTACGAGGCCACCTAAGGGGGCTACAATAGCTTGGCAGGTAGGGTTTTGACCCTTTCTGAATGCCTCTATATTTTTCAATTCAATCCATGGAATGGGCACTATGGCAATCTCTCAAGAGTTACTTTTCACCCTGATTGTCTACGGGGCTCTGGCGGCAGCCTATCTGGTGGTCATTCCCCTGGCTTTGCTGTTCTACTTACAGGCTCGCTGGCACAGAGCCGGAGCTGTGGAACGCACAGCCTGCTATGCGGTTATGTTTGTATTTTTTCCCGGGGTTCTAGTGTTCAGCCCATTTTTAAACTTCCGTCCCCAGCCTCGTTAGGCTTTATGGCTAGCTATGCGACGAATTGATGTTTTGATTGTGGGGCTGGCTATCTTTTTGGCAGGAGCTGTTGCCTTTGGTGGGCTCAGGGGGCTCGGTCTGGACAATATTCAGGCTGGTATCTGGACTCAGGCGCTAATGGTGGCGGGGTTAGTGGGTTGGCTCGCGACCTATCTGCTGCGGGTAGTCGGCCGCAAAATGACCTTAAACCAGCAAATGACCGACTATGAGTCAGCGGTGCTGCAAAAGCGCCTGGAGGAACTCACTCAGGAGCAACTGCAAACGTTACAAGCCCGGTTAGAGGCTGAGGGGTCCTCTTCTGACGGATAATTTGGCCATGTCTTTAAGGGTTTTCCCACTCAACTAATGTTCCAGGTTTCTACTCAATTTCAAACTTTGCGATCGCAGCACCAGTGTGCCCTAATTCCTTTTATTACTGCCGGGGATCCAGACCTGGACACCACAGCGGCAGCCCTGATCAGTTTGGATCAAAACGGTGCAGATCTGATTGAGCTGGGGGTACCCTACTCCGATCCCCTGGCTGACGGACCGGTGATTCAAGCGGCGGCTACCCGAGCCTTACAGAGGGGCACCACCCTGGATCAGGTGCTGACTCTGGTGAAAACCATCAGTCCCCAACTGCGAGCCCCCTTAATTTTATTTACCTACTACAATCCCATTCTTAACCGCGGCATTGAAACCTTCATTGAAGAGATTGCCAGCGCCGGGGTAGCCGGCTTGGTGGTGCCCGATTTGCCTCTGGAGGAAATGGAAAATTTGTTAACCATTGCCCGTGGGGCTGGGGTTGAGGTCACCCTGCTGGTGGCCCCTACCTCACCCCGCCACCGCATTGAGGCAATCGCCCGGCAGGCCCAGGGCTTTATCTATCTGGTCAGCGTTACCGGTGTGACCGGCATACGGCAAGAACTCCAAACTCGAGTCAGGGATCTGCTGGGGGATCTCAAACAGGTCAGCGATAAGCCCATCGGCGTAGGCTTTGGCGTGTCTGGGCCCGATCAGGCGGCCCAACTAAAGGCCTGGGGTGCCGATGCGGTGATTGTTGGCAGCGCCTTTGTAAAACGCTTAGCAGAGGCTGACCCAACCCAGGCGATCGTAGAGATTGGGGACTTTTGCCGCACCCTTAAGGCCGCCATTCAAGGTTAGGCCAGTCCCCTGGCCAGGGTTACCGATGGTAGTACCGGCGACCTCCGTCCCAGCCCCTTAAGTTCCACCGACCCAGGCACATGTCGCTATGGTTAAGGATGATTCAGCCCACTTTCAACCTACCCGGCTATGGAGAGGCCTGGGCTGGGGCTGGGCTGGGCTGGGTTTGGGACTTTACGGCCTGCTAACCCTGCTGCCGGGTAGTAGCACCCTAGTGCTATCCTGGCCCTGGGTGCTGGTGTGGCAGGGAGCCCTGCTAATCCCCTGGCTCTGGCTAGGGGGACAGCTCTGGCAAAAACCCTTGGGGCAGATGGGGTTGGGGCATCGGCTGGATGGGGTGGCCTTGCTTCTGCTGATCGCTCTAGCAGTTTCCACTAGTCGGGCAGAGTTTCCCGACCAGGCTCGCTGGTATAGTTGGGCTGCCCTGGCGGGGCTGGCTACAGCCTACAGCCTGGCCATTCAGCTACGCACCCCTGCCCGCCTCTGGCTGGCCCTGCGGTGTCAGGGATATCTAGCTCTGGCCTTGATTGTAGAAAGCTTAAGTCTCTGGACTACCCAGATTTACCAACCCGAACTGCAGCGGCTACAGCTACTGCAGCGCTACGGTATGGCGGCTAGCTTTAGCTTTGACTTTTCTAGCTTACGGAACTGGCAACCCTTTGGCCACCAAAACTATGTCGCTGGCTATCTGGTTCTGGTGTTGCCCCTGCTGGCGGGTTTGGCCTGGGTTGAAGGGGGGTGGCGACGCTGGCTCTGGGGCTTGGGCCTGGGCCTGGGGCTGCTTGATCTCTACACCACCAGTTCTCGAGCCGGATGGTTAGCCCTGCTCACCATGGTGCTGGGGGGGCTGGGAATCGCCTTAGTGTATAGCCCGTTGCCCCGCCGTTTGGTCTCAGGGTTAGGGGCGATCGCCGCTGCCTTGAGTCTGGTGTTGATGTTCAGCAACGGTCGCCTGCGCCAGGCCCTGAGCCATCTACTCCAGGGTAACCTAGCCGGGGGAGAGCTATCCTATCGAGTGGTCACCAATGCGGTGGGTTGGCGCATGGGTCTTAGCCATCTGTTCACCGGGCTGGGCCCCGGTAGTGTACCCCTGGTATATCAGCATTACCGACCAGGATGGGCCGGGCGAGAGGCTGAACTCCAGTTTCAACTCCACAGTACTCCGGCCCAACTCTGGGGAGAGCTGGGCCTTTGGGCCTTGCTGGTGGGTCTTGCCCTGGTGGTTGCCATGACCGCCCTGGTGTACCGGTGGGTAAGCCAGGACGGTCGTCACACCCCCTCTGGCCTACCGGCTCTGCTGGTATGGTGTTTGCTCCTCGGACTGATGGGCTTTGGCCTGGTCAGCCTGAGCGATTATCAATTAGATATTCCGGCCATTGCGGGGGTGCTGTGTTTATACCTGGCTACCCTGGTTAATGGATTGCGATCGCCCCTGGCCCTAACCACCCCGGCTACCCCTTCCGGTTCTTTGCAGCGACGTTTGGTGATGGTGGGGCTAGGGTTAACCCTAGCTAGCCTGATCTGGCTAATTCCCCTGCAGCGAGCCTGGGCAATTTCCCACCGTGGCTTTGCGGCGTTAGGTCAGGGCCATTTACAAGCATTTACCCAGTCTCTGCAACAGGCTCATCAGCTAGCCCCCTGGGAACCCTACTATCCCTACCAGCTGGGTTGGAACCTGGGGGAATTAAGTTACCAGGTGGGTCAGCAACCGCAACTCAAGACCACCCTGCTAGATCAGGCGATCGCCTGGTTTGAGCGCGGTAATCAGATCGTTCCCTACCAGGAGTTTGGCCACAGCAACCTGGGCTGGCTACGACTCGAACGGGGTCAACCAGAGCCAGCTAAGAGGGCTTTTTTGCAGGCTATTCAACTGGTGCCCGCCAAACCCGGTGTGTTCTTTGGTCTGGGTTTGAGCTACCTGCAAGCGGGGCAGCCAGCCCTGGCCCAAGAGGCAATGGCCCTGGAAATACTGCGCCATCCGGCCCTGCTCACCAGCCCCATCTGGAGTAGGCCCAGGCTGGCTCCCCTCTACCCCGCCCTACAGCAGCGGCTAGATCAGCTGTATCTCGATTTGTTAGGGCAGGCCAAGGCCGAGTCACCCCTGGCCGCCTTTCTCCACCAGGGACGGGGAGCCCTGGCCTGGTGGCGGGGGGATTACGCCACCGCCGGTCAGTCCTGGACGATGGCCAGGCAGCCCCTACATCAGGTCCTGTTGAGCCTGGCCAGGGGCCAGCCGGCGGACCTGGCAGCGGTGCCAGACACCCCTGCTAAGTACGCTATTTTGGCCTGGCAGAGCCCGACCCGACGACAATACTGGCTAGAGCGAGCCTGGCTAGCCAGGGTAGAGGATGTGCCCCAACTGGCTGACCTGATGCCGCCACCGACTGTCATCAAAAAGCTGGCGGCCAGCATGGATCGAGCCTCAAGTTTTACCGACTGGTTGCAACAGCAAGCTCCCAGCTGGCAACCCCGCAGCGGTCGCTTGGGGTTTGGTGTACTCAGTCGCCATATTGACGGCCCCAATCCCTCAGACTTCTATCCCCGCATTGAAAATATTGCCGTGGCGAGATTCTTTGAGGAGATTTTTCCCTCCCCAGTTTTTTTTCCCGCTTTAGATCGGGCTCTCCAACCCCACCAATCTCGTCTGACCTCTAGACAGGCGGCCGCCATGCCCCCAGCCTTGGATTCACCAGGCAAAACCTAAGCCACTACGGTTTGGCCACTGAAGTAATCCTTCAGGTGCTGGGCGTGGTCGTGGGACAGGCTATCCCAGGGGATGGTTGCAGCCTCAAAACATTGGGTTTCTAAAACTTCTCGAGGGTCAGCCGCGATCGGCTGTCCCTGGGCCTTTACTGCCAGGGCTACGCAGACAGAGTGAAAGCGAGGATCGCGGCTGACCTGAGAGTAAATTCCAACCAACCGTTCGATCTGAATAATCTCCAGACCTGCCTCCTCCTTAAGCTCCCGCCGCGCGGCACTGAGCAGGTCTTCACCCCAATCAACGATGCCTCCCGGCAGGCTCCAAAGGCCGTTATCTCGACGGCGAATCAGTGCAATGGTGCGATCGGGCATCAGGGGAATCACACAGGTACCAAGCACCGGGCGGCGCAATATCAGGCCCAGTAGGGTACGAAAAGCATAGGCAAAGTAAACCATAGGGGTATCCAGAGGCTGGCCTAGAGCTGGCTTAAATCGGCCAGAACCGTATTGGCATGGGTCTCAGGCTTGACCTTCAGGTAAACCTTTTCCACTGTGCCATCGGGACCAATAATAAAGGTGCTACGGGTAATGCCCATGTATTCCTTCCCCATAAACTTTTTTAAGCCATAGACGCCATACCGGCTAGCGACCGATCCCTCCTGATCTACCAGTAAGGGAAAGGGAAGACTGTATTTAGTGATGAATTTACTGTGGGATTTGGCGTCGTCAGTGCTAACTCCAAGGACGATCGCTCCCTTCTCCTGGTAGGCTCCGTAGGTATCGCGAAAACCGCAGGCTTCTTTGGTGCAGCCGGGGGTATTATCGCGGGGATAGAAGTACAGCACCAATCGCTGACCCTTGAGGTCTTGTAGGGTGTACAGCTTGCCTTCGGCATCGGGCAGACTAAAATCAGGGGCGGCATCGCCAGGGGAAAGGGCCATAGGAAGACGGGGAAGGGAGCTTAACTCACCAAATTGACAAACAAAGCTATTTTAGTTCTTGATGGGGCTTTTGAGTGAACCTGGGGTCAGAGGCTGATAACTCTCAGCGGCTGAGTCAAGCTGAAGATTTCAACACTGACGCTCGGCCAGAATAGCGTAGAAAGGATCGCCCCCGCCCAAACCCAGCAACTGCCAGATGGGGGCCAGGGTAGCGGCGGGCATAATTACCTCTGGCTCTGTAAACCCAGGGACCGATGCAAAGTAGCGTTGCACCAGGTGCACGCGATCGCGATCGCTGCCGTCCCGCCAGGCGGCGATCGCCTTTTGGTAAAACATCCGATTGGAAAAGCTAACAATCGCCAGACCACCGGGTTTAAGCACCCGGTAGATTTCCCCAAACACCCGCTCAGGCGATTGTAGATACTGAACTGAAACCGTATTCAAGACCGCATCAAAGGACTGATCAGCCAGAGGCAGATAGGGATTCTGGTTAAGGTTCTGCACAAAATAATGGTGCAGGCGGGGGTTCTGGGCCAATTCTGCCTGATTGAGGCCATGGCCTTCCACCCACTCAAACTCCATCTCCCCGGGCAGATGGGACACCCAGCTACTCATCAGATCAAGAATACGGCTATGGGGAGTCAGCCGCTGGCGATAGAGCTCGCCCAGGCGCCGAATAAAGGCTTCGTCAACGTGCGTAACCAGGCGAGGACCCTGGTAAAACAGATCGTCGCTGGACTCATCTAATTTCTGCCGTTGATGGGGTTGCAATACCATAGACTTGAACCTGGAAGACAATAAATTCCGGCTAGACCCTAGGGGCGCAGCAGCGGCCCAAGATCCAGGCCAGAGGGCGACTAGACTAGCGACCTTTACGGGGTGGGGAACAGCTATGCCAGCAACAGGCAGTGGCCCCGGTTTTGCCCGACCCTTGCCATCCCCTCCCATGGGGCCAAGGCTATTTCTATACTGTAAAGCCAGGCCCTGGCGGCGACCACCTTTTCTCTGCCCTGCTATGCACCCCAAGCGACCCTATCTGCGGCTCCATCTCGATCCCTGGATGCTCATCATCAGTCTGATTGCGCTGACCATGATGGTGCCTGTGGCCATGATTGGGGCTAGCCTGTTTAGCCCCACCAGCCATAGCTGGTTACATCTGGCCCGCACAGTGCTACCAGACTACATCACTAACTCCTTACTGCTAATGACCGGGGTCGGCATCGGTGTGCTGGTGCTGGGGGTCAGTACGGCCTGGCTGGTGACCAGTTGCCAGTTTCCCGGAAGAGGCTGGTTTGAATGGCTGCTGTTGCTACCTCTGGCAGCTCCAGCCTATATTCTGGCCTATCTCTATACCGACACCCTGGAGTATTTTGGACCGGTACAAACCTGGTTGCGAGCCCTCTTTGGCTGGCAGCGGGCAACCGATTACTGGTTTCCCAACCTGCGTTCCCTCGGTGGGGCGATTGTACTCTTGAGCCTGAGCCTTTATCCCTACGTCTACCTACTCACCCGGGTGGCCTTTTTGGAGCAGTCTACCGCCACCCGGGAGGCTAGTCGTTCTCTGGGGTGTAGCCCTTGGCGAAGTTTCTGGTTGGTGGCCCTACCCCTGGCCCGACCCGCCATTGCGACGGGCACGGCCTTGGCCTTGATGGAAACCCTGAATGACTTTGGCACCGTTGCCTACTGTAGTGTTTCTACCTTTACTACAGGTATCTATCGCACCTGGTTTGGCCTGGGAGATCGCCCCGGGGCGGTACAACTGGCGGCGGTACTGTTGTTATTTATCGCGGCCCTGGTGGTGATCGAGCAGCGATCGCGACGGCAAACCCGCTATTATCAGAGCCTGGCTCGTCCCCAGGCGCCATCGCCCTACCGCCTGCAGGGCTGGCGCGCCGGCGCTGCCTGGTTACTCTGCTTAGCACCGGTCTGGCTGGGACTGGTTTTACCGGTGCTGTTGCTAGTCGCCATGACCCTGCGTAACGCCAGTGTTACTCTGAATTCTAGTTTTTTGGTCCTCGGCCGTAATAGCTTGCTGCTGGCTAGCATGACCGCCCTATTAGCTATGGGGCTGGCCCTGATACTAGCCTATGGCCTACGACTTCACCCCAGAGCGATATTACAGCTAGAGGTGCAGGTCGCCACCCTGGGATATGCCGTGCCCGGAGCTGTGATCGCCGTGGGCACCCTGATTCCCCTGGCCAGCCTGGATAATGGCCTGGACGGCTGGATGCGCCAGAGCTTTGGCCTCTCAACTGGCCTGCTTTTCAGCGGTACCATAGTCGCCCTGGTAATCGCCTATTTGGTCAGGTTTCTAGCCCTGGCCTTTGGTGCGATTGGGGCTGGCCTGGCTAAAATTCGACCCTCGTTAGATCAGGCTTCCCGCAGTTTGGGCCAGGGGCCAGGCCAGACCCTGCTGGCCATCCATGCCCCTCTGCTACGGGGTAGCCTGCTGACTGCGGTCATGGCAGTGTTTGTAGACGTGATGAAGGAACTCCCTGCCACCCTGATTATTCGACCCTTTAATTTCGACACCCTGGCAGTTAAGGTTTACCAATATGCTGCTGATGAACGCCTGGCAGAAGCCGCCGCCCCAGCCCTGGCCATTCTTCTGGTGGGGCTGTTACCGGTGATCTGGCTCAGCCGAGAAATTGCCCTGGCCGGTAAAGCCCCCAGCCATCTGCCTATGTCCACCCAGCTCGATCAGTAATTCGCAAAGCCTCTGGGTTATTACGGCCAAAAACGGCGGCGTTGAGAGGGTCGGCTTTAAAGGTGCCAAAGCCCGCCACCACTGAATCCAGCGCCACCCCGGCCACCACCGGATACTCATTATTCCCCTGGGCAAAGATGCGCTGGGCAGTAGGGCTGACCAGATATTCCAGGAACTGTAGGGCAGCCTGGGGGTGGGGAGCGGTTTTAACTACCCCAGCCCCGCTGATATTAATATGGGTGCCGCGATCGCCCTGGTTCGGGAAAAACACTCCAATGGTCTGGGCCACCTGGCGGTTTTCTGGCTGGGGAGATTTTAACAACCGGGCCAGATAATAGGTATTGGCAATGGCAATATCCCCCAAGCCAGCGGCCACCGCCTTAATCTGGTCAATATCGCCCCCCTCCGGATCGCGGGCAAAATTGGCCACCAACCCCCGCACCCAGGTTTCCGTTGCGGCTGTTCCATGGGCCGCAATCAAAGACCCCACCAGAGACTGGTTATAGACATTGGTAGAACTCCTGACCAGAATCCGCCCCCGCCATTTCGGGTTAGCCAGGTCCTCGTAGGTAGATAGATCTGCCGGTTTGACCACACTTTTGTTGTACATAATCACCCGGGCCCGCTTCGTCAGGCCGAACCACAGCCCTTGGGGATGGCGCAGGTTGGCTGGAATCGCCTGGGTTAAGCGGTTAGAGGCCATGGGTTGAAAGAGCCCCTCCTGTTCTGCCCGCCACAGCCGACCAGCATCTACGGTCATAAACAGATCGGCAGGACTATTCTGACCTTCGTTTTTTATCCGCTCGATCAGTTGATCTGCCTCTGCTTCTACCACCTTCACCTGAATCCCAGTAGCCTGGCGAAACCCTTCATAGAGGGACTGATCGGTGTCGTAGTGGCGGGAGGAGTAAAGATTGAGCACAGTGTCTCGATCGGAACTGGTCACTCGGGAGGTGGTTGGTCGACAGGCCTGAGTCATAGCCACCACTGCAGCGGCGGTACCTGCCGTCAAAAGGGTTCGTCTGCCAATTGTCATGGGCAATTACATCCAAATCAGTTTGGATTGTAGCACTTATTGAAAACTCTTCTCAATAAATAGCCGGGTTAAACTGGGGAAAGAGGCTTAAAAGCTCTGGAAAGAAACTGTTACTGCAAAAGCATTTGCTAAAATTTGCCAATAACCCCGGGGCAAGTCAAAAACCCTTGGCCATTCCAGGTATTGAAGGACCTGGAGCCTGGGGGTTTCCCCCGCAATTCCCTGATTTTTGAGGAGATTTGGCCAGGGTCCAACAGTGTGACAAGATGATAAAGGTAGGGCGTCTCTCCTCACATAGGACGCCGTTCTAGGGAGTAGGTAAGGAACCATGGTCAGAGGCATGAGGGTAAGGCAGGCGAGGCGGGAATGGCATGGCCGCTGGGGATGGGGACTATTAATGGCCGTGGTGATCTGGCTGGGGCAGGCTGGTCAGGCCCAGGCCATTGACCTGGGGGCGACTCTACCGCTGGCCTACCTGCCGCCGGGTAATGCCGTTACCGATGGTCGGGCTTTGCTGCGTAATTCTCTCCCCATTGACAATGCCGACGTTCGCAAATTGCAGGCCAGCCTGGAGGGGCTGTCGGAATGGCTGCGCAGTAAGCGCTGGGGGCCAATTAGCAAAGATATTGATCGGGTAGAGCGGGGGCTGAACAAGGGTCGGGATGCGATCTTAGCGGCGGTACCCGAAGCCAAACGGGCGGCCGCCAGTAGTTACCTGGAGGATATTCAGGTGCAGTTGCTGCCCATGCGAGAGGCGATCGAGGCCCGCGATCGCGAGGCCGTCTGGCTACGGCGAGCCGCCATGCTGGATGACGTTGGCCATCTGGAGGAACTGATGGTGACTAGCTTTCCCTTTGAGGTTCCCGATCGCTACGCCCACCTACCCCAGCTCAAGGGTCGGGCCACCGTAGAGTTTAAAACCAATAAGGGCAGCTTGCAGGCGGTTGTAGACGGCTACAGCGCTCCCGTTACCGCTGGCAACTTTATTGATCTAGTACAGCGCGGATTTTACGATGGCTTGGAATTTATTCGGGCAGAGGATAACTACGTTCTGCAGACCGGCGATCCTGCCGGTCCTGATGAGGGCTATATAGACCCGAAAACGAAAACCTATCGCCAGGTGCCCTTAGAGATTTTTGTTAAGGGTGACCCGGCCCCGGTCTATGGCAGTACCCTAGAGGAGCTGGGCCGTTACCTGGAAAATCCAGTATTACCCTTTTCTGCCTTTGGCACCCTGGGTATGGCCCGGCCTAACGATGAGCCTAACGGGGGCTCTTCCCAGTTTTTCTTCTTTTTATTTGAACCAGAGCTAACCCCAGCCGGGCTCAATTTGCTGGATGGCCGTTACACCGTTTTTGGCTACGTGGTTGAGAATAAGCAGCTGTTGGAAAAACTCACCCAGGGGGATCGGATCGAATCTGCCAGAGTGATTACCGGCGCTGATAACCTGATCCAACCCTCCTAGACCCCTATGACGGCTCCCCAAACCGTAGCAGAGATTGGTGAACTGGGACTTCTCCAACGCCTGTTTAAATACTGCCCGGCCGCCCTGGTGGGAGATGACGCAGCCGTGTTAGACCTACCAGCCGGGCAGCGCCTGGTGGTAACCACCGATGTGCTGGTGCAGGGGGTACACTTTAGCGATCGCACCACTGGTCCGGGGGATGTGGGCTGGCGATCAGTGGCAGCTAATCTCTCCGATCTGGCGGCCATGGGAGCAGCGCCTCTAGGCATTACGGTGGGCCTGAGTTTACCGCCGACCACGGCGATTAGCTGGGTAGAAGACCTGTATGAGGCTATGGCCACCTGCCTGAAATCCTGGGGGGGCGTGCTGTTGGGAGGTGATCTGTGCCGATCACCCATGATCAGTCTAGCCATTACCGCCCTGGGCAGCGCCCCGAGCCGCGGAATTTTCTATCGTTCTAGCGCCCAACCCGGTGAGGTGATTCTGGCAACAGGCTACCACGGACTCTCTCGAGCAGGGTTAGCCCTGTTGCTGAGCGCCGATCAACATCAAGCCGTAGCCGCTGGCGATCGCCAACGCTGGGTGCAGGCCCACCAACGCCCCCAACCCCGATTAGATGTGGTGAGTTGGTTGAGACGCCAGGGCTGGGGCGAGGGCATTACCGCCATGGACAGTAGCGACGGCCTGGCCAACGCCGTTCTGCAGATCTGCGCGGCAAGTGGGGTAGGGGCTAGTCTTGATGCCGATAACTTACCCCTGGATCCGGCCCTGGTGGAGTGGGTCGGCTTAGAGCAAGCCATGGACTGGTGTCTCTATGGTGGAGAAGACTTTGAGCTCATCCTCTGCCTACCAAGGACAATAGCCCAGGCTCTGCAGGCATACCTAGGCCCAGAGAGCGCCCTACTGGGTCAGATCACCCGCGAGCCCGCGGTGATCTTGCAATCATCTCGCCAGCCCCGCCATCCTGGCATAGAACTTTCCCTGAGTCGGGGATTTCAACACTTTTAGCAGACTCTGGTTGATCCAGTCCTGAGGTCAAGGCCCCCTTGGTCACCTCCTTAGTGCTGATCCAGAGCATGGGTAGGCCCAAGGGTGGAAAGGCCTTTACTTAGGCTGCGTTCATAACCGGGCATTAATTACTGCGCAAAGCCGCAATGGGATCTAACAGGGAGGCTTTCTGAGCCGGATAGGCCCCAAAAAATACCCCCACTACTCCGCAAACCCCCAAGGAGGCCAATACCGCATCCAGGGGGATAGGCACCCGCCAGCCTAAGGCCAGGTTGATCAAGACCGAAATACCAACGCCCAGACCTATCCCCAGGGCTCCTCCAACCATAGATAACACTATCGACTCCCACAAAAATTGCTGAAGAATATCCCCCGATCTGGCTCCCAAGGCCCGACGCAGGCCAATTTCGCGGGTCCGCTCCGTTACCGACACCAGCATGATGTTCATAATGCCAATACCACCGACAACCAGGGAGATAGCCGCCGCCCCTCCCAATAGGATGGTAAAAATCTTGCTAACCGAACTGGAAGCACTCACCAGATCAGCCTGATTACGTACGGTAAAATCCTCCGTCTGAGGAGGCACAATACCGTGGCGTAGACGCAACAGGTTAGTAATCTGAAACTGGGCCGCCTCGACCTGATCAGGACTTTTAGCTGCCGCCACAATGGAGTCTAGGGAAATACCCCGAATTGCATTGATGCCAACGATGCGGCGGGCCATGGTGGTCAGGGGAATAATCACCTGATCGTCTTGGTCTCGAAAACTATTAGACCCCTTATATTCGAGGGTGCCAATGATGGTAAACGCCTCGCCTCGAATGCGAAGGGTCTGACCCAGAGCGGTTGTGGCAGTCAGACCGAGGTTTTCCCCCACGGTTTGGCCAATCAGGGCAACCCGACTGCCCTGGTCAAGCTCCACGATATTAAAAAAACGCCCGGTTAGGGGTAAAAAGTCCCGTACTTCCATAAAGTCAGGGGTGGTGCCGGTCAGATAGGTTTGGGTATTATGGCTATCCCACACCACCTGAGCGCGACTGCCCAGGGTGGGGGCAACGTTTTTAACCGCCTCACACCCCTTGACAATGGCTCGGGCGTCTTGCCAGTTCAGGGTGGTGGCTGACCCTGCCCCCTGGGAGGCAGGAGCGCCAATGGTAGCCACCCCACTGCGAACATAGATCAAATTAGAGCCCAGAGACTTAAGCTGGCTTTCGGTTTCGGCCTGAGCTCCGCGGCCAATGGTAACCACGGCAATCACAGCGGCAATACCAATAATAATACCCAGCATAGTCAGGCCCGATCTCAGCCGGTTCAGCAGCAGAGAGAACCAGGCCATCGCCAGAATTTCTGGCAGGGTGAGACGGCGAGGAGAAGCAGAGGGGCGCTGGTACCGCCTGAGTCGAGTTGCCATGGCAGTTCAGGTTAGCGGGGAGGACGTACCGTTGGAGGGCTAAAGGTGGAAGGCTTAACAGGTTTTTTGTTGGGTTCGCGCTGGCCCGGCAGGGTGGTAAACACCCGTTCTCCCGCCGCTAGGCCTTTGATTACCTCTGTTTGCCCGTCTACCGTAGCCCCCAGTTGGATGGGTCGAAACTCGGGTTTACCGGCCCCACGGGATACATAGACCCCGACACCCTCGGCCCGATTCACAATGGCCATGGTGGGAATTAGCAGAGCCTGGGGGGTTTGACTGACTAAAAAACTGGCGGTCAGATTCATCCCTGACTTAAGCTGATGCTTACTGTCATTGAGCACCTGAACCCGAATCTGGAAACTGGTAACATTCTGAACCACGATAGACTCAGGGGCTACCCGGCGGACTCGCCCCTGAAAGGGATGGTTGGGATAGGCGTCGACCTGAAGCTCTACCGTCTGACCAACCTGAATACTGCCAACATCGGTTTCGGCAACGTTGACCACGGCTTCCAGGTCGCTAGCCAGGGCCACGATTGAAGAAGAGGTGGCGGAACTGGTAGCGCTGGCGGAGGTGGTAGGGGTCACAAAAGCCCCTACATCGGCATATTTTTGGGTAATGGTGCCAGCGAAGGGGGCTTTAATCAGGGTGTCGTTGAGTTGGGTTTGCACGGTTTTGAGGGAACCCTGGGCCTGCATCACCTGAGCCTCAGCGACCGCAATATCTTCCGGGCGGCTGCCTGCTTTCAACAGATCCAAGGCCTGGGTCAACCGCTTAATTCGGGCCCGGGCGGCTTCGTAGTCAGACCGACTGCGATCGCGATCGGCTTGGCTCAGAGCTCCGCTGTTATAGAGGGCCTGGTTACTGGTGTAGAGCGAAGTCAGGGCAACCATCTGGGCCTGGGCTTCCCGCAGGGCTTGTTCTGCTTGAGCAATATCCTGGGGGCGACTGCCGGCCTGCAGCTTACGCAGATTTGCCTGGGCCTGTTTAAGGCCGGCCTGGGCTTGCAATAGGGGCCCTTGCAGATTACTAGCATCCATGCGGGCCAGATCCTGGCCAGTGGTCACCCGGTCGCCCTGTTCAACGTAAAGGGCAATCAGGCGTCCCGGTTGCTTAGGACTGACATTGACCGGAGCGATGGGCTGGATAGTTCCAGAGGCAGAAATCTTGACAGTCAGGTCCTGCCGTACCGCTGCCGTAGTTTGGGCGGCCACCTTGGCTTGTTGTTCTCGTTGCTGCTCCGATCTCCAGTTTTGCCAGGCCCACAGCCCGCCGCCCAGCAGCACAGCTGAAACCAGGACAATCACCTTCAATCCAGGAGTTTTTCGCACCTGCAACATCAGTCATAAATACCACGGCAATAGCATAGCACTAACGCTTCTCAGCTTCTTGCAACGCTAATTGCTTGTTTCTGGCGTAGCTGACCATGCGGTCCTGGGCAACGCTGTAGCGGCTATCGCTGACCGGCACTGAGGCCATTAAATCGGCAGCTCGCTGCCAGCGTACCGCCAATTCCAGCCATTGGGCCGCTGTTGTGGCCGAGGCCCCATCTCTAACACAGTCCTGGGCTAGGCGCACCGCTAACACAAAGGGGTCACCCTTAACCGCCAGCGAGGGCACAGGGCTAACCGAAGCAGCCCCAGACTTGTCTGGCGGGGGAGCGGGATGGTTAAGCCTAAAGGTATGTTGCAACCAATCCTTGGTGGTCCACCCCACTAACAATAGCAGCAAAACCAGACTAACTCCACCAATCAGGCCGCGGTAAAAGGCCAGGCGACTGGCGGGCGATCGCCGGGAGCGATCCTCCATAAATAGGCCGCGCTGGCGAGGGGTGCGCAGATCACTCCAGAGGCGTCGCCAGGGATTAGGGCGCTTCAGAGTCACCGGTTCAAACCACAGCAGGCTATGTTCTGGATCCCGTTTGATCTCCTCTAGCCATAGCAATTGCTGCTCCTGCACAATCCGGCTATTAATATTGACCCGGGTAATTCCCTTAGGACCGATCGCCTCCAGCACCCGCCTGACCTCTGCCACCACCGATTCCCGCAGCAGTTGGTCGGGTCTGGAAGCTTCCACTAAAAGCTGCAATACCCCACCATCCTGCACAGCTCGGGTACGAATACCAGTAGGGGCAAAATGCTCGTTGAGCACTTGAATAATAGCCGCAATACTGCCCTGGCGAGCCTGGAGGTCGATATCGTCAATGGTTGAAGCCATGGTTTGCAAAGAGTCTGATGCCGGCCAGGAAATCTGGCATCATTTGATTATACCAAGGCTTGACAGCCTGGGATCAGCGGCTAATGGAGGGGTTTAGAGCAGGTGACGAAAGCGGTCCTCCGCCCCTAGCTGCTGAACCGCCTTCTTAATATCTTGAGTACGGTCCTTATGCACCACCAGGGTAGCCTTGCCATCGCGCACGATCACCACGTCCTCGAGGCCAATGGTAACCACAACCTCCTCTGGATCGGTGGCATAAACAATGCTACCCCGGGTATCCACCGGCAGATGGGTGGCCAGATCGACGTTTTGTTGATCGGGCTGCTTTAATAAGCGTTCAACGGCATTCCAGTCACCCAGGTCATCCCACCCAAAGGTGACAGGCATAACCCAGGCCCGCTGGGTATGCTCCATCACGGCATAGTCAATACTGAGCTTGGCTAGACTGGCATAGGCCCCAACCCCCTGGGCTAAAATCGCCTCGATCAGCTGGGGAGCGTAGCTTTGCAGTTCTGCCAGCATGGTTTGGGCTGAAAACACAAACATGCCGCTATTCCAGCTGAATCGACCGCTATCAATAAAAGATTGGGCGGTCTTGGGATCGGGTTTTTCAGTGAAGCGAGCGACTCGATAGACCGGATTCTGGCCACTGTTAGACACTAACTCCCCCTGCTCAATATAGCCATAACCAGTGGCGGCATAGGTGGGAGTAATCCCCAGGGTGGTAATCACCCCCTGCTGCTGGGCTAAACGGGCGGCGCTCTCAAGGGTTTGGCTAAAGGCTGGGCGATCGGCAATCCAGTGATCGGCGGGGAAAAAACCAACTACAGCTTCTGGGCCCTGGCGCTTAGCCACCTCCACAACGCCCCAGGCTACCGCTGGGGCGGTATCTCGTCCCACGGGTTCCACCAACAGGTTAGCCTCTGGCAACAGGGGCAGTTGCTGCCGGACCTGGGTGGCCAGATGGGCCGCCGTAATCACCCACAAGCCATCCCAACCACCGGCTAGATCCAGCAGTCGATCAGCGGTAGCTTGCAGTAGGCTGCGATCGCTGCCATCCAAACGAAGGAACTGTTTGGGCCGTTCTAACCGACTGACGGGCCAGAAGCGCTCCCCCTTACCACCAGCCAAAATGATCGGTATCAAACTAGCCATAACCCATAAATATCCAAATACTGATGATTAGGTGTTTAACATAACGTTTTAATCCTATCCCCAGGAGGAATAATTAGGAACAGGATTAGCTTAATATTGATTTACATACTAATTGCCGATAAAGGTTGTACCGGTGTAGCGGCCCAGGTGGTCCAGATTGAATTCTGGTTACTACCGCAGCTCCGGCCTCCGGCCTGGATAGTAGAGTTCAGTAACAAATTGACACGTTATTTTACAGTTGGGGAGTGACCAGTGGCGTTTATCAAGCAGTCATCCAGGGGGGGGTCCCGTTCTCATAGCCAGTCCCCTGGGTCTGGTCAGGCCTCAATAGCGGCGACTGAGCCTGCCCCCCGGCCCCAGACCTCAACCCCTGGGTCTGGCCCTTACCCCCCCAGGGTGGCTGCCCGCTGGCCTAGGGGAGTGCGTCGGTTTCTGTGGGCAGGGCTGTTTGCCGGCACGGCCCTGAGTTCGGCCTTGATTGGGGCGATCGGGGCCTTTGTCTTACCCCTACCCCCTTCCCTGGGTTCTGCCAGTCCCCTGCTAGCCAATATTGGCGACCTATGGAAAGTCGGGTTTCGTTACCAAATTACCCGGCCGGTCAATATTTTAGTGATGGGGGTTGACGGCGTACCTGGCGTTACTGGTGTTAATGACCAGTCTGAACCAGCCTTTGGGGGACGGACCGACACCCTGTTGCTGGTGCACCTCAATCCCCAGAGTAATCGCCTCAACGTGATCTCTATTCCCCGCGATACTCGCGTCCAAATCCCTGGCTATGGCATGGCTAAAATCAACCAGGCTAACGCCGAGGGAGGTCCGGGATTGGTGGCCCAAACCATCAACTACAACCTGGGTAATGTGCAGATCGATCGCTATATCCGGGTTAATACCGCCGCCTTTAGGGAGATCGTTGATTTGCTGGGGGGGATTGAGATTAACGTGCCAAAACGTATGCAGTATCACGACAAAACCCAAAATCTTAATATCGATCTCTACCCCGGTTGGCAAACTCTCAACGGTGACCAAGCCGAGCAATTTGTGCGCTTTCGCAAGGACAATGCCGGGGACATCGGTCGGGTCCAACGGCAGCAAATGCTGCTGAAGGCTCTGCGCGATCGATTAATGAATCCCCTGGTTGTTACCAAGCTACCCCAGGCAATTCGAGTCATTCAGCGTTACGTCAATACCAACCTGAGCCCCGAAGAAATGCTGGCCCTCGCCAACGTCGGTCTGGCCATCAAGCCCGATCAACTGCAAATGGTGATGCTACCCGGACGGTTTAGCCAGCCCTCGGAGTTTCGGGCCAGCTATTGGTTACCAGATTGGACAGCCTCGGCAAAGATTTTACAGAACTTTCTTCAGGCTGACGGCGTTAGCGTTTATGCCAGCAATGCCGGTACAATCGCCCCCACTGAGTTAAATATCGCTATTCAAAATGCTTCGGGAGAGCCCAAGGTTGGGTCTGCCGTAGCCAGTTATCTACAAAAAAACGGCTTTCACCGGGTTTACCTGATTGAAGACTGGTCAACTACCTTAAAAGATACCGAAGTGGTGGCCCAAAAGGGCGATCTAGAGGCAGCTAAGGTTCTACAAACCCTGCTTCCCTCTGGACGGGTACTGTCTGAATCCACCGGGGATCTGCAGTCAGACATTACCATTCGAGTTGGCCGTGACTGGGTAAAGTAACCCTCGGGTATCCTATCCAGACGCTAGAATTAACCCTTAGGTCTATGATTGGGTTAGGGGATTGAGAACTGAGTATGGACAGTTAAGGAGACGCCAAAGGGAATGGGAAAAGTAGTTGGTATTGACCTGGGCACCACCAACTCAGTTGTCTCTGTAATTGAAGGTGGCAAGCCGGTAGTAATTGCCAACGTTGAGGGGATGCGAACAACCCCGTCGGTGGTGGCCTTCAGCAAAGAAGGGGAGCGTCTGGTAGGCCAAATGGCCCGACGCCAAACCGTGCTTAATCCCCAAAATACTTTCTACGGGGTGAAGCGCTACATGGGGCGCCAGTATGGCGAATTGGACGAATCGGCAAAGCGCGTCCCTTACACCATTCGCCGTGATCAAGGCGGCAATGTAAAAATTCGCTGTCCCCGACTAGAAAAAGACTTCGCCCCTGAAGAAATTTCAGCCATGGTACTACGCAAACTGGCGGACGAAGCGGCCCGTTACCTGGGGCAACCGGTCACCGGTGCGGTGATTACTGTACCAGCCTACTTTAACGATACTCAACGGCAGGCTACTCGCAATGCCGGCAGAATTGCTGGTTTAGAGGTGCAGCGAATTCTCAACGAACCGACTGCGGCAGCACTGGCCTATGGCCTGAACCAGGGCTACAACCAGACCATCCTGGTGTTTGATCTGGGGGGAGGCACCTTTGATGTCTCCGTACTTGACGTTAATGATGGGGTGTTTGAAGTCCGTTCTACCGCTGGCGATACTCAGCTGGGAGGGGCTGATTTTGATCAAAAAATCGTAGACTGGCTAGCAGAGCAGTTCCTAGAGCAGGAGCAGATTGACCTGCGCAAGGACCGTCAGGCTTTGCAACGCCTGACTGAGGCGGCGGAGAAAGCTAAAATCGAGTTGTCTGGAGTGGCTACAACGGAAATTAGCCTGCCCTTTATTACGGCTACCCAGGATGGCCCTAAACACCTGGAGACTCGCTTGGGTCGGGCTCAGTTCGAAGGACTGTGTGGCGATCTGCTGACTCGCTTACGGGGGCCCTTAAAGCAGGCCATAGGGGATGCCGGTCTGACCCCTAACGATATCGATGACGTTGTGCTGGTGGGGGGTGGTAGTCGCATGCCCATGGCCCAGGCCCTGGTGCGATCGCTGATTGGTTTGGAGCCCAGCCAGGACGTTAACCCCGACGAGGCGGTAGCGGTGGGAGCGGCGATTCAGGCTGGTATTCTCACCCAGGAAGTGCAGGATATTATGCTCCTCGATGTGACCTCCCTCTCCCTGGGGCTGGAAACCATTGGCGGTGTGATGAAAAAGGTCATTCCTCGTAACACCACCATTCCCGTGCGGCGATCAGATATCTTTTCCACCTCTGAAAATAATCAGACCTCCGTAGAGGTCCATGTCCTGCAAGGAGAGCGGGAAATGGCTAGCAATAATAAATCCCTGGGACGCTTTAAGCTCATGGGCATTCCCCCAGCTCCTCGCGGCGTACCCCAGGTATTGGTTTCCTTCGATATCGATGCCAACGGTATTTTGCAGGTCTCGGCGATGGATAAAACCACTGGTCGAGAGCAGAGCCTGACCGTCCAGGGGGCCGCCAATCTGGAGGAAAGTGAAGTGCAACGAATGATCCAGGAGGCGGAGGAGTATGCCGAAAGCGATCGCCTGCAGCGAGAACGGGTAGAAAAACGCAACCGGGCAGAGGCTCTCACCTTCCAGGCCGAGCGTTTACTGCGAGAAGTTGCTCTAGATTTTGGCATGCAGTTTGCCCGCGATCGCCGCCAGCGCATTGAAGGCCTGGTGCAGGAGCTGCGCGAGTACCTGAACCAGAGTAATGAGCGGGGCATTGACATGGCCCAGGCCGACCTTCAAGACGAACTCTACGATCTCAATCGAGAAGCCTACCTCTACGAAGCCGATGATGAATCGGCAAGCGGTATTCTAGGGCAGATTGGCAACACCTTGAAAAAAACTTTTTCCTTTGACGACGATCTAGACGCACGGCCTAACTATGGCTACCAGGGGTCCTCGTCTTGGGGAAGCTGGGACGAAGACTGGGACTACGACAGCCGTAACCGCAGCTTTAACTCCCCGGCTCGCCCCCCCAGCCAGCCCTACGGAGCTAATACCTACCAAGGCTACGGAGCGCCTGGCTACAGCCGCCAAAATTACAGCGACGGGCCAGCCTCTGGGGGCAATCCAGCCTACGGGTCTGGGCCACCCACCTGGCCTGATCAGGATTACCCCTCTGGCTATGGCCGTAATCCTAACTATGGCCATCGGAGCGATACTCATCCCGATCAGGCCAGGCCCTACGGCGATCCGCCTTCGACCCACTCCGGCCCCCCGCCCCGCTCCGGTGATCGGCCAGCCAGTCCCAGGGAAAATTATCGGGGCAGCGATCAACCCTATCGGTCCCCAGGTGCTTCCCCGGCATCGGGCTACACCCCTACCCCTGGCGACGATGTCAGACCATCGCCAGCGATTGATGACTCCAAGACTGCTGTAACACCGCCCGCTGCCACTCCTCCAGCGTCAACTCAAACGACTTGGGATGATGATCCCTGGGCCCAGACCGGGTCTGCCCAGGATCCCTGGCAAGATCCTCCGGTGTCACGCCGTCGCCCTCGTCAGCCCGACCCGGAGGGAGAGAGTAACTGGGATAGTTCAAGTCCATGACCTGACGCTGTTTTTTTGCCTATCGTGCCATGCAAACCATCGTGCCATGCAAAACTTTCGGAACTATTACGAGATTCTGGGAGTTGCCAGGGAAGCTGATTTTAGCGAAATTAAACAAGCCTACCGCAAACTGGCTCGCCAGTATCATCCCGATCTAAATCCCGGCGATCGCACTGCTGAGGAGAGGTTTAAGCTGCTGGGGGAAGCCTACGAAGTGCTCTCCGACGATCAGAAGCGCTCCCAGTACGAAAAATTCAGTCAGTACTGGGGCCAGAGGGGCTTCGCCAGGAACCGCAGCGATCGCCCCCTGGCCAGCGAAGAGCGGAGCGCCGGACGACTTTTTGAAGACCTGGGCTTTGGGGAATTTCTAGATTTCAATAGCTTTATTGACCAGCTATTAAATCGGCGATCGGAGGTATCGGCCACTGTTCAATCCACCAGCTACGATCAGTCTGCCAGCCAGCCCCCTCCAGGGGTAGCCCGCCGTCGCGACGCCGAAGCCGATCTGACCATCCCTCTGGAAAAAGCCTTCCAGGGAGGACGGGAGCGGATTCGTCTGGAAGACGGTCGCTCCCTAGAGGTGAATATGCCCCCTGGGCTGGTCACCGGTCAGCGGATTCGGTTACGGGGGCAGGGCATCGGTGGGGGCAACCTCTATTTACGCATCGAGGTAGAACCCCATCCTTGCTTCCAGCTCCGGGGTAGTGATCTATTCTGTCGCCTACCGATTACCCCCAGCGAGGCAGCCCTGGGCAGCACGATTGAAATACCGGGCTTAGAGGGGCCTCTACGCATGACTCTGCCCCAGGGAGCTCAAACCGGGCAAATGGTACGACTGGTTGGGCGGGGCTATAATACTAGCCAGGGCCAGCGGGGTGACCTGTTACTGGAGCTAGAGGTGGTTGTCCCCACTCGCTTGAGCGATCGGGAAAAAGCGCTCTATCAGGAACTACACGATACGGAGAGCTTCAAACCCCGCCATGGCCTGGGGACTCCGCCTTGAATCGAGGCTGACTAGCTCTAATCCATCCTGGCGGACACTGCTAGGCCCCAGCCAGGTACTGCTAAGGTTTAATTTTTAAAATAACATTAAAGCTTAGATAGGGTCGCCTGGTGAGTGGCAGATCTGAGAGTGTCCACTGTAGAATCAAAATGGCGGAGACGAAAGTTTCCGTTCACTCCTCACACCATAATTCGCCTGGGTTTCACCCCAGGCGTTTTCTTTGTTAGTGTTACTCCCCCTCAGGGCTAACGGCTAAAAGGCCCTACAGCCGATAGCCAAACCGGCGGACTTCTAAACTAAAGCCCCAGATTCAAGATTAACAAAACCTTAAGCCCCATGTCTCAATCTGTTACTACGGGGCTCAGGGCGCTCAATTTTTAGCTATGGTAAAATTGTGTCTGTTTAAGCAAGGCAAGGAATACTAAGCATGGCAGCTGCTCAGGTCAAGGACGATACATTTAAAGCCGAAGTACTCGAGAGTCAAGTTCCCGTTCTGGTGGATTTTTGGGCTCCCTGGTGTGGCCCCTGTCGTATGGTTGCACCGGTGGTTGATGAAATCGCTGAGCTCTATGCCGATCAAATCAAAGTGGTTAAGATCAACACTGATGAAAATCCCAATGTAGCCAGCCAATACGGTATTCGCAGCATTCCCACGTTGATGATCTTTAAAGACGGGCAACAGGTAGATATGGTAGTTGGGGCTGTACCCAAAACCACCCTGGCTTCTACCCTGGCAAAGCATTTACCGCAATCCTCAGCCCAGCCTTAACCCCTTGGTGGCACCCGTCGGTGGTTTGATGTGTCTGTTTTGGGCTAATCCTGTCATCCACCACTCTCAGGAGTAACCCTTAAGCAGCATTGATATGGCACGAGACCTGCGGCAGTTTCTCAGTTTCTTAGAACAGCGAGGGCAGCTTCGGCGAATTGCAGCCCCGGTGGATCCCCACCTAGAGGTGGCAGAAATCGCTAATCGGTTACTGCTGGCAGGCGGTCCGGCCCTACTGTTTGAAAATGTTCGGGGGTCTACTATGCCTCTGGCCATTAATGTCCTGGGTACGGTGGAGCGAGTCTGTTGGGCGCTGCAGCGAGACCATCCCCAGGAATTAGAACAGCTGGGGGAAAAACTGGCGCTACTCTACCAGCCCCGTCCACCGAAAAAGCTCTCCCAGGCCCTTAACCTGGGTAAGGCTCTCTTTGATGTAGTTAAGGCGAAGCCCTCCCAGGACCTGTTACCTCCCTGTCAGCAAGTGGTTCTCAAGGGTAACCAGGTGGATCTCGCCAGGCTGCCCCTGTTGCAGGTATACCCTGGAGATGCGGGTAAGGTGCTGACCCTGGGCTTGATGATTACGAAGGACCCGGAAAGCGGTATCGCCAATGTGGGCGTTTACCGTCTTCAACTGCAATCGGCCCAGACCATGACGGTGCAGTGGTTATCGGTCAGGGGGTGTAGCCGCCACCTGCGTAAGGCCGCAGAACGGGGCCAAAAACTGGAGGTGGCGATCGCTATTGGCGTTGATCCGCTGGTGGTTCTAGCGGCGGCTACGCCCCTGCCCATCGACCTATCGGAATGGCTATTTGCCGGACTATATGCTGGTCAGGGTCTGCACCTGGCCCGCTGTAAAACCGTTAATTTAGAGGTGCCGGCCCAGGCTGAAATAGTGTTAGAGGGCACCATTACCCCTGGCGAAACGGCTGTAGATGGCCCCGCTGGTGATCATATCGGATACTACGGTGGGGTTAATCCCCAGGCTCCGCTGATTCGGTTTCATTGTCTTACCCATCGGAAAAACCCTATTTACATGACCACCTTTAGTGGTCGCCCCCCCAAGGAAGACGCCATGATGGCGATCGCCTTAAACCGCATTTACACCCCGATTCTGCGGCAGCAGGTACCCGAAATTCAGGATTTCTTCCTACCGATGGAGGGGTTGAGCTATAAAGCTGCTATTCTCTCTATTGAGAAAACCTATCCTGGTCAAGCTCGTCGAGCTGCCCTGGCCTTCTGGTCAGCCCTACCCCAGTTTAATTACACCAAGTTTGTCATTGTGGTTGACCAGTCCATCAACCTGCGCGACCCACGCCAGGTGATGTGGGCAGTCACCTCTAAGGTTGACCCAATTCGGGATGTATTTATCTTACCCGACACCCCCTTTGACCATCTCGACTTTGCCACTGTACAGCCCGGGCTGGGTAGTCGTATGGGAATTGACGCCACCACCAAGATTTATCCCGAGACCGATCGCCCCTGGAGCCAGGAACTGACCGCCGATGCCGACACTGCGGCCCAGGTTGATGGCCGATGGGCGGAGTATGGTCTGGCTGACCTCAACCTCCAGGATGTCGACCCAAACCTGTTTGGCTACGATGTCCCCAGCCCAGCTGCTAACCCCAGGGGCTAAGGCAGTGGCGTACCTTAGTTTGGAAGGGATAAGGTCTGCACCCGCCCGCCTAGATTCTCGACGATGACCCGGGTGTTGGCGGCCATCATTTTCAGATAGCTATCCCCCGGGCTGCCGACTGCTCCAATGGAGTCGGAATAAAGGGGGGTAGGAGCCAGCCTCACCCCAGCCTCGCCGGCCACGGTGGTAATCAGATTAGGGTTAAGGGTGGTTTCTGCAAAGATTGCAGGGACGCCCACAGAGCGGATTGATGTCACCAGATATTGCATGGTGCGGGCACTGGGTTGTTCTTCAGTGCTGATGCCGATCAAGGTGCCCACCACCTGTAAACCATAGGCCCTGGCGTAGTATTGAAAGGCGTCGTGGGTGGTAACCAGGTAGCGCCGGGAGGGGGGCACGGTGGCAGTTTGATGTTTAATCCAGTGGTCTACCCGGTTCAGCTGACCAATATAGGCTTGAGCCCGTTGGCTAAATACCTGCCGCTGAGCCGGAACCAGGGAAATCAGTTGATCTCGTAATGTTTCCACCATTGGTACTACGTTACCCACATCTCCCCACACATGGGGATCGGGCACGGTGGTGGCGGTGTGATGGCTGGTAAGGGCGGGTACCACCTCCCCCAGGGCAACCCGACGAGCCTTAACGCCCGCCGCGTTGATTAAACGAATTAGGCCCGGCTCCAGGTTATAGCCGTTATAGAGAATCAGGTCAGCCCGCTCCAGGGCAATGGTGTCGGCGGGCACCGGCTCATAAACATGGGGATCGGCACCAGCACGAAGTAGACCAGTTAGCTCAATGCTATCCCCACCAATCTGTCCTGCCCAGTCGGCAATCAGGGTACTGGTGGCGACTACCCTGGGTCGACCCTGCCTTGATAAAGGCTGGCCCGGAGGTAGGCCGCAGCCATTTAAGCCGATTACCCCTAACAGCCCTAGCAGCCAGACCTCTACCCGGCCTCTATAGATTTGTCCCATGGCTTGAGTTTCATTTTCTTTTCACTTTTATCCTATAATGACTTTCATAATTACTTCATTTTCTCTGATTTTCCGTCCCCAGGCCAGTTGAGTCAGCTTCGGTAGCCTCTCTGGAGGGCGACGCCAGGTTACTCAGGCAAGATTGTTAGTAAAACCGTTGATGACCTCCACCGGAGCGATCGCTATGCCCCCCCTGGTGCTTCACCATCTCAGCGTTAATTATCAGGATCTACGGGCCTTGCGCAATATTAACTTGACCATTCACCCGGGCCAGCTGGTGGGCATCTTTGGCCCCAATGGAGCCGGTAAAAGTACCTTGATTAAGGCCATGCTGGGACTGATTCCCCGGGTTACTGGTCGAGTGACCTGGGGAGAGGCAGACCTGAGTGCCCACCTGGAGCGGATTGCTTATTTGCCCCAGCGATCGCAGATCGACTGGCATTTTCCGGCTACTGCTTGGGATGTGGTGATGATGGGACGGGTCAAGCCGACTGGCTGGCTGCGACCTTTTGCCGCCTCTAGTCGACGGCTGGCCCAGGCAGCCCTGGAGCGGGTGGGCATGGCTGAACTGGCCCACCGACCGATTGGGGCCCTGTCGGGGGGGCAGCAGCAGCGAGTCTTTCTAGCCCGAGCTCTGGCCCAGGAAGCGGAGATTTTCTGCTTTGATGAACCCCTGGTGGGGGTAGATCAAGCCACCACCGGAATCATCTTCAAGGTTTTTCGCGACTTGGCCGCGGCGGGCAAGATGGTGCTGGTGATTAACCACGACCTGGGGGAATCGATTACCAACTTCGATCAGTTAATTCTGCTTAACCAAGAGCTGATTGCCGCTGGTCCCCGCCAGTGGGTGCTGAGCCCTGAGCACATGCGCCGCGCCTACGGCGGTGAGGTGGGTTTTTGGGGTCATGTTGCCTGAGATGGGTCCGATCCACTGGTTACTGGACCCCTTGCAGTATGACTTTATGCTGCGATCACTAGCTGTAGCAGTGATGGTGGGTATCATCTGCGCCGTTGTCGGTAGTTACCTGATGGTGCAGCGACTGGCCTTACTGGGAGACGCCATCAGCCATTCGGTCTTACCCGGTCTGGCTCTGGCCTTTTGGCTGGGTGGCAATATATTTTTGGGTGCCTTCATCGCCGGAGTTCTCAGTACAGTTCTGATTGCCTGGATCCATAGGCAGTCTTCGATTAAAGAAGATGCAGCCATGGGAATTGTCTTTTCGGCCTTCTTTGCTCTCGGTATCACCCTAATTACGGTCATCCAGAAAGAAAACAAAATTGATTTGAATCATTTCCTATTTGGCAATATTCTCGGGGTCACCGTCGCTGATGTGCGGGATACCGCTATCATTGCCGCTCTGGTACTGGGGGTGGTAGTGCTGATCTACAAGGAGCTTTTATTTTATAGCTTCGATCCCATGGGAGCCAGGGCCAGCGGCCTACCGGTAGGCTTACTCAACTCCGGGCTGATGGTACTGATTGCCTTGACCGTAGTAGCTAGTATGAAGGTAGTGGGGGTAATTTTAGTCTTATCCCTTCTGATTACCCCGGGCGCTACGGCCTACCTGCTGGTCCCCCGTCTGCACCAGGTTATGATCCTGGGTTGCGGCATCGGGGTCTTTGCTAGCCTCAGTGGGCTATACCTGAGCTATTACTTTAATCTGCCCTCCGGTGCTGCCATTGTCTTAGTGGTCTCAGCGCTGTTTAGTCTGGCCTTTCTCTTCAGCCCCAGTCAGGGGGTAATCAGTCGCTACCGCCGCCGCCCATGAGCGTCACCACCACAATCCCTGCTGGGCTTTAATTAATTTGCCAGGTGTAGGGCATCAGTAAGTAGATACCTTTAGGGTCGTTGAGGGTTTTAATCAGGCCCCAGTCGGCCAGCCAAAGAGTGATCTGGCTGCTCAGAGGGTCACTCCCTAGCTGACCATAGCCGCTAGAGCTGAAAAGACCCAAGAATTGCTGCCAGTCATTAGTCTGGGGGTATTCCCGCAGTTGCCATCGATCGCCCAGTTTGGCCAACTGGGCCGCCTTTGCAATCGCCTGATTAACCCCTCCCAATTCATCTACCAGTCCCAGACGCTGAGCGGTTTTACCCGACCATACCCGCCCCTGGGCAATCTCGGCTATCCGGGTCCTGGGTAGATGGCGACCAGCTTCCACCCGATCTAAAAAGGCATCGTAGATCAGGTCTACATTCCGTTGTAAAATCCCGAGTTCCTGGGCAGTTTTAGGGCGGGTACTGGAGCCAATATCAGCCAGATCGGCGGTTTTAACCCCATCCCAAGCAACCCCCACCTTATCCCCCAGGGTCTTAAGATTGAGAAATAGACTAAAGACCCCAATTGAACCAGTAATGGTGGTGGGTTGGGCCATAATCAGGTCGGCATTGGCGGCAATCCAATAGCCCCCAGAAGCCGCCACATTCCCCATGGAAACTACCACCGGTTTGCCCGCCTTACGAAATAGGTGCACCTCTCGCTGAATCACCTCGGCTGCCGTAGCACTCCCACCGGGACTATCGATCCTCAGCACCAGCGCTTTGACGGCCTGGTCTTGGCGTAACTGACGCAGTTGACGAGCCAGGGTATTACCGGCAATCACCCTGGTTTGCCCCCAAGCACCGGCGGCATCACCATTGACAATGGTCCCCTCGGCGTAGACCAGGGCGACCTGGGCAGAGGCACTGCGATTAACCAGGTCGTCGGTTAGGCCCCTGGCGTAGTCAGGTAGGGTAATTTGCCGAAAGCTCTGATCGCCATCGGAGCTTTCCCTGTCGTCGTCGGTTTCCTTTGTAAGTTGCCGCAGGGCGGTAATCACATCGTCTTCGTAGGCCACCTGGTCCACCAGCTTTTGGCTGCGGGCGGTAGTGCCAAACAAAAGCCCTTGACGGTTGGCGATGGTCTGAAGCTGCTGGGGGGTCAGGGATCGGGCCTGGACAGCGTTGGCCACCAGGGTCTGCCACACATCCCCCAGCAATTGCTGGGCCTGGTCCCGTTCTGCTGGGCTCATGCTGTTGCGCAAAAAGGGTTCCACAGCGGATTTATACTTACCCACCCGGGTGACCTGCACCCCCACCCCCAGCTTTGCCAGCGCCGCTGCCTGATACATGGTCTGGGCGTAGAGACCATTCATCTCTATCGACCCAAAGGGATTCAGGTAAAGGGGATGGGCCAGGGCCGCCAGATTGTATTGCTGCTCATTCCAATCGGTGTTGTAGGCCAGGATCGGTTTACCCGATGCTTTAAACGTAGCGATCGCCTGGCGCAGATCCACCTGATCGGCCAACCCTGCCCCCACCCCCCCGTCGCCTCCCTGCAGGTAAAGACCAACAATGAGATCGTCCTGGGCCGCCTTTTCCAGGGCCATAACCGCTCGACGCAGGGATAGCTGGGACCGAGACGCCCCCCCGAGTAGGTGGGTGCCCATCTCCAGCCGGGTAGGACCTTCAGCGATCGCGGTAGACAGGTCGTAAACCAAGATAGTGTTTTTGGCTGGCTCGGCCTTAGGAGCGCCGCGCACCAGGCCAGTCAGCAGTAGCCCGGCCAGCCCCAGAGCCCCAATTGCCAGAAAAACGCCCAATAACAGCAATAGCAAACAGGACCCGACAAAACTAGCCAGGGTATATTTGAAGAACTGCCCCATGGGCCCTTCACCTATCGATACACATCTCCATCCTGAGCATCATCGTAGCTTTTCAGCTCCTGCTTGGGAGATGCCCCCATCTCTTCTTTAAATCCCCGCAGAGTCTTACCCAGGGTGCTACCTAGTTGGGGAATTTTTTTAGGACCAAAGATCAGCAGGGCCACCCCAATCACAATCACTACCTCAGTCCAACCCAGATTAAACATAGCCATACCCGGTTAGCAGTTTGTTTCACTATAACTGTTAACCCGGTGGGATCAACCACCCCTTGCCGGCCTGAGATTGGATAGACCTTGCCAGCAGCACCCCCAACCGCCTCTAATCGCCTGGTCTGCCCCATCATGCTTAAAGACTTGGTATAGATAGACGCATTGGACCCAGGTTGGCCACCGCCCCGGGTAAGGCTTTGCTAAACTAGGCAGTGGCATATGTACGGTTGAAGATAAGGTTGAACCAGTTTCGGGCTAAGGGCTGGATCAATAGCTGCGGTTATCGGCTCGCCCGGGTTATCGGTTTCAATTTTGTGATATTAATTTTAGATTAATTTCAGATTAGTTTTTACGGTAATTTTTTGGAGAAATCACCCTATGTCTAATTTTAACGAGTCTGCTCAGCCGGCTGCTCTGGTTTTAACCCATAGCAATGGTAAAGAGAGCCATGGTCATGACCAAGACCTCAGCGAAGCAGGCATTCGCCCCTGGGGCACCTACACGGTGCTAGAAGAAGGCCGCGGCTATAAAATCAAGCGCATTGAGGTCAAGCCAGGGCACCGCTTGAGCCTACAGATGCATCACCATCGCAGCGAACACTGGATTGTGGTTTCTGGCACCGCCAAGGTCATTTGCGGGGAAAACGAGATTCTCCTCAGCACCAACCAATCTACCTATGTACCTCCCTGCACTCACCATCGCCTGGAAAATGTAGGCGTAATTCCCTTGATTTTGATTGAAGTGCAGAACGGCGAGTACCTGGGAGAAGACGATATTGTCCGCTTCCAGGATGACTACGCCCGCATTAGTTAAATGCCACCCCTGTCCAGGGCTCGAGAAAATCCCCCCAGGTCGGGTTGGTAGCGGGCAACCAGATGGCCTTCGCCGTCATAGATGACGACCACCTGCTTGAGTTGGTGGCTGACGTTAATAATAGTATCGATCAGGGACTTGAGCCCCGGACCGAGTTGGTTACTACCTCCTTGCTGAGGCAGGCTCAGGGCTTGTTTAAGCCCTTGGGCATAGGCAAAGGGGAGGTTGAGACGAATTTGGTCATTGTCTGCCGCTACCGTGCAATTAGCAGCGCCGCAAATTTTGCCCAGGGCAGTGGTGACCCCCACCAAGGACTGGCTTCTCTTCATCTGGGTCTGGGCGTAGCCCAGGTTCGTTTGATAGGTTTCCACCAGGGTGGGCACCTCTTTAAACAACGTCCTGTCGACGGGAATTTGCTGGATATAGGCCAGGGCTTGCTGCCAGTCGCCAACGGCCAACCGCCACTGGCCCTTGGCACCCCTGGCAGCGGCCATCCTGGCGGCCTGCATCGCCTGGTCGTAGCGGTGGGTGCTGGCGGTCTCAATGGCAACCTGATTGAGCGATCTCGCTAGTTGCTGGCGATAGTCCTGGAGGTGGGCCTGGGCCTGGGGGTAGATCAAAGTCCCCTGAGGAATCAGGGAAAGTTGCGTAATGGCCGCCTGCCATGCCTTTGTAGCCACCTGCCAGCCCGCCAGAGAATGACTGCTGTCCATCCGCTGTCGGGCTAGCTGAGCGGTTTGGATGGCGGTATTAAAATTAGCCTCCGCTGCCTCCTCCGCCATGACTCGGCCACCAATCAAGCTGTAATTGGCCCGATAGACCATTAATTTTTTTTGGGCATAATCATAGGCCGGGCTGGGGAGCCCAATGGTAGTCAGTTGATCGATCGCCTGTTGCCAGAGTAGGTGAATAGTCACCCAGCGTTCCACCGGATGGGGAGGGGTCTGGCTCAGTTGGGCGGCAGAGAAAGCCTTTTGCTGGGCCTGAAGAACGGTCTTCAGACTGGCCAGGACAGGACTATAGCGATCTAAACCAGCCTGGGCTGAGCCATAGTGGACTGACCAGATGGGAATCGGGGTTAATAAATCTACGGCCGCCTGCAGATCGGCCTGCACCGCAACTACATTAGTATTGGTGGAATCAGCCCGCAGGGCGGTTTGGGCCAGCTGATAGAAGGCTCTAGATCGCTCCAGGCGATCGCACCCCCCCACCACACAAGGGCGAGTGAACCCGTAGACCAGGCAACCACTAACCACCAGCATCAGGACTGCCACCCCACCGGCCCAATAGTTAGCCACTAAAGCAGTCACCTGATTATTTAGCCAGGGACTCACCCACCCCCTCCAGGTAGGCTTGGGAGCCAGTTGAATCGCCGCATCGGGGAGCGCCGACCTGGCCTCTGCACCGCACAATGGCGACCCCGCCGCCTGGTGGTCAGGGGTCGCCCTGCCGGACTCCAGGCGACTCCAGGTAAAGCTGCGTATTCCGTAGGGTTGGGCTGCGTCCCTGACCTTTAAATAAATTCTCACCCCTAACTGGCAGCCACTGTCTCCCTGCCAGTCAGCCCAGGGCAGAGCGGGCAAAAGTTCCTCTAAGCCCCCCTGCAACACCGTTAGCACCTGCTCCCCATGGGTCACCTCGGGAGGGGGGTGATCAACCTCTAACACCAGGTATGGCCCCGCCTGCCAACAGCGCAGCGAAGTCACCGCTGGATCAAGGTAAGCCGCCCTCAAGTAAGGGGTCAAGGCCTGAGGGAAGTATGCCAGACCAGCATCAACAGAAGGGGGGAAAGGAGCCATGGCTGGGGCTTTGCTGACGATCAACGATAGGCCTGTGAGTATGCTAGTTCAACCCTGGAATTCTGAGACACCTACGGCCATAAGTTGCCACTCAGGTTTTACCCGGCCCCATGCACTAAGAGGATGTTTGAAAAGGGGTAGGGGTGTAGCCAATTAGGCCAAGCGTCTAACCATGATGCGGATCATGGCAATCTGCAGCATTGCCTCAGCATTTTTAGGCAGCTGTTCATAGTCCTGGACGAGTCGTCGTGACCATTGCCACCAGCCAAAGGTACGCTCCACAATCCAGCGTTTCTTCAGTAAGACAAATCCCTGGCTCTGCTGCGGTCGTAAGACGACCTGGAGGATCCAACCCAAGGTGTCCATCACCCAACGCAGGAAGTTTGGACCGCTGTAGCCGCCATCGACCCAAACCAGATAGATCCGAGCCACGGTCTCTCCTAGTTGATGGAGCTTTTGTAATACCTGTTGGCCCCCGTCGCGTTCGGTGACATTGGCCGCTGTTACGACAACGGCCATCATCAAGCCCAGGGTATCGACCACTAGATGCCGCTTACGGCCCTTGGTCATTTTCGTGGCGTCATAGCCCACTGAGCGATGCACCATCGGCGCTGTAGGCACACTTTGACTATCCAAAATGACTTCTGACGGGCTTTCGGGACGCCCCTCGGAGGCCCGTGTCCAGCCCCGCAATCGGTCATGAATAGCGTTCCAAGTCCCCTCTTTCACCCAACCTCGGTAGTCGGTGTACACCGTTTGCCAGGCCGGAAAGTCACCGGGTAAATCTCGCCAACTACAACCCTGACTCACCAGGTAAAAAATGGCGTTGAGCATGGCCCAAAGGCAGACTGTTCGGGGCCGACCTCCTGGCTTCGCCTTGGGTAGCATCGGCTCAATCAGTTCAAACTGGTCGCGGGTCAAATTGCTGGTGTAAGCTTTACTCATGGCTCTCACGATGCTAGTTGTTTGGTACTACTAGCTTATACCGTGTGAGCTTTTTTACTGACTACCTGACTTTTCAAACGCCCTCTAAAATAGATTTATCAATATAAGATAAAAATTAAACTTTCGCATTTAAATATTTTAAATTAGAATCTTAGAATTTCCCACCATGCTTATTGATTCTCTAAATTTTTTCATAGCAAGTTCTTTATTGTAAAACCTTTCAGCAACTTTCCGCGCTCTTATTCCTTTACTCTGAATATTAGTTAGGTCAGAAAATTTTATTGAGTTTATAAATTTATTGACTAAACTTAAATCTCCCCAGTCAAAGGTCCAACCAATATCAAAGTCATTGATAAGGCGATATATTTCACTATTCTTTGGACCCAAGAACAAAATAGGCTTTCCAGAAGCCATTATATTATAGGTTTTAGAAGGTACGCCTAAGCCATACATACCTTTACCAAGAATTACTAAAGCAATATCACAAGAACCTAGAACAATGGCTTGTTCATTGCGCCTAAAAGCATCAAGTACAGATGCGTTTTCAGTACCATTTAATTCTTCTTTGAGCTCCGAATGATGTGCTCCCCTGCCTACATACAAAAAATGTATACAATCATTGTTAACAAGCCTAACAGATCGAACGAAATCTAGTATGCCTTGGGCTCTACCAATATTGCCTGCATATTGAATAACTATTTTTCCCTCTAGTCCCAACTCTGGTATGCGGGATTTCCATCTTGAAATGGGCTTTACAACAGATAAGTCTGACCAGTTTTCAATTATTTTGATCTTTTGTTTTCCATCTAAATCTATTTTTGATTCTATAATCTCAGCCATATCTCGGCCAATTGCAATAATTAAATCCGGCATTTTATATGCCCAATTAAATATATATCTAACTACCTTAAAGATTAGCGAATCATGCCTGATAACTCCTGAGGCAACAGCATTTTCGGGGAAAACATCATGTACAAGAAGAATATATGACGCTTTTTTGATTTTCTTTACTATAGCAAGAAATATTACTAGTGGGGCGGGGTTAGTTACAGAAAATAAAATGTCTTCGCTTTTTAAGTGTGTCATAGTAGTTATAGCTAGGCTTACACTTAAAATAGCAAGCCTGAGAGTTCTACTAATCAGCTTATCTTTGCTAAGTTTAGGTATGAAAACTCTTCTAACCGAAAACCTGTTAGTATTTAATTTATTTAAAGACGATTTCCTGTTTTTGCCTGTGTAGAATTCTGCTCCAGTTATAACTAATACTTCGTTGTCTTCACTAATATGATCAGCGATACAAGTCATGATGTATGCTGTTGACATTTCTTCAGGATAAAACAGCTCGCTTACAACGATAACCCGAT